>NZ_JBIBKK010000030.1:0-130341 GCF_042959105.1 Streptomyces sp. NPDC007917
TCTGCTGCAACGTCGCACCGATATCCGCCGTCACCGTCGTCGTCATCGACTGCACCGACACCGGCGCGTCCCCGCCCACCGCCACCGACCCGACCCGCAGTCGCCGCGACCGGCGGCGCGGCGCCACCGGCCGGGGCGGCATCGCGGGAAGCCCCAGATCGATCCCCGCTGAGGTCATCACGTCACCCGCGGCTTCCGGAGGCCGTCTCGCGGGCCGCGCGCAGCGACTCCTTGAGGGAGCCCATCGTGGCCAGTACGGCGGTCGGCTCATAGCCGCAGTGGGCCATGCAGTTGTCGCAGCGCGGATCCTTGCCGCGGCCGTACTTCTCCCAGTCGGTCTCCTCGATGAGCTGACGGTAGGTGGGAACGTATCCGTCGGCCATCAGATAGCAGGGGCGCTGCCAGCCGAAGAGCGAATAGTTGGGAATGCCCCACGCGGTGCAGGGGAAATCCGCCTTGCCCTCCAGGAAGTCCAGGAAGAGCGGGCTGTGGTTGAAGCGCCAGCGCCGCCGGTTGCCGCCCGCGAAGGCCTTCTTGAACAGCTCCCGGGTCTGCTCGACGCCGAGGAAGTGTTCCTGGTCGGGCGCCTTCTCATAGGCGTAGGCGGGCGAGATCATCATCTCGTCCACCTTGAGCTCGTCGTTGAGGAAGTTGAGCACCTCGACGACGGTCTGCGGGGTGTCGGTATTGAAGAAGGTGGAATTGGTGGTCACCCGGAAGCCGCGCCGCTGCGCCTCCTTGATGGCCTCGACCGCCTCGTCGAACACCCCCTCCTTGGCGACCGACTCGTCGTGCCGCTCGCGCAGCCCGTCGATGTGCACCGCGAACGCGAAATAGGGGGAAGGCTTGAACTTGTGAATCTTCTTGCGCAGCAGCAGGGCATTGGTGCACAGGAAGACGTATTTCCGGCGCTCCACCAGCTGCCGTACGATTTCGTCGATCTGCGGGTGCATCAGGGGCTCACCGCCCGCGATGGACACCATCGGCGCACCGGACTCCAGCACCGCGCCCACCGCCTGGGCGACCGGCATCCGCTGCTTGAGCACGCCGGCGGGGTGCTGGATCTTTCCGCATCCCTCGCACTTCAGGTTGCAGGCGTACAACGGCTCGAGCTCGACAATCAGCGGAAACTTGTCACGACGCTTGATCACTTTCTGGTCGAAGAGATACGTCGCGACCCGGATGGTCTGTCGGAGCGGCATGGCCATCTAGCTCACCTCCTGGGAGCAGCGAAGAACGGTGCCAGGCAAAGAAAGCAGGAAGGATGGTGCGTAGTACGCGGAATGCAGATATTCCACCGCGCAGTGTTCCGATGCGGACAAGCTCATGTTCAGGAGCGTCCACGATCACTCGTACGGCCGCAACCGGGCGTGCCCCGGCCGCCACGGCGCCGCGGAGCGTCGCGGCGGACTCCATGTCCACCGCGATCGCGCCCGTGGCGTGCAGCCGGGCGCGCTCGGCGCCCCGTACGACATGGCCGGAGCCGACGAGCGGGCCCGTGTGGACGGTGCTGCGCCCGGGTCCGGCCCGCGCCAGACGGGTGAGCGCGCCGGCGAGGACCGCGGTGCCGGCGCACGGCGTGCGGCCCACGCCGTCCCGGGTCTCCTCGGCCACCACCAGGTCGCCCGGGTGCATCCCTGGGGCCAGGCCGGCGCAGAAGCCGGTGGCGATGACGGCGGCGCGGGCCGCGCCCCCGCCGTGCGCACCGCCCCCGGCGAGCGCGCGCGTCACCGCGCGCTCGGCGGCCTGCGGCCCCATGCCGGTGCGCAACACGGTCACCGGCCCGGCGGCCTCGCCGAAGTCGCCGCCGCGCAGGGCGAACCGCTCGATGCCGAGCGCACAGGCGATCAGCAGCGGCGCAGGGCCCTCGCCCTGGCCTGGGGAAGGGGCTGGGGCCGGGCCGGGGGCCATCAGGACCTCCGCGGTCGCGCCACGGCGGGCTCGCCGTTGACGTACCGTCCCAGCGCGGTGACCGGGAAGACCTGCCGGTACAGGTGGTAGTTGATGGAGAAGTCCCAGGGGAAGCCGGTGCCGGTGAAGTACGGCTCGTCCCAGGACCCGTCGTCTCCTTGCGTCTCGGCCAGCCAGGTGATCCCGCGCTCGACCGCCTTGTTCTCCCGCTCCCCCGCCGCCAGCAGGGCCATCAGCGCCCATGCGGTCTGCGAGGCGGTGGAGGCGCCCCGTCCCGCCCACTGCCGGTCGGGGTAGGAGCGCTGGTCCTCGCCCCAGCCGCCGTCCTCGTTCTGGACGCTCTCCAGCCAGCGGACGGCACGGCGGATCGCCGGGTGGGAGCCGGGGACCCTGGCGGCCACCAGCGCCGGGACGACGGAGCCGGTGCCGTAGACGTAGTTCGTCCCCCAGCGGCCGAACCAGGATCCGTCGGCCTCCTGCTCGGCCAGCAGCCAGGCCACACCGCGCCGGGCGGCCGGGTCCTGGGCCCTGCCCTCGAAGGCGAGCATTTCCACGACATGCGCGGTGACATCGGCCGACGGCGGGTCGATGACCTCCCCGAAGTCGCAGAACGGCAGCCGGTTGGGCAGCCGGCTGGTGTTGTCGACGTCGAAGGCGCCCCATGCGCCGTCACCGGACTGCATGCCGAGCGTCCAGCGCGTCCCGCGCCGCACCGCCGCCTCGACCCGCTCGGGGTCGGGGTGGCGCACCCGGCGCAGCGCCAGGATGACCTCGGCGGTGTCGTCGATGTCGGGGTAGTTGTCGTTGTGGAATTCGAACGCCCAGCCGCCGGAGGGCAGACCGGGGCGCCGCACCGACCAGTCGCCGGGCCGGGTGATCTGCTCGTCGAGCATCCAGTCCGCGGCCTTGATCAGCGCGGGGTGGTCCGGGGCCAGGCCGGCGTCGACGAGCGCGATGGTGGCCAGACAGGTGTCCCAGACCGGTGACTGGCAGGCCTCCACCATCCGGCTGCCGTCCTCGCGCCACACCGCGAAGCGGTCCAGGGAGTCAAGACCGGCGCGCATCACGGGGTGGTCGAGGTCGTAGCCGAGGAGGCGCAGGGCGATCAGCGAGTACACGGCGGGCGGCTGGATGCCGCCCCAGCAGCCGTCGTTCTCCTGCCGCTCGACGATCCAGCGCGCACAGGATCTCAGCGCGGCCCGGCGCAGCGGCCGGACCGCGACCTTGTGGTACGCGTGCAGCGCCCGGTCCAGGCGCTGGAAGACGCCGTCCCAGGAGGCGAGGGGGGCGGGTGCGGTGGGCGGGTTGGGCCGCCGGGGGTCGGTGTGGAGCTCGTCGAGGGCGAAGGGCGCGGGCCGTACGGGGCGCTTGGCCGAGACGACGGTGAGCGGCACGATGGTCTGCCGTGCCCAGCAGCCGAAGTCGTAGATGTTGAGCGGCAGCCACTTCGGAAAGTAGATGATCTCCGGCGGCAGCTCGGGCAGGTCCTCCCACTTCCACCAGCCGAAGAGCGCCAGCCAGATGCGGGTGAACACCCGGCTCTTCGCGATGCCGCCCCGCTCGCGCACCCAGGCGGAGGCGGCGGCCATGTGGGGGGCGTCGGGCAGGTCTCCGGCCAGTCGCAGGCCGACGTACGCCTCGATGGTGGTGGAGAGCTCCGGGGGGCCGCCGTGGAAGGTGGCCCAGGTGCCGTCCTCGCGCTGCTGGGAGCGGAGGTGGCGGGCGGCGGCTTCGAGCGTGGCCGGGTCCTGGATGCCGAGGAACTGGCGGAGCATCAGGTCTTCGGCGTCCATGGTGACGTTGGTCTCCAGGTCGCCCTTCCACCAGCCCTGTTCGTCCTGGCGGTCCAGCAGATGGCGGGTGGCCCGCGCCATCGCCTCCCGGGCAAGCGTCAAGGTCGCGGGTTCGACGGGCTCGGGCGGGTGGACGGTTGTCGCTGTCATGGCTTCCCCTTGCAGTGTGAGATCTCTGCCGTCGTGGGGCTTCCGTCGGCCGGCACCCCGGCTGGGTGCCGGCCGGCGACTGCGAGCTATATGCGGTCGATAGCGATCATCTCTCTCGTACGACGACGAAATCGGCGAGCGCGATGAGCTGCGCCCGGACCCGATCCTCCATCTCCACCTGGTCGAGCGCCGCGACAGCGGTGGCGTGCTGCCGACGGGCCTCCTGCGAGGTCCAGTCGCGGCCGCCGGCCTGCTCGATCAAGGCAGCGCGGGCGGCGAACTCCTCCTCGTCGAAGTCGGCGAACTCGGCCTCGGTCTTCTTCGCGTCGGCCGCGAGCAGCCGGGCGAGGCGCTCGGAGGCCTCGCCGCCCGCGTCGAGGGCGGCCACCACCGGCAGCGACTTCTTGCGCTGGCGCAGATCGCTCCAGGTCTGCTTGCCCGTGGCGTCGGGGTCGCCCCAGATGCCGAGCAGATCGTCGACGGCCTGGAAGGCGAGCCCGAGGTGGTAGCCGTACCGCTCCAGGGTGTCGGCGGTGCGGTCGTCGGCGCCGCCGAGGACCGCGCCGATGGAGGCGGCGCAGGCCAGCAGCGCGCCGGTCTTGTTGCCCTCCATCTCCAGGCACTCCGCGACGGTGACCCGCTCGCGGTGCTCATAGCTGATGTCCTGGGCCTGGCCGTCGATGAGCTTGCGGGTGGCGGAGGTGAGCCGGCGGGTGGCGCGCCCGGCCTCCACCGTGCCCAGTTCGAGCAGTATCTCGCCGGCCAGGGCGAACAGCGCGTCGCCGACGAGGATGGCCTGCGCCGGTCCGTGCACCTTCCAGACGGTGTCGCGGTGGCGGCGCTGCTCGTCGCCGTCCATCAGGTCGTCGTGCAGCAGGGAGAAGTTGTGCACCAGCTCCACCGCGACCGCGCCGGGCACCCCCACCTCGGGGGCCCGGCCCGCCACCTCGGCGGACAGCAGCGCGAGGGCGGGGCGGACGGCCTTGCCGCCGTCCCCCTCGGCCGGACGGCCCTCGGCGTCGATCCAGCCGAAGTGGTAGGCGGCCACGGTGTCCATGGGAGGAGCCAGCCGGTCCACGGCGGCGCGCAGCACCGGCGTGGCAAGCATGCGTCCGCGCGTCAGCAGCGCGATCACGCCTGCGGTGTCGACTGCTGGGATCGCCGGGGTCACGGTCTCTCCTTGGTTCTGGGTGGTGGTGCTCATGCCGCCTCCTTGGGGGTCCCCCGGCCGGAGGCGGGGGGCGGGTCGCGATGCGGGCGGCCTAGGTCGGACAGGGCCGTACGGGCGGCGGACAGCCCGCTGCGCACAGCGCCCTCCATGGTCGCGGGCCAGCCGGTGGCGGTCCACGCCCCGGCCAGGTACAGGCCGGGGGCGTTCGTGGGGGCGTCGGGGCGCAGCCGCCCGACGCCGGGGGTGGGGGCGAAGGTCGCGGTGCGCTCCCGGGTGACGAAGAAGTCGCGCACCGCGGCGCCGCGGGCGGCGGGCAGCAGCCGCTCCAGCTCGGGCAGATAGCGGGCGCGCAGCTCGGCGGCCGGGAGCTCGATCTCCTGGTGCGCGGCGGACTGGGACAGCGCCAGGTACTGGCTGTCCGCCACGCCGGGGAGCCTGGCCAGGCCCGAGGCGTCGGTGCGGTCGAAGACCCATTGGACGGGGGTGCCGATCGCGGCGAAGAAGGGGCGGCGCATGACTTTGCGATCGTAAACCACGTGGATGTTGAGGATCGGCGCGGTGCCGATGCGCAGCAGCCGGTCCGGGGCGTCCAGGGCGCCCTCGGGGAGCAGGGCATGTGCCTCGCGCTGCGGTACGGCCAGCACCACCGCGTCCGCCTCCAGCGGCGCGCCTCCTGCCGTGTGCACGCTCCAGCGGCCCTGGGCGGTACGGGTGACGGCGGTCACCTTGGCGCGCAGCTCGCAGGCCACGCCGGCGGTGTCCAGGGCCGCGCGGGCCAGGGTGTCGTGCAGCTCGCCGAGGGGGGAGCGGGCCCAGCCGATGTCGGCCGCGCCGGGGTGGGAGAGCAGCCCGGTCTTGAAGACCATGGCGGCCAGGCCGAGGGAGGCGTCGCGGGCGGTGGCGTTGAGCGTGGCGACCCCGACCAGGTCCCACAGCGCCTCCACGGCGCGCGGCGACTGTCCGTGGCGGCGCAGCCAGTCGGCGAAGTCCACCCCGTCCAGGGCCGGGTCGGCGGGGTCGAGCCGGCCCAGGGCGAGCGCGGCGCGCCCCACCTGGGCGCGCTCGGCCAGCGAGAGGTGCGGGTAGGTGGCGAGGCTCGCGGCCAGGTGCAGCGGTACGGGCAGGGCGGCGCGGCGCAGCCGGCCGAGCCGCCGCCCCGGGCGCCCGTCGGCGTCCAGGACGGGCACGTCGAGCCTGCCCTGCAGCGGGGCGAGCCGGGAGCCGCCGATCCGGTCGAGAAACCACCGGTAGGCGGTGCAGCAGCGCAGATACACATGCTGGCCGTTGTCGACGGTCAGCTCGCCGACGGGGGACGGGCGGCGGAAGGAGAAGGCGAGCCCGCCCAGTCGCGGGCGCCCCTCCAGCACCGTCACCCGCAGCCCGGCGTCGGCGAGCGCCAGCGCCGCCGTGGTGCCCGCGAGCCCGCCGCCGACGACGGCCACCGACCCCCGCGACCCGCCGCCGCCCGCGCCCGGACCGCCCACCCTCTTCCGCGACGGAGCGGCCGCCCCGAGGGGGCGGCCTGCCGTCTCCGCGCCCCGCGGGCCGGGGTCGGCCTGGGGGCGGGGTCGGGGGCCGGGGCCGGGGCGGGGACCGCGTGGGTGCGGGTCCGCCGGGAGGGTCATGACCGTCCCCCGGCGGTACGGCGGGCGGCGGCCCTGGCGTCGAGCCCGGCCAGGCCGCGGACGGCGACGTACACCTTCTCGCGGCCGGGGAGCGAGACCCGGCCGCGCAGGACGGCCTCCGGATCGCGGGCGATGCGCTCCAGGAGTCTGCGGTAGATGCCGGCCATGGCGGCCACGCAGGCGCCGCTGCGCCGGTCCAGCATCGGCAGCAGCTTGTAGCCCTCGGCGAACAGGGCCCTGGCCCGCCGGACCTCGAACTGCACCAGTCCGGTGAAGTCCGCGTCCTGCGGGGCGATCGAGGTGTGGATGCTCGTCGGGCAGCCGAACTTGGCGAGGTCGTCGGCGGGCAGATAGGTACGGCCGCCGGAGGCGTCCTCGCGGATGTCCCGGAGGATGTTGGTGAGCTGCAGGGCCAGGCCGAGCGTATCGGCGTACTCGGGGGCGCGCTCGATCTCGCGCGCGCTCGTCCCGGGGGCGCGCACGGTCCCGAAGACACCGAGGGAGAGCCGCCCGATGGCGCCCGCCACACAGCGGCAGTAGGCCCTGAGCTCGTCCCAGGTCTCATAGGTCTGGCCGGCCACGTCCATCAGCACGCCGTCGATCAGCTCGTCGAGCCCGCCCAGCGGGATCGGGAAACGGCGCGCGGCATGGGCGAGCGCCACGGCGACCGGGTCGGTGTCGTCCTCCTCGATCTCGCCGTTCCTGATGCGGTCGAGCACGACGCGGGTCTCGGCGAGCCGCGCCCGCTTGGCGTCGGCGTCCAGCCGCCCGTCCCCGATGTCGTCGACACGGCGCGAGAAGGCGTAGAGCGCCGACATCGCCCGGCGCTTCTCGGTGGGCAGCAGCCTGATGCCGTACGCGAAGTTACGGGCCTGCTGCCCGGTCACGGCCTCGCAGTACCGGTACGCCGCGAGCACTGGTGCGGACGCGTGCGGAGCTCCGGTCACGGTCCGGCTCACCCCTCTCTTCGCAGTGTCGCCCCCACCTCGCGCAGCAGGCTGAGCTTGGTGGGTCTGGGCGGTCCAGGCAGTACGTCGTATCCCGCGGCCGCGACCGCCCTCAGAGCGGCCCGTCCCCCTGCCACGAACCCGGCGAGCAACCACTTGAGCCTGCCGTGGACGCTACCCACGAGGGGGGCCCCTTCATTCAGCAGGGTTTCGGCACGGGCCGCCTCATGAGCGATCAGGGCGCGCACCGGGGCGCCGGCCGTGGGGGCGGCGAGATCGGCCTCGGTCACCCCGCAGCTCTTCATGTCCTCGGCGGGCAGATAGACGCGGTCGCGGCGGAGGTCCTCGGCGACGTCCTGCAGATGTTCGACGATCTGGAGCGCGGTGCAGATCGCGTCGGAGCGGCGGACCCGCTCGGGGCTGGTGGCGCCGGTCACGCCCAGCACCAGGCGGCCCACGGGGTTGGCGGACAGCTCGCAGTAGCCGAGCAGGTCCTCGTAGGTTTCGTACCGGCGCACCCGCTGGTCCTGCCGGTTCGCCTCGATCAGGCCGAGGAAGGGCTCGGGCGGCAGCCGGTGGCGGCGGACCGTGGGGCGCAGCGCGCGCAGCAGCGGATGGCGGGGGGCCGGGGAGACGCCGCCCGTACCGGACACACCTCCCGCGCCACCCGGCTCGTCGAAGACGCGCCGCAGGTCCTTCTCGAACGCGTCGAGCATCGCGAGCGGATCGCCGGCCCGGTCGCGGTCGAGGCCCAGCAGCTCCGCGTCATGGCCGCCGGGGGGAAGGTCGCCGTCGCCGATGTCGTCGACCAGGCGGGCGTAGCCGTAGATCGCCATGAGATCGGCCCGCCAGGCGCGGGGAAGGAAGAAGGGGGCGACGGGGAAGTTCTCGTGCGCGGCCTTGTCGAGTACGGCACGGGCGGCCTCGTGCCCGTCGAGGGGACCGCTGGACGTGCTATGGGACCCGCTGCGCTCGTCCTCCACGGTCACCGTGGACAGCCAGGCGTACGGGCAAGGACCAGGTCTCCGCCCGGGCCCGGGTGACCGGACCCTGTGGGAGAGCTGGAGATGGGCCGGGTAGCCAATGCCGTCACATCCCCCGTTCTACACCGGTTGCCAGGTTCGACACGATGCGGACACGCCGCGCCCGCCGCGTCAAGGGCGCTCGACACCGCACCCCACTCACAGGGGACAGCTGCACACATACGGCGTGCCCGGATGGGCACCGGTACAGCTTACGCCTCCCGGTGTACAAAGGCGCCGCGATGTACCCCGAGGCGGCCCTGGGTGATCTTCTAGGTGATCCCTCAGGGATCCCCGGGCCCCCTGGGACCCCTTAGGTCCCCTGGGCCGTGTCCTCCTCGTAGAACTCCTCGATGTCCAGCATCAGACAGAGGTTGCGCAGCTCGAACTCGAAGAAGGACTTCCCCTCCTGCAGGGCGAACGACATATGGCCGAGGGCCTCCATGGAGATCACCCCGTACAGCCGCACCCAGCAGCGGAGCATCACGGCGAGCGCGGCCGGGGGCATCTCGACGCCCTGGTCCTCGCTGAGCTCGACAAGCGCCCGCACGAGGCCGGGGTCGAGCTCCTCCTCCTTGGGGGCGGGGAAGCCGCGCACCCGCCACAGGTCCGAGATCAGGTCGGAGAACACCGAGCCGAAGACCCAGCCCATGTTCCGGTCGGGCTTGGTCTCCTCCCGGCCCAGGCCGGGGGCCCAGGGGCCGAGTATCAGCCCGAACTCATGGGGGTGCTTGATGGCCCAGACGCGCAGCGCTCTCGCCCCGCCGATCAGCCCGCGGCCGGGCTCCGACTCGGGGAGCCGCCCGATCACCCCGCGCATATAACGGGCCATCTCGGCGAAGATGTCCACGCGCAGCTGGAGGATCAGGGCGTCACGGCTGCTGAAATAGCGGTAGACGGCGGGCGCGGTCATGCCCATCTCACGGGCGATGGCCCGGATCGTCACGTTCTCCGGGCCCTCCTGAACCAGGAGCGTCCGGGCGACATCCTTGATCTCGCGGATGGTCGCGATGCGCAGCCGCTCGCGCCGTGAGTACGGTGCGACGTGCGCTTCCCCTGGCGACACGCGTCCCCCTCCCTGATACTCCGCCGCTCGACAAGAAACCCGGCGTTCAGGCACACGATACAGCGCCTCCGTTTAGTGAACGCCGCCCGCGTCAGTTCCCCGCGTTCACTGGCGAGAAAGGAACACCTCTCCGTCCACCACGTGGACCGCGTAGGCCTCCACGGGGTCCACCGCGGGCATCTCAAGCGCCTCGCCCGTGCGGAGGCAGAAGCTGCTGAAGTGCCAGGGGCAGACCACCGTCTCCCCCTCCAACTCGCCCTCCGACAAGGGAGCTTCCTCATGCGAGCAGCGGTCGCGCAGGGCGCGGACCGTACCCCCGACGTTCGCCAGGAGGACGCTGACGCCCTCCACTTCCACCGTCGTCATCTCGCCAGGCTGCACATCCGCCAGGCGCGCGACACGGATCCCGCCCCGCTCGTTCACGGTCTCGCTCATCGTGTGGCTCCTCTCCGTGGTGTTCGTCCGTCGCGTCGCCGTGGCGACGAAGGGAGGGCATGTTAGCCCCACTCGACAGATAGCGGAATGTCAGCTTCGGATACACCGGACGCATATTCGAAACGAAATCCCCGCCGCGACCGGATCTGCCTATAGGACGCCACGCCGGGGCGCGTACCCCGGCGCATCCACCGTAGACTGGCTACCCGCCAGTCAACATATCCACAGCCCCCCGGAGACGGTTGACAGGCACAGTCGGCGCCGCTCTATAGTAAACACTCGTAGCTGAGGTGAATTTGAGTTTTGGTCACCTCACGGCGGACCGGCGAAATAGGTGCCGATCGAACCTATTTCTATCGGGAGCCAATAAAGAAAGTTCACGGGGGGATACGTGTACGCACGGTCATTGAACGATCTGGTGGACGGCTGTCTTGCCGGGGATCAGGACTGCTGGAACCAGATCGTGGAGCGGTATGCGCCGCTGATCTGGGCGATCGCCCGCTCACACCGGCTGAGCCCGGCCGACTGCGGCGATGTGAGCCAGGCGACCTGGCTGCGCGTCGTTCAGCACCTGGACAAGCTCCGGTCGCCGGAGCGGCTGGCGCAGTGGATTTCCACCTCGGCTCGCCGGGAGAGCCTGAAGCACCTGGAGAAGTCGGGGCGCAGCGTTCCGGTCGGCGGCACCGAGGCGTTCGACCGTCCGGAGGTGACCGGGGAGCTGCCGGAGGACGTGACCCTGGCCCGCGAGCGCGATGACGAGGTCCTGACGGCGTTCTGCGCGCTGTCGCCCAAGTGCCAGGCGCTTTTGGGGCTGCTGGTGACCGACCCGCCCATGTCGTACGACCAGATCAGCGAGACGCTCGGCATGCCGCGGGGCTCGCTGGGCCCGGTGCGCGCCCGCTGCCTGGCCCATTTGAAAAAGCTGCTACAGGATCAGGGTCGCGTCCACAAGAGCGACACCGTGCTCGCCTCCCGTATCCGGGCGGCCGGTCTGCGGGCGTTCGCCGTGAGCCGGCGGTCTATGCAGGAGAAGCATGGGCCGTCCGGTTCTCGTGGGCCTGGTCCTTCCGGTCCACCGCCACGTCTTCCGAATCCCCGTCGGCATCACGAAGGCGAGACGCGTTTTCTCTGAAGAGTGATTGTGCGTTTTCCAGCACACTCTTGGGCACCGGACCGAGAGCATCGGACAGGCGATCCAGCAATTCCGCTTGCTCGTGATCCATGGCTCCGGCTCCTTCTCCCCCACCGGCGGGCGCGTCCTAAAGCCGCGCCCGTCGGTCACCGATAGATTCAGAGGTTCAATCTACAACAGGGGGTTCGGGTTCACCATTGTCCGTCAGGGCTTTTATGGCCCGGTCGAGTTGGCGTGCGTCACGCGTGGCGTACTGCGGAATCTCCGGCCGGGTCGCCCGGGCGAAGCCGGTGAGCACTTTTCCCGGTCCGACTTCGACAAAGGCCGTGGCACCGTCCGCCGCCAGCCGCTCCAGGGTCTCCGTCCAGCGGACCGAACCGGCGAGCTGGCGGCGCAGCCCGTCCACGGCCCCGTCCGCGCCTGACACATATCCGGCGGTCACATTGGCCACGACCGGAATGCGCGGCTCGTGGAAGGTGACCGCCTCCAGATCAGCCCGGAAGGCGGCCTCCACATCGCGCATCAGACTGCAGTGGAAGGGCGCGCCCACATCGAGGATCACCACCTTCTGTGCCCCGGCCTCCTTCGCCGCGGCCGCCGTGGCCCGGACGGCGGCCGCCGTACCGGAGATCACCAGCTGTCCGGGGTCGTTGTAGTTGGCCACCTCGACCACCCCGCCCTCCTCGGCCCCCACCGAGGCGCACAGCTTCTCCACGGCCGGGGCACCGAGCCCGATCACCGCCGCCATCGCGCCCGGCGTCCGTTCGTTGACCGCGGCCATGAGCTCGCCGCGCCGCCGGACCAGGCGCAGTGCGTCGCGCCAGTCGAGCACGCCCGCGCACACCAGCGCCGTGTACTCCCCCAGGCTGTGCCCGGCGACAAGCGCGGGCTCGACACCGCGTGAGCGCAGCACCTCCAGGGTGACAAGGCTGGTCAGAAAGACGGCGGGCTGGGTGACACGGGTGTCCCGCAGCTCCTCCGGCGGACCCTCCCAGCACAGCCGGGAGAGCGGGAATCCCAGCAGCTCATCCGCCGGCCGGTAGTAGCGGTCCAGCAGCTCCGGATGGCGCGCGACAAGGTCGTGTCCCATGCCGACGCGCTGGGAACCCTGGCCGGGAAAGAGAAAGGCGATCGCGCTCATGAGAACTCCTCATGTGATGGGCGAGGTATGACGCCGAGGCAAAGAGGCGGGGGCCGTGCGCGGTGTCCCGCACGGCCCCCGCGCTCTGTCAAGGAATGGTGAGAAAGCGCCCCTGATGAAAGGCGAGCGGGGGAATGTCCAGGAATTCCGGCCCCGCGTCGAGAGCGAACACCTCGGCGATGAAAAGGGTGTGGTCCCCCGCGGCGACCGTCTCCCTGACCCGGCATTCGAGATGCGCGAGCGTGCCGGCGAGGACCGGCGCGCCGCTTGCGCCCAGATGGTGCGGTATGCCGGCGAACGCCTCATGGCCCGACGGACGGCCGGAGGCCGCGAAGCGGGCGCCGAGCTCCGCCTGACCCCGGCTGAGGATGTTCACGGTGAACGCTCCGGCCGTCGCGACCACCGCGCCGGTACGGGAGCCGGCCCGCAGACAGATCATGATCAGCGGTGGGTCGAGGGACAGCGAGGCGAACGAGTTGACGGTGGTGCCGTGCGGACCGTCCTCGGCCCGCGCCGTCACGATCGTGACACCAGTGAGGAACTGGCCCATGACATGCCGGAATTGCTGCTGGGTGACGGATCGCAGTCGTGGCGAAGCCGAGGTGGTGGCCGATGCGGTCTCCATGGGTGTCACGCCCCCCTGTGTCGTCGGCTTGCGGGCTCAGGCCGGGGCCTCGGCTGTCCAGTCCACGACCGCGCCCGCGTAGATCCACTTGGTGCTCTCCACGCCGACCAGCATGATCCGGTCCCCGGGCTTGACCCTGCCCTTGCGCCATGCGTCGTCCAGGAAGAGCGGAACCGCGGCGCAGCCGACCGCCCCCATGGTGGAGAGGCTGTCGACGATCTTGCCGTCGAGGGCCTTCCACTCGGTGGTGTCCAGGCCCGCCTCCAGCAGCGAGTCGAGCATCCAGCCGACATTGCCCTCCGGCACCAGGCACAGATCGACCGTGTCCACGGCCAGACCGGCGCGGGCCAGCGTGGCGCTGATCGCCTCGGTCACCATCACGGGGGTGAAGTCGCCCGCGCCCACCACATCGACCTTCAGATCGACCAGCCGCTTGGCCTTCAGCTGCTCATGGATCGGGGCGTGGGTGCCGCCCCCGACCGAGTGGATGCCGGGCTTGCGCCCACCGCCGATGCACGCGGAGGCAGCGCCGCGCAGCCCGCCGGGCCCTTCCTGCGCCCGCAGCACCATGGCCCCCGCCCCGTCGCCGAACATGTACAGCGGCATGCGGTCGCGCATCCGGATGGCTTCGGGGTCCTTGCCGAGGAAGATCGGAGCGAGCACCGGTGAGATCGCCTCGCTGCCGATGACCAGCGCGGTGGTGTGCACCCCGGCGGCCAGGTACATCCGCGCGATGTCCAGGGCCTGCACCACACCCGCGCCGCCGGAGCGGATCTCCAAGGTCGCGCAGCGCTCCAGTCCCAGACGGTCCTGGACGAAGTTGACCAGCGGAGGCAGCGGGTAGTCCGGGGTGCCGGTGGCCAGGATGATCAGGTCGATCTCGGCGGGCTCGACCCCGGCCGAGTCCAGGGCCCGCACGGCGGCCTTGTAGGCCATGTCCGAGTTGTTCTCCCGGTGTTCGCCGGTCGCGGGGTCGATCATCCAGTAACGGCGCTCGATGGACAGGCCCTGGAGGACGTCTTCGGGCAGTGGGCCGGCGAGCCGGGCGATCTCACTGGTGGGTATGGGATCGCCCGGCTGGTAGCCGCCGGTTCCGACGATGTGGATCGCGGTCACCGTGGTCCCCTCACGCGGCCGCGGTGGCGGCGGAGGCCTCGACCTGGGCGACCACCAGATCGACCAGGTTGTCCACCGTGAACAGGCCCATGACCTGGGTGGCCTGGAGCCGACCGGACAGCTCGGCCACATCGATCTGCGGCATCACCCGCTTGAGCTGGGCCAGCCCGCGCTCGGTGATGATCTCGTTCTCGTCGCCGAACTCGTCGTCCGGGATGCCGCCCTGGACATACTCGGCGAGCTGAGCGGCCTGGATCTTGACGCCGATCGAGCGCTCCAGGCGGAAGAGGATGTCGAGCAGGTCGATCGACTCCGCCCCGAGCTCATCCAGCAGGGTGGCCTCGGGAACGACCTCCTCCGGCTCGGCGCCCACCGCCTCGACAACGGCCTTCTGGACGGCTTCGCTGATCTGGGTACGGTCCATGTCAGGGTCTCTCCTGTGTCAGTGACGATTGAGTGCTGTGACGGTTGAGGGCTGTGACGGTTGAGGGCCGTGACGGTTGAGGGCCATCGGCCGGCGCGGGGGATACGAGGCGGCCGGGCGCCGCTTCAACGGGGCGCCCCCGCTCTCACACCCCTACAGATCCGCCGCGGGCCGGCCTGGATACACCCGGCCGGGAAGCGGCCTAGTTGGGGCGTCCGAGGCCCAGCGCGGTCATCGCCCCGCCGTCCACGGTGACCAGCGAGCCGGTCATATAGCTCGACTCGGGGCCGGCCAGAAAGCACACCACGTCGGCGATCTCCTCGACCGATCCGAACCTGCGCTGCGGTATCTGCCGGCGGATCCCCTTGCCGGAGGCTCCCTCGGTGAGCCCCGCCACCAGCTCGGTGGGCGAGAAGCCGGGCAGCACGGCGTTCACCCGGATGCCGAAGCGGGCCGATTCCATGGCGCAGCAGCGGGTGAAGGCGTTGACCGCGCCCTTGGACGCCGCGTAGTTGGACTCCCCCACCCAGCCGCGCTCCCCCATCACCGAGGACACATTGACGATGACGCCCTCGCCCTTGGCCATGAAGTGCGGCAGAACCGCCTGGGTGCAGTTGAAGACGCCGCCGAAGTTGATCCGCATGACGTCCAGCCAGTCGCCGGGCGCCATGTTGTAGATGAGGGCGTCCTTGGCCACGCCGGCGTTGTTCACCAGCATGTGCAGATCGCCCAGTTCCTCGGTGACCCGGCCTACCACCGCCGCGGCCTCGGTGTGGTCGGACACATCGCCGCGGATCGCCAGGGCGGTGCCGCCGGCCTCCTCGATGGAGCGGACCACGTCCTTGGCCTCACCCTCGGAGGAGCGGTAGTTGATGGCGACCGAGGCCCCTTCCGCCGCCAGGCGGCGGCAGATCGCCGCGCCGATGCCGCGGGAACCGCCCGTCACCAGGGCGACCTGTCCTGAGAGCTTCACTGGCTCACTCCTTCGTCGTTGTCCGGGCCGGCAGGGCCACCGGTCCCGTGCGGGTCGCCCGGCGCGACCACCAGGGAGACATGACTGCCGCCGAGCGAGGAGCTGTTGACCACCGCGGGGGCTGCGGGCCGGGTGTCCCCCGACCACAGGGACAGCGCCAGGCACAGCGCGCCGCCGACCCCCATCGGCTCGCCCAGCACGGACTTGGGCGCATGGCTCGGCGGTGCGGTGTCGCCGCCGAACACCCGCTCCACGGCGGCGCTCTCAGCCCGGTCGGCGGCGGTCAGCCCAGCGGCCGACAGCCACACCCCGCCCACGTCCCGTGGGGTGAGACCGGCGTCGGCGAGCGCACGGCGCATGGCGAGCTCCACCCCGCGGCCGCGTGGGTCCCACAGCCGGGCCCGGCTGGCGTCGGAGGCCATGCCGTGGCCCAGGACCTCGCCGAGGACCGTGGCGCCGCGCGCCCGGGCCGCCGAGAGCCGCTCCATGACCAGGGCCACGCTGCCCTCGGCGAGGGTGAAACGGCCGTCGGCCGGTGCGCCGGGCGGGCGGGTGGAGGCCGCGCCGGTGGCCGTGTAGGCGCGGGCGACCTGCTCGGTGAGCGTGTCGGTGACGGTGCACACCAGCGCGTCCGCGTGTCCGGTGGCCAGCAGGTCCGCGGTGTACGCGACGGCGGCCGCGCCGGTGGCGTGGCCGACCGACAGGGTGGAGGTGGGGCCGCGCAGCCCGAGGTGGGTGGCCACCTGTCCGGCCGCCTGGTTGTAGACCGTGTTGGGGAAGACGCTCGGGTCGGCGGCCGCGGCGCCCTCCTCAAGCAGCGGAAGGACGAACTTCTCCATGGCCTCCATGGGGCCCGTGCCGGTGCCGAAGACCACCCCGACGCTGTCGTCGGAGGACAGCCCTGAGTCGGCCAGTGCCTTGGCGGTGGCCACGATGGAGAGCACCGCGAGCCGGTCCATCCGGCGGCGCTGGCGCCGGGTCAGGTACGGGGCGATCTCCTCGTCGCCCAGCGCCACTCGGCCGAGCCGCACTCCGCCTTCCAGGTGGCCGGTCTCCTGTCCGGCCCGCAGCGCCCGGCGCGCCGCCTGGATTCCGTCGCCGGCCGGCCCGAGCACCGACACGCCGGTGACCACCACTCGGTCCCAGTCGGGGACGGGCGGGGTGTGGGTGCCGGGGCGGGTGAGCACCAGGGCGGCGTTGGCCCCGGCGAAGGCGAAGTTGTTGGACAGCGCCGCGTCGGTGCGAAGCGCTCGCGCCGCACCGGGCACATAGTCGAGCGGGCACTCCGGGGCCGCCCGGGTGTATCCGGCGGTGGGCGGGGCCAGCTGCTCGTCCAGTGCGTGCGCGGTGACGATGGCCTCCACCGCCCCCGCCGCGCCGAGCAGATGCCCGATGACGGACTTGGTGCTGCTGACCGGGGTGTGCGCGGCGCTCTCGCCGAGCGCCCGGGCGATGGCGGCGGACTCCGCCGGGTCGTTCTTGGGCGTGCCGGTGCCATGGCCGTTGACATAGCCAATGTCCTCGGGCGCGACACCGGAGCGGCGCAGCGCCGAGCCGATCGCCCGGGCCGCTCCGGCGCCCTCCGGGTGTGGCGCGGTGACGTGATAGCCGTCGGCGGACAGGCCGTAGCCGGCCACTTCGGCCAGCGGGCGCAGTCCGTGCGCCGCGGCGAACTCGGTGGACACCAGCAGCACCATGCCGCTGCCCTCGCCCAGCGAGAGGCCCTGCCGGTCGGCCGAGTACGGCGCGGCGGGCTCGGGCGACAGCGACTCCAGGGCGTTGAACCCGGCGAAGACGACATCCGAGAAGGCGTCGGTGCCCCCCGTCAGCACCGCGTCCGCCCGGCCCGCTCGCACCAGGTCCGCGCCGAGCCCGATGGCGTTCGCCCCGGAGGCGCAGGCGGTGTTGACCGCGAGCACCGGGCCGCGCAGTCCGTAGGCCGCGGCCACCGACTCGGCGAGCGCCTGAGGCGTGGCCAGCAGCGGCAGCCCGGGGTCGGGGTCCGCGCCCCGGCGCGCCGCGTCCAGCCAGGCCCGTGCGGAGAGCAGCCCGGCGTTGCAGGTGCCCAGCACCAGCCCGAACCGGGTCGGCGCCACCGTCCCCTCGGGCAGCTCCGCCAGGACGGCAAGCGCCTCCTCGGCGGCGGCCAGGGCCAGGTCGAGCGCCCGCTCGCGGTGGCCCTTGGGCCTGCGATAGCCGCGCGGCGCGGTCCGCGCCCCCTCGACCTCGCCACCCAGCTTGGTGGCGAGCCCCCGCATGTCGATGTGCTGGACGGGCCGGATGGCGACCCGGCCGGCCCGCGCGCCCTCCCACAGGGCTGCCGCTCCCGCTCCCTGGGAGGTCAGCGCCCCGGTGCCCACCACGGCCACCGTGGTGACGCTCCTCGTCGCAGGTCCCCGTTCGTTCCGCCTGGCCACCGGCACCTCTCCTTCGTCTGCTGTGCGGCCGATGTCTGCTGCGCGGCCGACGCGGTCGTCGGCGCGGCTTCTCACCGGTCCTCCAGGGCGGTGAGTGCCAGGGCGACCTGCTGTCCTTCCAGGCCGCGCGCCAGCGCCAGCGCATGGCGCACCGGCAGTTCCCGGGCCTGCCCGGGGACCCAGTCCAGCCCCTGGCAGGCCGGGTCGGGCCGGTCGAGATTGAGCGTCGGGGGCACCGCGCCCCCGTCGATGGCCAGCGCGCACACGGCGGCGTTCAGCGCGCCGGCGGCGGCGACCAGATGGCCGGTCGCGGGTTTGACGCTGCTGGCCACGGGCCGGCGGTCCGGCGCGGTGAACGTCCGGCGCAGGGCGCGCGCCTCGCTGGCGTCGCCCAGCCGGGTGGCACAGCCGTGTGTGGCGATGTAGTCCACGTCCTCGGGCGGCGTCCGCGCCTCCTCCAGTGCGTGGTGCATCGCCGCGGCGAGCGGCGCGCCGTCCTCGGCGGGGGCGAGCAGCCGGGCGCTGTCCAGCGTGGAGCCGAAGCCGCGGATCTCGGCGTAGAGGTGGGCGCCGCGGCGGCGTGCCGCCTCGAGCTCTTCCAGCACCAGGAAGGCCGCTCCCTCGCCGAGCACGGAGCCCGACCGGTCCGCGTCATACGGCCGGAAGGCCTGGGCGCCGAGGTCGTTGCGGGTGCTGAGCACTCCCAGGCCGTCCATCTTGGAGGTCACCCACCAGGAGGCCGCGTCGTCGCAGCCGCCGGCGAGCGCCACCTGTGACTCGCCGCGCCGGATGGACCGGTAGGCGCGTCCGATCGCGGTGGCGCCAGCGTCCGCCGTCCCGTGGAAGTAGGCGTTCGGCCCCTTGAGGCCGTAGGCCGCCGAGAGGTGGTAGAGCGCGGCGGACTGGAGCCCTTCCACGTAGTACAGCGGGTAGAAGGCGGATGAGGCCCGCTCGCCCAGCAGGGCGAGGTCGGCGCGGCCGTCGGACCTGCGGGCGGCCAGGCTGCCGGTCAGCAGGTGCTCGGGGTTGGAGATTTCCTTGTTGCCGCCGACGAAGGCGGCGGCCCGCTCGGGGTCGTACTCGGCGAAGTCCAGGCCCGCGTCGTGGACGGCGAGGGCCGCGCCGGCGATGGCGAGCCGGTCGTTGCGGGTCGTGGTGCGCAGGGCGCGCCGGTGGGCGTAGTCGGTGGGCTGGAAGTCCTCGATCTCCGCGGCCAGCCGGGTGCGGAAGGAGGCCGGGTCGAAGCCCCGGATGGGCGCGATCGCGGTCCGTCCCTCCAGCAGCCCCCGCCAGGTCTCCCGGTGCCCCTTGCCGAGCGCGGTGAGCAGCCCGACGCCGGTGATCACAACGCGCTTCACGCCGGTGTCCCCTCGCTCGCGGGCGGGGCGTCCTGCGGGGTGCGCCGCGCCATGCGCAGGACGCGCACGGTGGTGACCGGGCGGCCGGCCACCCGCACGGTGCCGGTGCACAGCGCGGTCTCCCCGGTGACCTCGGCGATGTCGACGGTGGTCTCCATCCGGTCGCCGGGGGTGACGTAGTGGCGGAAGCGGATCCGCCGCGCCTCCGCGAGCCCCCATCGCTCCGGTCCCTCGCCGGCCGCCCCGAGCGCCACGGAGGCGACCTGGGCGAGCGTGTCGAGGATCAGCACTCCGGGCAGCACGGGAAACCGTGGGAAGTGGGTGTCGAGGACGGAAAGAGTGTGCGGGACGTTGGTGAAAGCCGTGGCCCGCAGCCCCGGGAACACCTCGACGATCTCGTCGAGCGCGGTCATGCGGCTGTCCTGCCTTCCTGTTCGGACCGTGTGCCGCCGTCGGGCCGCACGTCGCCCGGGCCGAGGACGAAGGACGCGTTGGTGCCGCCGAAGGCGAAG
Source organism: Streptomyces sp. NPDC007917 (assembly GCF_042959105.1). Classification (NCBI taxonomy): domain Bacteria; kingdom Bacillati; phylum Actinomycetota; class Actinomycetes; order Kitasatosporales; family Streptomycetaceae; genus Streptomyces; species Streptomyces sp. NPDC007917. The sequence continues at coordinate 19,819 of NZ_JBIBKK010000030.1, forward strand.
GCGTTCACCTGCGCGGCCCGCACCGGGCGGCGGCGTGCCACGTTCGGCACATAGTCGAGGTCGAGCTTGGGGTCGGGGTGGTCGAGGTTGACCGTGGGCGGCACCACGCCCTCGCGCAGCGCGCCGAGCGCGGCGATGAGGTTCACCCCCGCCGCGGCCGAGGTGAGGTGTCCGGTCATGGACTTGGGCGAGCTGACCGACAGCTCCCGGGCGTGCGAGCCGAACACCTTCTTGATGGCGGTGGTCTCGCTGATGTCGTTCCCGGGTGTGCCTGTGCCGTGGGCGGCCACATAGTCGACGGCGGACGGGTCGAGGCGCGATTCGGTGAGCGCGTCCTGCATGGCTCCGATGGCTCCGCCGCCGTCGGGCGGGGAGTCGGTGATGCGGTAGGCGTTGAGCGTGGAGCCATAGCCGAGGAGCTCGGCGTGGATCCGGGCGCCGCGCGCCCGGGCGCTCTCCCAGTCCTCCAGCACGGCGATGACGGCGCCCTCGCCCAGGACGAAGCCGGAGCGCTGGGCGTCGAAGGGGCGGGAGGCTCGCCGCGGGTCGTGGTTCCACCGGTCGGTCACGGCGCCCAGGAGGGAGAACCCCACCACGTCCATCCAGGTGGTCAGCGCGTCGAAGCCGCCGGCGAGCATCATCGCGCACTCGCCTTCCTGGATCCGGCGGAAGGCCTCACCGATGGCGTGGGCCGACCCGGCGCATGCGGTGCTCACGCTGATCAGCGGCCCCTGGCAGCCGCCGGCGCGGGCGACGGCCACCGCGCCCACGTTCTGATCGCGGAGCAGGACATCGCCGGGCGCCTGGCGGTAGAACTCCCGCTGCCCGGTGGACTCCAGCAGGTGGGACATGTCCACCAGCTCCTGCAGCTCGGGCCGGCCGACCGTGCCGCCGAGGGCCGCGCCGCGCCGGTAGGGATCGGTGTCCTGCCAGCCGTCTCCGGCGTCGCACAGCGCCTCGCGGGCCGCGGCGAGCGCGAACAGGGCGGCCCGGGACAGATGCCTGCGCTCGCGCGGGTCGGGCAGCGCCCGCTCCGGCACGAACCCCTTGACCTGACCGGCGATCCGGACCGGGAAGGTGCTCGCGTCGAAGGTCTCCAGGCGGCTCACGCCGCTGCGCCCGGCGGCGAGGGCGGACCAGGTGGCGGTCGCGTCCAGCCCGACGGGGGTGACCGCGCCGATGCCGGTGATCGCCACGCGCCTCATGCGGCGGCCTCCTTCAGCGCGCCACCGGTGATCCGGGCGCCGCGCGTCAGCCGGTCGTACATCCTCCGTACGTCCCGCGGATCCTCCAGGTCCTCGGTGGGGATGAGGGCGCACATGATGGCGTCGGCGCTCAGCACGGTGCGGCCGCCGGCCGTGACCGTGCCGCTGAGCACGGCGGTGTCGTCCCCGAACGACTCCACCCGGCCGGACATGACCAGGACGTCTCCGGGGCGCACCGCCCCCTGGAAGGAGACGGAGTCGGCGGACAGCAGCGCGGCCCGGCGGCGCAGCCCGGTGGACCCCATGATCAGCCAGGTCCCTGCCTGGCACAGGGCCTCCAGGACGAGGGGGGCCGGCATCTCGGGGCCACGCCCCTCGTCGCGCCAGAACTCCTCCTGGCGGGCGGTCAGCTTGCGGGCGGTGATCGCGCGATGGGGATCGAGGGTGTCGATGCGGTCGATCAGATGGAAGCGCATGGTGATCCTTCGTCAGTGGCCGGTCCGGCGCGTGGCCGGTGGGTCGGCGGCCGGCGGGAGCAGGAGAACCGCCTGCGCCAGCGCGTAGTCACCGGTGTGGGTCAGGGAGATCTCGGCCGACCAGCTGCCGGGCGCCCCGGCGGCCTCCGCGGCGGTGCCGTGCAGCCGCAGCCTGGGCCGGCCCAGGGGCTCGTTGACCACCTCGACATCGGTCCACCGCATGCGGGGGCCGAGGCCGGTGCCCAGCGCCTTCAAGGCGGCCTCCTTGGCGGCGAACCTGGCCGCCAGGCGGGCGTACCGATTGCGCTTGCCCGCGCAGTAGCGGATCTCCCTGGCGGTGAAGAGCTCCGTCTCGGCCGCGGGATTGTCCTCCAGCAGCGACCGGACGCGGGCGACCTCGACCAGGTCGACGCCGACGGCGACGCGCGGCCGCGCGGCCTCTGGCGTCCTGTGTTCCTCCACGAGCCCCGCTCCCCCTCCGCAGGCCGTGGCGGCCGTGTGCCGCCTTCCACCCCCACAGATCCGCGGGCGGGCGCGGGGGATACACCGCGACGGGGAAGAAACCCGCGGAAGAGGGACGGCCGAAGCGGGGCGAAGGGGAAGAGGCGGAGGAGGGCGCGGGACCGCTCAGGCGGTGGCGCTCCCGGGGGTGTGCCCGCCGTGGCCGACCGCCCGGTCCTCGAGGCGGAGCGTGTCGGTGACCATGCGCCCCAGCCGCTCGGCCAGGCCGTCCGGGCGGCGGCGCTGCAGATAGAGCGTGGCGAAGACGGGGCCGGCGAGCAGCGCGTGGACGAGGTCGACGTCCGGGGGCGCGCCGAGTTCGCCGCGGGCCACCGCCCGGTCCATCAGCTCGGCGACGACCGCCCGCTGGCTGGTGACAAAGCTCGCGTGGAAGCGGTCGGCGAGCCCGGAGGGGGCTCCCAGGTCGGCGAGCAGGCCGAGGACGGCCGAGGAGGCCGCCGGGTTGCCGAGCGTGGCGACGATGTCCTCGACCAGACAGGTGAGGTCACCGCGGAGGCTGCCGGTGTCGGGCGGTGGTGCCAGGTCGGAGCGGTGCACCGCGGCGGCGAACACCATCTCCTGTTTGGTGGTGTAGCGGCGGTAGATGGCCGCCTTTCCGATGCCGGCGTGATCGGCGACCGCGTCCACCGTCAGACCGGCGTATCCGTGGCGCGCCAGCAGTGCGCGGGTCGCGGCCAGGATCGCCTCGTCCACCCGTGTATCCCTCGGTCTTCCCATGGGGTCATGTTATGGTACCGGTAGTTCCGAAACTAATAGTTTCGAAAGGGGGGGCCGCCATGAGGACGCTCTGGGCGGGACGAAGCCTGGTCGCTCTGGGCATCGGGCACCTGGTGGGAATGGGGGCGCAGAACACGGGACACATGGACGACTGGTTCCGCGGGGACCTGTGGGGTCTGCCGCGCGAGCAGTTCGCCCACCCCAGCGGGGCCAACGGAGCGTTCTGGATCGTGCTCGCCAGCTTCGCCGTGCCACTGCTGCTGCTCGGCGTCCTGGTCTGCCATCTGGCCCGGCTCGATGTCGTGGTGCCGCAGTCCATCGGCTGGGGGCTGGCCGCCTGGAGCGTGGTGGGCGCCGCCATCCTGGAGCCGACCCCGCTGCTGCTGGGGCTGGTCCCCGCCGTGCTGCTGATCCGGGAGGCCCGCCGGGCCCCTGCCGCCTCGGCCGACGGGGCCGAGGTCGAGGAGAGGCCCGAGCGGGCGGCGCGGCTGTGAGGCCAGGGCAGGGGTGAGGCGGACCCGAGGCGTGTACGACCCGGCCGGGCCGGGCATGACGGAAGGTCATGCCCGGCCCGGCGGTGTTGTCAGGAACCGGCGGCCGCCGGCACATCGGGCTCCTTCGCCGCCGAAGGGGCCTTCGCCATGCGGCCCTGGCCCGTCCTCCCCGGCGCCTCGCTGAGCCCGAACCTGCGGTGCACCCGGCGCAGCGCGCCCGGGGCCCACCAGTTGGCCGAGCCCGCGAGCCGCATGAAGGCGGGCAGCAGCAGACCGCGGACGACCAGGGTGTCCACCACGAGGGCGACCGTCAGGCCGAGGCCGAGCATCTTCTGGAAGGTGATCTGCGCGGTGAACAGGCTCACCACCATCACCACGCCCAGCAGCAGCGCCGCCGCCGTCACCAGCCGGCCGGTCAGCTCCAGGCCGCGGGCAACGGCCGCGGTGTTGTCCCCGGTGCGCTCGTACTCCTCCTTGATGCGGGAGAGCATGAACACCTCGTAGTCCATCGAGAGCCCGAACATCAGGCAGAACATCAGAATGGGGGTGAGAGTGATCAAGGACCCGGTCACCGTCGCGTCCAGCGCCCCCGCCAGATGCCCCTCCTGGAAGATCCACACCATGGCGCCGAAGGTCGCGCTCAGACTCAGCGCGTTCAGGACCAGTGCCTTCAGCGGCAGCAGCAGACTGCCGGTGAACAAGAAGAGCAGCAGGAACGTGGAGAGCGTCATGAACCCCAGCACCATGGGCATCCGGTCGCCGAGCGCGTCCTTGGTGTCGACCAGTGCGGGGCCGCTGCCCGCCACCCTCACCGGCCAGGGGGAGTCGGCGCCGCGGATGTCGTGGACCAGCCGCTCACCGGCGGCGGAGAACGGCTCGACGGCCGGGGAGACCCGCAGATAGGTGGCGGACTTCGCGGCCAGCGCGGCGGTGCCGGGTCCGGCCGGGGCCACCCGCGCGCCGTGCGCGAACACACCGGCGGCCGAGGACACCGACTCCACGCCGTCGAGCTTCGAGATCCGCTCCGCGTACGCCCCGATCGCCGCGGTCTGCCGCTTCGGGTCCCCGATCCCGGTGGCCACGACCGCGATCACATCGGCCTCCCGGGAGCCGAAGTCCGCGCGGATGACATCCCCCACCTGGCGGCTCTGCGCCGTCTTCGGCAGCTGACGGTCGTCCGGCAGGCTGTATTCGGCGCCCAGGAACGGAAGTCCGAGGAACAGCAGGGCCGCGGTCGCCACCACGGCGACCGGCGCGGCGAAACGCATCACGAAGGTGGCCAGCCGATGCCACAGGCCGTGCTCCAGTTCGGCCCGCGGCCGGGGCGGGCGGCCGAGCAGACGCCGCACACCCTTCCTCAGGTCCAGGCTGTCGATCTTCGCGCCGAACAGGGCGAGCAGCATCGGCATCACGATGATGGCCGCCAGCGCGGCGAACAGCATCACACCGATACCCGCCACGGCGATCGAGCGCAGGAACAGCAGCGGGAAGAGCGCGAGGGCGGCCATGGAGAGCATGACCGTGACGGCGGAGAACACCACGGTGCGCCCGGCCGTGCGCACCGCGGCCACGATCGCCGCCGACCGCACCTCGTTGTCCGTCAGATCGCCGCCACGGTCCCTGATCTCCTCCCGGTACCGGGTCACGATGAACAGGCTGTAGTCGATGGCGATGCCCAGGCCGATGATGGTCGTCACGTTCAGCGCGAAGACCGACACATCGGTGAACAGCGTGATGGCCCGGAGCATGAGCAGCGTGCCGAGCAGCAGCGGAAGGACCATCAGCAGGGGCAGCAGCGCCGAGACGAGACTGCCGAACACCAGCAGCAGGATGACGAAGAGCACCGGAAAGGCGATGGCCTCCATCCTCTGGAGGTCCTTTTGGACCGTGTGGTCGGTGTCGAAGCCCATGGCGGTGCTGCCGCCGAGCTTCACCTCCAGCGCCCCCTGTCGGCCGGCGAACTCCTTGCGCAGCCCCTCGACACGGTCCGCGGCGGCGTTCTCCCCGCCGCCGATGTGCCCGATGACCATCGCGTACCGGGAGTCCTCGCTGCGCAGCCGCTGGTCTCTGCCCTGGCTCCAGTAGGAGGCTACCTGGGAGATCCCGGGCTCGGCCGCCAGCCGCCGGGTCAGGGCGGCACCGTCCTCGGCGGCCGGGTCCGCGTCGACCGAGCCTGGCGCCCGGACCAGCAGCACCAGATTGGAGTCCTTCACCCCGAAGTGCTCGTCCAAGGCCTGCTTCGCCAGGCTGGACTCCGACTTCGGGTCCTCGAACCCGCCGTTGACGAGCTTGCCGACGACGGGCCCGCCCAACGGGCCGGCGATCAGCATGAAGCCGAGGACCGCGATGAGGAACGCCCTGGGGCGCCGGACGATGGCCCGGGCCAAGCGATCGAGCATGGACTTTCTCCTTACCGAGTCTTCGTCAGTGCGTAGTCGTGGATGTCGGCCCAGATGAGCACGGGGCGCGGCATCGCTCCCCCGGCCCGCGGGCGCCTCGGCATCACCCGGCGGCGGGAGGCGTACGGGACGCCGTCGGCCTCCCGGTACTCGCTGGTGAGATGGCAGGCGTGCGCCCAACCGCGGCCGAAGACCTCGGCGGTGTACTCGTGCTCGGTGACCAGGCCGGTGGCCGGGTCGAGCCGGAAGCGCTGCTGCGGGCAGTGGGTGGCCAGGTGCTCGGGGAAGCGCGCCAGGAGGGCATCGGGGCCGTCGGCGCGCCAGCTCATGTCCTCGCGGCGCAGCAGGGCGGGAAAGGCGAGGTAGTTCCACAGGGCGTAGCCCAGAAAGTACATCATGTCCAACGAGTCCCAGCGCAGCAGGCGGCGACCGCCGGGGAACGGGGCGCGGGCGTCCATGCGCCGCGCGATCACCGCCCCGTCCCGCTCCAGCCGCACCTCGTGGCCTTCCAGCACCCCGTCGAGGGGGCCGTCGAAGCCGTGGAACCGGATGCGCTGCCTCGCCACCTCCGCGGTGACGCGCATCCGGTCGAACGTCCCGGCGCGGCCGCGCTTCCAGCGGAAGAGCAGGCCGCCGCAGGAGAGCTCCGCTTCGATCCGCTCGGCGGACGCCCAGCGGCCCGCCCCGCCGTACGCCGCGAGGGTGCGGCCGAGGACCGCCGCGTCGGCGGTCTCATGGGCGCCGGTCATGCCCTCGCCCCCTCGCGTGTGGCGGCGATCCGGCGCGGGGCGGTGGCCAGTGTCGCGGCGAGCCGGGCGAACCACAGGAGATAGCCGGCGGAGCCGGACCCGGGCCGGGGCACCACTCCGAAGCCCAGCATCAGCCCCAGGGCGTCGATCTCCTGCCAGCTCTCCACGATCCTGCCGTCCTCGATGCGGCAGATCACGATCTGCCCGAGGGAGAACGGCCGGCCGGTGGGCGGCAGTCCGCGGTAAGGGCCCAGATGGGTGCCGGTCATCCGGACCCGGCAGGCGACCCGGTCGCCCACCGGGATCAGGTCCTCGATGGTCGCCTCGGCATCGGGGAAGCCGGTCAGGATCCCGCGGATGAAGCGCTCGTAGCCCTTCGGGCCGCGCAGCGGCTCGGGCTCGGCGTGGGGCGGGGAGTGGCCACGGTAGTTCTCGTGGAAGATCTCCTGACAGATGTGCACGGCCTGTTCGTTGACGCACTCCGCGATCCAGCGCCGCAGCGGCAGGGCATTGGCCTCGAGCAGATCGGCGGAGGCCGGGGCAGCGCCCGACAGGGCGCCGCGGAAGGCGGGGGTGTGCCGGCGGTCGGTCCCCCGCCATGGCCACGGCTGGTCCTGCGGCACGCGGTGGTGGGCCCGGTGGTGCGCCGCCGCGATGGCCCAGCCCAGCGCGCGCAGGGCGCTCGTGGTGCCCAGCGGCGGCGCGGCGCCCAGGGCGATCAGGGTGCCGAGCGCGTCCATCTGCTGCCAGATCTCGGCGATCCGGCCGCCTGGCCCGTCCTCGACGCGGAAGATCAGCGTCTGTGAGAACTCCACCTCGCGCCCGGTGGCGGGGACGCCCAGCCAGGGCCCTCGGTGGGTCCCCCGGTGGGTGAGCCGGGCCACGACGCGGTCACCGGCGCCGAAGAAGTCCTCGACGTCGGTACGCAGGTCGGGGAACGCTCGGTGGAACAACACGAGATGGTCCCTGACTCCGGCCGCGCCGCGACCGTCCGGGCCGAGCCAGGGCGGATTGTGCAGCCGGGCGCCCCGGGCCACCAGCCGGTCGGCCAGCGCGTGCTGCCGGGCGCCCCCGCACTCATGGAGATAGGCCCATACGGTCTCCAGACCCGCCCCCAGGGCGGGTTCGGTGGCGAGTGTCATCGCGCTCCCCCTCCGTGCACCGGGCAACCCGCGGTGGCCGCGACGGCTTCGGGGTCCGCGACCGCAAGGGCACGGGGCGCGGCGGGCGGCGCCTTCTCGCGCAGCGCGACGGTGGCGATCACGCCCTGCTCCTGTCCCAGGGTGATGCCGGGGCGTGGGATCACGGGGTGGCCGGGCGCGAGCCGGATCCGTACCCGCTGCGCCATCATGGCCAGCACCAGCCTCATCTCCTGCAGCCCGAAGACGTCCCCGATGCATTTGCGGGGACCGCCGGAGAACGGCCACCAGGCATAGCGGTGCGGCCCCTGCTCGCCCAGCGGGATCCAGCGATCGGGGTCGAAGCCCTCGGGATTGGGCCAGAAGTCCGGGTGCCGATGGGTCACAAAGGAGGAGAGCAGCACCATCGAGCCCTTGGGGATGTCATAGCCGAGCACGGTGTCGTCCTCCAGCGGGGTGCGCGAGATGAGCGACACCGGGGGGTAGAGCCGCAGCGACTCACGCACCACCCGGTCGACATAGGGCAGCCGCGGCAGATCCTCGACTCCGGGGAGGCGGCCGCCCAGCACCTCGTCCACCTCGGCCTCCAGCCGCGCGGCGACCTCGGGGTGGCGGGAGAGCAGATACAGCGCCCAGGTCAGCCCGGAGGCGACGGTCTCATGGCCGCCGAACATGAAGGTCATGACCTCGTTGCGAACCTGCTCGACGGTCATGCCCGAGCCGTCGTCCTCGGTGGCGGTCATCAACGCCTCGAGCAGATCGTCGGGGTGCGGCCCCCGGTCGGCCCGCCGGTCCTCGATGACGCGGTAGATGATCCGGTCGAGCTGCTTCCTGGCCCTGGCGAACCTCAGATTGGCGGGGGTGGGCACGCCCTCGGGCAGGCTGACGAACTTCCCGAACTTCTTGTACGCCTCGCCGATGGCCACTTCGACGGCGTGTGCCATGACCTCGGAGTCCTGCCGCCAGTTCGCGCCGAACAGGGCGCCGCCCAGGACGCTCAGCGCCAGCCGGGTCATGTCGAGGGTGACATCCACCTCCCGGTGCGCCCGCGCCGCGGCCTCCCAGCGGTCCAGCAGCTCGGCGGTGGCCTCGGTCATCCCGGTGGCGAAGCTGGTGATCAGACGGCGGTGGAAGGCGGGCTGGCAGAGCCTGCGCTGGCGCTTCCACAGCTCGCCCTCGCTGCAGATGAGGCCGTCGCCCACCAGGGCCCGCCAGCGGTCGCTGACGAAGGGCGTCTTGGGGAAGTTGCGGTGCTTGTCCTGCAGGATCTCCTTGATCCCGTCGGGGTGGCCGACGAAGAACACCGGGAAGAGCGGGCCGATGCCCTCGAACCGCACGACATCGCCGTACTCCCGGCGCCCCCGCTGCAGGGCCCGCAGGATGTCGGACTGAAAGGCCCGTGCGCTGCCGAGGACCGGCTCGCCCTTGGGGCCTGGCGCTTGACGGGTCATCGGGATCCCTCCTCAACGGGCCGGAGCCACATCCACATGGGGTCCCGGGGGCGCAGGGAGATCGCCGGCTCCGGGAAGACCCGCTGGCCCTCCACCAGGTCCAGCCGGAACCGCTGCGCGACCATGGCGACCACCAGGGGCATCTGCAGCATCGCGAACGAGTCGCCGATGCACTTGCGCGGTCCCGCGCCGAACGGGAGGTACGCCATCCGGTGGCGGCCCTCGCTGTTCCCGGGGGTGAACCGCCCGGGTTCGAAGCCCTCCGGGTTGTCCCAGAACTCGGGGTGACGGTGGGTCACATAGGGGCAGACCACGACCCAGCGCCCGGCGGGCACGTGATAGCCACCGATTTCGTCGTCCCGCGCGGCACAGCGCATATAGACGAAGATCGGCGGATACAGGCGCATGGCCTCCTGGAGCACCATGGTCGTGTAGGTGAGCTTCGGCAGGTCGTCCACCGTCGGGACGCGCCCGGCCAGTGTCCGGTCCACCTCGTCCTGGACCCGGCGCCTGCTCTCGGGGTTGAGCGAGAGCAGATACCAGGTCCAGGTGAGGGCGGTGGAGACCGTCTCATGGCCGGCCACGAAGAAACCGCTCACCTCGTCCCTGATCTGCTCGTCGGTGAACGCCTCGCCCGAGCCGGGGTCCTTGGCGTCGATGAGCATGCTGACCAGGTCGTCCTCGCCGCCCTCCCGGCGACGCGCGACGATCATCGGATAGAGCACCGAATTGATCGTCCCGAGCGCCTCCCGGAAGCGCCCCCGGGCCCTGGACGGGATCCCCAGCGGGTCAACGGGGGAGGTCATCCGGCGGTGGGTGAAGCTCAGCGCTCCCTGGACGGCCGGCTCGATCCTGGCGATGGCGTCGGTGAGATCCGCCTTGAACAGCGCCCTGGCCAGGTTGGCCAGGCTCAGATGCATCATCTCCGACTTGATGTCCAGCGGCCGGCCCTGGCCGCGGCGCCGCTCCCAGTCGTCCAGCATCTCGGAGGTGGTGCGGGTGAAGGTCTCCCCGAAGCGGCGGAGGATGTCGCGGTGGAAAGCCGGCTGGGTGAGCCGCCGGGAGCGGAGCCAGGAGCCGCCCTCGGCGGCCACCAGCCCGTCCCCGACGATCGTGCTCAGACAGCCCTGCACCTTGCGCGGCCGCGGATAGTGCTTGTGGTGGTCGCGCAGCACATGCTGGACATGGTCCGGGTGGGCCAGCAGAGTGATCCTCAGCGGGCCGCGGAAGTTGACGATGTCGCCGTGGTGCCGGAACGCGTGCATGAAGGCCGACACATTGTCCCGCTGGATCTCACGGATGCTGCCGAGCACGGGGTGGCCCCGGGGGCCGGGCGGCACGAATACGGTGGTCATGGGGGGCTGCCTTTCACCTGTCCAGCGCCAACTGCGGCACGTCGTCGGGTTTGAAGGTGGGCACGTCCAGACCGGTGCCGAGGTGGCCGAGCACCTCACGGGCCGTGTTCATACCGGAGAGGACCACCCGGAAGGACGCCGGGCCCTCCTCGGTCCAGTGGCCGGAGAGAAACAGTCCGGGCACCGGCGTCTGGTGGGCGAGCCGCTTCCCTCCGATCTGGTGGGGGCTCAGCGCCCAGCCGTAGGTGGCGCCCTCGTGATTGCGCGTATAGCGTTCGATGGTCACGGGCGTGCCCGCCTGCAGGAACGTCAGATGGTCCCGCAGGCCGGGGATCACGGGCTCGAACTCGGCGAGCAGGGAGTCCGCGAACTGGTCCTTGTGCTGCTGCCACGGCTTGTCGCCGGGCAGCCGGTACGGCGCCACCGCGGTGCCGATCAGCAGATGCTCGCCCGGCGGAGCGAGCTCGGGATCGAGCATCGTCATCACGGACAGCGACATCCCGCCCGGACGGCCGCCCATCAGATCCCGCCAGGTCTCCTCGTGGTCCCAGTGGTTGTACTTGAAGGTCTCGTGCGCGACGCCGAGGGCGGGCACGTCCTGTGTGGTCGCCGCGTACACGACGCAGGCGGACATCGAGGGCCGGAGCCGCCGCAGCCGCCTGGCGTAGGGCGCGGGCAGATGCTCGGCGCCGACCAGGTGCTCGAACGTCTGGCGGGCGTCCGCGTTCGAGATGACCACCGGGGCGGTGCACACGTCCCCCTCCGCCGTGCGCACCCCCACCACCCGGCCGTCCCGCACCAGGATCCGCTCGACGGGGGTGCCGGTGAGGACCTGGCCCCCGTGCCGCTCGACCGCGGTGACAAAGGCGTCCACCAGATTCTGGAAGCTGCCCTTGCAGTAGTACGGGCCGTCGATGAGCACCCCGATGAACTGGGCGTAGGCGAAGAACGACAGCTGCGAGGGCGGTGCCCCCATATACGGCCACAGGGCCGAGCACATGGCCTTCAGCCGCGGGTCGCGCAGATACTCGTCCATGACCTGCGCGAGCGTCGCCGTCCGGTACTTCATCAGCGTCGGCAGCAGCTCTTCCAGCTGCCCGAGCGCCGACGGGTCGGTCACCCGCATCGGCGCCTGCGCCGTCTCCCAGAACATCTGGCGGCGCAGCTGGAAGAAGGCGCGGATGCCCTCCGCCTCGTCCGGGAAGAGCCGGATATGAGCCTCCATGAACTCCTCCAGGCCCGTGGGTGCGAAGACGCTCATCCCCGGGAACTCCGCCTGGTAGAGATGGTCGATGACCGTCAGCTCGCACCGGTCCTGGACGCCCAGCCACTCCAGCAGCCCGAGCACCATCTCGCCCTCGGCCAGCACCCGGATCGCCGAGTCGAAGGTCCTCCCGTCCCGGGTGAAGGCGTGTGCGAGCCCGCCCACCCCTTCGCCCTGCTCACAGACGAGGACCTTCAGCCCCGAACGCGCCAGGACGGCCGCGGCCGAGACGCCTCCGAGGCCACTGCCGACGACGATGGCGTCCCACTCGGCGCTTTTGATGTCGGGCCTGCTGGTGACGGGCTGGCTCATCTGACCCTTCCTCCGCTCGCTGTCCGCACTGCCCAACAGATCCGGCTCCGCGCCACGCGGATACATCCTTTGCGCGTGTATCCATGGGCGGCAGGCCGGGATCTGTAAGAGGAGGAAAGCTGTGTCCCGCGCCGGTTCAGGAATCCGCGCGCGTCCAGGAAGGGAGCCGATCGTATGGGAGACCAGCGCGAACACGACCGCGAGCGGGACAAGGGGAGCGCCGCCGCGGCGGCCGCCGTCTACTCCCGGCCCCTGCTCGCCGTGTACGACACGCTCATCCTGGGCGGGGTGTGCCGCGCCGTGTGGCGCTGCCCGCCCGAGGAGATGCTCGCCCTCTACGACCGGCATGTCTCCGACCGCCATCTGGACATCGGTCCGGGCACCGGCTACTTCCTCGACCGGTGCCGCTTCCCCACCCGCCTGCCGCAGATCACCCTGGTCGACCTCAACCCGACGGTGCTGGCGAGAGCACAGCGCCGGATCGCGCGCTACGGCCCCATGGCGCTGCGCCGCGATGTGCTGCGCCCGATGGAGCTGGAGGGGCGGCGGTTCACCTCAGCCGCGTTGAACTTCGTCCTGCACTGCCTGCCCTCGGGGGCGCCGGCGAAGTTCGCCGTCTTCGACCATCTGCTGCCCCATCTCGAGCCGGGGGCCCCGGTGTTCGGCAGCACCGTACTGGCCCGCGGAGTGCGCCATACCGCGGTCTCCCGGCTCCACCAGCGCGAGTGTGTCAGGCGCGGGGTGCTCAACAACTCCGAGGACTCGCTGGAGCTGCTGGACGACGCGCTCGGGTCCCGGTTCGGCCGCCATCACATCCGGGTGCGCGGCGCCGTCGCGCTCTTCGACGCCACAGCATGAGCGCCCGCGGCATGAGCGCCCACCGAATGAGCCCACCGCGTCAACCGGCAGACGCCGCAGGCCCTGCCGGACGGGTGTCCGGCAGGGCCTGCTGATGCGCGGAAGTCGGCTACTTGCCGGTCTCCTTCTCGTACGCCTTGATGACCTCGTCGGTCGGGCCGTCCATCAGCAGCTCGCCCTTCTCCAGCCACAGCACCCGGTCACAGGTGTCCCGGATCGACTTGTTGTTGTGGCTGACCAGGAAGACCGTGCCGGCGTCCTTGCGCAGCTCGCGGATGCGGGCCTCCGAGCGCTTCTGGAACTTGCGGTCGCCGGTGGCCAGCGCCTCGTCGATCATCAGCACATCGTGGTCCTTGGCGGCGGCGATCGAGAACCGCAGGCGGGCCGCCATACCGGAGGAGTAGGTGCGCATCGGCAGCGTGATGAAGTCGCCCTTCTCGTTGATGCCCGAGAAGTCGACGATGCCCTGGTAGCGCTCGCGGATCTGTTCCCGCGACATTCCCATGGCCAGTCCGCCGAGGATGACGTTCCGCTCGCCGGTCAGGTCGTTCATCAGCGCCGCGTTGACCCCGAGCAGCGACGGCTGGCCGTCGGTGTAGACCTTGCCGCGCTCGGTGGGCAGCAGCCCCGCGACGGCCTTGAGCAGCGTCGACTTGCCGGAGCCGTTGGAGCCGATCAGGCCGATCGACTCGCCGCGGTAGGCCACGAAGGTGACCCCGCGCACGGCGTGCACCTCGCGCATGCCCGGGGCGTTCTTGCGGCGGAGGATGCGGCTGAGGGCCGCGGTGGCGCTGCCGCGGCCACGGGGGCCGCCGTTGACGCGGTAGACGATGTGCACATCGTCGGCGATGACGGTCGGGATGCGGCCCGCGGCCGGGGCCGCCTGAGCGGCCTGGGGCGCCTGGGAGGTCTCCTGATCAAGGGTTTGCTCAGCCACGGCCGTACTGCTCCTCTGCCTTCCAGAAGTACACGAAGCCGCCGGCGCCGAAGACCACCGCCCAGCCCAGGGCCAGCGCCCACACATGCGGAGGCAGGTACCCCTGACCGTAGTCGTCGATCAGCGCGTACCGCATCAGGTCCATGTAGACGGCGGCCGGGTTCCCCAGCATGACGTCGGCGATCCAGCCGCTCGCCCCGGCCCGCGAGAGCGTGGGAGCCAGCGGGTACATCACACCGGACGCGTACATCCACGTCCGCAGGATGAACGGCAGCAGCTGCGCCAGGTCCGGGGTCTTGGCCCCGAGCCGGGCCATGATCAGCGAGAGACCGGTGTTGAAGACGAACTGCAGTGCGAGCACCGGGAGGATCAGCAGCCAGGCCAGGGCCGGGTAGTGCCCGAAGCCCACCAGCACGACGACCAGCACGATCATCGAGAACAGCAGCTGCTGGAGCTGCTGGAGCGAGAAGGAGATGGGAAGCGAGGCGCGCGGGAAGTGCAGGGCCCGCACCAGGCCCAGGTTCCCGGAGATCGCGCGCACACCCGACATCGCGGAGTTCTGAGTGAACGTGAAGACGAAGACACCCGTCACCAGGAACGGGATGTACATGTCGTGGTCCATGCCCCTGTTGCTCTTCAGGAGCAGGCCGAAGATGAAGAAGTAGACCGCCGCGTTCAGCAGCGGCGTCGCCACCTGCCACAGCTGGCCGAGCTTGGCCTGGCTGTACTGGGCGGTGAGCTTGGCCTGCGAAAAAGCCAGAATGAAATGGCGCCTGCCCCACATCTGCTTGATGTACTCGACAAGGCCCACCCGGGCGCCGCTCACCGACAGCCCGTATTTCGCCGCCAGCTCTGCCGGGGCCAGGCCGTCATCCGGCGACGGCGGGGCGCTGGCGACCGCACTGTTGTGCGTAGTCTCGCTCACAGTTGACACTTTCGTCCTCATCAGGGGTGCGCTGACGGGGGCCGCGCCCCGGGTCGCGCCCGATGCTCTCAGATACGAGCTTGTCAGATGACAGGCGGTCGGCCCAGTCGGGTCAGGCGCCATACCGTACGCCACTTCATGGGGCGGCGTGCACCACACGGTGTCTTCCAGCCTTCCCGGAACCCGCCCAACCAGGCACGGAGGGCGGCTTTCGAGGGTCGCCTGGCCAAGGTGAGCAGCAGCCAGACGCCGAGATAGACGGGGATGAGCGGGATCGGGAGATTGCGCCGCGCCAGCCAGACCCGGTTGCGGGCGACCATGCGGTGGTAGACGGCGTGCCTGCTCGGCGCGGTGGCCGGGTGGTGCAGCACCATGTCCGACCGGTAATCGATCATCCAGCCCGCGTTCAGGGCGCGCCAGGCGAGGTCGGTCTCCTCATGGGCGTAGAAGAAATCGTCCGGCAACCCGCCGACCTGCGCGAAGACCTTCGTACGGACCGCGTTGGCACCGCCGAGGAAGGTGGTCACCCGCGAGGACCGCATGGGGTCGGAGGCGCGCAGCCGGGGCACATGGCGGCGCTGTGTGGTGCCGGTCTCGGGATCGGCGATACGGAAGGAGATGATGCCGAGCTCGGGGTCGGCGGCGAAGGCCTGGCGGCACAGCTCGGCGGTGTTCGTATGGGGCAGCAGACCGTCGTCGTCGAGGAAGAGCAGCACGTCGACGTCGGTGCCGCCGGGGCCGAACGCCTCGATGCCGACGTTGCGCCCCGCCGGGATGCCCACGTTCTCCGGGAGCTCGACGGTGCGCACCCCGTCCGGGAGCTCGGGCAGCGGTGAGCCGTTGCCCACGACGACCACCTCGATCCGGTCGCCGTCCTGTTTGGCGACCGAGTCGAGCAGCGCGCGCAGCTCGTCGGGGCGGTTGCCCATCGTCAGGACGACCGCGCCGACCGTGAGTGTGTCCGTCATCACTTCAGCCTGCTCGACGCGAGGATGGACACCAGGTGAAGAAGAGTTTGCAGAAGGGCGATGCCGGCGAGTACGGCGACGCCGAGCCGGGAGAAGAACAGGTCGCCCCGGATCGAGTCCACCACCGCGAGGACCAGGATCAGCAGGGACGCCTCGATCCCGAGCACCAGCCGGTGGAACTTGAGCGCCGCGGCGGCCCTGCGGGCCATCGCCATGCCGGAGGAGCGCGGCTCGGACGCCGCCTCCTTGACCGGCGGCAGCCCGCCCTGGTGGCGGGCGACGCCGACGAGGTCCGTCTCGGCCTTGATCAGGATCGCGCCGAGGGCGGCCAGGGTGCCGAGGAAGGCCCACAGCCAGTCGATCCGCCCGCTGCCCCACAGATCGGCGGCGCGCAGGCCGAAGCCGACGAGGACCGCGGCGTCGGTCAGATAGGCGCCGACGCGGTCCAGATAGACCCCGCCGAGGGAGAACTGCTGCCGCCAGCGCGCGATCTCGCCGTCCACGCAGTCGAGCAGCAGGTAGAGCTGGACCATCAGCACACCGAGCACGGCGCCCGGGATCCCCGGCACCAGCAGGGCCGGGGCCGCGAGCACGCCGCAGACGGTCATCAGGTATGTGAGCTGGTTGGGCGTGACCCTGGTGTTGACCAGATGGCGGTCGACCCGCAGGGAGACCTCGCGCATGTAGAGGCGTCCCATCCAGTGCTCACCGCTCCGCCGGTCCTTCACCCCCGCGGGGTGGACGACCGGGCGGAGTTCAGCCACCGATGGTTTGACTGACTGCTTTGGCATAGTCGGCGTATGCGTCCCTGATCGCGTCGGAGGAGAGGTCAAGGTGCTCGAGGATCGTGTAGCGCCCGGGGCGGGTCTGCGGCGCGTACTCCACCGCCTTGACGAACTCGTCCTCACTGAATCCGATTTCGTTCGGCAGGACGGGCAGGCCGTGCCGCCGCAGTACGTCGACCATCAGCGCGGACTCCTCATGCGCGCCCCGCAGGTGCATCGCGAAGGCGGCGCCGAGGCCGACCTGCTCGCCGTGGAGCGCGGAGCGCTTGGGGAAGAGCAGGTCGAAGGCGTGGCTGATCTCATGGCAGGCGCCGGAGGACGGCCGGGTGTGACCGGCGATCGACATGGCGATACCGGACAGCACCAGGCCCTCGGACAGCACGGTGAGGAAGTCGTCGTCGCCGCAGCCGCCGGGGTGCCGGAGCACCGACTCGCCCGCCGTACGGGCCATGGCAGCCGCGAGGCCGTCGATCGGCTCGCCGGTCTCGCGGTGCGACAGCTCCCAGTCCGCGATCGCGGAGATGTTGGAGACGGCGTCGCCGATGCCGGAGCGGACGAAGCGCACCGGGGCGTCGCGGATCACATCGAGGTCGATGACCAGCGCGATCGGGGTCGGTACCCCGTATGAGCCACGGCCGGCGTCGTTGTCCAGGATCGACACCGGCGAGCAGATGCCGTCGTGCGAGAGGTTGGTCGCGACGGCGACCATCGGCAGCCCGATGCGCGCGGCGGCGTACTTGGCGGCGTCGATGATCTTCCCGCCGCCCAGGCCGACGACCGCGTCGTAGTGCCCGGACTTCATGGCGTCGGCCAGCTGGACGGCGCCGTCGATGGTGCCGTCGGCCAGCTCGAACCAGTCGGCGCCCGGCAGCACCGGGGACAGCCGGTCGCGCAGTACGGCGCCGGAGCCCCCGCTGATCGCGACCGCCAGCTTGCCGGAGGGCGAAATGCGCTGGTCGGCCAGCAGGCCCGCCAAGTCGTCCAGGGCCCCGGCGTTGATGTCGACGGAGACGGGAGACGGGATGAGGCGGGTCAGTACTGGCATGCGATCTCACGGCCCTTCGCCAGGTCGTCGTGGTTGTCGATCTCGACCCACTTGACGTCGCCGATCGGGGCCACGTCGACCTTGAAGCCGCGGTTCACCAGCTCCTGGTAGCCGTCCTCGTAGTACAGGTCGGGGTCGCGCTCGAAGGTGGTCTTCAGCGCGTCCGCCAGTTCGGCGGCGGCCTCGCCCTCGATGAGGGTGACGCCGATGTACTCGCCGGTGGCCTCGGACGGGTCCATGAGCTTGGTGATCTTCTGGACGCCCTTCTCGGGGTCCACGATGACCTTCATCTCCTCGTCGGCCAGCTTCTTGACCGTGTCCAGGGCGAGGATGATCTTCTGACCGTTGCCCCGGGCGGCGAGCAGGGTCTTCTCGACGGAGACCGGGTGCACGGTGTCGCCGTTGGCGAGGATCACAGTGTGCTGGATCGCGTCACGGGCGCACCACAGGGAGTAGGCGTTGTTCCACTCCTCGGCCTTGTCGTTGTCGATGAGGGTGAGCTTGAGGCCGTACTTCGCCTCCAGCGCCTCCTTGCGCTCGTACACGGCCTCCTTGCGGTAACCGACCACGATCGCGACCTCGGTCAGGCCCACCTCCGCGAAGTTGCCGAGGGTCAGGTCGAGGACGGTCGTATCGCCATCGACAGGCACCAGGGCCTTGGGGAGGGTGTCGGTGTAAGGGCGCAGACGCCGTCCGGCGCCGGCCGCCAGCACGAGGCCGATCATGCGGGTTCTCCTGTTTCGTCGTGTACAGCGGGTGCTCCGGAGGACACCCAGAAGCGGATGCTCTCGCTGAGCACAGCCAGCGCGAGAACCGCCGTGAGAGCGGTCAGCGCGATGGTGAAGCCTTGGTTCTGCTCGTACAGCAGGGCGGCGGCGACGGTGACCGCCAGGGTCCGCCCCTCGTGCCCGCCGATCGCCCGCACCAGCCAGTGCGGGGGCGCGCCGGTGCCGCCACGGATGCGGTACACCGTGTCGTAGTGATGGTAGGCGACCGCCGACACCAGCCCGAAAGCGGCGGGCAAGGCCCCGTTCACCCCCGAGTCAGCTGCCAGGACCAGAATGGTGCCGTATTCCGCGGCGCGGAAGACCGGCGGCACAAGCCAGTCGAGCGGACCCTTCAGCGGCCGGGCCACGGCCAGTCCCGAGGTGAGCGCGTAGCCCGCGGCCGCGGCGACCGCCCAGGGGCTGCCGAAGGGCGTGAGCGCCGCCACAGCGACCACGACGGCCGCCCCGAGCAGGGCGAGAGCGGGGGCGGCGAACGCCGGGAGCCGGCGCGCCACACCGCGGAGGGCCGCGGCGAAGCCCTGGGCCGGCGGGCCCGAGTCGGCGAGGTCCGCGAGGGCGAGCGCCGCGCGGTCGGTGCGCCGCGCCTTGCGCGTCAGCGACCGCAGCACCCGGCCGGCGGTGGTGTAGCAGGCGGCCAGCGCGCAGCCGATGAGCAGTACGGAGAAGGTGAGACGGGGCGTGGTGCACGCGGTGAGCACCGCGATCAGCGCCCAGCGCTCGCCGATCGGCAGCACGATCATCCGGCGCAGCCAGACCGTCCAGCCGACGCCGTCCAGGCGGTTGGAGAGGGCGGCGGTGGGGCTGGTGTTGCCGGTGGCGCCAGGATCCCCGACGTTTGCCTCATTGAAGGAGAAGTCGACGACGTGGCGGCAGGTCTGCAGCACCATGGCGCCGAGCGCGAGCGCCCAGACATCATCCCCCCCGCCGCGCGCGGCGCCCAGTGCGAGCCCCGCGTAGTACGCGTACTCCTTGGCCCGGTCGAACGTCGCGTCCAGCCAGGCGCCGAGCGTGGAGTACTGGAGGGAGTAGCGGGCGAGCTGGCCGTCGGTGCAGTCCAGGACGAAGGAGCCGATCAGCAGCAGCCCGGCCGCGATGAACCCGGGGCGGGTGCCGGTGGCCGCGCAGCCCGCCGCGATGAGGGCGGTCAGCAGGGAGGCGGTGGTGACCTGGTTGGGCGTGAGCCCGCGACGGGCGCACCAGCGGGCGATGTAGCGCGAGTAGGGGCTGATGAAGAAGGTGGTGAAGAAGCCGTCCCGCGCCTTGACGGCGCTGCGCAGCCGCACCTGCTCGTCGTCCACCGCCCGGGTGCGGGCCAGCGCCTCCGCGCGCCCCGCCGCGTTCGTGGGTACGTCGGCGACGAGCACCCCCAGCTCGGGCCGGTGCACGGCGACGTCGCCCGCGCCCAGGGCGTCGGCGAGGGCGTCGGGCAGCACGGCCGCGCCGTCCGGGGCCGGCGGGTGGATCTCCGCCCCGGGGGCCGCGGTGGCGCCCGCCACGGCGAGGGCGCCGCGCTCGGGCGCCGCCGCCCCGGGGGCGTACGCCTTCAGCGCGCGGATGAGCGCCGCGCGGGCCTCCGGCTGGGCGGTGAGGGCGCCGCGGACCGCGGCGGCCGGGAAGCGCGGATCGGTCAGGGCCAGGCGCAGAGCGTGGAGGTGGCCGACGAAGCGCGGGTCGACCAGGGCCACCCGCTCACGCGCCGGGGTGTCCGCGAGCTCCCTCGCGACCCCGGCGGCGTCGGCTGCCGTGCGCACGTCGAACCCCAGCGCCCGCAGGTCGTCCTCGAGGGACGAGCCCGCGACCGGGGGACCGGTGAGAATGGCGGTCGACAGACGAACTCACTCCTTGGCAGCTGGCGCGGTGGCCGCGCCGGACAGGGACCGGCCCAGGGCCGCCGTCCGGACAGCGGGCGTCGCACGCCCCGGGCCCCGCGAGGGGCGGGCGGCACGTCGGCAGAGGCTATCGGATAGAAGGAAGCGTCCGTTCACCGCACATTCATCACCCGATCGGGGGAACGACGGCTTCCGC
Organism: Streptomyces sp. NPDC007917; assembly: GCF_042959105.1. NCBI lineage: Bacteria > Bacillati > Actinomycetota > Actinomycetes > Kitasatosporales > Streptomycetaceae > Streptomyces > Streptomyces sp. NPDC007917. Next base: position 40,233 of record NZ_JBIBKK010000030.1, read on the forward strand.
TGCCGCGATCATCATGGTGGATGGCGGCGCTCCGGGACAAACGGCGGCCGCCCCGGCTGTGGATAAAGTGCGGTCATGACATGGCTGATCACAGGTGGTGCCGGATATATCGGGGCGCATGTCGTGCGGGTCATGGCGGAGGCCGGGGAGCGGGTCGCCGTGCTCGACGATCTGTCCAGCGGTGACGCCGAGCGGCTGCCGCAGGCCGTCCCTCTGGTACGGGGCTCCACGCTCGACCGTGAGCTGCTGGACCGCACCTTCGCCGACCTCGGCGTGCGGGGGGTGGTGCACCTGGCGGCGAAGAAGCAGGTCGGGGAGTCCGTCGAGCAGCCGTTGCGCTACTACCGCGAGAATGTGCACGGCCTGACGGTGCTGCTGGAGGCGGTGGTCGCGGCCGGGATCGGCAGCTTCCTCTTCTCCTCCTCCGCCGCCGTCTACGGGATGCCGGATGTGGAACTCGTCACCGAGGACACCCCCACTCGGCCGATCAACCCGTACGGAGAGACCAAGCTGGCCGGAGAGTGGCTGGTCAGAGCCACGGGCGCGGCCCATTCGATCTCCACGGCCAATCTGCGCTACTTCAATGTGGCGGGCGCCGCCCGCCCCGAGCTGGCCGACACCGGCGTGTTCAACATCATCCCGATGATGTTCGAGCGGATCACCGCGGGCGAGGCGCCCCGGATCTTCGGCGACGACTATCCGACGCCGGACGGCTCCTGTATCCGCGACTACATCCATGTCGAGGACCTGGCCTCCGCCCACCTCGCCGCGGCCCGCCGGCTGGCGGAGCGGCCGGGAGGGGGCGATCTGACGGTCAACATCGGCACCGGCCAGGGCGTCTCGGTGCGCGAGATGGCGCAGCTGATCGGCGAGGTCACCGGCCGCCCGGAGCTCACCCCGGTGGTCGAGGCGCGCCGCGCGGGCGACCCGGCCCGGGTCGTCGGCGCGACCGAGCTGATCGCCAAGGAGCTGGGCTGGAGTGCCCGGCACGGGGTGGAGGCGATGGTGCGCTCGGCCTGGGAGGGCTGGTGTCTGCACCACCCCGAGGCCGCCCGGCGGTAGGAGGGAGCGGCACGGCGGGCCCCGCTGCCCGACAGTAAGGGGCGCGGGATCTGCCGGCACGGGACACCGCGGGCCCCGCTGCCGGACGGCCTTCGGCCCGGCGCGGCTGACCGCGCCTGGGGGCGCCGCCGTAGTTCACTGGGCCGTAAGGCATGGCGCGCCCGGGCAGTGGCGGCGCGCGGGAGGAGGCCGTACATGGGCGCGGGCCATGACCACGGCGGCGGACTCGGCACTGCGGGCGCCGCGCACCAGTGGCGGCTGCGCGCCGCCCTCGGCATCACGCTCACCGTGACGGCCGTGGAGGTGGCCGGCGGGGTGCTCGCCGGTTCGCTCGCGCTGCTCGCCGACGCCGGCCACATGGTCACCGACGCCCTCGGGCTGGCCATGGCGCTGCTGGCGATCCACTTCGCGAACCGCCCGCCGAGCCCACGCCGCACCTACGGCTACGCACGGGCCGAGATCCTGGCCGCGCTGGCGAACTGCCTGCTGCTGCTCGGCGTCGGCGGCTACATCCTGTACGAGGCGGTGGCGCGGTTCATCACCCCGACCACCAGCCACGGCGGGCTGACGATCCTGTTCGGCGCCATCGGCCTGGCCGCGAACGCGGTGTCGCTGGCGGTACTCATGGGCGGACAGCGGGAGAGCCTCAACGTCCGCGGGGCGTTCCTGGAGGTGCTGGCGGACGCGCTGGGCTCGGTCGCGGTCCTCGTGTCGGCGGGGATCATCGTGACCACCGGCTGGCAGGCGGCCGATCCGATCGCCTCCCTGCTGATCGGCCTCATGATCGTGCCGCGGACGTTCCGGCTGCTGCGGGAGACGCTGAACGTGCTGCTCGAGGCGGCGCCGCGGGACGTGGACATGGATCAGGTACGGGCCCACATCCTCGCCCTCCCCGGCGTCGAGGGGCTGCATGATCTGCATGTATGGACCATCACCTCGGGCATGCCGGTACTCTCCGCACACGTGGTGGTCAGCAGACGGGCCCTGGACGCGGTCGGCCATGAACGGATGCTGCACGACCTGCAGGGCTGTCTGGGGGAGCACTTCGACGTGGGCCACTGCACATTCCAGCTGGAGCCAGGCGGACATGCTGAGCACGAAGCCAAACTTTGCCACTGACACACGGCACGGGTGCGGCAGACTTGAAGGTTCCGAGACGGACGATGAGGATGGCCATGCCAATGACACCTGCCAACGGCCGCACCACCACCGACTCCGCCAGGCCCACCGCGCCGGGCGCGCCGGCCGGCTCCACGGAGCCGATCATGCTGGAGCTGGTCGACGAGGACGGCAGGACCATCGGCACCGCGGAGAAGCTCTCCGCCCATCTCGCCCCCGGCCGGCTGCACCGGGCCTTCTCCGTCTTCCTCTTCGACGACAGAGGCCGGCTGCTGCTCCAGCGCAGGGCCCTGGGCAAGTACCACTCCCCCGGCGTCTGGTCGAACACCTGCTGCGGCCACCCCTACCCCGGCGAGCCGCCGTTCGTGGCCGCGGCCCGGCGTACGGGTGAGGAGCTGGGGGTGGCGCCCGCGCTGCTGCGCGAGGCCGGTACGGTGCGCTACAACCACCCGGATCCGGTGTCGGGCCTGGTGGAGCAGGAGTACAACCACCTGTTCGCGGGGCTGGTGCGGACCGCACCGTACCCCGATCCGCAGGAGATCGACGAGACCGCCTTCGTCACCCCCGAGGAGCTGGCCCGGCTGCTGGAGCGGAACCCCTTCTCGGCCTGGTTCATGACCGTGCTGGACGCGGCCCGGCCGGTGATCCGGGAGGTCACCGGAGCGGCGGCGGGCTGGTAGCGGAGGGCCCTTCCGGCGGATGTCGCGGCGCCGCGCGGACCCGTCAGAAGGGCCCTCGCCCGGCCCGGGCGGCCGCCAGCGGCAGCGCGGCCCAGACCACCTTGCCGCCGCTCGCCGTGTGCTGGACGTCGTAGACCCCGCCCTCCTCCTCGGTGATCGTCTGAACCAGTAACAGCCCGCGCCCGCCGGTCCGGCCCTGGTCGGCCATCAGCGCCTTGGGCCGGTAGGGGTGGTTGTCCTCGACCGCGACCCGCACCCAGTCCGGGCCGATGGACACCTCCACGGCGATCTCCGGGGAGAGCAGCGCCGCGTGCCGTACGGCATTGGTGACCAGTTCGGAGACGATCAGCAGGAGGTTCTGTACGAGGTCGTCGGGGGCGGGCACCCGCTGATGGGCCAGCAGGTCCCGCACCGCATGCCGGGCCTGTGGGACCGAGGTGTCGAGGGCGGGGGCGGTGAAGCGCCAGACGCCCTCGTAGGCGACCGGCCCGCGGGGCGGGGCCGCTCCCCGTTCAGGAGGGACGCTCCCGACGATCTCCATGTCCGATCCCCACCCATCGCCACAGCTCGACCCCGTCGTCATCGAGTGTGGGAATGTGTTGGTACGGACCGGCTAACTGAGCACAAGTCGCCGTCTATCGACGGCTTTTGACCGCGTGCGTATGCCAGAGTCACTCGCTCGACTGTTCCTGCCCGGCTTGCTTCCGTCGATGCCGACAGTCGCTTGAGCGGGCCGGATACCATCCGCGACATGGAGCCCTGCCTGCTGCATGACGTCACCGACGGCATAGCGACCGTCGTGATCCACAACCCCGCCAAGCACAACGCGCTGACCCCCGGCATGTGGCACGCGCTGCCCCCGCTGCTGGAGCGACTGGCCGCGGACCCGGCCGTACGGGCGCTGGTGCTCACCGGAGAGGGGGACACCTTCAGCACGGGCGCGGACATCGGCTCGCTGGGCCCGACGTACGAGGAGACGACGGCGCTGGCGCTGCCCGCCGAGGAGGCCCTGGCCGGCTTCCCCAAGCCGACGCTCGCCGCGGTGCGCGGCTACTGCGTGGGCGGCGGCTGCCAGTTGGCCGCCGCCTGCGATCTGCGGTTCGCGGAGCAGGGCTCCCGCTTCGGGGTCACCCCGGCCCGGCTCGGGGTCGTCTACGCGCCCTCGTCCACCCGGCGGCTGATGGACCTGGTCGGCCCGGCGACCGCCAAGTACCTGCTGCTCTCCGGCGAGCTGATCGGCACCGAGCGGGCGCTGCGGACGGGGCTGGTGGACGAGGTGCTGCCGCCGGGCGGGCTGGACGAGCGGGTGACGGAGTTCACGCGGGTGCTGCTGTCCCGGTCCGCGCTCACCCAGGCGGCGGTCAAGGAGTTCACGGGCGGGCCCGTCGGTCCGGAGCGATTGGAGTACTGGCGGGACCAGGTGAGCGGCAGCGGCGAGATCGGGGAGGGCGTCGCCGCCTTCCTCGAACGGCGCGCCCCGCGCTTTCGCTGGACGCCCCCGGCGCGCCCGGACCGCCGCCCCGCGGCCGCCGGCCCTCCGGCCCGGCCCAGTGCCGCCGCAAAAGCCCCGGAACACGGATCGCCGCCCGAACTGCTGACGGAGACCCGAGACACATACCCGTAAGTAACATATGGATATGACCTCACTTCCCGAGCGTGCCGCACGGCGCTGTCACACCGTCGTCAACCCCTTCCACTCGACCGTCTACTTCCAGCCCGACTACGGGCGGGAGCTCGAGCGGCTGGGGGTGGAGGACCGCGGCGCCGACTACTTCGTCAGCCGCGCGGCGGCGTTCGGCCGCGTCGGCGCCGGAACCGTCACCGCGACCTTCTTCAACTTCAAGCACGACCTGGTCGCCCGACACCTCCCCGCCGCCTGGGACGTGGTCTCCCCCGAGGCCGCGCTGGCGGCCCGGCTGCGCGCGGCCGACAGCGTGCTGCGGCGGCTGCTCGGCGACGACGCGGTGTCCTCGAAGGAGATGGCCGAGGCCGCGGAGCTGGCGCTGCGCGCCACCCAGGCGTGCTCGCGCGCCGCCCGCCCGCTGTACGCCGCGCACGCCGACCTCCCCGTCCCCGACGCCCCGCACCTGGCCTACTGGCACGCCGCCACGCTGCTGCGCGAGCACCGCGGCGACGGCCATCTGATGGCCCTCCTGGGCGCCGGGCTCGACCCGTTGGAGGCGCTGGCCAGCCATACGGCGAGCGGCAAGGGCATGTCCCCGAAGTGGATCCTGCGGACGAGGGGCTGGTCGAAGGAGGAGTGGACGGCCGCGCGTGAGCGGCTGCGGGAGCGCGGACTGCTGACCGCCGACGGGGAGCTGACGGCGGCGGGCACGGAGCTGCGCAAGGCCCTCGAGGACGAGACGGACCGGCTGGACCGGGCCCCGTACGAGCACCTGGGGGCGGCGGGCGTGGCGCGGCTGACGGAGCTGGCGGGCGCCTTCACCAACGCCGTGATCGCGGCGGGCGGTTTCCCCGCGGACCTCATCGGGAAGCGCTGAGCGGCATCCGCGAGCGCTGAGCGGAGGGGTTTGCCCAGGGCGCGGTGGGTACCCGGTCGCCGTGCGCGATCGGCCGCCTCCCCAGGGCGCCCAACCGCGCGCCGCGCACGCCGGCGAGTGCCCGTGTCCCGCGTTGCGTACGGCGCCCGGTGACGGCTGCCGGTCATGCCGATCCGAAGACCGACCGATAGGAGGTCCTCGTGTTCCGTGCGATCGCTGATGTGCTTCGCGCCATCGGATCGACCGTCGCCGCCGTGGTGACGCTTCCCTTCCGCGCTCTCGCCCGCCTCTTCGGCGGGGCGTCGCGGGCGGGCTCCCGCCGCCACAGGCACGTCTGAATTCACCCGCCCCGGCGCCGGAACGCGCCGGTCGCGCCCGCCTGTGTCAGCGCCACCTGCCACAATGCAGATCGCAGCGCAGACAGGGAAGCGGAGCGTGATCGTGACGACGTCCATCGAAGGCAGGATCGCCGAGGAACTCGGCGTACGGGAGCGGCAGGTGAGGGCCGCCGTCGAGCTGCTGGACGGCGGCTCCACCGTGCCCTTCATCGCGCGCTATCGCAAGGAAGCGACCGAAATGCTCGACGACGCGCAGCTGCGCGCCCTCGAGGAGCGGCTGCGCTATCTGCGGGAGCTGGAGGAGCGGCGGGCCGCGATCCTGGAGTCGGTCAGGTCCCAGGGCAAGCTCGATACGGCCCTGGAGGCGCAGATCCTGGCCGCGGACTCCAAGGCCCGGCTGGAGGACATCTACCTCCCCTTCAAGCCCAAGCGCCGTACGAAGGCGCAGATCGCGCGGGAGGCCGGGCTCGAGCCGCTGGCCGAGGGGCTGCTCGGCGACCCGTCCGTGGAGCCGCTGGCCGCCGCGGCCGCCTTCGTCGACGCGGAGAAGGGCGTCGCGGACCCGGCCGCCGCGCTGGAGGGCGCGCGGGCCATCCTCACCGAGCGGTTCAGCGAGGACGCGGACCTCATCGGCGAGCTGCGCGAGCGCATGTGGACGCGGGGCCGGGTGGCCACCAAGGTGCGCGAGGGCAAGGAGGAGGCGGGCGCGAAGTTCGCCGACTACTTCGACTTCGCGGAGCCGTTCACGGAGCTGCCCTCACACCGGGTGCTGGCGATGTTCCGCGGCGAGAAGGAGGAGATCCTCGAGCTCACCCTGGAGCCGGAGGAGCCCTCCGCGGAAGCCGGCCCCACCTCGTACGAGCGCAGCATCGCGCAGCGCTTCGGCATCGCCGACCGGGGCCGCCCGGCCGACAAGTGGCTGGCCGACACGGTGCGCTGGGCCTGGCGCACCCGGGTTCTGGTGCACCTCGGCATCGATCTGCGGCTGCGGCTGCGGCAGGCCGCGGAGGACGAGGCGGTGCGCGTCTTCGCCGCCAATCTGCGTGATCTCCTCCTGGCCGCCCCGGCCGGCACCCGCGCCACGATGGGCCTGGACCCCGGGTTCCGTACGGGGGTGAAGGTGGCCGTGGTCGACGCGACCGGCAAGGTGGCCGCGACCGACACGATCTACCCGCACGTCCCGCAGAACAAGTGGGACGAGTCGCTCGCCAAGCTGGCGCGGCTGGCGCGCGACCACGGCGTCGAGCTCGTGGCGATCGGCAACGGCACGGCGTCCCGCGAGACCGACAAGCTCGCGGGCGAGCTGTGCGGCAAACACCCCGAGCTGAAGCTCACGAAGGTGATGGTCTCCGAGGCCGGCGCCTCCGTGTACTCCGCCTCGGCCTTCGCCTCCCAGGAGCTGCCGGAGCTGGACGTCTCGCTGCGCGGCGCCGTGTCCATCGCGCGGCGGCTGCAGGACCCGCTCGCCGAGCTGGTCAAAATCGATCCGAAGTCGATCGGTGTCGGTCAGTACCAGCACGACCTGTCCGAGGTGAAGCTCTCCCGCTCGCTCGACGCGGTCGTCGAGGACTGTGTGAACGGCGTCGGGGTCGACGTCAACACCGCCTCAGCCCCGCTGCTCAGCCGGGTCTCGGGCATCGGCGGCGGGCTCGCGGAGAACATCGTCGCCCACCGGGACGCCCATGGCCCCTTCCGCAGCCGCAAGGCGCTCAAGGACGTGGCCCGGCTCGGCCCCAAGGCGTATGAGCAGTGCGCGGGCTTCCTGCGCATCCGCGGCGGCGACGACCCGCTGGACGCCTCCAGCGTGCACCCGGAGGCATATCCGGTGGTGCGCTCGATGGCCTCCTCGGCGGGCGACGAGGTGGCCTCGCTCATCGGCAACACGGCCGTGCTGCGCAGGCTCAGGCCGGAGGAGTTCGTGGACGACACCTTCGGTCTGCCCACGGTCACCGACATCCTCAAGGAGCTGGAGAAGCCCGGCCGCGACCCGCGGCCCGCGTTCAAGACGGCGACCTTCAAGGAGGGCGTCGAGAAGATCGGCGACCTGGCCGCCGGGATGATCCTGGAGGGCGTCGTCACCAATGTGGCCGCCTTCGGCGCGTTCGTGGACGTCGGTGTGCACCAGGACGGTCTGGTGCACGTCTCGGCGATGTCCAAGACGTTCGTCAAGGACCCTCGGGATGTGGTGAAGCCGGGGGACATCGTGCGGGTGAAGGTCCTGGACGTGGACATCCCGCGCAAGCGGATCTCGCTGACGCTGAGGCTGGACGACGAGGCGGGCTCGGGCTCGGGCTCGGGCGGCGGCCGGGACCGCAACCGGGACCGCTCCGCCCAGGAGGCCCGCGGCCGGCGCGGCGCCCCTCAGCAGCGCCAGGGCGGCGGCCGAGGGCAGCGCGGCGGGTCCGGCGGCCGTGACGCGGCCCCGGCCAACGGGGCGATGGCGGACGCGCTGCGGCGTGCGGGGCTGCTGGACCCCAAGAAGCGGTAGCGCCTTCCCGCGGGGTTCCGTGGTGACCGCTGTGTGCCGCCGCGCCCTGGGCGCGGCGGCACACAGCCGCCCTGGATCAGTGAAGGTCGGCCCGTCAGACCTCGGTGACCTGGCCGTCCGCGACCTGGAGGCGGCGGGTGGTGTGCACCGCGTCGAGCATCCGGCGGTCGTGGGTGACCAGCAGGAGCGTGCCGGTGTAGGAGGCCAGCGCGGACTCAAGCTGTTCGATGGCGGGCAGGTCCAGGTGGTTGGTGGGCTCGTCCAGGACCAGCAGGTTGACGCCGCGCGCCTGGAGCAGGGCGAGCGCCGAGCGGGTGCGTTCCCCCGGCGACAGGGTGGACGCGGACCGCAGCACATGGTCGGCCTTGAGGCCGAACTTCGCCAGCAGCGTGCGCACCTCCGCCGGCTGCAGCTCGGGCACCGCCGCGCCGAAGGCGTCCAGCAGCGATTCGCCGCCGAAGAACAGGGCGCGCGCCTGGTCGATCTCGCCGACCACCACGCCCGGCCCGAGCGCCGCCGCGCCCGCGTCCAGCGGGAGGCGGCCGAGGAGCGCGGCCAGCAGCGTGGACTTGCCGGAGCCGTTCGCCCCGGTGACCGCGACCCGGTCCGCCCAGTCGATCTGGAGGTCGACGGGGCCGAAGTGGAATTCACCGCGCCGCACCTGGGCGCCGCGGAGGGTCGCCACCACCGCGCCCGAGCGCGGCGCGGCGGCGATCTCCATCCGCAGCTCCCACTCCTTGCGCGGCTCCTCGACCACCTCAAGGCGCTCGATCATCCGGTCGGTCTGGCGGGCCTTGGCGGCCTGCTTCTCGGTGGACTCGACCCGGGCGTTGCGCCCGAGCTTGTCGCCGTCGGTGGCCTTGCGGCGGGCGTTCTTGACGCCCTTCTCCATCCAGGCGCGCTGGGTGCGTGCCCGCGCCTCCAGGCCGGCGCGGGTGTCCGCGTACTCCTCGTAGCGCTCGCGGGCGTGGCGGCGGGCGGTCTCGCGCTCCTCCAGATAGGCGGCGTAGCCACCGCCGTAGAGGTTCACCTGCTGCTGGGCGAGGTCGAGTTCGAGGACCTTGTCGACCGTACGGGCGAGGAATTCGCGGTCGTGGCTGACCAGTACCGTGCCGGCGCGCAGCCCCTGGACGAAGCTCTCCAGCCGCCGCAGCCCGTCCAGGTCCAGGTCGTTCGTCGGCTCGTCCAGCAGGAACACGTCATAGCGGCTGAGGAGCAGCGAGGCGAGCCCGGCGCGCGCCGCCTGGCCGCCCGACAGGGCGGTCATCGGCCGGTCCAGGGAGATGTCGAGCCCCAGCGAGGCCGCGACCTCGTCGGCGCGCTCGTCCAGGTCGGCGGCGCCGAGCCCGAGCCAGCGCTCCAGGGCGGTGGCGTAGGTGTCGTCGGCACCGGGCGCACCGTCGACCAGCGCCTGGGTGGCGGCGTCCAGCGCGGTCTGGGCGGCGGCCACGCCCGTACGCCGGGCCAGGAAGCCCCGTACGGTCTCCTCCGGCCGCCGCTCGGGCTCCTGCGGCAGATGGCCCACGGTCGCATGCGGCGGGCTGAGCCGCACGGCCCCGTGCTCGGGGTCGGTCAGCCCGGCCAGCAGCCGCAGCAGCGTGGACTTCCCGGCCCCGTTGGCGCCGACGAGACCGATCACCTCACCGGGCGCCACGACCAGGTCGAGGCCGGAGAAGAGGGTGCGGTCGCCGTGGCCCGCGGCGAGGTCTTTGGCGACGAGAGTGGCAGTCATTAGAGCGCCGATCCTAACCGGAGCGGAGCGGTGGCTGTCGCGCGGTTTTCGCTGGGTGCGCGGGTCAGCGGGGATCGGGGGCCACCGGGGCCACGAGGACGGTGCTGGAGGTGCGGGCGACCAGGAAGGCGTCCCCGCGCACGGCCCGTGCGTCCAGGGGGACGCGGTGGGTGCCGGGCTCCAGCCAGCCGCTGAACAGGGCCTGGGCGCGCGGGCGGCCGAGCCGGTCCAGGCGGTGGGCGAGGAGCCCCACCCGGCACGGGGCGACGACCTCCAGCAGCGCCTCGGCGCCCTCGGCCCGCAGCCCGGCCAGCCGTTGGTCGTGGACGGTGTGGCCGAGGGCCTGTTCGACGCGGGCTACGAGAAGGGGGACGATCGGGGCCGCGTCGGCGACGAAGACCGCGCCCGCGCCCGCCGCCGCGAAGGCGTCACGCACGGCGGCGCGCTCCTCGGGGCCGACCGTACGGCCGAAGGCCACGGCGTCGTACTCCCGCAGCTCGTCGGCGTGTGCCGTGACCGCGTCCCGGGTGATCTCGGCGCCGATGCCGATGGTGCGCAGCGCCGCGGCGAGTTTGGCGAGGAAGGCGGCGCGCTGCCCCACCAGCAGCACCCGGCGCCCCGCCGGGGCCTCGTGTGCCAGCAACTGGGCGCGGTACTGCTCGCCGCGGAAGCGGTAGGGGCCGAGGCCGGGGTAGCTGTCCGCGGTGTCGCCCGTCTGCCAGGCGAAGTCACGCCAGACGACGTCCGCTCCCTCGCGCTCGATGACCGCCGTGACCACACCGCACTCCAGGTCCTCGCACTCGGGACAGCCGTAGACGACGCGACGGCCCGCGGGCAGCGGCGACTCGGTCTCCAGCAGCAGACCGCGCACACGGGCGGTGAAGACGGTGGGACCGAGGTCGGCGGCGAGCGGCGAGATCACGTCCAGGTCGGCGAGGCTCGACAGCAGGGGTTCGCCATCGACGGTGAAGTCCAGGAAGTCGCGGTGCGTCCGGTACGCGCCCAGGGGCAGCACGCCGCCGGCGCGCATCGCCGGCGCCAGGCCGAAGGTCGCGTACTCGGGGGTCATGCGCCAAGTATTGCCCTGCCGCGGCACTGTCCCCGCGCAGCACGCCCCGGCGATAGCCTCCGGACATGACGAGCGATGCGATAGTCGTCGGCGCCGGGGTCATCGGCCTGACCAGTGCCGTCGTGCTGGCCGAGAGCGGTGCGCGAGTAGCGGTGTGGACCCGCGACCCGGTCGCGGACACCACGTCTGCGGTGGCGGGCGGGCTGTGGTGGCCGTACCGCGTCCAGCCGGAGGAGAAGGTGGGCGCCTGGTCCCTGCGTACGCTCGGCGTCCTGGCCGAACTGGCCGCCCGGCCGGAGGAGACCGGCGTCCGGATGGTCCACGGGACGCTGGCGGGCATGGGCCTCGGGGACCTCGGCCCCTGGGCCGCCGAGGTGCCGGGGCTGCGCCCGGCGCGCCCCGAGGAGTTGCCGAAGGGCTGGGACCACGGCCTGCGGGCACGGATCCCGTTGGTCGACATGTCGACCTATCTCGGCTATCTGCTGCGGCGGCTCGAGGCGGCGGGCGGCAGCGTCGAGCAGCGCGCCGTGACCACCTTGGACGAGGCCGCGCGGGAAGCGCCGGCCGTCGTCAACTGCACCGGACTCGGCGCCCGCGACCTGGTGCCGGACGCCGAGGTGCGCCCGGTGCAGGGCCAGTTGGTGACGGTGGAGAACCCGGGCGTCGACGAGTGGTTCGTGGCCGCCGACCCCGGCTCGGCGGACACGCTGTACGTACTGCCCCAGCCGTACGGGGTGGTCCTCGGCGGCACCGCCCGGGAGGACGTCTGGGATCTGACGCCCGACCCGGCGACGGCCGAGGCCATCGTGGCCCGCTGCGCCCACGCGGTCGGCGCGCGGCTGGCGGACGCGCGCGTCATCGGGCACCGGGTGGGGCTGCGCCCCGCCCGGTCGCGGGTGCGGCTGGAGGCGGACACCGCGGCGGGCGGTGGCGGACGTCCCTGGCTCGTGCACAACTACGGCCACGGCGGGGCGGGCGTCACCGTCGCCTGGGGGTGTGCGGAGGAAGCGGCCGGACTGGTCAGCAGCTGTTGACCGGCTGTCCCTCCGTCAGGTGGTAGGTGGCGCGGCCGTCGAGGAGCAGCGGCACCAGCGCGCGCAGCGACTGGCGCAGCGGTACGAAGGCGCCGTCCGCGCCGCCGTGCCGGGGCCGCACCGTGACGCCGTGCAGTGCGAGTTCGTCCTTGACCGCCGCGTACTGCCCGGCGTCCAGCAGATAGCCGCACGGCGGGTCGGCGAGGGTTTCCTCCGGGCCCGCCGGGTCGTTGTCGCCGCCGCCGAGGTAGACCGGGCCGCGGTCGGCGTAGCCGGTCAGCCGGGCGTGGGTGGTGGCGGCCTCGATGCTTCCGCGCCGCTTGTCGGTGAAGGCGAGGGCGCCGTCGAGCGCGGCGAGCTGGGAGCCCACCCGGCGCCGGTTGTTGACGGCGGGGTCGGCCTTCTCGGCGTCGGTGAGCGGGTCGACCCGCGTCTCGACGAGCAGGCCGACGGAGCTCTTGATCCCGGCGGTGTTGCGCAGGATCCGCTCCTGGCCGTCGCCCGCGACCTGTTTGACGGGGTCGCCGGTCTCCGGGTCGGTCCAGATGCCGTAGACGCCGGTGCTGAAGCCCGCCTGTTCGGCGTGCGGCCGGACGTATGCGTCGGAGAGCGTACGCGCCTCCTGGTGCACGGCGTCCGCGGTGTTGAGGTTGCGCGGCCACAGCGCCAGCAGGTCCTTCATGTAGTACGGGACGGTGGCCCCGTACTCGTGGAGGTCGTAGACGGTGTCGGGCCGCCAGTCGCGGAGGACGGCGGCTGCCGCGCGGGCCTCCGCGGTCGTGAGGGCGATGTGGTCGCGGTTGATGTCGACGCCCTGGGAGTTCTCCCGGGTGTCGGCGGCGCGGCCGTCGGGGTTGGCGGTCGGGATGACGAGGACGTTGGTGCGCTCCAGGAAGCGCCTGGTCCGCGCGTCCTTGGCGTAGGCGAGATCGCGGACGGTGGACAGGCAGGCCTCGCGGCCGGACGGCTCGTCGCCGTGCTGTGAGCAGATGAGCAGCAGCGAGTTGGCGTTCGCGGTGCGGGCCGGGGCGGCGGGCGCGCCGATCCGCACCAGGCGCAGCGGGCGGCCCTGCTCGGTGGTGCCGATGCGGTCGACGGCGACGCGCGCGCTCGCGGCGTCGACCGCGGCCAGGAAGCGCTCCTCCTCCGGCTCGGTGGTCCAGCGCGCGCCGTGGCTGGTCTCGAAGCCGGTGCGGGGCTCAGGGGTTCCGGCGTGGGCGGGCGCGGCGAGGAACGAGGTGGTCAGCAGCGCGACGGCGCCGAGGGCCGCGGCGCGGACCAGGGGGATGCGGGAGATCGCGGGTATCACGGAGTGGGGTCTCCTTGGGTGAGGGGTCGGCGGCTCGTTACCGGGGCAGCCGGGACATGGGGCGCGGCTCGGGGACGCCCTTGAGCGCGGGGGCATCGGGCGAGGCGGCGGCCTCGGCCGGGGTGCCCGCGGTGGCCCGGGCGAGCGCCGGGGCGCCGCCGGTCAGGGGCAGCCGGGCCTGGGTGCGGGCCAGGTCGACGGTGACCGTGGGCGTGGTGTCCGCCGGTTCGATCAGGCCCGCGTCCGTACCGGCGACGATGAGGGCCAGCCGGTGGCCCGCGGGGACGATGTGGTCCGTGGCGGCGAGGTCGAGGGTGAGGGTGTAGGGCTTGCCGGGGGTCAGCGGGCGGCCCTTCCCGTCGTCGGCCCAGTGGCCGAGGTCGGCCCAGCCGCGGCTGAGGACGGTGTAGCCGACGCTCGCCGTGTCCGCCTCGGTCCGCTTGAAGCAGCCGCTGTCGGCCGTCGTGCCGCTGCCCCAGCAGGTCCGGTCGGCGAGGGTGCGGATGCCTTCGGCGTCGCCGGTGTAGTTGCGGATGGTGTCCGGGCCGAGGTCCACCACGACCGCGGACAGGTGCGCGGAGGAGGTGGAGGGGGTCGCGGTGACCGTGACCGCGCCGGAGCCCGCGAGCCGCAGGTCCTCCTTCAGCGGCGCGGTGGTGAACCCGGCCTTGGCGGCGGTCGGCTGGTCGATCCGGGCGGCCCAGTCGGCCTCGCTCTGCCTCGGGTCGTCGGTGAACGTCTCGGTGGCGCCGGGGGCGGCCGGCTCGGTGCCGAGGACGCCGACGCCTGGCGTCTGTCCGGGGCGCGGCAGCAGGGTGGTCGGGCGGGTGCCGGCGGGCGGCCAGGAGCGGTCGGTGGCCCAGCGGTCGGGGGCGCGTTCGACGTCGGCCATGGGCTCGCGCTCGATGCCGTTGTCGATGCCGAGCAGGTAGTGGTCGAACCAGCGGTGCAGGGTGCTCACCCACTCCGCGCGGCGGAAGTCGAAGGGGTCGACGTGTCCGGTCTGCGAGAGCCAGATCTTGCGCTCCACGCCGGCGTCGGCGAGCGCGTTCCACCACTGGCCGAGGTGTTTGGTGCGGACGTTGAGGTCCTGCATCCCGTGGACGGCGAAGACGCTGGCCCGCACCTTGTTGGCGCCGGGGACGTAGTCGCGCCCGGTCCACAGGCCGGTCCAGTCGCCGTTGCGCGGGGCGCCGTCGATGAGCTCCCGCTGCACGGCGGTGCAGCGCGCGTGTGCGCCGTCGCTCTCGACGCCGTCCGAGAGGCCGTCGGGGCCGCTGTCGAAGAGCGGGGCGCCCTGGGCGAAGTAGTAGTCGTACCAGGAGGAGATGGCGCTGATGGGCACGATGGTCTTCAGGCCCTTGACGCCGGTGGCCGCGACGCCGTTGGCGACGGTCCCGTCGTAGCTCTTTCCGATCATGCCGGTGGCGCCGTTGGACCAGTCGGCCGTGACGGTGGCGGTGCCGGTGCGGGTGGTGTAGCCGGTGGCGCGGCCGTTCAGCCAGTCGACGACGGCCTTGGCGGACTGGATGTCGGAGCGGCCGCCGACGTCCACACAGCCGTCGGAGCGGTTGGTCCCGGCGAGGTCGACCAGGACGGTGGCGTAGCCGCGCGGCACGAAGTAGTTGTCGTAAAAGAGCGGGAAGAGGACGGGTTTGCCGGCCGCGTCATAGGTCTTCCGCTGGCTCTCGTTGCCGCGTCCGCAGCAGGAGTAGTACGGACTCGCATCCATGATCACGGGGATTCGGCGGCCCTGCTGGGCGGGTTCGGCGGGGCGCACGATATCGACGGCGACCCGGTCGGTCCTGCCGTCCGAGTCGCCGTCAAGTCCGGTGTCCACCCATACGGATTCGCGGATCGCCTTGTCGTATGAGTAGATCGGTCTGCTCTCCCGCACGGCGGCCTGGGCGGCCGGTGTGCCGAGGGGAGATATGAACGTCGCTGCGAGGGCCGCCAGGGCGGCGGCCGCGAGTGGTCGGAGCGCGATCCGTGGTCTCGCGCGGCGGGGCTTCCGCATACGTAGCAGCACGGGCGGACCGTAGCGCGAGTCAACTCCCGTGCAGAAGAGGGCACTCCGATGTCGTTGGGGCCGAGGTGGCCGCTGATGTCGACCGGATGTCGATCGTGTGTCGCCCTGGGTGATGGACAGGAGGGGGCCTCGGCGAGTACCTAGGGTCTGCAGTGATCGTTGTCCCCGACGAGTTGGAGGACCCGTGCGTCACAGACTCACCGTCCCGAGCGCGGCCGCCGCGTGCCTGCTGCTGGCGGTCCCGGCCTCGGCGGCCGACGCCACCCCGGGCGCGCCCGGCATCGGGGACTCGTACTACCCCGACTACGGCAACGGCGGGTACGACGTCTCCCACTACGACCTGCGGCTGACCTATCGGCCGGTCACCGACCGCCTGGAGGGCACGGCGACCGTCGTGGCCACCGCCACCCAGGACCTGTCCCGCTTCAACCTCGACTTCGCGCTCGAGGTGAGCGAGGTGCTGGTGGGCGGCAAGAAGGCCGCCTTCGCGGCGAAGGGCGACCACGAACTGGAGATCACCCCGGCCGCCCCGCTCGACTCGGGCCGCCCCTTCACCGTCGTCGTGCGCTACCGCGGCACGCCCTCCAAGGTGCAGGTGAAGGGCTACACGGCCTGGCTGCGCACCCCGGACGGCGGGGTCGCGGCGAACGAGCCGGAGGCGGCGTGGTGGTGGTTCCCGAGCAATGACCACCCCCTCGACAAGGCCACCTACGACGTGTCGGTCGCGGTGCCCGACGGAACACAGGCGATCAGCAACGGCACCCTCCAGTCGACCACTTCACGGCTGGGCTGGACGCGCTACAGCTGGCGCTCCAACCGGCCCCAGGCCAGCTATCTCGCCACCCTCGCCGTCGGCAGGTTCGACATCACCACCGACACCACCGAAAACGGCCTGCCGGTCATCAACGCCTACAGCAAGGACCTGGGCGACAACGCGGGCGCGGCGCGCGCCAGCGTCGAGCGCACGGCCGAGGTCGCGGACTGGCTCAGCGGGGTCTTCGGCCCCTATCCCTTCAGCGCGCTCGGCGGCTATGTGCCCAACGTGGGGACGAGCTACGCGCTGGAGACCCAGACCCGCCCGTTCTACAGCCCCCGGCAGTTCGCGGGCGGCTCGAACGTCTCGGTGGTGGTCCATGAGCTCGCCCACCAGTGGTACGGCGACAGCGTCTCGGTGAAGGACTGGCGGGACATCTGGGTCAACGAGGGCTTCGCGCGCTACGCGCAGTGGCTGTGGTCAGAGAAGGAGAGCGAGGGCACGGCGCAGGAGCTCGCGGACTACGTGTACGCGCAGCATCCGGCCGAGGACGCGTTCTGGACGGTCGAGCCCGGGGACCCGGGGCCGGAGAACCAGTTCCACGCGGCGGTCTACGACCGCGGGGCGATCGCGCTGCAGGCGCTGCGGAACGAGGTCGGCGACGACGACTTCTTCGCGATCCTCAAGGGGTGGCCCACCGAGCGGCGCTACGGCAACGGATCGGTGCGCGACTTCGAGACGTACGCCGAGAAGGTCTCGGGCCGTCCGCTCGGAAGCCTCTTCGACACCTGGCTGTTCACGGCGTCCAAGCCGGGGGCACCGGCCGCGCGGGCGAACGGCATCGGGGCGGGCGCGGCGGCGGACGCGGGTGCGGGCGCGGCGGCGCGGCCGAAGTCGTGGCGGGCGATCCACGCGACGGACACCGTCCACGGCACAGGGCGCCACTGACGCTCCCCGGTCAGCTCTCGGGGCGGGGCCCCTGCCGGGGTCTCGCCCCCGCGCTCAGCGCTGTGCCTTGTGCCGCGCCTCGCACCGCGCCTCATGCTCGCCTCATGCCTCGCCTCGCGGCGGGCCTCGTGGCGGGCCTCGCGGGCGAGGGGGAGGTAGCGCAGCCGCTCGGGCAGGAGCGGGACCACCACCCCGGCGGCGCGGCCGAACCGGCGCAGCGTGCGCTCCTGCGCCGCGCTCCACGGCAGCCCGGTCGCCCGCCGCGCGTCCGGCGGGATCAGGCCGACGGTCAGGAACGAGCGGGAAGCGGGCGAAGGGTGGGAGCAGCAGGGGCCAGACGGTGCGCAGCGCGAGCCGCAGCGGGCGCGGGCCGACGTCGGGCGGGGGCAGGGAGGCGTCGGGCGCGGTGAGCTCGCGGGCGACCGGAGTCGCCTCGAGGTCGTGGGCCAGGACGCCCCGGTAGTACGCCCAGAAGTCCTCGGCCGTGCTCGGCAGGTCACGGTCGTCCAAGCCCAGCACCCGGCCGAGCCGCAGCCACTCCGCGTACAGCCCCAGCTCCTCGTCCCGGGTGAACGGCAGGATGCCGCCGACGGGCGGCGGCTCGGGGCCGCCCGCCGCCGTACGGCTGTCCCCGGCGGTGGCCACACCTCCAGTGTGTGCCGCGCCATGAGGAGGCTTGCGGGAGGCTGCTACGGGGACACGGTGCCGCGGTACACGTAGTGGGCGCCCTCGGCGGGGCTGAGCTCCACCAGGGCCATCGGTTTGCCCTTCGGGTTCCCCCGCTCGTCGAAGGCGATCAGACCGCTGAGGCCGGGCAGCTCGGACCGCTTCCCGATCTGCAGCAGCATGTTCCGCACCCCCGCCGCGTCCACCGCCTCCCTCCCCTGCGGGGCCTCCGCCAGGCGGGCGGCCTTGCCCAGGCAGAGCACCGCGTCGTGCCCCATCATCGCCTGGCCGTTCTGCAGCTCCTGGTCGCCGCCGAATCCGGCGTCGTGGTACGCCTTCCGGAAGGCGGGGTAGGGGTTCTCACCGCGGCGCGGATAGATCTTCGCCACGGCGTCGGGGTGGGCGTAGGCGGTGTAGAGGACCTTGATGCGGCCGTGCTTCCAGCGGGTCAGCACGTCACCGGCGACCGCGAGCCCGTCCTTCGCCGTGGGGTCGAAGAAGACCCCTATCGCGCTGGAGCCGGAGAGCACCGTGAGATCGCACCGCCTGCCGGGCGCCGTCAGGGCCTGGAGGAAGGACTTCAACTCCCGTCCGCGGCCGGCGAAGTAGACGGCCTTGATCGACCGCTCCGGGAGGCAGATGGTCTCGGCGATCGAGGCGAGGGCGGTTTCGGTCGAGGTGCTGCCGGAGACGAAGGAATGCCCCTCCTCGGTCACCAGCTTCACCCCCTCGGCGCGCCGCGCCCGGTCGAAGTCCTGGTCAAGGGTCTCGTTGTACGAGTCGTCGTGCTTGATGTCCTTGACGACCTCGACCCGGAAGCGAGGGTCGCCGTCCTGCCGGCCCTTCAGGTATTTGGCGGCGATGGCGGTCTGGTCCCGGTTGGGCGAGGAGACCCGGAAGAACACCGGCTTCTCGGTGGACAGCCCGTCGGCCGCGACCGTCGCGCCGACCATCGGGATCTCCGCCTCGCGCAGCGCGTCCACCGCGGACTTCGTGGTCTCCAGGCTCTGTCCGAAGCCGGCGACCCCCACCAGCTGCTCCTCCTTCGACATGGTGATCAGCTGGTCCACCAGCGGCCGCCACTGCTCGCCGCCCTGTCCGCTGTTGGCGAGCAGCAGCTTGAGCTGCGGGGTGCGGCCGTGGCCGCTCTCGGCGTCGTTGAGCTCACGCTGCGCCAGATACGCGCCCTCGATCGCCTCCCGGACCACCTCGGGCCCGCGGTCGTTCGCGCGCGGCCCGTCCTTTCTGCTCGTCATGGACTCGGTGTAGGCGATCGCGACCCAGGGGTCGCCCGACTCCTCCACCCTGCGGTTCTCGGCGCGGATCTTCGCGCTGACCTCCTTGAGCTCGGGGCTGAAGACGTACGAGCCGTCGCTCACCCCGACGCACTCCCCGCCGGGCCCCCGCTTCCAGACCCCCTCGGCACACCGCGCCGGACCGGAGTCGCGGAGCCACCACAGGCCCGCGAGGGCGAGGCAGACGGCGGTGGCCAGGGCCACCACCGCCCACAGGCCCCGCCGGGACGGGGGTCTCGGTGGCACGTACACCCTGCCGCTCACCACGGTTTCCCTTCGTACTGCGCGGCCTTCGCCAGCAGCGTGCGGTCCCAGCTCACGCTCTCGGTATGCGCCGCCAGCGTCCTGAAGCGGGCGGCGATCTCCCCGTACAGCTCGGCGTACAGATCGCCCAGCGGATCGCGGTACGGGTCCCCGACCCGGTCGGTGGCGGGGGCCGGCCGTGGCTCGGGGCTGATCCAGCTCGCCGCCAGCAGACGGGTGACGGTGCGCAGCCGGCTGTCTATCTCGCCCTCGTTGAGGAAGTCGACAAGCGCCTCGTAGCGCTCCCAGGGCGGCCGGTGGGGGGCGTCGGGGCCGCCGAGCGGGCGCAGCGGTGCCCGGCGCAGCCGGCACAGCTCGACGCACCAGTCCTCCGCGGCGATCAGGCCGAAGCGCTCGTTCAAGTAGCCCGCCGCGGCGGGCAGATCGCCCAGGGCGAGCGCGTGATACGCGGCCAGCCCGGGCTTCCCCGCCTCCTGGGCCCGGTCGCGCAGCGCGGTGTGGGTGGCGTCCCAGCCGTCCGGGCCGGGCGCGCCCCGGGCGGGGCCCAGCGCGGCCAGTTTGCGCAGCAGTAACAGGCGCAGCACCGGGTGCAGGGTCTCGGTCCGCCCGTCGGCGGCCCGGTCGCCGGTGTCGATGTGCATGGAGCACAGCACATCCGCGCAGAAGTCGTCGAACTCCTTCTGCACCGCCGCGTTGGCCTCGCCCCACAGCTGTCCGGCGACGCCCGCGTGGGCCAGGTCGACCGAGGCGGCCGCGCGGGTGAGCGCCCGGACCAGCTCTCTGCTCGCGTCGATGGGCAGCAGCCGGTCCAGGAGGACGTCCACCAGTTCCCCGGACGGATCGAGGACCCTCCGCAGCCGCTCGTCCCACTCCGCGGTGGGGCCGGCGCCGAGCAGCGCCTCCAGCACCGCGGCGGTGGCGGCGGGCTGGCCCCGGGTCAGCTCGTACGCCGCCCAGCCGAGCCATTTGACGCCGCCGTCGACCCGCGGCGCCCGTACGTCGCGCCCGGCCGCCCGCAGCACCTCCTTCGCCTGCCGCTCGACTTCGAGCCGGCGCAGATCGCGCAGCTGTCCCACGCACAGCCCCCGGGCGACCTGGGCCGGCTGGAACTCCTCGCCGCCGTCCCAGCGCCCCGGATACGCGCCGGGCTGCGGCGCGCCGCCCCACGCGTGGTCCTCGAACACCCTCGGGTAACTGCCCGCGGCGGCCACGACGACCAGCGGGTCCGGGTCGTCGGCCTCCCGGCGCGCCTCCAGCAGGTGTTCCAGGAAGTCGCTGCCGAGGGTGGAGTCGACGTTGTCGAGCAGCACCAGACAGCGCGAGGTGCGCCGCCGGTCGCCGCCGCGGGTCCGGTAGGCCCGGCGCAGGTCGTCCAGGAAGGCCGCGAAGAGCACCGCCTCGGCCCGCTTGCGCTCCTCGTCCTCGCCGGCGCCGTAGCGCTGGTTGAGTTCGAGCAGGAAGGTGTCGTGGGACTGCTGCGGCGCGGTGCGGCGGACCCGGCGGAGTCGCCGGCGGGTGCGCAGCCGGGCCCAGCCGCGCTGCCACTCGGGCAGCAGCGGCAGGGCGGCGCCGACCAGCCCGGGCGCGCCGACGGCACTGGCCACGGCGTCCGCGAGCCGCCCCAGCACCTCCAGGCGGCGGCTCTCCGGGCCGGCCAGCGCGTCCGCCATGTCCCGTACGGCGGTGTCCCGGTCGATCCCGTCCACCTCGGCGGCCACGGCCATGACCAGCAGGCCGAACGAGGGGAAGTCCAGCTTGGGGAAGTCGGCCTTGCGCGCGTTGAGCCGGAAGACCAGACCGGTGAGCGCGTCGATCGGCTTGCCGCCCTTCTGGCCGAGGTCCGCCAGGTCGAGCCGGGCGACAGGCGCGCGCTCGGCCCAGCGCTCCAGATGGCGCAGCAGGGTGGTCTTGCCGCTGCCGCGCGGGCCGAGCAGCAGGGTGGCGTCGAGCTGGGAGCCGGGTGCGCGGGCCCGGCCGAGGCCGGGCCCGCGCCCGCCGTCACTCTCGCGTCTCAGCCGCGCTTCGACATAGGCCTCCACGGCCCGGTCCCGCTCGGACTCCCCCGCCCACTCGCGGCGCATGGCACTCCCCCGTCCCCCCGATGCCGCGTTCCCCCATGTGTCATCCTACGAAAGCGCCGATGCGACGGGGACACAAGACGTTCACCCGTTCGACGCAACTTCCTTTCCGGTGAGCGGGCGCAGCGTCAGGGTGTAGTCGTACGGCTGGTCGGCCTTGACCCGGTACTGCTCGCGGACCGGGTTGGGGGTGTCGCCGACGCCGGTGACCGCGTGGTCGGCGTGCAGGGTGTTCCAGCCCGCGTTGCGCTTGAGGAAGTGCGGGTAGGCGGCGCGGTCGAGCTCGTCGTACGCGGTGGCGCCCGCCTCCAGGTCGCCGGAGACCAGCAGCCCCCGGCCGCCGCCGTCGGTGAGCGAGGCCCAGCGGACGTCGTCGTGGTTGCCGTGGTCCTGGGGCTTGAGGTATTCGACGTACTGGTCCTGGACGGAGCTTGACCACACGCCCATGGGGGTGCCGTCCTTGCGGTCGTCGAAGTTCTCCACGGGGCCGCGGCCGTACCACCGGAAGGTGTCGTACCGCTGGGGCACCCGCAGTGTGAGGCCGATGCGCGGCAGATACGACAGCGTGCGGAACGCGCCGCGCGCCTCCACCCGGTGCCGGATGCCGATCCGGCCGGAGCCGTCGACCCGGTAGTCGACGGTCTGTTCGAACGACGCGCCGGTCACATCGGGCGCGGCGGCGGTGGAGCGGACGGTGACGGTGACCGTGCCGTCGTCCGCGGGGGTCACGTCCACCCCGTCCACCGTGGTGCGCAGCCGGTCGAGCCCGAGGGCGCGCCACCGCTTGCCCTCGGCGGTGCCCCAGTCGGAGCGTTCGTTGCTGATCGGGGCGCGCCAGGCGTCCAGCTCGGGGCCGGAGCGCAGCAGTTCGCGGCCACCGACGCGCATGGAGGTGAGGGTGCCGTCCTTCTTCCCGAAGGTGTAGCGGAAGCCCTCGCCGGTCACCTCCACGCTCTTCGCGCCGTCATCGGCCGTGGCCGGGCGGTGGGCGCCGGCGGGCGCCGCCGGTTCCGGCACCTTGTCTCCGCCCACCGCGAACTGGCCGAACGACACGACGTGTCCGGCCTTCGCCCAGTCGGTGTCCCGTGCGGTGACGGCCTGCACGGTGAGGTACCGCTCGTATCCACCGGGGTTCGCGGGCGGGGCGGGCAGCTGGAGGTCGGCGCTCTCGCCGGGGCCGACATCCAGCGGGCGGTCTCCGCTCGCGACGGTCTTCGCGCCCTCGGTCACCTTCCAGCGCAGCATGAGGTCGGCGGTGCCGGTGAAGGCGCGCTCGTTGGTGACCTTCACCCGCCCGGAGCGCGGGTCGGTGCCGGACGGGGCGGTGATCCGCAGGGGCGCCTGCACCCAGGCGAGCTGGGCGGTCTCCGGCTCGGGGGCGCGGTCGGCGGTGACCAGTCCGTCCACACCGGACTCGTACAGGCCGTAGGAGAGATAGTCGCCCTGGCGGGTGAAGTCGTCGAAGTCCAGGGCGATCAGCGCCTCGCCCTTGGGGTCCTCCCCCGCGGCGAGCTGCCCGGGGGTGAGCGCCGTGCCGTAGACGCGGACCTGGTCGACGGTGCCCTTGGCGGTGCGTCCGGCGTAGCCGTCCTCCATGGTGTCGGTGTTGCGGCCGACGCCGAGGTCGAAGCCGGTGTAGTCGATGCGGCCGGTCCAGGGGGTGTCGGCGAGCGGTTTGCCGTCCGCGTACAGGGTCAGCCGGCTGCCGTCGTAGGTGCCGGTGACGCGGTGCCAGGCGCCGGTCCAGCCGTTGGGGACGGGGGCGGTGACGGTGCGTGGCTTGCCCTCGCTGGTGAGGGTGAACTCAAGGGTGTCCCGGTCCTTCATCCGCAGGACGTACTGGTCGCCCTTGCTCACGATGGTGAAGTCACCGGTCCACTCCTCGGCCGGTTCGACCTGGGCGTCGAGGGTGACCGAGGTGCCCGTGAGATCGAGCCTGGGGTCGCGGTAGACCTCGACGAAGTCGTCCAGGCCGGACAGGTACAGCGCCTTGCCGCTCCTGCCCGCGACGACCCGGGGCTTGCCGGACAGACTGGCGGCGATGCGGTTGCCGGAGGAGTCGGGGGTGGTGATCAGCGGGCGGCGGATGTTCTGCTCGGCCCAGTCCCAGATGAAACCGCCCTGGGCGTTCGGGTAGGCGCGCATGACCTCCCAGAACTCCCGGAAGTTCCCCAGGCTGTTGCCCATGGCGTGGGCGTACTCGCCCATCACGATGGGCTTGGTGAACGTCTTGGCCTTGCTCTCCAGGGAGGCCGGGGTCGGATAGCGGGGCCCGGCGACATCGGCGAAGGGCGCGTCGCCGTCGGGGCGGTTGGACTGGTGGTAGAGCGGCCGGGTGGGCTCGTGGCTCCGGGTCCACTCCGCCATGGTGTAGTGGGCCTTGCCGAGCCCGGCCTCGTTGCCGGTGTCCCACATGATGACGCTGGGGTGGTTCTTGTCCCGCTCGACCATGCCCTGGTGGCGGTCGAGGAACGCCTTCTGCCACTCGGGCCGCTCGGCCAGGCAGTTGTCGGGGCAGTTCTCGTGGCTGTGGGTCTCCACCTCCATCTCGTCGTCGATGAGGATGCCCTCGCGGTCGGCGAGCTCGTAGAGGTAGGGGTCCGACGGGTAGTGGGAGGTGCGGAGCGCGTTGACGTTCAGCCGCTTCATCAGCCGGATGTCCTGCTCCATGCGGGCGCGGGTGGCGTGCCGCCCGGTGGTGGGATCGGTCTCGGCCCGGTTGACGCCGCGGATCAGGATGCGCTTGCCGTTCAGCTTGAGCTGCTTGTCCTTGACCTCGATCTCGCGGAATCCGACGTTCTGGCTCACGGTCTGCACCGCCTTCCCGGCGGGGTCGCGCAGGGTCAGCTCCAGCCGGTAGAGGTTCGGCGCCTCGTCCGACCACTTGGCGGGGTCGGCTATGCGGGCGGTCAGCTCGGCCCTGCCGTCGGTCTCCCCGGCGGTCAGCCGCCGCACCTCATGGCCCTTGGGGTCATAGAGCACCCCGGTGACCTGGTGCGGACCGCTCTTGTCGCCGTCCGCGCGCGCGATCTCGACCTCGGCCCGCAGGGTCGCGTCGCGGTAGGCGTCGTCGAGGTCGGTGGTGACGTACGCGTCCTCCATGCGGGTCCTGGGCGTGGAGTACAGCGTCACGGAGCGGAAGATGCCCGCGTAGCGCCACTGGTCGTAGTCCTCGAGGTAGGAGCCGGCGCTCCAGCGGTGCACCTGGACGGCGACGCGGTTGGTGCCGGGGTGCAGATAGTCGGTCACATCGAACTCGGCGGGCACATAGCCGCCCTGGTCATAGCCGACGTAGCGGCCGTTGATCCACAGGAACCAGCCCGAGGTCACCCCGTCGAAGCGGATCACCTGCCTCCGGCCGTCCCAGCTCTCGGGCACCTGGAAGTCGCGGAGGTACGCGCCGGTGGGGTTGGTGTCGCGGGGAACCTTCGGCGGAGCGTCGGGGACCACCTCGCTCTGGACGTTCCGGAAGAGGGGATGGTCGAGGTCGTCGGTCTGCCAGGTGTGCGGGACCTGGACGCTCTTCCAGGCGGAGTCCGAGGCGGAGTCCGAGGCGGAGGTGGCGGATGGGCGGTAGCCCTGCTTCCAGAAGCCCTGGGGCGCGTCCTGGGGACGGTCGGCGATGGCGAACCGCCAGGTGCCGTCCAGGCTGCGCTGCCACTTCTTCCGGTCCGGCCCGTCCGGCCGCAGCAGGGTGTGCGGGGGTTCCTGCCCCTCGCCCGTCATCTCCGGGTCTTCCAGATAGGTGTGCACATCGGCCGGGAACTTGCCCGCGTCCGGCGCTCTGCCCAGGGCCGTGTCGGCCGTGGTGAGGCTCAGCCCGGCCGCGGTGGCCATCGCCAGCGCCGCGCCGAGCAGCCTGCCGAGGCCCCGTCTGGTGTGTTTGCTGTGCCCAGTGCTCACTCCGACCCCACTTCACAGATTCGGAAGAAAACCAACACAGTTGAACAGCACCGCACGCTATGCAGTGACTCCCGCGACGTCAACAGGTGCGGGGGAAGGGGCGGCAGCAGGAGGGGCTTCACACCGATGGTGAGACAGCAATACTGGTGAACCCGACCGATGAACCGACCGACGGACCCGATCTGCAGCAGGGCGGAGAGCGAGGCACGGCGCATGGCGACCCCCGACACGGCCACCACCGGCACCGAGGAACCGACGCTCACCGTCGACGAGTTGGCCGCCCGCGCCGGGGTGACGGTCCGTACGGTGCGCTTCTACGGCACCCGCGGGCTGCTGCCGCCGCCCGTGCTCGGCCCGCGCCGGGTCGGCCACTACGGCCCCGAACACCTCTCCCGCCTCGCGCTGATCGAGGAACTTCAGCACCACGGCATGACCCTGTCCGCCATCGAGCGCTATCTGCGGCAGCTGCCGCCCGACCTCAGCGCGGACGACCTGGCCATCCACCGCGCCCTGGTGGCCTCCTGGGCTCCGGACGCGCCGGAGGAGGCGTCCCGGGAGCAGCTGGCCCGGCGGGCCGGGCGTCCGCTCTCGGAGGAGGACATCGACCGGCTGGCCGCGCTGAACGTGCTGGAGCGCACCGATGACCCGGACGTCTTCCGTATCGACCCCGGGGTGCTGCACCTGGGTATGCGGCTGCTGGAGGTGCCGATCGCGCTGGAGACCATCCTGGCGGCCCATACGGTCGTCCTCGAACACACCCGGTCCGCGGCCCGCGAACTGAGCAGGCTCTTCCGGGACGAGGTGTGGGGGCCGGACCGCGAGGGCGGGTCCGGCCCGTCCGGCGCCGAGCGGGTGAAGGCCAAGAAGTCGCTGTCGGCCCATATGCAGCCGCTGGTGGTGCAGGCGCTGGTGATCGCCTTCCAGCGGTCGATGAAGAGCGAGCTGCGCGGCTGGTACGGGCAGGACGAGCCGGAGCCTCCCGTCAGTCCCTGAACGTCTCGCCCTTCCCGGCCTTGTCCAGCAGCAGCTCCGGGGGCGCGAAGCGGTCGCCGTAGCGGTCCCTCAGCTCGCGGGCGCGCGCGACGAAACCGGGCAGCCCGCCCTCGTAGCCGTTGATGTACTGCAGCACCCCGCCGGTCCAGCCGGGGAAGCCGATGCCGAGGATCGAGCCGATGTTCGCGTCGGCGACCGAGGTCAGCACGCCCTCCTCCAGGAGCCGGACCGTGTCGAGCGCCTCGGAGAAGAGCATCCGCTCCTTCATGTCCTCGAACGGCACCGCGACCTCGGGCCTGGTGAAGTGGGCGCGCAGACCGGGCCACAGTCCGGTCCGCTCACCGGTGGCCTCGTCGTACCCGTAGAACCCGGCACCCCCGGCGCGGCCCGGACGCCCGAACTCCTCGACCATCCGGTCGATGACCTGGTCGGCGGGGTGCGGCCGCCAGCTGCCGCCCGCCTCCTCCACGGCCCGCCGGGTCTCCTCGCGGATCTTGCGCGGCAGGGTCAGGGTCAGCTCGTCCATCAGCGCCAGCACCTTGGCGGGGTAGCCGGCCTGGGCGGCGGCCTGCTCGACGGACGCCGGGTCGACGCCCTCCCCCACCATCGCCACGCCCTCGTTCATGAACTGGCTGATGACGCGCGAGGTGAAGAAGCCGCGCGAGTCGTTGACCACGATCGGGGTCTTGCGGATCTGCCGCACCAGGTCGAAGGCGCGGGCCAGGGCCTCCTCGCCGGTGCGCTCGCCCTTGATGATCTCCACCAGCGGCATCTTGTCGACGGGCGAGAAGAAGTGCAGCCCGATGAAGTCGCCGGGGCGCTGGACGCCCTCCGCGAGCAGGGTGATGGGGAGGGTGGAGGTGTTGGAGCACAACAGAGCGTCGGGCGCGACGATGCCCTCGATCTCCTGGAAGACCTTGTGCTTGAGCGCCGGGTCCTCGAAGACCGCCTCGATGACCGCGTCACAGCCGGCCAGCTCTCCGGGGTCGGCGGTGGGCGTGATGCGGGCGAGCAGCGCGTCCCGCTCGGCCTGCGTCGTACGGCCCTTGGCGAGGGCTTTGTCGAGCAGCCCCTCGGCATGGGCCTTGCCCTTGGCGGCGGCCTCCTGCGACACGTCCTTCAGGACGACGTCGATGCCCGCCCTGGCGCAGGAGTAGGCGATGCCCGCGCCCATCATCCCGGCGCCCAGCACGCCCACCCTGGCCACCTGGCGCGGTGAGACCCCCTGGGGCCGGCCGGCGCCCGAGTTGACCGCCTGCAGATCGAAGAAGAACGCCTGAATCATGTTCTTGGCGGTCTGGCCGGTGACCAGGTCGACGAAGTACCGGGCCTCGATGATCTGCGCGGTCTCGAAGTCGACCTGGGCCCCCTCGACGGCCGCGGCCAGGATGTTGCGGGGCGCCGGGTAGGGGGCGCCGTTCAGCTGCTTGCGCAGAGAGGCGGGGTAGGCGGGCAGGTCGGCGGCGAACTTCGGATGCGCGGGCGTGCCGCCGGGGATCTTGTACCCCTTGACGTCCCAGGGCTGCTGCGATTCGGGGTGGGCGTCGATGAAGGCGCGGGCCTTGGCCAGCATCTCCTCCGGGGAGTCCGCCACCTCGTGCACCAGGCCCGCCTCCAGCGCCCGCCGCGGCGCGTACTGCCGGCCCTCGAGCAGGACCGTGAGCAGCGCGTCGGCGATGCCGAGCAGCCGGACCGTACGGGCGACGCCGCCACCGGCCGGGAGCAGGCCCAAGGTGACCTCGGGGCAGCCGATCCTGGAGCCGGGGGCGTCGAGGGCGACGCGGTGGTGGCAGGCGAGGGCGATCTCGAACCCGCCGCCGAGGGCGGAGCCGTTGATCGCGGCGACGACCGGCTTGCCGAGGGTTTCGATGCGGCGCAGTCCTCGCTTGATCTCCATGCTCGTGTCGTACGCCCGCTGGGCGTCGTCCGGCCCGAGCCTGATCATGTCCTTGAGGTCGCCGCCCGCGAAGAAGGTCTTCTTGGCGGAGGTGACGACGATGCCGCGGATCGAGTCCCGCTCGGCCTCCAGGCGGTCGGCGACCGCGGTGAGGGAGGAGACGAAGGCGGCGTTCATGGTGTTGGCCGACTGGTGGGGGTCGTCCAGGACGAGGGTCACGATGCCGTCGTCGCCGCCCTCCCAGCGGATGGCGGACGCGGCGGTGGGGCTGCTCATGGTTCTTCGGTCTCCCTGGGAAGTCGTGGGGTGCGGGCCGGTCGCTCAGACGCGCTCGACGACCGTCGCGATGCCCATGCCGCCGCCGACGCACAGCGTGGCCAGCCCGTAGCGCTGCCCGCGCCGCTCCAGTTCGTCGACGAGCGTGCCCAGGATCATCGCCCCGGTCGCGCCGAGCGGATGCCCCATGGCGATCGCTCCACCATTGACGTTGATCTTGTCCATGTGGAGCCCCATGTCCTTGGCGAAACGCAGCACGACGGCGGCGAAGGCCTCGTTGATCTCGACCAGGTCGATGTCGTCGATCGTCAGCCCGGCCTTGGCGAGGGCCTTGCGGGTGGCGGGCGCGGGCCCGGTCAGCATGATGGTCGGGTCTGCCCCGGAGACGGCGGCGGAGACGATACGGGCGCGGGGCGTGAGGCCGTAGCGCTCGCCGACCTCGGCGCTGCCGATGGCGACGAGGGCCGCGCCGTCCACGATGCCGGAGGAGTTTCCGGCGTGGTGGACATGGTCGATGGCCTCGATCCAGTGGTACTTCTGCAGCGCGACGGCGTCGAACCCGCCCGCCGCGCCGATCGTGGCGAAGGACGGCTTCAGCGCTGCCAGGGATTCGGGCGTCGTCCCGGGGCGGATGTGCTCATCGCGGTCCAGGACGGTGAGGCCCGAGCGGTCGCGGACCGGGACGACGGAGCGGTCGAAGCGGCCCTCCTTCCACGCGAGCGCGGCGCGCTCCTGGGAGAGCGAGGCGAACGAGTCGACGTCATGGCGGGTGAAGCCCTCGACGGTGGCGATGAGGTCGGCGCCGATGCCCTGGGGGACGAAGCCGGTCTCGTAGTTGGTCATCGGATCGGCGAACCAGGCCCCGCCGTCGGAGCCCATCTTGACCCGTGACATCGACTCGACGCCGCCCGCCAGCACCAGGTCCTCCCAGCCGGAGCGGACCTTGGCCGCCGCCAGATTGACGGCTTCGAGGCCCGAGGCACAGAAGCGGTTCTCCTGGACGCCCGCGACCGTCTCGGGGAGGCCGGCCGCGATCGCCGCGATCTTCGCGATGTCGGAGCCCTGGTCCCCGAGGGGGCTGACGACACCGAGCACGACGTCGTCGATCGCCGCCGGGTCAAGACCGGGCAGCCGCCGCTGGATCTCGTGGATGAGGCCCACGACGAGATCCACCGGCTTGGTGCCGTGCAGGGCCCCGTCGGCCTTGCCGCGCCCGCGCGGGGTGCGGATGGCCTCGTACACATACGCTTCGGTGCTCACGTCAGCAGCCTTTCGGGGATGTCGGACAGGCAGGGGGACCGCGTCACGAGGGGCGCTCCCTCGGGAAGAGCGGCACGCCCCAGTCGCGGGCCACCTCGGCGCCGTCCGCCCCCGGCCGGGCGGGCGGGCGGCGCACCGCGCCCGGGGTGGCGGAGAACCGCGGGGCGGGGGCGGGCTGGGTGATGCCGCCGTGGTCGACGAAGGTGGCGCGGGCGGCCAGCTGCGGATGGCCGGGGGCCTCGCGGAGGGAGAGGACGGGGGCGACACAGGCGTCGGACGAGGCGAAGACGGCCGTCCACTCCTCGCGGGTGCGCTGCTTGAAACGGGCGGCGATCAGGGCGCGCAGCTCATCCCAGCGGTCGAAGTCGCGGCGGCCGGGAGCCTGGTCCGCGATCCCGAGGAGCTCGATGAACTCGGCGTAGAACTTGGGTTCGAGGGCGCCGACGGCCATATAGCCGCCGTCCGCGGTCTCATAGGTGCCGTAGAAGGGGGAGCCGCCGTCGAGGAGGTTGGCACCGCGCCGGTCCTGCCAGCCACCCGCCGCCATCATGCCGTGGATGACGGCGGTCAGATGGGCCGTGCCGTCCACGATCGCGGCGTCCACGACCTGGCCGTCACCGGAGCCGCGGGCGTGCTGGAGGGCGGCGAGGACGCCGATCACCAGATAGAGCGCGCCGCCCGCGTAGTCCCCGAGGAGATTGGCGGGGATGGCGGGCGGGCCCTCCGGCGCGCCGATCATGCCGAGCGCGCCGGTGACCGCGATATAGCCGATGTCATGGCCGGCGGTCTCGGCGAGCGGGCCCTCCTGGCCCCAGCCGGTCATCCGGCCGTAGACCAGCCGGGGGTTGCGGGCCAGACAGGCGTCGGGCCCCACGCCCAGGCGCTCGGCGACGCCCGGGCGGTATCCCTCGATGAGGATGTCGGCGCGCTCCACGAGGTCGAGCACGGCTGCTCGGCCCGGCTCGGCCTTCAGATCGAGCAGCACCGAGCGCTTGTTCCGGTTGGCCAGGTCGTACGCCGGGTCGACCTTCAGCCCGCCCGGGCCGCCGGGCCGGTCGACGCGGACGACGTCGGCGCCGAGGTCGGCGAGGACCATGGCGGCGAAGGGGCCCGGCCCGATCCCCGCGAGCTCCACCACGCGCACCCCTGCCAGCGGGCCGTGCTCTGTCGCCGCCATGCCGTCCCCAAACCGTATGACACCACTGCTGTAACACCGCTGATGCTAAGAACGCGCCCGGCATTCCACAAGCCCCCACGGCGAGCCTGTGGATAACCGGACGGGCGCTCAAAACCCCTGTCTCACCAGGCATTTGGCGCAACGGCGCCGGACGGGGCGCGGGCCGCCCAGCCCCTCAGCCGGTCCTCTCCACGCTAACGGCAGACGCCGACAACGGCCGCTCCGGCACGAGGTGGTCATCGGGTGCTCCCGGATCGGTGAGCCGGCCGAGCCGCTGGGGGACATTGCCGCCGACCAGCACGATCACCAGCAGGGTGAGCCCGAAGGTGAGCACCGCCAGCGCCCGTCCGAGTGACATGCCCTCCGCCAGGTGGGCGCCCAGCACCGGCGCCACCGCGCCGCCGAGCGCCCCGGTGTTGTAGACGAAGCCGAGTGACGCGGCCCGGTTCTCGGTCGGGAAGTGGCTCGCGATGTACTTGGGCAGGATCCCGGAGATCCCCTGGCTGAGGGCGAGCAGGAAAAAGAGCAGCACCCCGAGCCCGACCAGGCTGTTCTGCACCGCGAACACCGGGAAGACGAAGGCCAGCGAGGCCAGGAGGGTCAGGGCGTACGCACGCCGGGTGCCCAGCCAGTCGCCCATGAACCCGGCGAGCCAGCAGCCGGCCATGGTCCCGAACCCGGCGTAGAACATCATGTCCGTGACCTCGCCCGGATCGTAGCCGAGCTCCTTCTTCAGGTAGGTGGGCAGCAGCGCCTGGATGGGCCAGCTGTAGAGGAACGCGCAGAACACGGTGCACATCAGCGCCACGTACAGCAGCCAGCGCCGCCGGCCGCCGAGCTGCGCGGCGAAGGCGACCAGACAGGCCGCGGCCACCAGCGCCAGCGGCCACACCATTCCCTCGCCCACCGGGGTGAAGACACAGAACAGCGAAACGCTCGCGGCCACGGCCAGCGCCGTGTTCAGCGAGGCCCTGCGGCGCCCGGAGAACAGCGGCCGGAACGGGTTCGGGCGCGGCCCGCCACCGGTCGCCTCGCTCCAGTCCTCGCTCTCGGGGAGCGCGCGCCGCACCCACAGGGCCACGAACACGGGGAGCACCCCGATCCAGAACAGCCAGCGCCAGCCCCAGTGGGGCACCACCCACTTGTAGAGCTCGGCGGCGATGATCGAGCCGCCGGCGAACCCGGAGATCAGAAAGCCGGAGGCGCGGTTGCGCAGCCGGGCCGGCCAGCTCTCCAGGGCGTAGGTGGCGCTCGCGCTGTACTCCCCCGCCATCCCCATGCCGATCAGCAGCCGGGCGGTGAACAGGCTGAAGTAGTCCCATGCGAAGCCGCAGGCGAAGGTCCCCAGCGAGTAGAGCAGAATGCTGACGATCATGGCGAGTTTGCGCCCGTAGCGGTCGCCCAGCGCACCGAGCACCGCGCCGCCGAGCCAGCGGGTGATGAACGCCCCGGAGACCAGGGAGGCGGCCGAGGCGTCGCTCAGGTCGAACTCGTCGGCTATCTCCGTCAGGACCAGCGTGATCAGGACGAAGTCGAAGCCGTCGAGCAGATAGCCGATCCAGGCGGCGAACATCGCCTTCCACTGCCGGGGGGAGACTTCCCGGTACCAGGGCAGGGGTGCGGTCACGGCAAGAGCCCTCCGTTTTCGAGGAGTTGGCGGACGGACTTCACGGCGGCGTCGCCCAGCGGCACCTGGGGAGGGGCGGTGGCCGGGCAGTCGATGACGCCCAGCAGGTGCAGGGCGGCCTTGAAGGCGCCGAGCGCGGAGGAGCTGCCGCCCATCGCGGCCGGGTCGCCGACGTCGGTGATGGCGAAGAGGGCGGCCAGCCGGTCCTGCTCGGCCGCCGCCCGCTCCCAGCGGCCCGCCCGCGCATGCTCGTACAGCCGTACGTAGCCCATGGGGTCGACGTTCCCCAGCCCCGGGACGACGCCGTGCACCCCCGCCAGCAGGGCGCCGTCCACGGCCAGCTCGGAGCCGGTGAGCACCGAGAAGGAGGTGTGCAGCCCGCGCCGGCGCACCTCGACCAGGAGGCGGCGCAGCGCGCCGTCGTCGCCGCTGCTGTCCTTGAGCCCGGCCAGCGTGCCCTCGGCGGCGAGCGCGAGGACGGTGGCCGGGGCGAGCTTGGTGTGCACGGAGGCCGGGATGTCGTACGCGAAGAGCGGCAGACCCGCGCCGCCGCGGATGCGCCGGAAGTGGTCGGCGATCTCGACCGGGTGGGTGCGGGTGTAGAAGGGGGCGGTGGCGACGAGTCCGTCCACGCCCGACGCCGCCGCCGTAAGGGCGTGGTCGAGCACCCGTTCGGTGGTCATGTCGATCACCCCGGCGAGCACCGGTACCCGGCCGGCCGCGGCCTCAATCACGGTCTCCAGGACGGCGCGCCGTCTACGGTCACTCAGATAGGCGGCCTCGCCGCTGGACCCGAGGACGAACAGGCCGCTGACCCCGGCGCCGATCAGCCGCTCGGCGAGCGCGGCGAGGGAACGGGTGTCGACCTCGCCGGTGGGGGTGAGCGGGGTGCACAGGGGTGGGACGACACCGGTGAGCGGAGTCGGCAGACTCATCGAGACCTGGCTTTCTGACGATCGCATGGACATTTCAGTCATTCAGGACGTCGGACGTCCTATGTCTGCGCTGAATCTGACGGAGCGCCAACACGGTGTCAAGCCCCCGGACGCGTCGGGGCCGGCATCGGCGCCGGCATCGGCGTCGGTCCCGCGCACCGCCCGAGCGCCCCGTCCGAATCCCGCCAGCACCGGACCGCCCCGGCGACCAGCATGGACGCCATGAGCGAGAACTACGAGATCCGGGCCATCGCGCCCGAGGTGCTGAAGCAGCTGCGGATCAGCGACGACGCGGGCAACCCGCCGCGCATGGTGGTGGACGAGGAAGGCGGCAATCCGCTGCGCTGCTGCCTGGGCCGCAGCCGGCCGGGCGAGACGATCGCGCTCGTCTCGTACGCCCCGCTGCGCCGCTGGGCGCTCGAGACGGGCGCCACGCCCGGCCCGTACAGCGAGACGGGCCCGGTCTTCATCCACACCGAGGACTGCGGCGGCTGGCCGGGCGGCGGCTATCCGGACGCCATGCGGGGCGAACGGAGGGTGCTGCGGGCGTACTCCGCCGAGGGCGCCATTCTCAGCGGCCTGCTGCTGGACGGCGGGGACCTGACGATCGAGGAGGGGCTGGCGGAGGTCTACCGGAATCCGGAGGTGGCCGCGGTGCACATACGCGCCGTGGAGTTCGGCTGCTTCCACGCGGAGACGCGGCGGACGGCCGGCTGAGCGGCGGCGCGCGCGTACGGGGGTCGCGCGCGCATGACGTACTGGTGGGCGCTGCTCACGCGCCCGCCAGCGCCCGGCGGCACAGCGCGTCGGCCCGCCGCGTGGTCTCCGGCAGTCGGTAGTCGCGGGCCAGGTGCAGCGCGTACGCGCAGGCGTCGGCGAGGGTCACCCGGTGGCCGACGGAGACGAAGACCGGCTTCACGCCGTCCTGGGTGCGCAGCGCGCGCCCCACCACCTCCGCCCCGTCCAGCAGCGGTGACCACTGCCCGCGGCGCGGGCCGGGGGCGTCGTGGGTGAAGGTGAAGGGGTTCTTGGCCACACCGATGGTGGGCAGCCCGGTGAGCACTCCCAGATGGCTGGCCAGCCCGAAGCGGCGCGGGTGGGCGAGGCCGTAGCCGTCGCAGACCACCACGTCGGGGCGGTGGCCGAGGCGGTCCAGGGTGCCCAGGGCGTCGAGGACGGCCGGGATCTCACGGAACGCCAACAGGCCGGGCACATACGGGAAGGAGACCCGGCCGACCGCCGTGGCCTCCCCCACGGCCGCGAGGCCGCGCGGGTCGAGCGCCACGGCGGCCGCCGCTACCACACCCCGCTCGTCGTCGTACGCGACGTCCACGCCCACGACGGCGCCCGCGCCGCTGCCCGGCGCGGGCAGGTCGCCGCCCACCAGGACGGAGCCGCGCAGCCGCTCCTGGACGGCGGCCGCCTCGGCCTCGGTCGTGGGCCAGCCGGGCGGGAGCTCGTAAGTGGGCCCGGCGGCGGGCCCGGAGTCGAATGCGCTGGTCATGGTGTGCCCCACGCTACTAGCCTCGCGATCATGTTCGTATTGGAGCTGACCTACACCGCGCCCCTCGAACGCGTCGACGCCGCGCTCCCCGACCATGTGGCCTGGCTGGAGGGGCTGTACGCCTCAGGCGACATCATCGCCTCCGGCCGCAAGATCCCGCGGGACGGCGGGATCATCCTGGCGGTCGGCGACGACCGCGCCAGGATCGAGCGGCTGGTGGCGACCGACCCGTTCTCGGTCGCGGGTCTGTGCGAGTACCGGATCACCGAGTTCCTGGCCACGAAGACCTCTCCCGAGCTCGCGGCCCACCGCCGGCAGCCGCCGTCCTGACCCACCTCCCGGCCGGGCCTACCTCTCAGCCGGCTCCAGCCGGGCGACGCGGCCCTGCTCGCCCGACGCCCAGCAGCCCAGGTCCGGGGCGCAGTCGACGGTGTCGTACGAGCCCTGGTCCACCGTGCGCCAGGTGCGGCCGCCGTCGGTCGTCACATCCGTGCCCGTCGGACCGACCGCGAGAGCGGTGCGGCGGCTGTGCGGCAGCCAGGTGACGCCCGAGCGGTACGCGGGCGGCGGCGCGTCGGCCACCGTCCAGACCGCCCCGCCGTCCGCCGTGACGGCGGCCGCCTTCGGGGACGGCTGCCCGGCCCGGTAGTCGCCGCCGACGGCCAGGCCGGTGCGGGCGTCACGGAAGGCGAGCGCGAAGACGCCGCGCGCCGGGTCGCCCGCCGGGAGCGGGGCGTCGGCCACCGTCCAGGTGCGGCCGCGGTCGGCGGAGTGGAACACGCGCGCGGCGGCCGCGCCCCCGGTGGCGAACCACGCGTCCCGGCGCCCGGCGCTGACCAGGCACTGCCCGCCGGCCGCGAACGCCGCCTCGCCCGGCTGCGCGGCGGGCATCCCGTCCGAGGGCAGCACGCGCCAGCTGCGGCCACCGTCACCCGTCGCCAGAACGCGGTACTTGCCGTCGACCGGGTCGCTGAGCGCGATGCCGTTGCGCGCGTCGAAGAAGGTCAGACAGTCGTAGAAGGCGCCCGGATCGGTGTTGCGGAAGCTCTCCGTCCAGGTCGCGCCGGCGTCGTCCGTACGGAAGACCCGGGACGCCTCGCCCTCACCGATCGCCAGCACCACCGCGCGCCGCGCGTCGAACGCCTCGATGTCCCGGAACTCCAGCCCCTCCGCGCCCGGGGGCGACACATTGCGCCAACTGCGCCCGCCGTCGTGCGTGCGCAGCACGGTCCCCTTCGAGCCCGCCACCCACGCCGTCGTACGGCTGACGGCGGCGAGCCCGCGGAACCGGGCGTCGCTGCCGCTGTCCTTCAGCCGCCATGTCACGCCCGACAGGCTCTCCTCGCGCCCTTGTTGGGCCCGCGCCGGCGCGGCGGCGACGGCCGACACGAGCGCCGCGCCGCACAGCCCGGCCGCTGCCGCGCGTCTCAGCGTCCCCGAGAGCCCCTTGATCCTCTTGAGCCCCTTGGTGGTCCTCTTGTCACTCATGGCGCCGGAAGCTAGCCCATTGGTGGGACACCGTCCACGGACGAGTGGCGCCGGACGCCGAATCGCGGGACCGGTTGGGCCTTCCTATGGTGGGGGCGGGGGGAGCGAGGAGGCGCAGCGCATGACAAACCCCGTGTTCCACCCCCCGTCAGACGGGTTGTCGGATCCCACGAGCCGGGCCGGGGGCTGAGGCGGCCATGGACGTCGAACGCTCGAAGCCGTATGTGGGAGCCATGGTCACGATCCACTACGAAGCAGAGCGATGTCTCCACGCGGGCGAATGCGTCCGGGCGCTGCCCCAGGTATTCGACCCCGGGCGGCAGCCGTGGATCCAGCCCGACGGCGCCCCCGCCGATGTCGTCGCCGAGATCGTCCGGCGGTGCACATCCGGCGCCCTCCGCTACCGGATGGCCAACGGCCACACCGAGACCCCCGCCCGCCCCACCGCCATCGTCCGTACGGCCTCGGGCCAGATCCTCGTCCGCGGCGACCTCCGGGTCGAGACCGCGACGGGCCCCCGCCAGGAGACCCGCGCGACGCTGTGCGGCTGCGGGACGAGTGCGAACGCCCCGTACTGCGACGGATCCGGCCCCTGCGGGAGCCGGCCCTAGCCGCGCCCTAGCCGTTGTCCCAGCCGTCTGCCCCGCTACGACCGGACGCCGGGGGCCGGCCGTCCGCCTTGGTGGCCTCGGCCGACTCGGTGGGCTTTGGCGACTTGCTCGGCTCCGCGGCGGGGGACTCGGTCGACGTCGCGGTCGGCTCGGGGGTCGCGGTCGCGGTCTGGTCCTGGCTCTGGGTCGGCTTGGGGGTGGCGCTCTGCGTCCGCGTCGGGGTCGGCTTCGTGGCGGGAGCCCGGGTGGGGGTCTTCGCCGGGGTCTTCCCGCCGCTTGACTTCGTGGACGGCGCCGCGGACGCCGGCGTGCTCTTCGGCGCGCCGGACGTACCGGGGGCGGACGACGCCGACGAGGGCGGCGTGGACGAGGACGACGACCGCTCCTGGGACCGGTCGGCGGCGTCGCCGGAGTTCTGGGTGGAGGGATGGGCGGAGGCGTCGCCCGAGGCCCCGTGTCCCGCCGCGCCCGGCCGTGCGGACTCCTCCGGCGACGAGGTCACTCCCGAGGACGACTCGGACGAGTGCCCGGAGGCCGCCGTGCGCTGCTCCGGTCCGGACGAGTCGCCGCCCGTGAACACCAGGCCGGCCGCGACCGCCGCCCCCGCGAGGGCCAGCGCACCGGCCCCTGCGACGGCCGCGACCGGTCGGCCGACCCGGGGCGCCCGGCGGCGCGCCCGGTGGCGCGGGGGGCCGGCCTCGGACGTCCGGGCCGGGAGCTCCAGCGTCTCGGCCGCCGGGCCCGCGTGGGCACCACCCGACGGCAGGGACGACAGGGCGGCCACCGCGCCGCCCGCGCGGGCCAGCGGCACCAGGTAATCGGCGGTCCCCCGGCTCAGGAGAACCATCAGGGCCGGACCCACCAGCGCGGACAGCCGGGCGTCGGCCGCCATCAGCAGCTCCACCCGCGCCCGGCAGTCCGCACAGCCGGCCACATGGACCGCGACCTGCTCCGCCTGGGTGGGCGAGTCCGCGCCCCGTACGTGCTCAGGCAGCCGCTCCCAGCACCACTCGCAGGCCGGGTCGGCCGGGCTGCCCGGCTGGGCCCGCAGGAAGTGCTGGCGCATACCGTCCCGGGCCCGCTCCAACGCGGCGGCCGGGCCCGCGCCCGCCTCCGCCCGGCGGCCCGCCTCGGCCA
This sequence comes from Streptomyces sp. NPDC007917, assembly GCF_042959105.1. NCBI lineage: Bacteria > Bacillati > Actinomycetota > Actinomycetes > Kitasatosporales > Streptomycetaceae > Streptomyces > Streptomyces sp. NPDC007917. Next base: position 78,407 of record NZ_JBIBKK010000030.1, read on the forward strand.
CCGGCGGCTGCCGCTCCGCTTCCGCCTGCCACAGCGCCTTCACCCACCGCTGCGGCAGATCCTCGATGACGCGCGCGAGCAGGTCGACGTAGGAGACGCGCTGCGCGCGGTCCCGGCTTGCGGCGGACATGGCAAGGTCACGCACGGTGGCCTTGAGGGCTGCCGGGACGTCACCGACGGCCGCGCCGGACCGCAACCGCCGCCACACCAGAAAGTACGCCTCGGCGACGGCGTCCTCGGCCGGCCACGGGGCGCCGGTGAGGGTGCGTGCGTAGGCGACGAGGTGTGGGTGGTGGTCTTGGTGGAGCCGGATGTAGGTATCCGCGTCCAGCGATGCGGGACCTTCGGTCATGGTGGAACAACCCCTGGAGTGATGCCTCGCCGCAGCCGCGGTTTTGTAACAGCTCAGCACGGCACCTGAGACTTTGCGTGGATTCCGCAAGCCTAAATGTCGCATCTCCACCCGAAAACATGGTCGTGACACACGTCACGTCCACCGCGGGTGCACTGGGGTCATGGCCCGTACGTCTTAAAGGCGTAGAGAGAGGCAAGGACCCGCACCGATCGCAAGGAGCAGGCGTTGTGACCACCACCGTCATTGATCAAGCCGTCCAGGCGCGCCTCATCGCATCGACTCCCGAAGCACGCGCCATCCCCGCATGCCTGCGCTACGAACGCGAGGACCCGTTCGCCGTGCGCGTCTCCTTCCCGCCCGCCGCGTCCCTGGACGGGGAGGCGGTGGAGTGGACCTTCGGGCGTGAGCTGCTGACGGCCGGGCTGCGGGGCCCGGCGGGCAGCGGCGATGTGCAGGTGTGGCCGTGCGGCCCGCAGCGGACCGTCCTGGAGTTCCACGCCCCGGAGGGCATGGCCATGGTCCAGTTCGACACCGACGATCTCCAGTCCTTCCTCGACCGCTCGTACGCCCTGGTGCCCGAGGGCAGCGAGAGCGCGCGGCTGGACCTCGACCACGACCTGGCCGTGCTGCTGCGGGAGGCCTGAGGGGGCAGGGCGACCGACGGTGCCCGTCGCGCCCGGCGCCGAGGCCGGGCCGCCCCCTCTGCCGGGCACTCCGCTCCCCCGCCGCCCGTTCCCCCGCCTTGCTCCGCCTTCTGCGCCCTCGGCGGCATGCGTCATCGCTTCTCAGCCGGCCGCCGCCAGCGTGCCCGACAGCGTCACTCCGGTGACCGCGACCGCCACCCCCGACCGCACCTGACCGATCGCCCTCTCCAGGACGGGCCCCACCTGGCCGCTGCGCCGCGCCAGCTCGCCGATCCGCGCCTTGTGCGCCCTGGCGTCCGCGGCCGTCACCACCGTCCGCAGCTCCCCCGCCGCGGCGAGTGCGACGAGCGCCGCGTCCCCGGCGGAGACCTCCGACACGCTCTGCCCGCCGCGCAGCAGCCGCACCGCGTCCTCCCGCGCCCCCGCCACCACATCCGGCCGCTCCAGCTCGTACTCCTTGGCCGGCAGCAGCCCCAGCACCCGCCTGCCCCTGGCCCGCACATAGCCGGCCGTCACGAGCTGGTCGCGGACCGCGCGCTCGGTCAGCCGTGCGTGGTGCCTCACCCAGGTCTGCCAGGTGCGCGGCCGGGACTCGAAGATCAGTTCGAGCAGCGCGTCGAGTGCCGGATCCCCGGTCCTGGCGTCGTCGACCGGCCGCGCGACACCGTCCTCGTCGGTCAGCATCCCGCGCTGCGCGAGCTCGGTGAGGGCTCCGGCCCGCACCAGATACGGCAGATGATCGGGGTCGGCGGGCCGTCCGGTCCGGGGATCCCAGGCCAGGAGATAGAGCTTGGCGGCGAGTGACAGGGAACCGTTGGGCACGGGAGCCTCCATGGATCTGCGACCGTGTACCCCCAAGTGGTCACTTCACCACGACCCTGCTCACGCGCGCGCCCGGAGGCGCCCGCTTCGCGAGAAACCGTACGCGGCGACGGCTGTCGCCGCACCCACCGGCGTGACGACGACGCGCACCCCCCTTGCGCGCGCGTAGCCGACACGGCCGGGCACGGTCCCCTTGACACGCGGTGCCTCCGGGCGAGCGCCGCTTCCCGGTGGCTGCTCCCCCTGGGCGCTACTCCTGGTAGAGCTTGACGACCGCGGTCGTCGTGGTCCGCTGGAAGTCGGCCACCGGGGCCTGGTCATAGCCGCCCATCTCGCCCCACTGGACGATGGTCACGGTCCGCCCGTCGCGGCCCACCCCGAAGAGGTGGATGCCCGGCTCCGAGTCCGGGTACGAGGTGTGGACGCCGTAGACGTGGGCCCCGTCCTCGGCCTTGACCGCTCCGTAGTCCCGCCAGGAGGCGGTGCCCCCCGAGTGGTCCCGCTCCCAGTCGGCGGCGCAGTTCCGGATCTTCTTCTCGGCGGCCGCGGCCAGCTTGCGGGCGGCGTCCACGGTCCCGGTCCTGACGACGACCTGGCTCGCGCTCGTGTCGTACTCGGTCCAGAACGTCCGGTGGGTGGCGCCCGCCGAGGGCAGCGTGTTCTCGACGCAGAACGGGCCGTTCTCCGGCAGCCCCTTCGTGACGTCGCTCGCGTACCAGTCCGACTTCGGGTGCGGCGGCAGTTCCTTGGGCACCAGGTGAGCCGGAACCGCCTGAACGCTCGCCTGGGCCGGCCCGGCCCCTACGACGGCCACGGCGGCCGCGGTGACCACGGTGGCCGTGGCGAGGGTGCCGAGGCCGGCGCGGAGGGAGCGCTTGTGCTTGTGCCTGTGCATGAGGTGTTTCCCGTCTCTTCGGCCCGCGTGTGTGCGGACCGGATCTGCGCGGCCCGCGTCTGTGCGGCCCGAGTCTGTGATACGCCACGGCAGTCGCGGCGGCTGGTTTCCAGCGTGGGCTCCGTCGTGGCGCGGCCGCTACAGGTGACGTGGCATTCGGGACGCTGGAACGCCTGCACGTACTCTGACTTGGGGGAATAACAACAGCCTGGAACGCGGTCGCGGGACGGTGGAACCTGAGCGCGGGTGGCGGTGTATGGATTCGTGGGGGGTGGTTCAGGTGAGCAACGGGGAAGAGACCACGGAGTTCGCGGAGAGTCTGCGCGGGCTGAAGGACCGTTCGGGCCAAAGCTACGGCGCGCTGGCCGCGCGACTGCACGTCAGCACGTCGACGTTGCACCGCTATTGCAACGGCGACGCGGTGCCGGCGGAGTACGCGGCGGTGGAGCGCTTCGCGCGGCTGTGCGGAGCCTCGCCGGAGGAGCTGATCGCGTTGCACCGCCGGTGGATCCTGGCGGACGCGGCGAGACGTGCGGCCTCCGGCCGGGGCGGCACCCAGCGGACACCGGCGCCGGACGGCCCGCCCGGCCGCGCCACGGCCAGGCGCGGCCCAGCCACGCCGACAGTCGGCAAGCCCCATGCGGCTGGACAGACCGCCGATCCTCCCGCCCGAGCGGCGAAGGCAGCCGGAGCGCACGAGGCGGAAGGGCGAAACACCGACGCCCCCGACACAGGGCCCGACACCACCAGGCCCGGCCCAGCCGCCCCAGCAGCCGGCACACCCAAGGCGGCCGGCCAGACCCCCGGCCCTCCCGCCCAGGCGGCCGAGGCCGCCCAAGCCCACGAGGCGGGGCGGGACGCCGACTCGCACCGCCACCCGGCGGGGGCCGTCCGCGCCGCCGACCCGGCGGGGCGGAGCGACAGAGCGCAGGACGCGGCAGGGCTCACCGCCGACCGTCACGACGCGGTGGGGCAGACAGCCGCCGAAGGCGGCGGGGAGGAGCGGCGGTCGGCAGCCGGCACCCGGGGCGAACCACACGGAGCCGAGCGTCAGGGAGCGGATGACGGCCCGGCGGACGGCTCGCCGAGCCCCGCCGGGCCACGGAGCCCTTCCTCCACGGCCCGGGCGGATCACCGCTCGCCCGCGCCCATGTCGCTGGACGGCGAGCGGTCGGCGGCGGAGGCGCGCGGGTCCGCCGGCCCGGACGCCGACCCGGACGCCAGCCCGCCCAGCGGGCCCTCCACGCCCGCAGGCTCCCCCGCCGCCGCGCCCCGCGACGGCGGTCGGCCAATCGCTGACGGGGGAGCCCCGGGCCCCGCGGGGTCGGGTGGATCGCGGACCGGTCGGCAGGCCGGGCGCGCGGCGGGGGCCGCGGGAAGGGGCAGGGGCTCGGCGGGGCGCGGACGGTTGCGTTCCGTACCGGCGGTGGACGGCGCCGGGAGGCGGCCGGTCGGGCTCGGCGCCTGGCGTAGCCGGCCGTGGGGGATGGTGCTCGGGGCGGCCGCGGCGGCCGTTCTCGCCTTCACCGCCGTGGAGGTGCGGTCGTCCACGGGGGGCGAGCAGGAGGAGGCCGCCACGTCCCCCTCGTCTCCCTCGTCCGCCAGGCCCTCCGCGACGGCGTCCGGTATCGCGCCGTCGGCCCGGCCCACCGCGCGGGGCGAGCTCAAGAAGGACGACACGGCGGACGGTCGTGGGTCGGCTTCACCCAGGGGCGGCGAGCGGCGCGGCGGCGCGTCCGCCTCCGCGTCGCCCGCGCAGAGCGGATCCAGCGGCGGCGGCTCGGGCGGCGGCCAGGACGACAAGCCGGGCAGCGGCACCCCGCTCACCGTCAGCACCCGCTCCCACGTCTGGGAGAACCGCTGCGATCACCGCTATCTCATCGACCGTCCCCCGTCGCAGGTCGCCCCACCGCCCGTCGAGCAGGACGCCGCGACCTGGGCGTCCGCCCACGGCGCGGTGCACGGCGGCACGACGAACGTCGAGATGACGGTGAAAGGCCGCTCCGAGTCGGCCGTCGTGCTGCAGGCCCTGCACGTCCGGGTGGTGGGGCGGCGCACCCCGCTGGCCTGGTCCTCCTTCGCGATGGACAACGGCTGCGGCGGCTCCCTGACCCCCCGCGCCTTCTCCGTCGACCTGGACGCCGCCCGCCCCCTGGCCGTCCCGACGGACGGCAACGACGCCGGCGAGCCGATCCCCGCCGTCCGCTTCCCGTATCGCGTGTCCGACACGGACCCGGAGGTGCTGTTGGTCAACGCCCGCACGTCCGGCTGCGACTGCAGCTGGTATCTGGAGCTCGACTGGACCAGTGGCGACCGCGAGGGGACGATACGGATCGACGACCAGGGCGCGCCGTTCCGCACGAGTGGCGTCAAGGGGCGCCCGGAGTACGGCTATCAGTTCGAGCAACAGGGCTGGCGCCGGAATGGCTAGGCGTCATGCTCATGGGTCCCCGCCCGCACGCGCTCGCCGGTCCTTATTCCTGCGCGGTCGCCAGGAACAGCGCGGCATCGCGGACATCCGGGTGCGGGTGGCGGCGCAGCGCGCGCAGCCGGGCCCGCCAGGGCTCCGCCCATTGCGTACGAACGCCGGCCACGTCGGTGAGGGTGACGGCGAACAGCCCGGAGGCGAGTGCTCCGTCATCGCCCAGTTCCCGTGCGGCCCGCAGCAGGGCCTCGCTCCGGCCGGGCCGCGCGGCGGCGTGCAGCCGCTGGTGCAGGGAATCGGCGGTACGGGCCGCGAGTGCGGGCCGGGCGGCGTGCAGACGGGCCAGCCGGGCGAGCGCGGCGGTGAGCACTCCGGGCTCGGCGTCCAGGTCGACGGCGTTGACGAGCACATGGGCGGCGTCCGCGACGAAGGGTTCGTAGCCCGCGAGGAGTTCGGCCGCCGCGGTGGCCACGGGTCGCATCGTGCCCTGCCGCATCCGGCTCTGCCAGGCCAGTCTCCCGCTGATGCGCCCGATGCGGCGGCGGGCCGGGCGGTCCCGGTCCGGTTCGGCGTCGGGCGCCTGTGGATGGGCGTCGGCGGCGGCGAGGGCCGCGAGGACCCAGGCCAGGGGGTTGTCCTCGGGCATGCCGTCGGGGACGGCGGCCATCAGGTCGATCAGCGCGTCGGCGGCGGACTGCCAACAGGCCCGGTCGTCCAGGTCGGTGACGGCGGCCACCAGCACCGCCGCCGCGTCCGGCGCCCAGGGGGACCAGGTGGCGAGCGCGGCGTGGCCCGCCCGGGCGACCTCGGGGTCGTCGGTGTCGCACACGTCCCGTACGAGGCGGGCGTAGCGGGCCCGGTGGACTTCGGGCAGATCCAGCGGGCGGGTGCGCAGCACGGCCCACCGCAGTTCACGCCGCCCTCGGGCGGCGGCCGACAGCAGCTCCCAGACGGATTCGTGGCCGAGCAGCCCGGTCGCGAAGGCCACGCAGGCCGCCCGCACATCGTGGTGCTGGCCCGGCGCGTCGTACGCGTCGGCGAGCAGCACGGCGGCGTCGGGGCCCGGCAGCCGGGTGGCGGCCAGCCGTGCGGCCTCCTTCCGACTGGTGACCTTCGCGGGCACGGCAGCGCCCGCGGCGGCCGCGCGCTCCCCCGGCGCGAGCACCCCGCGCAGCAGCCCCTCCAGCCGAGACGGCGCCACGTACTGGGACGCCCTCGTGCCCGCGTAGACCGCCACCCGGGCCCGATCGCCACCCGCGTGGGCGAGCAGCAGGGGAAGGTGGTCCCCCGGGCGGTCGGTCCAGGCCAGGGCGGCGAGGGCCGCCTCCGCCAGGGCCACGTCGTCGGAGTCGGTCCAGGCCAGGGCGGCCTCGGAGCCGTGGTCCGGGATGCGCGCGGCGGCGGCGATCGCCGCCGTGCGCCGGTCGGTGCGCAGCGAGCCGTCGGCGGCGGTGCGGGCGAGGATGCGGGCCGCGGCGGCGCGCTGGCGGGGCAGCCAGCGGACGGAGCCGTGGTCGACCGGGGGCGTCCAGTGGCTGCCGGGCGTCAGAAAGCGGCCGTAGGGAGGGGTGTCGTCCAGCACGAGGTCGAGCAGGTCGGTCCGGCGGCGCGTCAGCACCGCGAGGACGGGCGGCAGCACGGCCGCGGAGGGCTCGAGCGCGAGCAGTTCGGCGACCCGCTCGTCGCGCCGCGCGGGGTCGTCCAGCCACAGCCCCACGGCCGTGCGGACCGTCGTGTTGCTGCCGAACTGGATCGCCTGTCGCAGCAGTCCCTGCAGCTCGGGCATGGCGTGTGCGCGCCGCCCGAGCGAGCGGGCGAGGGCGAAGGTCAGCTCGTGGTCGACCCGGTCGGCGCCCGCCTCCAGCCATGGCCGCAGCGCCTCGAAGACCGCCTGTTCCTGGCCGCGCCGCAGGGTGCGGTCGAGCCGGCCCAGGTCGGTGGGGCCGACGTTCCCCGCGAGCCGGGTGACGGTGCGCAGCGCCCAGCCGATCAGCTCCCGCCGGCCGGTGGCCGTGTGTTCCCGCAGGAGGGCGACGGCCAGGAGGCGCAGGGCCTGCCGGGTCTCGGGCGAGGAGTCGCGTGCCTCGATGGCGTCGGTGGCGATCCGGTCGAGGTGTTCCGCGGCCGCGTCGAGGAAGAGGGAGGGATGCGTTCCGGCCAGGGCGCGCAGCGCGGCCGACCGCACCGGGTCCTGCTCGTTGCGCAGCCGCTCCAGCAGGGCCAGCAGCGAGGTGATCGCGTCCGGGTCGCCGGAGCGGGCGGTGTTGCGCACGAGGAGCGGGTAGGCCAGCGCGCGGTCCTCGGCCGAGGAGCGGCGGGCGGCCCGCAGCAGCTCCTCGCGCGCCTCCTCGACAGGCAGATACGCGACCGACTCCAGCACCGTGGCCCAGTGCGCGCCGCGCTCACGCGCCCGTGCGGCCATCCGGCGCGCCTCCGCCTCCCGGCGCGGCCGGGGCAGCACGTCGAGCAGGGCGGGCTCCACATCGGCGCGGGTCAGGTCGCGCTCGGCGACGGCCGCGTCGAAGAAGTCGGGGCGGCGGGCGGGCGGCAGCGCGGCCAGCAGCCGGGACAGGGCCTCGGCGTCGTGGCCCAGCGCCCGCGCCAGGTCGACCAGTTCGGGCGGGTTCGCGCGGACCAGGCGCCGCAGTACGGCCCGCTCCAGGCCCCGCCCGCGCAGCACCGCGGCGTGTTCGGGCGCCAGCAGGAGCCGTATCGTACGGCCGGGCTCGGCGGCGGCCAGCGTGCCCAGCCGATGCCGCACGGGCAGCGGCAGGGCGCTGTGGCACAGCCGCTCCAGCAGCCCGAGGACCCGCTCCGGCTCGGTGCGCGCCGCGAGCGCGACGCACGGGGCGTGGCGGAGCCACCAGTCCTGGCGCAGCGCCTCGGGGAGTGCGGCCAGCTGCCGCTCGGCCTCGTCGAGGACCGCGGCGGGATGGCGGGGGGCGAGGGCGCGCCAGCTGTTGACGGCGTGGAAGAGGTCCGGGAGCAGCCGGGCGACGGTCTCGGGCCCGCAGGCGGGCAGCAGCCGGGCCGCCTCGGCGTCGCCCCATCGCTCCCGCAGGGGCTCGACGAGGCGGTCGGCGAGCGTGGTGCGCCGCCCGGCGACGACGGTACGGGCCAGCCGGCGCCGTATGGCGGCGGGGGCGTCCTCGAAGGCCGCCTCCAGGGCGGCGTCCGTGAGCTGTCCGCGGCGCGCGGCCTTGAGGGCGTGGCCGCGTACGAGGGGGTCGGGATCGGCCAGCCGCTGTTCCAGATAGCCGGTCCGGCCGCAGACCGCGGCGGCCGTTGCGGCCAGCGCCCGCTCGTACCCGCCGCGCTCCGACAGCTCTTCGAGCAGCCCCGCCAGTTGGCCGTGGGCGCTCGCCGCCCTCGCTCGCAGCGCCAGCTGCCGCATCCGGCTCGGGTAGGGCAGCGGGTCGAGGGCGGCGAGCAGTTCGTCGGCGAGGGCGCGCGGGGTGAGCGCGGCTTGCGGATCACGGACCATGGCAGGGATTGTGCATGCCGGGCGGCCGGCCGGGGACGTCGCCCCCGCGTCCCCCGTCGCTCCGGTATACGCGGCACCGTCCAGGCCGGACACATGGCACGCCGTGCGAGGCCGGGAGGCGCCACTTAGGCTCGGAATGTACGGGTTCATGTGCACTGCCTCGGGCGTGCGCACCGTCCCACCGAGCCCGGAGGCATCCCATGCCGGAGCTGTTCATCGGTGGCCAGTGGACCGCCGCTCTCGACGGACAAGTGAGGGAGATCCACTCCCCCGCGGACGGCACGCTGGTCGGCACGGTCGACGAGGCCGGCCCCAAGGACGCCTCCGCCGCGGTGGAGGCCGCCCGGGACGCGTTCGACCGCGGCCCGTGGCCCCGCCTGCCCGCCGCGGAGCGGGGCGAGCTGCTGCTGCGCGTCGCCGACCTGCTGCGGCGCGACAAGGCCGAGCTGGCCCGCGCCGAGTCGATGGACACCGGGAAGCGGCTGGTCGAGAGCGAGTACGACCTCGACGATGCCGCCGCCTGCTTCCGCTGGTTCGGCGGCCTGGCCGCGGCCGACGGGGCGGACCGGGTCGTGGACGCGGGCCGCCCGGAGATCGACAGCAGGGTCGTGCACGAGCCGGTCGGCGTCTGCTGCCTGATCGCCCCCTGGAACTACCCGCTGCTGCAGAGCGGTTGGAAGGTCGCCCCCGCGCTCGCCGCCGGCGACACCTTCGTCCTCAAGCCCAGCGAGCTGACCCCGCACTCCGCGATCGGCCTGATGCGGCTGCTGGCGGAGGCCGGGCTGCCGGCGGGCGCCGGCAATCTCGTCCTGGGCACCGGGTCGACGGTGGGCGCGCCGCTGACCACGGACGAGCGGGTGGACATGGTGTCGTTCACCGGCGGTGTGCCCACCGGGCGGTGGATCATGGCCGCCGCCGCGCCCACGGTCAAGAGGCTCGCCCTGGAGCTCGGCGGCAAGAACCCCACTGTGGTCTTCGCCGACGCCGAGTTCGACGCCGCCGTCGACCACACCCTGACCGCCATCTTTCTCCACTCAGGACAGGTCTGTTCGGCCGGTGCCCGGCTCCTCGTCCAGCAGGAGCTGCACGACGCGTTCGTCGACGAGATCGTCCACCGTGCCCGCAGGATCCGGCTCGGCGGCCCGTTCGACGAGAACGCCCGTGCCGGCCCGCTGATCTCCGCCGGGCACCGCGAGAAGGTCGCGATGTATGTGGCGGCCGGACTGGACGAGGGCGCGGTGCTGCGCTGCGGCGGGACGCCGCCGGCCGACCCGATGCTGGAGGGCGGCTACTTCTACCTGCCGACCGTGCTGGACGACTGCACCCCCGACATGTCCGTCGTCCAGGAGGAGTCGTTCGGCCCGGTGCTGACGGTCGAGCGGTTCCGCGACGAGGACGAAGCGCTCGCGCTGGCGAATGACACCGTCTTCGGCCTGGCCGCGGCGGTGTGGACGCAGGACGCCGCCCGGGCCCACCGGATGGCCTCGCGGCTGCGCGCCGGGACGGTGTGGGTCAACGACTTCCACCCCTGTGTGCCGCAGGCCGAGTGGGGTGGAATGAAGCAGTCGGGCACGGGGCGGGAGTTGGGCCGGACGGGGCTGGCCGAATACCAGGAGACCAAGCACATCTGGCGCAACACGGCCCCGAGCCCACGGCGCTGGTTCGGGTAGCGGTCGTACGGATTGACGGCCGGGCGAAGCGGGTTAATCTCGCGATTCAAGCACTTCAAAGGTTGCTCGATTACGGGGGGAATGGCTGTGCAATCGCCTCATGGCATCTGGGAGGCCGCTGACCTGGCGGAGCGTCGGCTCGCCGGGGTGGCGCTCAATCCGTCCGCTCCGGAGGAGGTCCTGTTACGGCTGCTCGCCGACGACTCACCGGCCGTACGGATGGTGCTGTGCCGGGACCGGGTCCTGCCCGACGCCGTGGTCGAGGCCGCGCTCAGGCACCCCGACACCTACACCCGCAGCTTCTTCGCGCGCAATCCCCACGTGGATCCCGCCCAGCGGGTACGGCTGATAGACGATCCGGAGTGGTTCGTCCGCGTCCATCTCGCCGAGGCGCCCCGAATGTCGCTTGAAGTGCCCATCAGACCACTACCCGACTGGGCGGTCGTGCGCATGATCAGCACATACGACAACGAAGCCCTCGGGGGCACGTTCTACCGCCAGATCTCCATCGGGCTGTGGCGGTCCATGCCGACTCATCCCGTCGCCAAGGTCCGCTGTTGGGGAGTCCAGTCGTGGGATCGCCTGTCCGCCGACACGCGGACCGCACTGCTGGCAGACCCCGATGAGGAGGTCCGGGAACGCGCGCTGATGCATGCGGAATGGGATGATCCGGCGACGTCGGATCTCACCTTCCTCGAGGGCGCGCTCCACAGACGCGGCTACTCGCTGATGCGCAGGGGCCTCAGCAGGGCTGTCGTGGACAGCGCCCTCGCCGATCCGGACGGGACGAACCGGATGTTGATCGCTCCCAACCCCGGTCTGCCCGCCGATGTGGTGGTCCGCCTTGCCGCCGATCCGGACCCGAAGGTGCGCGAGGCGGTCGCGGGCCGCCCGGACCTCGGGCCGGCCGAGCGCCGCGCGCTCGCCGTGGACCCCGATCCGACGGTGCGGCTGGCCGTGTCCGCACACCCCGCGCTGAGCGAGGAGGAACGGGCCGCCATCGACTACGAGGTCCCCGTCGACGACTGCTTCCACTACATGCCGGAGCCCTACATTCTCCGGGACCCCGAGGACGTGCGCCGGGACGCGCTGTCCGGCCACCCGATGCTGCGGCGGAAGGCGGCCGTCGACCACAGGCTGCCGCCCGACCTCGTGGCGCGGCTGGCCGGGGACGACGATCTCGGCGTACGCGTCCTGCTGGCCCAGAACCATCCGGACGCCCCGGCGCGGCTCCTGCTGCGCGGCTTCCTGGAGTACACCGGCCACAACCGCCAAAGCCTCACCGCCCGCCCGAACTTCCCGACCACCGGACTGGCCGTCTACGCCGACCACGAGGACCCCGAGGTCCGAGCCCTGGCCGCCCGCGACCCCGAGACCGCCCCGGCGACCGTGGAACGGCTCAGCCGCGACCCCGACCCCGCCGTACGGACCGCGATGGCGCGCCACCCGAGGCTCCCGCATCCCCGGCTGAAGGAACTCCTCGATGACGAGGAGCTGGCCCACCCCGCCGCCGCGAACCCGGCACTGCCCCAGGAGACGATCCGTCAGCTGCTCAGCGGTCGACAGTGACGACGATCTTGCCGACCTGGGCGCCCGCCTCCATGTACCGGTGCGCTTCGACGATCTCGTCCAGGGCGAAGACGCGGTCCACGACGGGGCGGAAGGCACCGGTGCGCAGGCCGGAGGAGACGAACGCCTCGGCGCGGCGCAGCCGCTCCGGGTGCGCGGTCAGCTCGCGGGTGACGGTGTACGTGCGCATGTTGAGCGCGGGCATGCCGAGTTCGAACCCGGGATAGGGAGTCGCCTCGCCGCTCAGCGCCCCGTACAGAAAGAGCGTGCCGCCGGGGGCGACCGCCCTGGCCAGGTCCACCACGCCCGGGCCGGCGACGGCGTCGAAGACGAACTCGGCGCCCCGCCCTCCGGTGAGGCCACGGACGCGATCAGCGACGTCCTCCTCGTCGGTGACGATCACTTCGGCCGCCCCCGCCTTGAGCAGCGCGTCCTTCTTGGCACCGGTGCGCGTGGTGGCGATGGGTACCGCTCCGACGCGCTGGGCGATCTGGATCGCGGCCAGGCCCACGCTGCTGGAGGCCGCGGTCAGCACGACCGTGTCGCCCGCGCGCATCCCGCCGACGTCCACGAGCGCCCCATAAGCCGTCAGATACGGCATCCACACCGCGGCGCCCTCCACCGCGTCGAGCGCGTCGGGGCGGTGCACCACCGCGGCCGCGGGGACGATCGCGCGCTCGGCGTAGACGCCGTAGTCGTTCATCGAGAACGCGGGCACCACGCTGACCGCCTGGCCGACCTCGAACCCCGTCACCTGCGCGCCGACAGCCTCGACCACGCCCGCGGCCTCGGCGCCGAGCCGGGCGGGGAACTCCTTGACGGGCTCGATGTAGTGGCCGCCGCGGAAGAGCGCTTCGGCGCGGTTGAGACCGATCGCGTCCACGCGGATCAACAGCTCTCCCGGGCCGGGGTCGCCGACCTCCACGTCGTCCAGCCGCAGCACCTCGGGCCCGCCATGCTCATGGAACCGCACTGTTCTGGCCACCGCACATCCCCGTTCCGATCGACGACGGCGGCGCGAGGCCGCGCCGCCGTGCCCCAACCCAAACGGAAAGTACGACGGCTGTCAAATTTTGACGGCTATCGAAGCTCGATGGCCGTGCCGGGGCTACGTCCGCCCACCGTAGAAACACAGACGGCCGTCGATCCGGAGCGGGCGCCCCGGCGGAAGTGGCGACTCCAACCGCCCGTCCACCGGAATGCCCGACCAATCGATGCTCAATGGTTCGCCACCCGGCCCGGTTCGCGTTCGGGCGTTCAGGTCGTACTCGGCAATGCGCTGCCCGGGCCGGTGAATCTGCAGAAACGTCTGCTTCGCGCCCGCGTCCTCGCCCTCGTCCTCGTCCTCGTCCGAATCCTCCTCGCCCTCGTCCCATTCCTCCTCGTCCCACTCCTCTTCGTCCCCGTGATTCGGCGGCGCGAGAAGGTCCGTGAACTTCTCATCGATGTGAGCACGCGCCTCAGCGACAGAGCTGAACAGCAGAAATCCGGTGTCCCAGTCGTTGTTGGAAATCCAGAATCCCCAACGCAGCAAGGCGAATCCATGACGCCCGTGGCTCATCCCGCTCCGCGGCGGCCGACGGCCGGGCGCCTCGAGGGCCGCTCGCGCCGCCTGGACCGCCTGAGTCGCGAGGGGGCCGCTTACGCCGGCCTTGTCGTACTTCCCCATACCGCCCAGCAAAGTGCCGTCTTCATCATCGAAATCACACGCCACCGTGAACAACACGGCATGCCGCAGGGCGAACGTCGCGGCCGTCGAACGCAGGACGGCAAGGGTGGCGGCGGCCTCCTCGTCTCCGGAGGCCGACACTTCCCCGGCCTCGTCGAAACAGCGCCCCACATCGGCCAGCAATCCGGGAATCTCCCGCTCGCCGTCAGAATGCCTGAGGTAATACTCACAGGTGGCGAGCAGGCTGTTCGCGCGCAGCAATGCGGCGTTCGGATTTCCCGCAGTCATGGGGCGGCAGCCTACCGGCCGGGGGAAATGGCACGGCTAGCGCCACTGAGGGGCCGCCCCGGCGGCGCCGGGCGCCGCGGCTTCGATCCGGCCCCGGATCTCGCGCATGACGGTGACGATCCGCCGCTCGTGCTCCTCGGTCAGCCTGGCCGTCGGCACCGAGCAGCTGATCGCGTCGATGGCGGGCGAGTCGTACCGCAGGGCGAATCCGAAGCCCGCGATGCCCACCACACCCTCCTCCCGGTCGATCGCATAGCCCCGCTCCCGCGCCTGTGCCAGGTCCGCGACCAGCGAGGCGCGGTCCGTGTGGGTGTTGGGCGTCAGCTGTTCCCAGGGGCCGTCGGGCAGGGGCAGCTCGCGCTCGTCCCGCTCGGCGAGGAGGGCCTTGCCGAGCGCGCCGGCGTAGGCCGGGAGCCTGCGGCCGACCCGGCTGAAGGGGCGCAGGTACTCGTGCGACTCGCGGGTGGCAAGGTAGATGACGTCGCCGCCGTCGAGCCGGGCGAAGTGGATGGTCTCGCCGAGGGCGTCGGACGCCTCGTCGAGGTAGGGCCGCGCGGTGCGTACGCGCGGATCGCTGTCGAGGTAGTTGGTGCCGGTCAGCAGGGCACGGATGCCGATGCCGTAGAGCGAGCCGGTGGCGTCGGTGCGCACCCAGCCGCGGTCGATCAGCGTCTGCAGCAGCGCGTACATGCTGCTGCGCGGCACCCCGAGCTCATCGGCCAGCTCACGCAGCCGGGCCGGGCGGTCACCGCGCGCGGCGAGCAGCTCCAGCAGCTCCACGGTGCGGGCCGCGGACTTCACTTCGCGTACGCCGCCGGTATCGGACATGGGTCAGATCGTAAACGGCGCACCACTCGCGGACGAACGGGCGGCGGCGGACGGCCCACGCGCCGAAACCGGTCGAAGCCCGACGCGCGTTGTCGCTTATCGCATTACGGATGCGCCGACCGGGATGAGGCGGGACACTCTCAGTCCGAGGAACGGGACCGTACCGAGTCACGGGACCAGCGGAGGATGTTCATGCACTCACCGCAGGACGCGAGCGAGGCGGTCGGCCTGATGTGGGACCTGGTCAGCGCCCTGGAGAACGGGGAGCGGGACTATGTCGACTGTGGGGCCGAGCTCGTACAGCTCACCTTTGTGCAACAGCCGTACATGATGCGGGAGGCACTGGCCGAGTTCGAGCGGCAAGTGGCGCTCGATCCGGCCCCCGCGGGGGCGGTGTCGGAGATCGTGGAGACCGTCCGGGACGTCATCGGCAGCCCTGACGAAACCTTTTGACGGGCTTTCGACTGGGACTTTCGACCGGAATTTTCGAACCTGACCGCCTCTCTTGACGTTGAACCGATTCAACGCTTCCATCGTGGGCGCGCCCGCGATGGGAGCGCTCCCGAGGAGGTTCCCGGGCCGGTACCCGCACCCGCCCACAGAGAGGACGGCCCATGCCGCCGATCACACCCCCCACCAGGAGCACCGGGGCCACCAGGAGCACCGGGGCCACCAGACCCACCAGGCCCACCGGGAGAACCTCCGCCCGCGCGGCCGCACGCACGGCACGCGCGGTGCTTCTGCTTGTCATGACCACGTCCTTGCTGGTCTGGGGCCTGAGCCTGGGCGGCACCCGGGCGCACGCCGCCCAGACACCCGCCGCCCAGGCACCCGCCGCCACGGCCCTGGGCAACGGCTCGGTGACCGATCCGAACATCTCCTACGTCGGCCGCTGGGATGTGAGCTCGGGCACCGCCGCCGTGCCCAACTGGACCGGCGGCTACCTCCAGACGGCGTTCACCGGGACGACCGTGAAGGTCAAGGCCCGCGACGCGGTGAACTTCTACGCCAGCGTCGACGGCGGCGCCGATGTCTTCTACGCGGGCGTCAGGGGCACCGTCAACCTCACCCCGCAGCCCCTCCCCCAGGGCAACCACACCCTCCGGATCTCCTACCGCTCGGGCGACACCGTCTTCCAGGGCCTCGTGCTGGACTCGGGCGCGGGCACGATCAGCCCGCAAGTGCCCCCGAAGCTGATCGAGTTCGTCGGGGACTCCATCACCGCCGGCGCCCTGACCGACCGGCTCGCGCTCGACTCGTACGGCTGGAAGACCGGCGAGAAGCTGGGGATGCGGCACACCCAGATCGCCCGCTCGGGCTACTGCCTGGTCGGCAAGGACGGCTGCACGGGGCTGGCCACCCAGTTCTTCAAGACCGCCTCCACCGGCGACCAGAACTGGGACTTCTCCCGCTACCAGGCGAGCGCGGTCGTCATCAACCTCGGCACCAACGACGTCGGGCACAGCGTCACGGGCGCCGAGTTCCAGTCGGCGTACACCAACCTCCTGCGCGACATCCGCGCCAAGTACCCGAACGCGGCCCTCTTCGCGCTCCAGACCCTCAAGAAGCGCTATGTGACCGAGACCAAGGCCGCCGTCAGCGCCCGCACCAGCGCCGGGGACACCAAGGTCACTTACGTCGACACCACGGGCTGGCTCACCGACGGCACGGACTACGAGGACGGCAACGGGCACCCCAACGAGTCCGGCCACACCAAGTTCGCCAACCGCCTCGCACCGGTGATCTCCTCGAAGCTGGGCACCACCGCCGCCCAACCCGCCGCCGCCACCCGGGCCACCACCACCGCCGCCAAGTCCGCGGCCGTCGCCCCCGGGGCCCCGGGCGACCCGAACATCAAGTTCTCCGGCCGCTGGGACACCAAGAGCTCCGCCACCGCCTACACCCCCTACTGGGCCGGCGCGTACTTCCGCACCGGTTTCACCGGGCGCACCGTCAAGCTCAAGCAGCGCAACGCGATCGACCTGTGGGCCAGTATCGACGGCGGTCCGGCCGTCTTCTTCGACGAGGCCAAGGGAACGGTGAACCTGACCCCGACCCCGCTGTCCGCCGGAAACCACACCCTGCAGGTCAACTACCAGGTGGTCGCGGGCTCCTACCACGGTGACGCGGTCTTCCAGGGGCTGACCCTGGACAGCGGGGCCACCACCTTCACGCCACCCACTCCGAAGAAACTGATCGAATTCGTCGGCGACTCGATCACGGTCGGCACCACGACCTCCCAGAACGCGCGCACCGCGTACGGCTGGCTGATCGGCGAGCGCCTGGGCGCCGACCACACCCAGATCGCCCAGGGCGGCGCCGCGCTGGTGGACACGGCGGACGACCGTATGAGCCTGGAGCAGCAGTTCACCAAGCTGAATCCGAACGCGGCCACACCCGACTGGGACTTCTCCCGCTACCAGGCGAACGCGGTGGTCATCAACCTCGGCACCAACGACGTGGGCCGCGGCGTGACCTCGGCTCAGTTCCAGGCCGCGTACTCCAGCCTGCTGCGCAAGGTCCGCACCGCCTACCCGAACGCCTGGATCTTCGCTCTGGAGACCTTCCGCGGCCGTTTCGTCCCCGAGACCCAGGCGGCCGTGACCGCCGCCGTCAGCGGCGGCGACAGCAAGGTCTCCTTCGTCGACACCACGGGCTGGCTGGCCTCCGACGAGCTCTCCGACTCCGTCCACCCGAACGACAAGGGCCACCGCACCATCGCCGACCACCTGGCGCCCATCATCTCCGCCAAGCTCGGCTAGCGGCCTCGTACGCACCACACCCCGCGGGTCTCCGGTCGCCGACCGGGGGCCCGCGTGCGCCTTATCCCAGGGTCCACCGGACCTCAAAGCGGCGCGCCGAAGTGTTCGCCGATTCGGCGCGTTCCCGCCGCAGCCACCCCGCCCTCGTGCTCTTTGATCAGTAATGACCGCTGCAATGCTGCTGCATAATGCCCCACTCAAGCGGGAATAGAGAGAAAGCGATCTAGAATTCCGATACCGGCGAGATGACCGGAACACCTTCTTGACCTGCCCTTACCAGGGGAAAGACACTCATAAGCACTCATGTGGGCCTGCGAACCGATTTCGCGGGAGTGTGACGGGGGGACCATTGGAGAAAAAACACCGCTCCGGGGATAACTGGCTGATCTCGACCCGTATGGCCATCGGCGCCGTCGAGCGGCCGACGCTCGCGGCGGAGGTCAAGGCGGAAGCCGAAGCGAAGAAGTGAAGGTCGGGCACGCGCGGTTTGAGCCCCGCACCGACGACATCCGTACATCACCAGGTATCCCCTGTGAAGGAGCACGACGATGGCCACTCCCCTGACCGCCGACCGCCTCCTGAAGGCACTGCGCGACGAGGGACTGGAAGTCCACGAAGTCCGCAGCTGGCGCACCCACAACCGCAACTCCAAGGGCCCGTGGGGCCCGGTGAACGGGGTGATGATCCACCACACCGTCACCAAGGGCACGGACTCCTCGGTGGCGCTGTGCTACGACGGCCACTCGGCCCTGCCCGGACCGCTGTGCCACGGCGTCATCGACAAGTCGGGCGCGGTCCACCTGGTCGGCAACGGCCGCGCGAACCACGCCGGCCTCGGAGACGGCGATGTGCTCAACGCTGTCATCAACGAGACGGCGCTGCCCCGCGACAACGAGGCCGACACGGACGGCAACCGCCACTTCTACGGCTTCGAGTGCATCAACCTCGGCGATGGCGAGGACCCCTGGCCGGAGGCGCAGAAGCTGGCCATCGAGAAGGTGTCCGCGGCCATCTGCCGGGCTCACGGCTGGAGCCAGCGGTCGGTGATCGGCCACTTGGAGTGGCAGCCGGGCAAGGTGGACCCGCGCGGCTTCTCGATGGACACCATGCGCTCCCGTATCGCCAAGCGCCTGGGGGCCACGCCGGACGGCCCCGCCCCGCAGCAGCCCAAGCCGCCCGCGACGTATGAGCCCTTCCCGGGCTCGGCGTTCTTCCAGAACGGCCGCGAGAGCAGGATCATCACGGCGATGGGCAAGCGTCTGGTCGCCGAGGGCTGCGGCAGATACGAGGAGGGGCCGGGCCCAAAGTGGACCGAGGCGGACCGCAAGTCGTACGCGGCCTGGCAGCGCAAGCTGGGGTACTCCGGCGAGGACGCGAACGGCATCCCGGGCCGTAAGAGCTGGGACAAGCTGCGGGTCCCGAACGTGTAGCCCCCCGATTTGTAGTGAGTATGAGACAGCGACACGCCGACGTTACGGCGTGTCGCTGTCTCATACTCACTACAAACTCATGACTCTCCCCGGGCCACCGGGGCGACGGACAGCAGCGGCCGGTAGTGGCCCGCCGGATAGGGCTCCCCGACGGGCTCGCCCGCGACCTCGATCCAGGCGTGTGCCTCGAACGGGCTGGTGCGCACGCCGGTGCACCAGGTGGGCCACACGCCCCGGCTTCGGCACAGCAGGGCTGCCGCGATGGACCGCTGCAGACAGGCCTGGCCCGCACAGCGCAGGCTCACCGCCACCACGGCCCGCCGGGCGGCGAGCGCCTGTTCGGCGGTGGCGGGCCGGGCGCCACGGCGCAGCGACTCCAGCACCGCGCGGACCCGGGCCGGCTTGGCGCGCGCCAGCAGCCGGGCCGCGACCACGGCGAGCCAGGGCGCCACCCGCCGGTGGAGCGGCAGCCGGTCCCGGTCGGCCAGGGCCATGGGGGCGCTCATCGGGCCTCGTCGAGCAGGCGTGCGGCGCGCAGCTGGGCCACCAGCCGGGAGACGTCGCGCCTGGCCGCGTCGGAGTCGAGGCGGTGGCGGGCGGCCAGTTCGTCGGCGGCCTGGTCGTCCGTACGGCCGTCCAGCAGGGTCTTCAGCACGAACACCCCGGTGGGGTTGAGCTGCCAGTAGCGGCCGGTGCGCTGGTGGAGCAGCACGGCTCCGTCATCGGTCTCGGCCATGGACACGTCCTGACGCAGATTCAGGGACATCATCGCTTCCCGGGAAGTTTCGCAAGAGGTTGAGGTTGCCGTGCCGCGCGGGCCCAGGTCTCACAGCCCAGAAGCTTTTCGGTGGTGATGTCCCTGGAGATGTCGGCATGCGGGGTCAGCAGGTAGTCGCGGAGGGCCCCCGGGGACACCAGACCCATGTCGGCCAGGGCGGAGTCGGAGAACACCTCCAGCAGCGCGGAGAGGTTGCGCTGCCGCCCGGCCCGTACGTCGGCGCTGAAGTCACCCTTGGTGGTGCGGGCCAGCACCACGTCCGGGACCAGCCCCCGCATGGACTCGGCCAGCAGCGGCTTGTAGCGCCAGGGTGTGACGCGCTCGTGCAGCCGCACCGCCAGCGCCGCCTCCACCACCCGGTCGTCCAGATACGGCTGGTGCAGGGCCACCCCCGCCCCGGCGAACAGCCGGGACACCTGCCGGTACGCCGGGGCGGTGATCCGCAGCGCGGTGAGGTACTGGTGCTGGCCCCGGTCCTCGGCGTACGGGGCGGCGTGTTCGGCGGTGGCGCGCAGCGCCTCGCGCGCGGCGGCCACCGCGTCGTCGGTCGCCCACGCCGGGGCGCGCAGCGGTGTCAGGCCCCAGCCCAGCGCGGGGGCTCTGCGCGGCGGGGCCGGGCTGGTCAGCCGCTCGGCCTGGGTCAGCCACCACTGGGCGGGGCGCTCCGCCCTTACCAGCCGGGCGAGGACCGCGGCGAGCGGCCAGCGGCTGAGCGCGCGGTGTCCGCGCAGGTGGCGGATCGCGGTCAGGGGGTGGCGGCGGGCCAGCCGGTGCAGATAGCCGGGGAACGCGCTGAAGAGCTCGTCGGCTCCGTGCCCGGCCAGATGGAGGCGGGACCCGTGCTCGGCGAGCAGCCGGGCGGTGTGCCGCACGCGGGCCAGGGTGCGCGAGAACAGATACGGCCGTTCGGGGTCGGCCAGGGCCCAGGGGTCGGTGAAGATCGGTGGCAGCTCGTCCTGGGCCACCACCAGATGGTGTGCGTCGGGCAGCGAGCGTGCGGCCCGCGTGGCGAAGTGGGCGTCGTCGTTGCCCGCCTCGGCCTCGGCCCAGCGGAAGGTCAGCAGCTCGGGGGTGTGGCGCGCGGCCAGGAAACTCAGTGAGGTCGAGTCCATGCCGCCGGACAGATCCGCGCTGAGCCCGCCCCCGTCCCGCCGCCGCCCGTCCACCGCCGTGATCAGCGCGGCCCGCAGCTCCGCCGCGCCCGCCTCCAGGCCGAGTTCGGGATCGGGGGCCCGCCACCACCGCGCCTCGCGCGCCCGGCCGCCCGGCTCAAGCAGCAGACAGTGGTCGTGCGCCACCGTGGACACGCCCGCCCATACGCTCCGGTCGGCGAGCGGTGGCGGCAGCATGCCACCGCATACGACACGGGCGGCCAGCGCGCCCTCGTCGATTCCGCCCCCGGTCATCGCCGCGAGCACATCGGCCCGGTCGGCGGCGATCGGCACCTCGCCCAGCCGGGTGTGGAACACCTGGCGCAGGCCGGTCACACTCCCCTGTACGCGTGTCGTGGCGTCGACGGCGGCCACCAGATGGAAGCTGCCCGGCAGGGCCCGTGCCACGGCGTCCACATCGGCCGGCGTACGGACCCGTCGGCACAGCTCCTCGAGCCGGCCGGTGGTGACCGGGCAGAACCCGATCACCACCAGTCGCACGGGCCCGGTCGCCACCTGACGGATCTCATCCGGCTCCCACCGCCCCACCAGCCAGGGTCGGCCTGACGGGTGCGGTATCGAATCAGGGGCCTCAAAGGGATACGCATCAAACAAGAGCTCTGTATCCGGCACGTCCGGAAGGACGACAAACCCGGCGCTCATCTCAAACGGTCCGGAGGGTTACCCTCACCCCCAGCCCTGCTCACCGAGCACGTCCTCGTACCGGTGGCCGAACCCCAGCGTGTCCTCCGAGAACTCACCCACGGCCACCAGGGCCGGCGGCTCGTAGCTCTCGACGGTCTCATCCGATCTCGCCTGCATCTCCATGGGTTTTCCTCCAGAGATAGGTCCAGTGAATCGACCCCGAGGTCGCCCACTGATTACCCTCCCGTCGAGAAACCATGCGACTCACCCGCCCCAGTTGCCACCATTCGGCAGCTTCCTGACGCATCGGCTCAGACCCGTGTCGGCAGCGACCCTCCGTTGTAGGCGATGGCGTCGGCGAACGTCGCGAAGGGGTCGTAAGCGCCACCACGGCGGTCCGCGTACGCCCGGTGCAGATTGAGCACGATGCGCTCGGCGTCGGGCAGTTCGGCGAACTCACCGAGCGAGCAGGCCCGCGCCGCCTCCAGCGGCGTCAGCCCGTCGCGCAGGCCCGCCTCGGCGGTCTCCAGCACCAACCGGTAGTAGCGCCGGTGGGTGTCCAGCACCTCGGGCAGCGTGTTCGCGTCGATGAGCGGGCCGTGTCCGGGGACGACATGCTCGGGCTCGAACGCCGCGATCCAGTCGAGCGAGCGCAGCGCGCCCTCCACGGAGCCCATGAACACCAGCGGGTTGACCTGGTGGAAGAGCAGATCCCCGGCGAACAGAACACGCTCCTCGGGAAGCCATGCGACGGCGTCCCCCGGGGTGTGCGCGGCATATCCGGGGTGGTGCAGCTCGATGCGCCGCTCCCCCACGTGCAGCGTCAGCGCCGTACGGAAGGTCACCCCGGGCGGCCGCCGGGTCACCCCGCCCCAGTCCGGGACCGGATGCCAGGCGGGCGGACACCCGTCGATCACGGTGTCGGCCAGGATCCCCTGGCGCGTCGCCTCATGCGCGATGATCACGGTCGTCTCGGGCAGCAGGCTGTTGCCGTGGGTGTGGTCGCCGTGCAGATGGGTGTTGACCGCGTACCGCACCGGCGCACCGCCCGTGGCCTGATCCACCGCGCGCAGGAAGTTGCGGACGCGGCGCTCGGTGGCGCAGGTGTCGACGAGGACGACCCCGTCGTCCGTGGCCACGACGCCCGCGTTGTTGACCCACCACGAGCCGTCGGGCTGCACCCAGGCGTGCACCCCGTCGGCGAGGGGATGCAGGGTGCCGGTCTCCTCGGTCATCGGTGCGCGGCGAACCGTACGAACTGGGTCCAGCCGTCACGGCTGACGGCGAAGGGGGGACGCGTCACGTCCTTGGAGTCCCGTACATGGATGGCCCCCTCTGTGATGGCAACCTCGACGCAGTCGTCGCCCTGCGTGCCGCTGTAACTGGACTTGAACCAGGTGAGTTCCGTCCTGCTCATAGCTCTCCTCGCAGTCGCTTCAACAGGCCCCGCGAGTCTTGGGGGTTCAGGGCCTGCGAGCGCAGTGTGTCATAGCGCTGGTACAGGAGGCTCACCTCCTTCTGGCCAGCGATCAGCCGTCCGGTCTGCTGCCCCTCGGAGTAGGCGAGCCGCCGTCCCTCCGGGGCTCTTCCACGATGAAGCCGAACGGAACGCTCGGCCGCTCGCGCAGCGTCTTCTGCCGCGCCAGCCGGGCCGTGACCTGCGCTTCCATTTGCGCGTCTGTCAGCAGCGGGATGCTGTTGTCGAACACCGCCCGCACATACGCCTCCGACTGCAACAACCCCGGCACCAGCCTGCACTGATACGTGCACAGGCTCACCGCAGTGCGCTCCAGCCGCGCCCACCGCCGGAACCACGCCGCGAGCCCCGGCTCGCCCCGCGTCAGATGCGGCGCAGACTTCCGCAGCGCGCCCGTGTTCCCCAGCGCCTCCTCCCCTCTCTCCACAAACGACTCGTCCGGCATCCGCCGCCCCAGCTCCACCGACTCCACCGTGTGCTTCGAGAACCGAACCAGCTCCGCGAACTCAACCCGGCTGAGCCCCGCGTGCTCGCGCAGGGCCTGGACGACGGCCCCGACGGTCCGCAAACTGTCCTCGGCCGGAGCGGCGGTCTGGGGCCACAGCCACGCGTCAGGCCGTACCGTCCGCCGGGAGCGCCGCGACGCTCCGGCTCCTGCCGCCGCTCACCGCGAGGTACAGCAAGCCGGAGACGGCGACCCCGATGAACCAGCTGTACGGCCCGAGCGTCGCGCTGTAGTCAGCCGGGCCGTAGACCGGGAGGAGGCTGGAGAAGACCGCGCCGACGGCGGCTGCGGCGAAGGCGCGGATGTTCCAGCCGCCCTGGAAGCGGAACTCGCCGTTCTCCCGGTAGAGGGCCGCGACGTCGATCCGCGACTTCCGGATCAGGTAGTAGTCCACGACGATCACGCCGAAGATCGGGCCCATGGTCGAGCCGATGGCGTTGACGAAGCTCGGCGCGTTGTCCCACGGGTGCAGCGGGTAGAGCAGGAGCGCGATGACGGCGGCGAGGAGGCCACCGCGCCGGAAGTCGATGTACTTCGGGGCGAGGTTGGCGAAGTCGAAGGCCGGGCTGACGAAGTTGGCGACGACGTTGATGCCCAGCGTGGCGACCGCGAAGGTCAGGGCGGCGAGCAGGACGAGAAAGACGCTGTCGAACTTGGCGGAGATCTCGGCCGGTTCCAGGATCACCTGGCCGTACACCTTGCTGGCCGCGGCCGTGGTCAGAGCGGCGACGAACGAGAAGAGGATGAGGTTGACCGGCAGCCCCCAGACATTCCCCTTGCGCAGCGTCTTCTCGTCGGGCACGAATCGCGCGAAGTCGCCGAAGTTGAGGAACAGCGCGGCGAAGTAGGTGACCCAGGTCGCCGCGATCGCCGCGATCGCGGCCAACGAGCCTGGGGTCACGCTCAGGCCCGTCGAGCTCTTGGCGAGCGTGGCGAGTTTGTCGGCCGGCATGTCGACCGAGAAGGACAAGGCGCCGGCCTTGACCGACAGCGCGACGGCGAGGACCAGCATCATCAGCCAGACGACCGGCCCGGCGAAGTCCTGGAAGCGGCGCACCGTCTCCATTCCCTTGCTGATGATCAGCAGCTGGGCGGCCCAGACCCCCAGAAAGCACACCACCTCCAGGCCGCTGTGCCCCAGCAGGTGGGTCGTCTCATGGAGGTGTCTGGGGCCGCTGTAGCGGGTGAGGAACGCGACGATCGCGCCGGCCGCCGCGCTGGTCTGCGCCCCGTACCAGAAGGTGGCGACCACGGCCCGTACCAGCGCCGGGACGTTCGCGCCGAAGGTGCCGAACGACGCCCGGGCGAGCACCGGATACGGCACGCCGGTCCGCACCCCCGCCTTGCCGATCAGCGTCATCAGCCAGTAGATCACCAGCGAGCCGGCACCGATCCCGATGATGAACTTGAAGGTGCCGCCCGCGACGAGGAACAGGCTGGCAGCCAGGAAGTAGCCGTACAGGCTGTGCACGTCCGAGGTCCAGACGTTGAAGACGCTGAACGCTCCCCACTTCCGTTCGGAGGCCGGAGCCAGGTCGTCGTTGTAGAGCCGGGGCGAGTGCTCCGACCCCGGGGTCGAGGTCGAGGTGGATGCCGTGTCCTTCGTCGTCGTCACGCTTGCTCCTTGCCGAGTCGACGTGCGAGGCACCTCTACGCTGCCGCGCCGCAGACAAGGTGCACAGATGACGTACAGGGAAGGGGCGGTGCTTTTCGTCCCTGTTCCGGGGACGTGACGGACACGTCAACACGTTGAAAGTCGCATTTCAGTAGACGGAAATAGTGATGACCGCGGTCTGTGTCAGCCGAGACCGGCGTCGCGGGCCAGGAGGGCCGCCTGGAGGCGGTTGGTGACCTCGAGCGCGGTCAGGATGCGGCTGACGTGGGCTTTGACCGTGCTCTCGCGCATGCCGAGGTCGGTCGCGATATCGGCGTTGGTGCAGCCACGGGCGAGGAGTGCCAACACCTGGTGTTCGCGCGGGGTGAGTTGTTCGAGCCGGGTGCGGGCGGCGGCGGCCCGGGGCTGGTTGGCCTGGTGGTAGTGGTCGATGAGGCGGCGGGCCGCGGTGGGGTGGAGCATGGCCGATCCGGTGGCGACGAGGTGGACGGCGCGCAGGATCTCGGCGGGGTCGGCGTCTTTGAGGAGGAAGCCGTCGGCTCCGGCGGCCAGGGCGTTGTAGACGTACTCGTCGAGGTCGAAGGTGGTCAGGGTGATGACCTTCGGAGGGTGGGGCAGGGCGCGCAGGCGGGCGGTGGCGGTGATGCCGTCCATGCGGGGCATGCGTACGTCGACCAGGGCGACGTCGATGCGGTGAGCGGTGGCGAGTTCGATGGCGTGCAGGCCGTCCGATGCCTGGGCGACGACGTCGACGCCTTCGTCGCCGTCCAGGAGGTCGGCCAGCCCCAGGCGGACCAGGGCGTCATCGTCGACGATCATGGCGCGAATCATGTCCGGGGGCCGTTCTGGTCGGTGTGTGCGGGACGGTCGGTGTGTGCGGGGTGGGGGATGCGGGCGGCCAGGCGCCACGTACCGGCGCCGTGGGGGCCGACGTCCAAGTGTCCGCCAAGCGCGCTGACCCGCTCGCGCAGGCCCACCAGTCCGAAGCCGGAGGGGGCGGTGTGCGGGGCCGGGGCGCCGGGGGCGTTGGTGACCTCAACGAGGGTGGCGGGCGGGCCGTAGTCGAGGCGGATGCTCACCGGCGCGCCCGCGGCGTGTTTGCGGGCGTTGGTCAGCCCTTCCTGGAGCAGGCGGTAGACGGCCAGGCGGTGGGCGGCGGGAGCCTGTTCGGGCCGCCCCTGGACGTCCGTGTCGACCTGTTGGCCGGCCGTGCGTGCCTGCTCGATCAGTTCGTGCACATCGCGCAGCACGGGTGCGGGTGCGGCATCGGCGGGGGTGGTGTGGGGGTGGCGCAGGGTGCCGAGGACATCGCGCAGATCGGCCAGGGCCTGGGTGGAGGCGGTGCGCAGCAGGGCGAGGCGGTCGGCCACCGGGGCGGGCAGTGTGTCCGCCTTGGTGGTCAGGACCCCGGTGTGCAGAGCGATGAGGCTCAGGCGGTGGGCCAGTACGTCGTGCATCTCGGCGGCGATCCGGGAGCGTTCCGCGGCGCGGGCGGACTCCTCCCGTAGCTCCCGCTCGATGCGCAGATGCTCGACCTGGGCGTTCAACGCCCCCACCAGGCGGCGGCGGTTGCCCATCCACAGCCCGCCCACCACGGCCAGCAGCAGGAACAGGCTGGCTCCGTACTGCTGCGGCCGCCACAGCGAGGCCGCGGCAGGCGCCACCGCGCCTACGGCCAGGACGGCGGCGCCGCAGCCCACGGCCACCGCGGCGCGGCGGTGGGCGGCCAGGTCGAACAGGGTGAGCAGCAGCAGCGGCAGCATGGGCCACCCCCACACCCCCGTCGCCGCGGTGGCCAGAAGCGGGGCGACGAGCCAGTGGCTCCGGCGCGCCAGCAGGGCCGATCCGCAGAGCACCGCGGCCGCGGTGCATGGTGTCACGTACCGGCCGCCGGCGAGCACGGCGCCGTTCTGGACGGCGCCGGCGGTCAGCAGCAGCACTAGGCCGTAGCGCCCGTACGCGGTCCACGGGTTTCTCTGACTCACCCCGGAATCGTAGGCAGGCGGTTGACGGGCGCTCCTCCGACGATCTTCCACGTCGACCCCCTACTTTCGTCGGGGTACACCGTCGCACAACGACGGATTCACCGGCGAAGGCCGGTTTCTAGCGTCGCTGCCATGGACGACCGGACCACCCCACACGACCGTGTTCTCGCGCAGCGCCACGCCGAAGGCTGGATGTTTCTGCTCGAAGCGGCCCGCGACGCGCGCACCACCGGTGCCGTCGCACCCAGCGGCAAGGCGCTGGCCCGCGCGCTGACCGACCCGGTGGGCGCGCGGACCCCGCGCCCACTGAACATCCTGGAGGCCGGGGCCGGAACCGGAGCGGTCACCCGCGCCCTGATCCCCCGGCTGCCGCCGGGCAGCCGCCTGGACATCGCCGAGGTCAACCCGCGCTTCGCCGCCCGGCTGCGCCACCTCGCCGCCACGCATCCGCAGGTCGCCGCGGACGGGAAGCAGGTCCGCGTGCACACGACCCGTGTCGAGGACCTGGACACCGACCGGCGCTACGACGTGATCGTCTCCGGCCTGCCCTTCGCCAACTTCGCCCGCGCCAGGTGGAGACGATCATGGATCGGTATCTGGAGCTGCTGCTCCCCGGAGCCACCCTGACCTACTTCGCCTACCTGGGCACCCGGGAGGCCCGTGCCCTGCTGGCCACCCGCGCCCAGGCGCGCAGGCACCGGGCCGTGGAGCGGGTACTGGCCGCGTACCAGCGCCGGTACGCCACCGGCTGCCGGACGGTGTGGGCCAACCTTCCTCCCGCCCGGGTCTGGCAGCTCAGGCGCCCCGCCCCGGCGACCCCGGGCCCGCGCCGTGCGGCCACGGCCGGAGCGGGCCGGTGAACACCCTGACCACCGCCCTCGGCCAGGTGCCCGCCGCCGGTGTCTACGCGATCGTGGGCGCGGCCGTCCTGGCCGAATCCGTACTGCTGCTCGGGGCGTTCATTCCCACCCTCACCCTGCTGCTGGCGGCCGGCGCGCTGGCGCGCTCCGGGCAGTTGGCCCTTCCTCCGCTGATCGCGATCTCCGCGTGCGCCGTGGTGGCGGGCGACTTCCTCGCACACCGCACCGGACGTGTCCTCGGCCACCGCCTGCGCGGCGGCCGCCTCGGCCGCCGCCTTCCCGCCGCGGCATGGCGGCGTGCCGAGACGCTGATGGCGCGCCACGGTGGACACGCCGTCCTCCTCGCCCGCTTCCTCCCGGTGCTGCGCACCCTGACCCCCCACCTCGCGGGCGCCGCCCGGCTGCCCTACCGCCGTATCGCCCCCTACAGCGTCGTGGCCGCGCCGCTGTGGGCCACCGCCGAGGCAGGCACCGGATACGCGGCCGCCGCTTCCGCCCAGCGCGTCCTGGCGCTCGGCGCTCCCGCGCTCGCCGCGGCCGTGACCGTGGCGGTGGGCACGGTCGTGCTGATACGGAGACGGGCTGGGCGAGTTCAGCCCCTCATGCCTTCAAAGTCATAGCACCATAGCGATATTGGTCTTAGACCCCATGACTTACAGGGCATAGCGTCGAGGTGTTCGCAACGGAGATCGCAATGAGGAGGATCCACCATGGCCACCAACACGCGGCGGGCGACGCTCATCAAAACCTTCGCCGTATCGCTGGCCGCCGCATTGGTCGGCGTCGGCGCTGTGGGCAGCGCCGACGCCGATGTTCCGGACAAGGGCCGAGTCGAGGTCCTCGAACTGGAGGTTCAGAACGATCAGTACGCGGACACTGACCTCGGCCCGGCCGGGCCGAGCTTGGGTGACATGTACGTCTACTCCGGCACCGCGATGAAGGACGGTCGCGGGGTCGGGCGTGGGGGCGGGTCGTGCCAGGTCATTCACATCAAGGGTGAAGAACTGACCACACAGTGCGTGATCACGATAGAACTTGAGCGTGGCTCTCTGACGATGCAGTCGCTCTGGGTGAGCGGAACAAGTTCGCTCGACATGGCCATCACCGGCGGTACGGGCGACTTCAGCAACGCGAGGGGCACCGCTCGCTACTGGGACATCGCAACACCGAAGGAGCGGGTGCGGGCCGAAATCCTGCTCTGACGCACGGAGCGCGCCTGACCGTGGATCAGCGTTTGTCCCGGGGCGCGCCTGCGGTCCAGTCCCAATTGGTGATCGTGGTGCGCAGCAGCCGGACAGCGGTTGGCAGGTGACTGTCGGCGCCCCAGTAGAGGGTGACCGTGCGGCGGCAGTCGGGGCTGTCGACGGGGATCCACGCGACGGGGGCGCGCGTGGCGCTGCGGCGGGCGAAGGCGGGGGCGAGACCGATGCCGAGTCCGGCGCTGATCAGGTCGGCGATGGCGCTGTGTTCGTCGCTTTCGCAGACGATCTTCGGGGTGAGGTCTCGTGCGGCGAAGAGCCGGTCGAGCAGCCGGCGTAGCCAGTGCCCCCTGCGGGCGGTGACGAAGGGCTGGTCGGCGAGTTCGTCGATGGTCACCGACGTGCGGCCGGCCAGCGGGTGATCGAGTGGCACACCCACCCCGACCTCCTCGTCGAACAGTCGCACCGCCTCCAGGCCCTCGGCATGGATCGGCTGCGAGGCGATGCACAGATCGACTTCCTGGGCGCGCAGGCGGCGGGCCATGTCCTCGGGCGGCGACCAGTGGAGTTCGATCTCGACAGCGGGGTGGGCCTGCTTGTAGTCCGCCAGCGGCCCGGTGAGGGTGAGGAAGGTTTCCGACGCCAGTCTCACGGCGCCCAAGCCCCCGCCGGCGGCCTCGGCGACGGCGCGTCGCCCCGCGTCGAGCTCGCCGAGGGCACGTTCGACGTGGTCGCGGAAGAGCCGGCCCGCGTCGTTCAGCCGGAGCCGTTTGCTCCGGTCGAACAGCGGTGCGCCCAGCTCGCTCTCCAACCGGGCGATGGTGCGGCTCAGCGACGGCTGGGCGATGTGAAGCTCCTCGGCCGCCCGGCTGAGGTGCTCCAGTCGGGCCACCACCAGGAACTGCCTGAGCGAGTTCAGCTCCATCACGCCCCCTCGAAGCATAGTGTCACAGCAATGCTGATCTTGGACAAGATAGCCGAGGAGTCATGAGAAGGGGGTGATCACCCTTGAGCGTCTACGCCACCGCAGCTACACCACCGCGGCTACGCCACCGCGCGGTCGAGCGAGTCCAGCAACCATGAATGCGCCTCTCCCACCGTGACGTCCTCGCCGGTGATGTCGCCGACGAGCTCCCAGTAACGGCGCAGCCCCGGGCTTCGGTCGACCGCCGCGGTGCGCAGCAGGGCGCGCCGGAACGCCGGGCTGTCCCGCGTGCCCCGTGTTGTCGCGTGTGCCTCGACGAACCGGTCGAGCAACGGCCCGGGGCCCGGCCGCTCGCCCGCCCGTACGCATGGACGGGCGAGCTCGCACGTTTCCCCGATCCCCCCGTCCAGCAGGGCGTGCTGGTAGGCGATGAACTCTTCGCCGGTCCGTGTGCGGGCCCAGATCTGCTGCCGGAGCCGGTGGTCGTCGACGATCGCGACCAGCGTGGCGTAGGCGACCACCTGCTCGGGAGTGGGGTCCTTTGGCGGCTCGGGGACGCTGACCGAGAGGAACATGCCGACGCCGTCATCGGGCGACGCGGGCAGGGCGGGCAGGGCGACGCGGCTCCAGAACACCTCGAGCAGGTGCTGCGCCGCGCGGCCGTCCGCGACCGCGGCCAGCAGTTCCAGCCTCGCGGCCCGCTCGGCCGGCGCCGCCTGCTCGACCGCCCGGAGTGAGGCCCGGCGCCAGCCCAGCGCGGCCAGCTCCGCATCGATCTTCGCGCGTTCCCGCGCGGCGGCTTCGGCGAGGGACCGCCGGCCGCCGAGCACGGCGTCGATCGCCGTCAGCCCGAGTCCGAGCGCCCGTAGCCGGCGCAGCAGCGTCACCCGCTCGACCGCGTCCGCGTGGAAGCGGCGGTGTCCGCCGGTGCTGCGGAACGACTCGACGAAGCCCTCGTCGCAGTAGAAGCGGATCGTACGGACGGACACGCCGGTCAGCCGCGCGAGCTCGCCGATGGACAAGGTGTCCGCGCGCACTTGAACCTCCACCCGGGTGGAGTTCCTACCCTACGCCGCATGACACAGCCTCATATCGACCAACTTGCCGCGGGCCTGCTCGCACAGACCGCGGCGTTCGCGGACGCCGTGGACGGCGCCGACTGGGACGCCTCCGTACCGACATGCCCGCAGTGGCGGCTCCGCGTCCTCGTCGGACACCTCGGGCAGGCACCGCGCTGGGCCGCGGGCATCGTTCGCGGCGGCTCCCCCGGCGCCATCCCCGATCCGCATGACGCCGTGCCCCCGCGGGAGTGGCGGACATGGCTGCGGGCGGGCGCCTCGGAGCTGGTCGAGGCGGTACGGGCGGCCGGTCCCGAGACACCGGTGTGGACGCTCCTCGGACCGGGACCGGCCTCGTTCTGGCTGCGGCAGGCGGCACACGACACGTCGGTGCACGCAGTCGATGCCGCGCTGCTCGCCGGTGTGCCGTACGCCCTCGAACCCGGCCTGGCGGCCGACGCGGTGACCCAGTACCTGGAACTGCTGTCCTCGCCGGCCGCCACGGCGTTGAAGCCCGCGGTGGCCGCGTTGCGCGGTGCGGGCTCGATCGGGCTGCGACCCGTCGAGCGGTCCATCGAGGGGTGGGTGATCACGCGCACGCCGACGGGGGTGTCATGGCGGCGGGGCCCGGCGGGCCCGGCGGACGTCACCGTGGCGGGTGCGGTGGAAGACCTGCTGCTGGTGCTGGCGCGACGGCTGCCGCCGCGGCGCGTGGCGATCGACGGTGACGGGCGGCTCTTCGACCACTGGCTGGCGCATTCCGCGCTGTAGGCGTGCCGCGGCGGGAGCGTGAGGCCGGCAGGCCCGGCGCGCCCTATGCGCTGTGCACGATCTTGATCAGGTTGCCGCAGGTGTCGTCCAGGCCCGCGGCAGTCAGGCGCCCCGCCCTCGGCCCCGAGCTGCCACCCCCACCCTCCACGACCCGGGAGACTGAGCGGCGGCGGGCGCCGGGACGGGCGCCCTGCCGGTGGACAGCGACTGAGCGGCACCATTGCGGAGGAACACCAAGCCATGCCCGAGAACGTGGACGCGCCCGTCATCCTGAGCAACGAGCCCGGGAGTTTCGCCCGGAGTGTGCTGGCCGAGCGCCACCCGGCGCTCATCGCGAGGGTGCGCGACGCCTTCCCGTACGGCCCCCAGCAGCACCGGGCGCTCGACGCCCTGCTCACGGAGTGCACCGAGGGCGTGATCAGCCCGCTCGGCGCTGGTGCGCCGGACCACGACCAGTGGGCGGAGTGGGGGCGGGGCCACGTCGGCCGCTCCTGGTTCGACGTGCCGTTCCTGTGGGCGGAGAGCTACTTCTACCGGAAACTGCTTGAAGCGGTCGGATACTTCGGGGCGGGCCCATGGCAGGGCATCGATCCGTTCCGGACCTTCAAGCAGGCCGAGCTGGACACCGAGGAGGCAGAAGCCGAGCTGAAGGCGCTGGACCGGCTGGCGCCGAGGCCCGTCGGCGAGCAGGCACAGGCGCTTGTGCACGGAGCCCTGTGGGGCAACCGCGCGGACCTCGGCTTCAGCATGACCCCCGGCAGCCGCACAACAACCGGCGCCGACAGTCCACTCGTCGCGGACGACTCCGCGGCACTGTGGTCGCTGCTGCCCGCCGGAGGGCCGAACACGGTGTGCCTGGTCGCGGACAACGCGGGCCGCGAGCTCGTCCCCGACCTGCTCCTCATCGACCACCTGCTGCGCCACCAGCACGCCGAACTCGTCACCCTCCACGTCAAGCCGTACCCGTACTACGTCTCGGACGCCACGACCGCCGACGTGATCGACTGCCTGCGCCATCTGAAGCAGGCGGACGGTGTCGCCGGCGTGGCCGGCAAGCGGCTGTGGGAGGCCGTACGGCGGGGGCGGCTCGCCGTTCGCACCCATGCCTTCTTCTGCGCACCGCTGCCGTACGCGGCCATGCCCGACGACCTGAGCCAGGAGTTCGCAGCCGCCACCGTGACGCTCATGAAGGGCGACCTGAACTACCGGCGCCTCGTCGGCGACCAGCTCTGGCCCGCGACCACGCCGTTCGCGGAGCGCACCGCGTACTTCCCCGGCCCCGTGGCAGCCCTGCGCACGCTGAAGTCCGACGTGATCGTCGGGCTCGACGAGCGCACGGAGGCGGCGCTCGTCGCCGCGCACGACCAGCGGTGGCGCACGAGCGGCAGCCACGCGCTCATTCAGGTGCGTGGCTGACTGACATGCGTCGATGAGTGACAGAGGACGCGGGTCGTGACGGTGAAGCCACGGCCCGCCTCATCGCTCGTCAGCCGATGGGTTCCGGCATGGGGTGCACGTCGTAGGCGAGGCGGATGGTGTCGCCGGTGGCGGGGTCGCCCAGTTCCACGCGCCAGGCGTCGGCGAACTGGTCGACCCCCGGGGCCATGGGGATGGTGCCGGAGATGAGGACGGTGCCCGGGTTGAGGGCGTCGCGGGAGCGCAGGACGTCGATCCAGTAGGCGGGGGTGAGGAGTTCGGCGAGGGTGCCGTGCTGGATCTCGGTCTCGGTGCCGTCGCGGGTGACCCAGGCGCGCAGGGTGAGGTCATCCAGGCGTGGCTCGACGTCGGCGAGCCGCCAGGCGCGGCGGGCGAGGACGTCGGGGCCGGCGTTCTTGCTCCAGGCCACGCCGTGCACCTCGAGGTCGCGGTCGGTGTGGTCGCAGGCGGCCGTGAGCAGCAGCTCGCCGTCGCCGGCCACGACGAGCGCCCACTCGGCCTCGCCGGAGGTGCGCCGGTGCTGGACGGAGACGCGGTCGATCTGCTGGGCGAGGTAGGGGGCGACGGGGTAGAGGGTCGGCGTCACGGAGGGGGTGGGTACGCCGAGCTCGGCGAGTTCGGCGATGTGCGCGGCGACATCGTCCTGGCTGCGCCCGGCGTACCCGGCGTTGAGCACCTGGACGATGTCGATCTCGCGTGTCGAGCCGTCCGGCAGTTCGAAGGTCAGCTGGGCCATGAGGGCGCTCCCGGAGTTCTGGTGACGGTCCGCGGTTGGTGGATTTCTCCGCGGTTAACTTCTCGCGCAGGGCTTGCGCATACGACCTGTATACAAGAAGTATGCCGGAAGGTCGATGTCCCCCGAGCAAGGATGGGAACCATGCACGACACCCCCAAGGGCGATCCGACGGCGTCCGAAAGGCGCTCCGGCGTCCGCCGGGCCTTCGTCGCGAGCCTGACCGGCACAGCCCTGGAGTGGTACGACTTCGCCGTCTACTCCGCCGCGGCGGCCCTGGTCTTCGGCGATCTCTTCTTCCCCTCGGAGGACCCGCTCACCGGCACCCTGCTGGCCTTCTCCACCTACGCGGTCGGCTACGTCTCGCGCCCGCTGGGCGGATTCGTCTTCGGCCGTCTCGGCGATGTGATCGGCCGCAAGAAGGTGCTGATCGCCACACTGGTCCTGATCGGCGCGGCCACCTTCCTGATCGGCGTCCTGCCCACGTACTCCACGACCGGGGTCGCCGCCCCGATCGCGCTGGTCGTGCTGCGGTTCGCGCAGGGCGTGGGCGTCGGCGGCGAGTGGGGCGGCGCGGTGCTGCTGTCCAGCGAGTTCGGGGACCCGCGCCGCCGGGGCTTCTACGCCTCCGCCGCGCAGGTGGGCCCGCCGGCGGGCAACCTCCTGGCCAACGGCGTCCTGGCCGCACTCGGCGCGCTGCTGACCGAGGCGCAGTTCGAGGCATGGGGCTGGCGGGTGGCCTTCCTGCTCTCCGGCGTCCTCGTCGCCTTCGGCCTGTGGATCAGGGCGAAGCTGGAGGAGACCCCGGTCTTCAAGGCGATGGAGGCCGAGCAGTCCCGGCCCGAGGCGCCGATCCGCGAGGTCTTCACCACCCAGCCCCGCGCCCTGCTCGCCGCGATCCTCTGCCGCGTCGGCCCCGACGTGCTGTACGCCATGTTCACCGTCTTCGTCCTGACGTACGCCACCGGGGAACTGGGCATGTCGCGCGGTTCCGCCCTCGCGGCCGTCCTCATCGGCTCCTCGCTGCAGGTCTTCCTGATGCCACTGGCCGGTGCCGTCTCCGACCGGATCAACCGTCGCGTGCTGTACGGCTGTGCCGCGGTGGCCGCCGGTGTGTGGCCGTTCCTGTTCTTCCCGATGGTCGGCGGCGGCAGCTGGATCCCGCTGGCGCTCGGTGTCGTGGTGGGCCTCGTGATCCACTGCTTCCTGTACGGGCCGCAGGCCGCCTTCATCGCCGAGCAGTTCTCGCCCCGGCTGCGCTACACCGGATCGTCGCTGGCGTACACCCTGGCCGGCATCATCGGCGGCGCCATCGCCCCGCTGCTGTTCACCACCCTGCTGAGCGCCTACGGCACCTGGCTGCCGCTGGCCCTCTACATCGCCGTCGCCGCGGCCGTCTCCCTCGCGGGGGTGCTCCTGGGCCGCGACCCCCAAGCCGCCGTCGACGAGGACGCCCGGCTCGCCGCACCGGACGCGCAGGCCACGGCCGACGTCGTCTGACCACTGCCGTCCCACCCACCGAGGAGGAAGCATGCGGATCGCCCTGAGCCAGCTCACCACCGGCCCGGACCCCGGGAAGAACCTGCGGCTCATCGAGGAATGGGCACAGCGCGCCGCGGACGCCGGAGCCCGTGTCGTCGTCTTCCCCGAGGCCTCGATGGCCTGCTTCGGCACCCCGCTGGCGCCGCTCGCCGAGCCCCTGCACGGACCGTGGGCCGACGGGGTACGGGAGATCGCCAGGGTCACCGGCACCGTCGTCGTGGCCGGTATGTTCACCCCCGCGGACGGCGGCAAGGTGACCAACACCCTGCTGGCCACCGGCCCCGGCGTCGAGACGTCGTACGACAAGATCCACCTCTACGACGCCTTCGGCTACCGCGAGTCCGACACCGTCGCCGCGGGCTCGCGGACCACCGTCATGGAGGTGGACGGCGTACGGCTGGCTCTGGCCACCTGCTACGACGTCCGCTTCCCCGAGCTGTTCCGGGCACACGCCGACGCCGGGGCGGCCGCGACGCTGCTGGCGGCCTCCTGGGGAGCCGGGCCCGGCAAGCTCGACCAGTGGGAGCTGCTGGTGCGGGCACGGGCCCTGGACGCCACCCTCTGGCTGGCCGCCGTCGACCAGGCCGACCCCGGCACCGCCCCGGGAGGCGCGCCGACCGGCATAGGCCACAGCCGGATCGTGGGCCCCGACGGAACCGTGCGGCACGCCCTGGACGCCGAGCCGGGACTGCTGGTCGCGGACCTCGACATCGACGAGGTCACGGCCGTACGGAAGACCACGTCGGTGCTGGCCAACAGGCGGCCGGAGGTATGGCGGTGAGCAAGCCGGAGCTGGAATTCCACCTGCCCGCCGGGCCGTGGACCACGTCCGCGAAGACCGGTCCGGGCGTGCGGGAACGCGTGCTGGCCGACGACCCCGACGGCGGCGGCCGGACCGTCCTGGTCCACTGGGCGCCCGGCACCGACACCTCGGCGCAGGGCGTGGCACGCCATGACTTCTGGGAGGAGGTCTACCTCGTCGACGGGGCGCTGCACGACCTGACGCTCGGCGAGACCTTCACCGCGGGCATGTTCGCCTGCCGCCCGCCCGGTATGCCGCACGGCCCGTGGACCTCCGAGAACGGCGTCACGATGCTCGTGGTCACCTATCCCGGACCACCGGCTAGGAGCCCTCGAGCAGCACCTTGAGCGTCGACTGCAGGTGATGGTCGATCGCGGCGCACGCCTGCCCCGCGTCACCGGCGGCAAGGGCGTCCACGATGGCCCGGTGCTCCTTCAGCACCGCCTCCTGCCGCCCTTGCCGGTTGAACACGGCCACCACCCCGGCCCGGACCTGGCGGCTGCGCAAGCCTTCGTAGTGCCGGTCCAGCAACGCGTTCCCCACGGCCGACACCAGCGCCGCGTGGAACTGGTGGTCCACCGCGATGAACTCCCGGGTCTGGTCGGGGCCGGTGAGTTCGTCCTGCCGCTCCAGCAGCGACCGCAGCTCCCGCACCGGCGCCCGCCCGGTGGCGACGAGCTGCTGTGCGGCGTATCGCTCCACGATGCCCCGCAGCTCCATCAGCTCTCTGATCTCTCGTCCCGTCAGCGGCGACACCCGGGCGCCCCGCTTGGGCACGAGCTCGACCAGGTCCTCGGCGGCGAGCAGGAGCAGCGCTTCCCGGATGGGGGTGCGGGAGACCCCGATCCGGTCGGCGATCTCCTGCTCGGACAGGAACGCCCCCTGCATCCCGGGATCGGTCAGAACCGTGTCCTTCAGATACGCGTACGCCGTCTCCCGACCGGACGCCACCGCAACCCCCAGAAGCTCGTATACATAGCGTATACAGAAGCTACCACGCGCCCTCCCCGAGAGACCGGACGTCGGATGTGAACACGAAAAAGCGGGCTGCGACCGTTGAGTCACAACCCGCGCCAACCCTATGCACAAGATGTGTGTCCGAGGGGGGACTTGAACCCCCACGCCCGATAAAGGGCACTAGCACCTCAAGCTAGCGCGTCTGCCATTCCGCCACCCGGACCAGGTGTGCTCCGCGGTTCCCCGCGGCGACAGGGACAACGATACCAAGGTTTTGGAGTGCGTTTCACCTGCGTAAGGGCCCGGCCCCGGGCCGCGCCGACCTGCGGTGACGCGGCCCCGGGCGAGTTGTGGGTCACGGGGGGTGGTCAGGCGGGCATCAGGTGGTAGTCGGGGAAGTTGCCGGGGGCGCGGTCGGGGGCGGGGCCCTCGGTGACGGCGTGGACGAGGAGGTCGCCGCCGACGAAGGCGCCGCGCCAGGAGGCGCCGAAGCCGCCGAAGAGCTCGTCGCGGTCGCCGCGGGAGCGGGGTGTGCCGTGGCCGGTCTTGAAGGCGCGGATCTGCGGGGCGAGGCGCTGGTAGGTGGCGGGGTCGTCGCAGGAGAGGGTGGCGACGAGGGCGCCGTTGCTGGCGTTCATGGCGGCCAGCAGTTCGGCCTCGGTGTCGACCAGGACGAGGGTGTCGACGGGGCCGAAGGGCTCGGCGTGGTGGAGCGGGGAGGACGGGGGCGGGTTGAGGAGCGTGACCGGGGCCAGGTAGGCGGAGCGGTCCTGGTCGGGGAGGAAGTGGCCGTCGGCGAGGTCGCCGCGGTGGAGGGGGACGGCGCCGCGGTCGATCGCCTCGGCGACCTGGTCGCCCAACTCCTTGGCCTTGGCGGCGTTGATCAGGGGGCCGAAGTCCAGCTCGGGGAGGGGGTCGGCCGGGTGTTCGACGGCGAGGGGGTGGCCGAGGCGGATGGCGCGTACGGCCGGGAGGTAGACGGCGAGGAAGGCGTCGAAGGAGGAGCGCTGGACGACGAAGCGGGGGTAGGCGGTGCAGCGCTGCTTGGCGTAGTCGAAGGTCTTGCGGATCAGGGGGCCGAGCTCGGCCCAGCCGGTGAAGTTCCAGATGCCCCAGGCGTTGAGCCCCTCTTGTTCGAGGATGTGGCGTTTGCCGAGGTCGGCGACGGCGGTGGCGACGCGGGCGCCGGTGTCGCGGCCGCCGACGAAGGAGACGCAGCCGATCTCGGGCGAGCGGACCAGGGCCTCGGAGAGCTCGCCGCCGCTGCCGCTGACCAGGGTGAAGGGGACGCCCTCGCGGGCGGCGAGGGCGGCGGCGAGGGTGAGGCAGGCGAGGCCGCCGTCGGTGGGGGTCTTGGCGATCACGGCGTTGCCCGCGAGGGCCTGGACCAGCATGGCGTGGGCGAGGACGCTCATCGGATAGTTCCAGCTCGCGATGTTGGAGACCGGGCCGGGGAGCGGGGAGCGGCCCTCCAGCATGCGGTCGATCCCGTCGGCGTACCAGCGGACGCCGTCGATGGCCCGGTCCACATCGGCCTGGGCGAGCCGCCAGGGCTTGCCGATCTCCCAGACCAGGAGGAGGGCGAGCAGTTCGCGGTGGGCGGCGAGGGCGTCGAGGGTGGCGGCGACGCGGGCGCGGCGCTCGGGGAGGGCGATGTGGCGCCAGGCGCGGTGCTGGTCGAGGGCGGCGCGTACGGCCCGGCGGGCGGTCGCCGCGTCCAGGCGGGGCGGGCCGGGGATGGGGGTGCCGTCGACGGGGGTGGTCGCGGGGAGGGGGTGGCCGTCGGGGTGCCAGCGGCCGTCCCACAGATTGAGGACGCGGTCGTCCCGGAACGCCTCGGGCGCGGCGGCCAGGCAGCGCTGCCAGGCGTCGGCCCAGGTGGTGCCGGGTTTATGGGTGAGGGTGGCTGCCATCTGCGGACTCCGCTCTCGGGGCACGGGTGCGGTCACCGTTCACACCACCTTCCCCCGTCCGGCGCGGCTCGCCTCGCCCGCGTCCGCCAGAAGGGCGAACACCAGCTCGGCGGTCTCCGTCGGGGTGGCCCCGACCCGTACCCCGGCCGCTTCCAGCGCCTCCTTCTTGGCGCGGGCGGTGCCCGAGGAGCCGGAGACGATGGCCCCGGCGTGGCCCATGGTCCTGCCTTCGGGGGCGGTGAAGCCCGCTATGTAGCCGACCACCGGTTTGGTCACCCGCTCGGCGATGAAACGAGCCGCCCGCTCCTCCGCGTCGCCGCCTATCTCGCCGATCATCACGATCAGGTCGGTCTCCGGGTCGGCCTCGAACGCGGCGAGAGCGTCGATGTGGGTGGTGCCGATCACCGGGTCGCCGCCGATGCCCACGCACGTCGAGAAGCCGATGTCCCGCAGCTCGTACATCAGCTGGTACGTCAGCGTGCCGGACTTGGACACCAGGCCGATCCGGCCCGGTTTGGTGATGTCGGAGGGGATGATGCCCGCGTTCGACTGGCCCGGGGAGATCAGCCCCGGGCAGTTCGGGCCGATGATCCTGGTGGCGCGGGCCCGGGCGTGGGCCTGGAAGGCGACCGCGTCGTGCACCGGGATGCCCTCGGTGATCACGACGGCGAGCGGGATCGCGGCGTCGGCCGCCTCGATGACCGCGGCCTTGGCGACCGGCGGCGGGACGAAGAGGACCGTCACATCCGCGCCGGTGGCGTCCATGGCCTCGCGTACGGTGCCGAAGACCGGCACCGTACGGCCGTCGATGTCGACCCGGACCCCGGCCTTGCGGGGGTTGACCCCGCCGACGATGTCGGTGCCGGCCGCGAGCATCCGGCGGGTGTGCTTCACGCCCTCCGCGCCGGTCATGCCCTGGACGATGACCTTGCTGTCCTTGGTGAGGAAGATTGCCATGGCGTAAGCCCCCTTATGCCGCGACTGCCGCGAGTTCGGCGGCCCGCGCCGCGGCGCCGTCCATGGTGTCCACCTGGTGTACGAGCGGATGGGCGCGCTCGGCGAGGATCGCCCGGCCGCGTGCCGCGCTGTTGCCGTCGAGCCGGACGACGAGCGGTTTGGTGAGGGTGACGGTGTCCAGGGCGCGGACGATGCCCTCGGCCACCGCGTCGCAGGCGGTGATGCCGCCGAAGACGTTGACGAGGACGGACCGTACGTCGGGGTCGCCGAGGACGACGGAGAGGCCGCCCGCCATGACCTCGGCCGAGGCGCCGCCGCCGATGTCGAGGAAGTCGGCGGGGCGGGCGCCGCAGCCCGCGACCACGTCGAGGGTGGACATGACCAGGCCCGCGCCGTTGCCGATGACGCCGACCCGGCCGTCCAGCTTGACGTAGTTCAGGCCCTTGGCCGCCGCCCGCGCCTCCAGATCGACGCCGCTGGATGCGACACCGCCGGTGTCCGCCTCGTACGCGTACGTCCTGCGGAAGCGCGCGTTGTCGTCCAGGGTCACCTTGCCGTCCAGCGCGACGATCTGCCCGCCGCGCGTCAGCACGAGCGGGTTGACCTCGACCAGCAGCGCGTCCTGCTCGGTCAGCACGGTCCACAGCCGGCGCACGGTCCCCGCCGCCTCGGCCGGCAGCCCGCCCGCCGCGGCGATCTCGGCGGCCTTCGCCTCGGACACGCCCTCCTCGGGGTCCACCGCGATCCTGGCCACCGCGTCGGGGCGGCGGGCCGCCACTTCCTCGATCTCCATGCCGCCCTCGGCGGAGGCGATCGCCAGGAAGCGGCCGGACGCCCGGTCGAGGGCGTAGCCGACGTAGAACTCGCGCTCCACCTCGACCGGTTCGGCGACCATCACGCGGTGGACCGTGTGGCCCTTGATGTCCATGCCGAGGATCTGACGTGCGGTCAACTCGGCGGCCGCCGGGTCCGCGGCGAGCTTCACCCCGCCCGCCTTGCCCCGTCCCCCGGTCTTCACCTGCGCCTTGACGACGGCTCGGCCGCCCAGCCGCTCGGCCGCCGCGCGGGCCGCGGGCGCGGAGTCGACCACCTCCGCCCGCGGCACCAACACGCCGTAGTGCTCGAAGAGTTCCCGTGCCTGATGTTCGAACAGGTCCATGCCCGCTCCTTGGTCCCAGTCGCAGCGCTTGGTCAAACACTTGCCGAACGCCCCCTGGACATCGATCAGTCGATGCGGGATAACAATGTTCATACCGCATAACGTCGACTGTATGCAATCTGCCTCCCATGCGAGACACCGTAAGACACGCGAAGACCGCACCCACCCCCGACGAAGGGACGCGCATCGCCATGCCCGACGACAGCCAGGAACTCATCTCCGGCGGGCACCTGGTCGCCAAGGCGCTCAAAGCCGAGGGCGTCGACGTCATCTACACGCTCTGCGGCGGCCACATCATCGACATCTACGACGGCTGCGTCGACGAGGGCATCGACGTCATCGACGTACGCCACGAACAGGTGGCCGCCCACGCCGCCGACGGCTACGCCCGGATCACCGGCAAGCCCGGCTGTGCCGTCGTCACCGCCGGCCCCGGCACCACCGACGCGGTCACCGGCGTCGCCAACGCCTTCCGCGCCGAGTCCCCCATGCTGCTCATCGGCGGACAGGGCGCCCACACCCAGCACAAGATGGGGTCCCTCCAGGACCTCCCGCACGTCGACATGATGGCGCCGATCACCAAGTTCGCCGCCACCGTCCCGGACACCGCCCGCGCCGCCGACATGGTCTCCATGGCCTTCCGCGAGTGCTACCACGGCGCCCCGGGCCCGTCCTTCCTGGAGATCCCGCGCGACGTCCTGGACGCCAAGGTCCCGGTCAGCAAGGCCCGTGTCCCCGAGGCCGGGAAGTACCGGGCCTCCACCCGCGGCGCCGGCGACCCCGAGGCCGTGGAGAAGCTGGCCGACCTGCTGGTGCGCGCCGAGAAGCCGGCGATCCTGCTCGGCAGCCAGGTGTGGACCTGCCGCGCCACCGACGCGGCCATCGAGCTGGTACGGACCCTCAACGTCCCCGCGTACATGAACGGCGCGGGGCGCGGCACCCTGCCGCCCGGCGATCCGCACCACTTCCAGCTCTCCCGCCGCTACGCCTTCGCAGGCGCCGACCTGATCGTCATCGTGGGCACACCGTTCGACTTCCGCATGGGCTACGGCAAGCGGCTCTCCCCCGACGCGACGGTCGTCCAGATCGACCTCGACTACCGGACGGTGGGGAAGAACAGGGACATCGATCTGGGCATCGTCGGCGACGCCGGGCTCGTCCTGTCCGCCGTCACCCAGGCCGCCTCGGGCCGCCCGGGCGGGGGCGCGGGCAAGCGCAAGGAGTGGCTGGACGAGCTGCGCGCCGCCGAGCAGACCGCGCTCGAGAAGCGGCTGCCGCAGCTGCGCTCGGACGCCTCCCCCATCCACCCGTACCGCCTGGTCAGCGAGATCAACGACTTCCTCACCGAGGACTCGATCTACATCGGCGACGGCGGCGACATCGTCACCTTCTCCGGCCAGGTGGTGCAGCCCAAGTCGCCCGGCCACTGGATGGACCCGGGGCCGCTGGGCACCCTCGGGGTCGGTGTGCCGTTCGTGATGGCCGCCAAGCAGGCCCGCCCCGACAAGGAGGTCGTGACCCTCTTCGGGGACGGGGCGTTCTCCCTCACCGGCTGGGACTTCGAGACGCTGGTCCGCTTCGACCTGCCCTTCGTCGGCATCGTCGGCAACAACTCCTCGATGAACCAGATCCGTTACGGCCAGAAGGCCAAGTACGGCGAGCAGCGCGAGCGGGTCGGCAACACCCTCGGCGATGTGCCGTACGACCAGTTCGCGCGGATGCTCGGCGGCTACGGCGAGGAGGTCCGCGACCCGGCGGACATCGGCCCGGCCCTGCGGCGCGCCCGCGAGTCCGGCAAGCCGTCGCTGATCAACGTCTGGGTCGACCCGGACGCGTACGCCCCCGGAACGATGAACCAGACGATGTACAAGTAAAGGGGCCATGAGATGACCAAGGCTCTTGAGGGCGTGCGCGTCCTCGACATGACGCACGTACAGTCCGGGCCCTCCGCCACCCAGCTGCTGGCCTGGCTCGGCGCGGACGTCATCAAGCTGGAGTCCGTCACCGGGGATATCACGCGCAAGCAGCTGCGCGACCTCCCGGACGTCGACTCCCTCTACTTCACGATGCTCAACTGCAACAAGCGGAGCATCACCCTCAACACCAAGACCGAGCGCGGCAAGGAGATCCTGACCGAGCTCATCCGCCGCAGCGACGTCATGGTGGAGAACTTCGGCCCGGGCGCCGTGGACCGCATGGGGTTCAGCTGGGAGCGCATCCAGGAGATCAACCCGCGGATCGTCTACGCCTCGATCAAGGGCTTCGGCGACGGCCCGTACACCAAGTTCAAGGCGTACGAGGTGGTCGCGCAGGCCATGGGCGGGTCGATGTCCACCACCGGGTTCGACGACGGGCCGCCGCTGGCGACCGGCGCGCAGATCGGCGACTCGGGCACCGGGGTGCACTGTGTGGCGGGCATCCTGGCCGCGCTCTACCAGCGCACCCGCACCGGGCGCGGCCAGCGCGTGAACGTGGCCATGCAGCACGCGGTGCTGAATCTGTGCCGGGTCAAGCTGCGCGACCAGCAGCGGCTGGCGCACGGCCCGCTCGCGGAGTACCCGAACGAGAGCTTCGGCGACGAGGTGCCGCGCTCGGGCAACGCGAGCGGCGGCGGGCAGCCGGGCTGGGCGGTCAAGTGCGCGCCCGGCGGGCCCAACGACTATGTGTACGTCATCGTGCAGCCCGTCGGCTGGCAGCCGATCACGGAGCTGATCGGGCGGCCGGAGCTGGCCGAGGACCCGGAGTGGGCGACGCCCGAGGCGCGGCTGCCCAAGCTGGCCAAGATGTTCCAGCTGATCGAGGAGTGGTCCTCCGCCCTGCCCAAGTGGGAGGTG
Organism: Streptomyces sp. NPDC007917; assembly: GCF_042959105.1. Lineage (NCBI taxonomy): Bacteria > Bacillati > Actinomycetota > Actinomycetes > Kitasatosporales > Streptomycetaceae > Streptomyces > Streptomyces sp. NPDC007917. The sequence goes on from NZ_JBIBKK010000030.1 coordinate 122,551, forward strand.
CTGGAGGCGCTGAACGCCCACAACATCCCCTGCGGGCCGATCCTGTCCACCAAGGAGATCGTCGAGGACGCGTCGCTCGCGGCCAACGAGATGGTGGTGAAGGTCGACCACCCCGAGCGCGGCACCTTCACCACCGTCGGCTCGCCGCTCAAGCTCTCCGACTCCCCGGTCGAGGTGGAGCGCTCGCCGCTGCTGGGCGAGCACAACGAAGAGATCTACGTCGGGGAGCTGGGCCTCGGCGACGAGGAAGTGCGGCAACTCAAGGCGAACGGAGTGATCTGACGGTGGCGGAGCCAACGTATGACACGGCGGCCGTGCGGGCCGTGCTCGACGCCGCGCGCGCCGAGGGGCGCTCGGCGCTGACGGCGCCCGAGGGCAAGCGCATCACCGACGCGTATGGCATTCCGACGCCGGCCGAGGGGCTGGCGGAGTGCGCGGACGACGCGGTGGCGCTCGCCGACCGGATCGGCTTCCCGGTCGCCCTCAAGATCGTCTCCCCGGACATCCTGCACAAGACCGATGCGGGCGGGGTCCAGGTGGGGCTCAGCTCGGCGGCGGAGGTGCGCGGCGCGTTCACCGCGATCGTCTCGAACGCCCGCGCGTACGACCCGAAGGCCCGGATCAAGGGCGTGCAGGTGCAGCAGATGGTGCCGGCGGGCGGCCAGGAGGTCATCGTCGGCGCGGTCACCGACCCGACCTTCGGGAAGGTCGTCGCGTTCGGCCTCGGCGGGGTGCTGGTGGAGGTGTTGAAGGACATCACCTTCCGGCTGGCCCCGGCGAGCCGGGACGACGCGCTGTCGATGCTGGACTCGATCCGCGCCGCCGAGGTGCTGCGGGGCGTACGCGGCGGGGCGGCGGTGGACCGGGAGGCGCTGGCCGACCTGGTGGTCCGGGTCTCCCGGCTGGCCGCCGACTTCCCCGAGATCGCCGAGGTGGATCTGAATCCGGTGTTCGCCTCCGCGAGCGGCGTGCTGGCCGCCGACGTACGGATCCTGCTCAGCGACGCGCCGCCCGCCGAGCGGCGCCGCTACTCGCGCGAGGAGATCCTGACCGCGATGCGACGGCTGATGCAGCCGCGCTCGGTCACCGTGATCGGCGCCTCCAACGAGCAGGGCAAGATCGGCAACTCGGTGATGCGCAACCTCATCGACGGCGGCTTCCCCGGCGAGATCCACCCGGTGAACCCCAAGTCCGACGACATCCTGGGCCGCAAGGCGTACCGGTCGGTGACGGACGTGCCGGGCGAGGTGGATGTGGCGGTCTTCGCGATCCCCGCGAAGTTCGTCCCCGCGGCGCTGGAGGAGGTCGGCCGCAAGGGCATCCCCAACGCCGTCCTCATCCCGTCCGGCTTCGCCGAGACCGGCGAACACGAGCTGCAGGAGCGGATCGTGGCGATCGCCGAGGAGCACGGGGTCCGGCTGCTGGGGCCGAACATCTACGGCTACTACTCCACCTGGCAGGACCTGTGCGCCACCTTCTGCACCCCGTACGACGTCAAGGGGCCGGTGGCGCTCACCTCCCAGTCCGGCGGCATCGGGATGGCGATCCTCGGCTTCGCCCGCACCACGCGCACCGGTGTGTCGGCGATCGTCGGCCTCGGCAACAAGTCGGACGTGGACGAGGACGACCTGCTCACCTACTTCGGCGAGGACCCCAACACCCAGTGCATCGCCATGCACCTGGAAGACCTCAAGGACGGCCGCGCCTTCGTGGAGGCCGCGCGCGCCACCGTGCCGAAGAAGCCGGTCGTGGTGCTCAAGGCGGGCCGTACGGCGGCGGGCGCCAGGGCCGCGGGCTCGCACACCGGGGCGCTGGCCGGGGACGACGCGGTCTACGACGACATCCTGCGGCAGGCCGGGGTCATCCGTGCCCCGGGCCTGAACGAGATGCTGGAGTACGCGCGGGCGCTGCCCGTGCTGCCCACGCCACAAGGTGACAACGTCGTCATCATCACCGGCGCCGGGGGCTCTGGCGTGCTGCTGTCCGACGCCATCGTCGACAACGGGCTCTCCCTGATGGAGATCCCGCCGGACCTCGACGCCGCCTTCCGCCGCTTCATCCCGCCCTTCGGCGCGGCCGGCAACCCGGTCGACATCACCGGCGGCGAGCCGCCGGCCACCTACGAGGCCACCATCCGGCTGGGCCTGGAAGACCCGCGCATCCACGCGCTGGTCCTCGGCTACTGGCACACCATCGTCACCCCGCCCATGGTGTTCGCCGAGCTCACCGCGCGGGTCGTGGAGGAGTTCCGGGAGCGCGGCATCCACAAGCCGGTGGTGGCCTCCCTCGCGGGCGACACCGAGGTCGAGGAGGCGAGTCAGTACCTCTTCGAGCGCGGCGTGGTGGCCTACCCCTACACCACCGAGAAGCCGGTGGCCGTCCTGGGCGCGAAGTACCGGTGGGCCCGGTCGGCGGGGTTGCTCACCTAGCGCCCACCGTTCTCCCGAGCACGAAGAGTTTGGACAGGGGGCGCTGGCCAGTTCCTTCGAAGCCAAGGGGACGTCATGAGCACAGGGCAACACCGGGATGGGACCGTGCCATTCCGCGAAGTGCACGACGGCAAAGGCCGCATCTACCGCATCGGCGAGACGGACCGCGACATCCTCGGCCACGGCCGGAAGTTGATGGTCTATCTGCCGTGGATCGCGATGATGGCCATCAGCGTGTCCGAGTACGCGTACGGGTCGGCCGAGGACACGCTCTCCGACGCACACGGCTGGAGCCAGAGCAACACCTTCTGGATCCTGAGCGTGTGGGTGTTCTTCCAGGCGGGGATCGCCTTCCCGGCCGGCTGGCTGCGGGAGAGGGGGATACTGACCGCCCGCAAGGCGATGTTCACCGGGTCGGCGCTGTGTCTGGTCGGCTTCCTCGCCCTCTCCCACCTCGACAACGTTGCCGCCGCGATCTTCGGCTTCGGCGTCGTCGGGGGCCTTGGCTCCGGGCTCGTCTACGCCACCTGCATCAACATGGTGGGCAAGTGGTTCCCGGAGCGGCGCGGCGCGAAGACCGGGTTCGTCAACGGCGGCTTCGCGTACGGCGCGCTGCCGTTCATCTTCATCTTCAACTACTGGTTCGACACCGGGAACTACCACGAGGTGCTGGACCTCATCGGTGTCTATGTGCTGATCGTGGTGGCGGTCTGCGCCTGGTTCTTCAAGGACCCGCCCAAGAACTGGTGGCCCGCGCACATCGACCCGATCCGCTTCAGCGGCAACGCCAAGAGCGCGGCGAGCCTGGCCAAGAACCCGCCCGCGGTGCGGCAGTACACGCCCAAGGAGGCCATCAGGACGGGCATGCTGCCGCTGATGTGGCTGGCCCTGGTGATGACGGCCGGGGTGTCCATCTTCGGCATCTCCTTCCAGGTCGACTACGCCAAGGACGTGGGCTTCGGCCCGCTGGTCGCGGCCTCGTCGATGGGCATCATGTCCGTCATCAACGGCGTGGGGCGCGGGGTCGTGGGCTGGCTGTCGGACATCTGGGGGCGCAAGTCGACCCTGGTGTTCGTGATCCTGGTCCTGGGGCTCGCGCAGTTCGGGGTGATCTGGGCCGGAAACCTGCACAACGAGGCGCTGTTCCTCTTCTTCGCCTTCCTCTCCGGCTTCGGCGGCGGCGCCTTCTACCCGATGTTCGCCGCGCTGACCCCGGACTACTTCGGCGAGAACTACAACGCCACCAACTACGGCCTGGTCTACAGCGGAAAGCTGGTCAGCGGGCTGTTCGGCGGCGGCCTCGGCTCCATGGTGGTCGACTCCTGGGGGTACGACGGGGCGTACGCGCTGGCCGGCGGCATCTCCATGGTGGCGGCCGGGGTCGCCCTGCTGCTGCGCCAGCCGGGCCGGCCACGGGTCCGGGACATCGCGCCCAACCCGCAGCCGATCAGCCGGGAGGCGGTCTGACGGCGGTGTGACGGCTGGGTGAGACAGGCCGTCGTACGGCGGCGGATTCGGGACGGCGGCACGCCAGTGGGACGGGCGTGCCGCCGTCCCGCGTTTCCCGGGGCTGGGGGGCTACGGGGGCTACTGGGGCTACTGGGCGCTCGCCACGGGCCGCACCACGATCTCGTTCACATCGACCTCGGCGGGCCGGCTGACGGCGAAGGCGATGGCATCCGCGACCGCCGACGCGGGGATGGCCACCGCGCGATACCACTTCATGGCCTCGCGGGCGTCCGGGTCGGAGATCGAGTCGGCGAGTTCGGACTCGGTGACGCCCGGGGACACCACGCTGACCCGGATGTCGCCGCCCGACTCCTGGCGCAGCCCCTCGGAGAGCGCGCGTACGGCGAACTTGGTGGCGCAGTACACGGCGGCGGTGGGCGACACCTCGTACGCGCCGACCGAGGCGACGTTCACGAAGTGCCCGCCGCCCTGCCGCCGCATCACCGGCAGGGCGGCCGCGATGCCGTGCAGCACACCGCGGATGTTCACATCGATCATGCGGTCCCACTCGTCGACCTTCAGCGCTTCGAGCGGCGAGAGCGGCATCACCCCGGCGTTGTTGACCATCACGTCCACCCGTCCCCAGCGCTCAGCGGAGGCGGAGACGAAGTCCCGCACACCGGCGGCGTCCGTGACGTCCAGCGGCCGGCAGGCGGCGCTGCCGCCGTTGGCGGTGATCTCCTGGACCAGCGCCTCCAGGCGGTCGGCGCGCCGCGCGCCCAGCAGGACGTGGTGGCCGTCGGCGGCCAGGCGGCGGGCGGTGGCCTCCCCGATCCCGCTGCTCGCCCCGGTGACCAGGACGACCTTGGCGGTGTTCGTCATGATGTCTCTCCTCTGGATGGAACACTCCGTCCCGCCGAGTCTGGGCAGGTCAGCGGCCACCAACCAGGACGGGCGCCACCTGGGTGCGGCACACCCGGGCAGCCCGCCGGGAGGACTCCCCTCCCCAGCGTGATCGCTAGGGTTGCGGAGCATGGAACTGACAGCAGTAGCCCTGGTCATCATGTTCATGGCGACGATGTGGTCGTCCGTCGAGCGCAAACTGGACAAGATGAGCCGCAGGACGGCGCAGTTGACCCGGAAGGTCGATCTGATACTCGAACACCTGGGCATCGAGGAGCCCCAGCCGGAGCTGGCGCCGGTGCGGGCCCTCATCCTGGAGGGGAAGAAGATCCACGCCATCAAGGCCTACCGGGAGATCACCGGGGCGGACCTGAAAGAGGCCAAGGAAGCGGTCGACCACATGGCGTGACGCGCTGCCGCCGGGGCGGGGAGCAATGGCCTGCGGCCGGCACCTCCAGGCCACCGTGGGCTTCGTCGGGTTCGTCTCGGCATGTCTGGACGAACACTCGCCCCGGCTCAGTCCGGGTCGCGCTCGTGGTAGGTGCGCCGGGTGTGTTCGGTGTGGGCGCGCATGACGGCCGTGGCGCGCTGTTCGTCGCGGTCGGAGATGGCCGCGATCAGCTCGCGGTGCTCGATCCATGACTGCTTGCCGCGCTGCCGGGCCACCGGGGTGTAGTACCAGCGGACCCTGCGGTCCACCTGGGCTGCCAGCTCGGCCAGGACCGCGTTCCCCGCGAGCTCCATCACCTTGGCGTGGAACTCGGCGTTCGCCGCGACCGCGCCGTCGACGTCGTCCGCGAGCACCGCGCGCTCGCCCTTGACGCACAGCTCCTCCAGGGCCTCGACCCCGGACGGGCCCGCGCTCACGGCGGCCAGCCGGGCGGCCTCGGCCTCCAGGAGGGTGCGGACCGTCAGCAGCTGGTCGGCCTCGTCCTCGGTGGGCTCGTGGACGAACGCGCCCTGGGCTGGGCGCAGATCGACCCAGCCCTCGGTGTTCAGCCGCTGCAACGCCTCGCGCACCGGCTGCCGCGAGACCCCGAGCTGGGCGGCGAGCTCGCTCTCGACCAGATGCTGACCGGGGCGCAGGGCGCGCGTGGTGATCAGCTCGAGCAGCGCCTCGTAGACGCGCTCGCGGAGCGGCCCCGGTCGCTCAAGCCTGGGCACCGCGCCCTGCGGCAGTCCTCTCACCGGCATCGGGCCCCCTTCGGATTCGTCGTCTCGGAATGTCCGAGGAATTCCCCAGACATTCCGGAAGACCGTGGCGGAGGGATGTCCCGGATGGACTCCCTGGATTGGCTATTGTCTACAGTTTACTCATACTGTCCACACATCGCCGCCTGACATCTGGTCATGGCGTGGCCGAATCCTTAAAGTCCAGGCCATGCCCTCCACTCCCCGCCTCGCCTTCCTCGACCGCTCCCGCACCCTCGCACCGCCGGGCTGGAGCCGCTGGCTGGTCCCGCCCGCCGCGCTCTCCGTCCATCTCTCCATCGGCCAGGCGTACGCCTGGAGCGTGTTCAAGCCACCGCTGGAGTCCTCGCTCGATCTGTCGGGCACAGCGAGCGCGCTCCCCTTCCAGCTGGGCATCGTGATGCTGGGCCTCTCGGCGGCCTTCGGCGGCACGCTGGTCGAGCGCAACGGCCCGCGCTGGGCGATGTTCGTGTCGCTGGTCTGCTTCTCCTCCGGCTTCCTCGTCGCCGCGCTGGGCGCCGCCACCCGCCAGTACTGGCTGGTGGTGCTCGGCTACGGCTTCATCGGCGGCATCGGCCTGGGCATCGGATACATCTCACCGGTCTCGACGCTGATGAAGTGGTTCCCCGACCGGCCCGGGATGGCCACCGGCATCGCCATCATGGGCTTCGGCGGCGGTGCGCTCATCGCCTCGCCCTGGTCGACCCGGCTGCTGGAGGCGTTCGGCACGGACAGCTCCGGTATCGCGTCCACCTTCCTGGTGCACGGGCTCACCTACGGGGCTTTCATGGCGCTCGGCGTGCTGCTGGTGCGGGTGCCGCCGGACGGCTGGCGGCCGGCCGGCTGGCAGCCGCCGACCGCGCCGGGCCGCCTGGTCAGCACGGCCGACGTCTCGGCGCGCAACGCCCTCCGCACCCCGCAGTTCTGGTGCCTGTGGGTCGTGCTGTGCATGAACGTCACGGCCGGCATCGGCATCCTGGAGAAGGCCGCGCCGATGATCACGGACTACTTCACGGACACCTCGACCCCCGTCACCGCCTCCGCCGCCGCGGGCTTCGTGGCGCTGCTGTCGGCGGCGAACATGACGGGGCGGCTGCTGTGGTCGTCGACCTCCGACCTGCTCGGCCGCAAGAACATGTACCGGATCTATCTGGGCGTGGGCGCGCTGATGTATCTGGCGATCGCGCGGCTCGGGGACTCCTCCAAGCCGCTGTTCGTGGTCTGTGCGCTGGTGATCCTGTCCTTCTACGGCGGCGGGTTCGCGACCGTGCCGGCGTATCTGAAGGACCTGTTCGGCACCTACCAGGTGGGCGCGATCCACGGGCGGCTGCTGACGGCCTGGTCGCTGGCCGGGGTCCTCGGTCCGTTCATCGTCAACAAGGTCGCCGACCACCAGAAGGAGGCCGGACACACCGGCCCCGGCCTCTACTCGCTCTCCATGTCCATCATGATCGGCCTGCTCATCGTCGGCTTCGTGGCCAACGAGCTGATCCGGCCGGTCCATCCGCGCTTCCACGAGCCCGCCGGAGAGCCGGCCGGGACCCGGGAAGCCACACCCGCCGAGAAGGGAACGGACCGATGAGGAACCGCACGGCGCTGACCGTGGCCGTCTGGGCCTGGGTGGTCCTCCCGTTCGGCTACGGGGTTTACGAGCTCGTACGCAAGGCCACCCAGCTCTTCACCGGCTGAGCCGGGCAGTCCCATGAGCAGAGGCCCCGGCCGGTCGGCTTGGGTTCTAACGGTCCTCGCAACACCCGCGATCTGTGGGAGTTGCGAGGACCGTGGCCGTTGGACGCGATGATCTTGCGGGGTTGAGGGA
>NZ_JBIBKK010000031.1:0-126013 GCF_042959105.1 Streptomyces sp. NPDC007917
CGGCTGGCGGCGTATGTGGTGCCGGATCTGGAGGCTGCGGCTGCGTGTGAGGAGGGTTCTTCCGAGGTTGCGCAGGTGGGTGAGTGGCGTGAGATCTATGACTCGGTGTACGCGGGGTCGGAGTCGGACGGTGTCCGCTTCGGTGAGGACTTTTCGGGGTGGGACAGTTCGTATTCGGGTGAGCCGATTCCGTTGGGTGAGATGCGGGCGTGGCGGGATGCTGTGGTGGAGCGGGTGCGTGGTCTCGGTGGCCGACGGCTTCTGGAGATTGGTGTCGGTTCCGGGTTGTTGATGGCGCATTTGGCGGGTGGTGTGGAGGAGTACTGGGGTACGGATCTGTCGGGTGCGGTGATCGAGCGGTTGTCGGGGCAGGTGGCGGCGGCGGGGCTGGCGGATCGGGTGCGGTTGCGTGCTCAGCCGGCCGATGTGGTCGAGGGGCTGCCGGGTGAGTACTTCGACACGGTGTTGATCAACTCTGTGGTGCAGTACTTCCCTGATGGGGAGTATCTGGCGCGTGTGGTGGATCGGGCGCTGGGGTTGCTGGCGCCGGGTGGGCGTTTGGTGATCGGTGATGTGCGGCATGCCGGGTCGTTGCGGGCGCTGCACGCGGCGGTCCATCAGGGGCGTGGCGCTTCCGCGAGGGCGGTGGTCGATCGTGCGGTGCTGCTGGAGAAGGAACTGGTGGTGTCGCCGGAGTTCTTCACTGATATCGCGGCGCGGGACGGGCGTGTCGGTGCGGTGGATGTGCGGCTCAAGCGGGGTGGCTACCACAATGAGCTGACCCGCCACCGTTATGAGGTGGTGCTGCACAAGGCGCCGGCCGACGCGCTGGATGTGTCCGATCTGCCGCGGGTGGAGTGGGGAGCGGGACTGGACCTGGCGAGTGTCGGGGCCCCGGTGAGGGTGACCGGAATTCCCAATGCCCGGCTGGTGGCCGAGGTGGCGGCCGAGTGGCGGCTCGACGGGCTCGATTCCCCGTCGGATCTGACGGGTGTGGACCCGGAGGATCTGGTGGCGCGGGGCGAGGAACTGGGCCTGCGCGTGGTGGCGACATGGTCCCCGCGTTCGGTGGAACTCTTCGACGCGATCGTCCTTCCCCGGCGGACGGAGGGCGATGAGCCGGTTCTCTCAGGCGTTTATGCTCCGGTGTCCGCTGGTGGCCCCTGGGTGAACAACCCGGCGGCGGCGCGCGGGATCGGTGCGGTGGTCAAGGCCGCCCGCGAGACGCTGTCCCAGCGCCTGCCGGAGTACATGGTCCCGTCGGCTGTGGTGGTGCTGGACCGGCTGCCGCTGACGCCGAACGGCAAGCTGGACCGCAAGGCCCTGCCGGTCCCGGATTATGCGGCGACGGCGGGTGGGCGTGGTCCGCGCACCCCGCAGGAAGAGGTGTTGTGCGGCCTGTTCGCCGAGGTGCTCGGCGTCGATCGGGTCGGCGTCGATGACAGCTTCTTCGACCTCGGTGGTCACTCTCTCCTCGCGACGCGGTTGGTGAGCCGGGTTCGGAGTGTGCTGGGTGTGGAGGTGCCGATCAAGGATGTGTTCGGTGCTCCGACGGTGGCGGGTCTGGCGGGTCGTCTGGGTGAGGTCGGGGGGCGGACGCGTACGGCCTTGGTGCGGGTGGAGCGTCCGGATGTGGTGCCGTTGTCGTTCGCGCAGCGCCGGCTGTGGTTCCTGCACAAGCTGGAGGGGCCGTCGGCGACGTACAACATGCCGCTGGTCCTGCGCTTGTCCGGCACGGTGGACGCCGACGCCCTCCGGAGCGCGCTGGACGATCTGATCGCCCGGCACGAGTCGCTGCGCACCGTCTTCCCCGAGGTCGATGGTGAGCCGCGCCAAATGGTGCTGGACGCGCAGGAGGCGCGGCTCGACTGGCAGCACAGGCCGGTGACCGAGGAGGAGCTGCCGAAGGCTCTGGGGGAGGCGGCCCGCTACGGCTTCGACCTCGCCACCGAAATCCCGGTCCGCGCTTGGTTACTCGAGATCGGGCCGGACGAACACGTCCTGCTGCTCCTCGTCCACCACATCGCCGGTGACGGCTGGTCGATGGGCCCGCTGGCCCGCGATGTGGTGGAGGCCTACACGGCACGCTCGCGGGGGCAGGCGCCGCAGTGGGCCGAGCTGCCCGTTCAGTACGCGGACTACACGCTGTGGCAGCGGGAACTGCTCGGCGACGAGAGCGACAGCGCAAGTGTCTACGCCGAGCAGGTGGAGTACTGGCGCGCACAGCTCGCCGGCCTGCCGGAGCAAGTGACCTTCCCCGCCGACCGCCCCCGTCCCGCAGTGGTCTCCTACGAGGGCGCACATCTGCCCTTCGAGCTGGACGCGGAGTTGCACGGGCGGCTGGTCGAGCTCGCCCGCCGTACGAACACGACCGTCTTCATGGTGCTGCAGGCCGGTATGGCGGCGCTGCTGACCCGTTTCGGGGCGGGCACCGACATCCCGCTCGGCTCGCCGATCGCCGGGCGCATGGACGACGCGCTGGACGACCTGGTGGGCTTCTTCGTCAACACGCTGGTGCTGCGCACCGACACCTCAGGCGACCCGAGCTTCGAGGAGCTGGTGGAGCGGGTCCGGGAGACCAGCCTGGCCGCGTACGCGCACCAGGACGTGCCGTTCGAGCACCTGGTGGAGCTGCTGAACCCGCAGCGGTCGACCGCGCACCACCCGCTGTTCCAGGTCATCCTCGGCCTGCAGAGCGGGCAGGACGTGGTGTTCGAGCTGCCCGGTCTGCAGGTCGAGGTCGAGGGCGTGGACCTCAACGTGGCCAAGTCCGACCTGGCGGTCAACGTGATCGAAGGCTACGACGAGGCGGGCGAGCCGGCCGGTATCGAGGCACTGGCCGAGTTCGCCACGGCGCTGTACGACCGCGCCACGGTTGAGGGCTTCGTCGCCTGCTGGGTGCGGCTGCTGGAGCAGCTGCTCGCGGACCCGTCGGCGCCGATCGGCCGGGCGGAGCTGCTGACCGGGGCGGAGCGGAAGCAGCTGCTCTCCGAGTGGAACGACACATCCGTCGACCTGCCCGGGGCGACCCTGGCCGGACTGTTCGAGGCCCAGGCACGGCGTGCCCCGGAGGCGACCGCCGTGCTCTTCGACGGCGCGCCGGTCGGCTACGGCGACCTCAACGCCCGGGCGAACCGGCTGGCTCACTGGCTGATCGGCGAGGGTGTGGGTCCCGAGCGGCTGGTGGCCGTGGAGCTGCCGCGCTCGGTCGAGATGGTGGTCGCCGTCCTCGCCGTACTCAAGGCCGGCGGCGGCTACGTACCGCTGGACCCCGACTATCCGGCGGACCGCCGCTCGTACATGCTCGCCGACGCGCGGCCGGTGGTGGTGCTGGATGCGCAGGCGCTGGCTCGCGACCTGTCGGCGTACCCGGACACGGACCCCGGGGTGGAGGTCGACCTCCGGCACCCGGCGTACGTCATCTACACCTCCGGTTCCACCGGCGCCCCCAAGGGGGTCGTGGTCACGCACACCGGCGTCGCCGACCTGGCGCGCACCCAGGTCGAGCGTCTGGAGGTGACCGCCGACAGCCGCGTGTTGCAGTTCGCGTCACCCAGCTTCGACGTGGCCTTCGGCGATCTGTGCACCGCGTTCGCCGCAGGAGCCACGCTGGTCCTCCCCGAGCCGGGACGGCTGTCGAACGAGGCGCTTCGGCGGCTGCTGGCCGAAGAGGGCGTCACACATGTGCAGCTGCCGATGTCGGTGCTGCGCGCCATCACCTTCGACGGTGTCGAATCCGCCTTGCCGCGGCTGGCGACCGTGGTGGTGGGCGGGGAGGCCCTCCCGCCGGAGCTGGCCGCCCGCTGGTCGGCCGGGCGCCGGCTGATCAACGCCTATGGGCCGACGGAGACGACGGTCTGCGTCTCCACCAACACGGTGCTCGACGGCGACTCGACGCCCGGCGCAGTGGTGCCGATCGGACGTCCCGTGGCCAACTCCCGGATTCATGTGCTCGACGCCGGTCTGCGCCTGGTCCCGGTCGGCGTTCCGGGCGAGCTGTACGTCTCCGGCGCGGGCCTGGCGCGCGGCTATGCGGGCCGGGCCGGGCTGACCGCCGAGCGGTTCGTCGCCTCGCCCTTCGAGCCGGGCGAGCGGATGTACCGCACCGGCGACCTGGTGCGCCGGCGGGCGGACGGCCGACTGGAGTTCCTGGGCCGGGCCGACGAGCAGGTCAAGGTCCGTGGGTTCCGCATCGAGCCCGGCGAGATCGAGTCCCTGCTGGTCGGCGCCGAGCCGGTGGCGCAGGCGACGGTGCTGGTCCGTGAGGACACCCCCGGCGATCAGCGCCTGGTCGCCTATGTGGTGCCGGCGAGTGGCGCCGCGCCCGACCCGCAGGCGCTCACCTCGGCTCTGGCGGAACGTCTGCCGGAGTACATGGTCCCGTCGGCTGTGGTGGTGCTGGACCGGCTGCCGCTGACGCCGAACGGAAAGTTGGACCGCAAGGCCCTGCCGGTGCCGGATTATGCGGTGACGGTGGGTGGGCGTGGTCCGCGTACCCCGCAGGAAGAGGTGTTGTGCGGGCTGTTCGCCGAGGTGCTCGGCGTCGATCGGGTCGGCGTCGATGACAGCTTCTTCGACCTGGGTGGTCACTCTCTCCTCGCGACGCGGTTGGTGAGCCGGGTTCGGAGTGTGCTGGGTGTGGAGGTGCCGATCAAGGATGTGTTCGGTGCTCCGACGGTGGCGGGTCTGGCGGGCCGTCTGGGTGAGGTCGGGGGGCGGACGCGTACGGCCTTGGTGCGGGTGGAGCGTCCGGGTGTGGTGCCGTTGTCGTTCGCGCAGCGCCGGCTGTGGTTCCTGCACAAGCTGGAGGGGCCGTCGGCGACGTACAACATGCCGCTGGTCCTGCGCCTGTCCGGCAAGGTGGACGCCGACGCGCTGCACGCCGCCCTGCGTGACGTGTTTGCCCGGCACGAGTCGCTGCGCACCGTCTTCCCCGAGGTCGACGGCCGGCCGCGGCAGGTCGTGCTGGACGCGGCGGGCGCCGGATTCGGCTGGGAACACCGTGTGATCGCCGAGGCAGAGCTGCCCGAGGCCCTGGAGGCGGGTGCCCGCCACGGGTTCGACCTCTCCTCCGAGGTCCCCTTGCGGGCCTGGCTCTTCGAAACCGGGCCCGAACAGAGCACTCTGCTGCTGTTGCTGCACCACATCGCCGGCGACGGCTGGTCGATGGGCCCGCTGGCCCGCGATGTGGTGGAGGCCTACACGGCACGCTCGCGGGGGCAGGCCCCGCAGTGGGCCGAGCTGCCCGCCCAGTACGCGGACTACACGCTGTGGCAGCGGGAACTGCTCGGCGACGAGACCGACAGCGCCAGTGTCTACGCCGAGCAGGTGGAGTACTGGCGCGCACAGCTCGCCGGCCTGCCGGAGCAGGCGACCTTCCCCGCCGACCGCCCCCGTCCCGCTGTCGCCTCGTACGAGGGTGCCTCCCTCGTGTACGAGCTGGACGCGGAGTTGCACGGGCGGCTGGTCGAGCTCGCCCGCCGTACGAACACGACCGTCTTCATGGTGTTGCAGGCCGGTATGGCGGCGTTGCTGACCCGTCTCGGGGCGGGCACCGACATCCCGCTCGGCTCGCCGATCGCCGGGCGCATGGACGACGCGCTGGACGACCTGATCGGATTCTTCGTCAACACGCTGGTGCTGCGCACCGACACCTCAGGCGACCCGAGCTTCGAGACGTTGCTGGAGCGGGTCCGGGAGACCAACCTGGCCGCGTACGCACACCAAGAGGTGCCGTTCGAGCACCTGGTGGAGCTGCTGAACCCCCAGCGGTCGACCTCCCACCACCCGCTGTTCCAGGTCATCCTCGGCCTGCAGAACGCCCAGGGGGCGTCCTTCGAGCTGCCCGGTCTGCAGGTCGAGGTCGAGGGCGTGGACCTCAACGTGTCCAAGGCCGACCTCGAACTCAACGTGGTGGAGCGCCACGGTCACGACGGCGAGCCGGCAGGCGTGGTCTCCGCCGTCCAGTACTCGACCGAGTTGTTCGACCGTGCGTCGGTTGAGAGTGTGCTGGCGCGGTGGGCGCGGTTGTTGGAGCAGGTGGTGGCGGATCCGTCGGTGCGGATCGGTGGGGTGGAGCTGCTGGCGGAGGCCGAGCGACGGCAGCTGTTGACGAGCTGGAACGACACGGCCGTCGAGGTGCCGCCGGAGACCCTGGCCGGGTTGTTCGAGGCGCGGGTGCGGCGGGCTCCCGATGCGACCGCGCTGGTGTGTGGCGCTGAGGCCCTGTCGTACGGGGAGGTGAACGCTCGGGCGAACCGGTTGGCGCATTGGCTGATCGATGAGGGCGTGGGGCCCGAGCGGTTGGTTGCGGTGGAGTTGCCGCGTTCGGTGGATCTGGTGGTGGCGGTTCTTGCCGTGTTGAAGGCGGGCGGTGCTTATGTGCCGGTGGATCCGGGGTATCCGGCGGAGCGGCGTGCGTTCATGCTGGCGGATGCGCGGCCGGTGCTGGTGCTGGACGATCAGGCACTGGCTCGTGATCTGTCGGCGTTCCCGGACACCGACCCTGGGGTTGGTGTTGCGCTGGAACACCCTGCGTACGTGATTTACACCTCGGGTTCGACGGGTCGGCCGAAGGGCGTGGTGGTCTCCCACGGCGGCGTGGCGAGTCTGGCCCATGCGCAGGCCGGACGTCTGAACGTCACCTCCGACAGCCGCGTCCTGCAGTTCGCGTCGCCGAGTTTTGATGCGGCGTTCTGGGAGTTGGTGATGGCGTTCGGCTCGGGTGCCGCGCTGGTGGTGCCCGAGGGTGGTCGTCTGGTGGGTGAGGTGTTGCGGGATGTGTTGGGGGAGCAGGGGGTGACGCATGTGACGTTGCCGCCGTCGGTGTTGGGTGGGGTGCCTGCGGGGGCGGAGGCGTCACTGCCGTCGCTGGAGTGTGTGGTGCTGGCCGGCGAGGCGGCGCCGCCAGGGCTGGTGGCCCGGTGGTCGCGGGGGCGTCGGGTGGTGAACGCGTACGGGCCGACGGAGTCGACCGTGTGCGTCTCGATGAGTGATGCGCTGTCGGACGACGGTGTGGTGCCGATCGGCCGCCCGGTGACCAACACCAGGTTGTTTGTGCTGGATGAGGCGTTGCGGCCGGTGCCCGCCGGTGTGGTGGGTGAGCTGTACGCCTCGGGCGCCGGGCTGGCGCGCGGCTATGCGGGCCGGGCCGGGCTGACCGCCGAGCGGTTCGTCGCCTCGCCCTTCGAGCCGGGTGTGCGGATGTACCGCACGGGCGATCTGGCGCGGTGGCGTGCGGATGGCCGGCTGGAGTTCGTGGGGCGTGCGGACGAGCAGGTCAAGGTCCGTGGGTTCCGTATCGAGCCGGGTGAGATCGAGGCGTTGCTCACCGGTGTCGACGGCGTGCGCCAGGCCGTGGCGCTGGTCCGCGAGGACACCCCCGGCGACCAGCGCCTGGTCGCCTACGTGGTACCGGACGGTGACACCGCGCCCGACCCGCAGACGCTCGTCGCCGGGCTGGCGGAGCGCCTGCCGGAGTACATGGTGCCGTCGGCGGTCGTCGTGCTGGAGCGGCTGCCGCTGACGCCCAACGACAAGCTGGACCGCAGGGCCCTGCCCGTCCCCGACTACGCGTCGTCCGTCGACGGCCACGGTCCCCGGATACCGCAGGAGGAGGCGCTGTGCGGGCTGTTCGCCGAGATCCTGGGGGTGGAGCGGGTCGGTGTCGACGACAGCTTCTTCGACCTGGGCGGGCATTCGCTGCTGGCCAACCGCCTGGTCAGCCGCGTCCGCAGTGAGCTGGGCATCGAGATTCCCTTCCGGGTGCTGTTCGAGTCGCCGACGGTGGCCGGGCTCGTGGAGCAGCTGGAACTCGGCGGCCCGACCCGTACGGCCCTGAAGCCGATGCCCCGCCCCGAGGTCGTGCCGCTGTCGTTCGCACAGCGCCGGCTGTGGTTCCTGCACCGGCTGGAGGGGCCCTCGGCGACGTACAACATGCCGCTGCCGCTGCGGCTGAAGGGCGTGGTGGACCCGGGGGCGCTGCGGGAGGCGCTGCGGGACGCGGTCGGCCGGCACGAGCCGCTGCGTACGGTCTTCGGCGAGGTCGACGGCGAGCCGTACCAGGTGGTGCTGGACGGGGCCGAGGCCGCACTGGCCTGGGAGCACCGGCGAGTGACCGAGGCGGAGCTGCCGGCCGCGCTGGAGGAGGCGGCCCGCCACGGCTTCGACCTGACCGCCGAGGCGCCGTTCCGGGCGACGCTGTTCGAGCTCGGGCCGGACGACTGGGTGCTGCTGCTGTTGCTGCACCACATCGCCGGTGACGGCTGGTCGATGGGTCCACTGGCCCGTGATGTGGTGGTGGCCTACACCGAACGGCAGCAGGGGCGGGCCCCGCAGTGGGACCCGCTGCCCGTGCAGTACATCGACTACGCCCTGTGGCAGCGCGAACTCCTCGGTGCCGAGGACGATCCACAGAGCCTGTACGCCCAGCAGGTCGCCCACTGGCGCACCGCGCTGGCCGGTCTGCCCGAGCGGATCGCCCTGCCCGCCGACCGGTCCCGGCACGCGGCGGCCTCGTACGACGGCGCGTCCGTCGGCTTCGAGCTGAACGCCGGACTGCACCGGAAGATGGCCGCACTGGCGCGCGAGTCGGGTGCGACGGTGCCGATGGTGGTGCAGGCGGCCCTGGCGGCGCTGCTGACCCGCCTCGGCGCGGGCACCGACATCCCGATGGGTTCGCCGATCGCCGGGCGCATGGACGACGCGCTGGACGACCTGGTGGGCTTCTTCGTCAACACCCTGGTGCTGCGCACCGACACCTCGGGCGACCCGTGCTTCCGTGATCTGGTGGAGCGGGTCCGGGAGGCCAACCTGGCCGCGTACGCGCACCAGGACGTGCCCTTCGACCACCTGGTGGACGTGCTCAAGCCGCAGCGCTCGGCCGGGCACCACCCGTTCTTCCAGGTGATGCTCGTCGTCCAGGACAACCCGACCGGGGGGTACGAGCTGCCCGGCCTCGAGGTCGGCGGCGAACCGGTCGACATCGAGACCGCCAAGGTCGACCTGTCGGTGAACGTGATGGAGCGGCACACGGCCTCGGGCACCCCCGCGGGCATCGCCGGCGCCATGAAGTACGCGACGGACCTCTTCGACCGCTCGACGGTCCAGAGCGTGCTGGAGCGGTGGCTGCGGCTGCTTGAGCAGGTGCTGGCGGATCCGTCGGTGCGGATCGGCCAGGTGGAGCTGCTGGCGGAGGAAGAGCGCGGACAGGTGCTGACGTCCTGGAACGACACGGCCGTCGAGGTGGAGCAGGCGACCCTCTCCGAGCTGTTCGAGACCCAGGTGCGGCGCAGCCCCGACGCGGTGGCGGTGGTGAGCGGCGGCACGTCGCTGACGTACGGGGAGCTGAACGCGCGGGCGAACCGGCTGGCGCACTGGCTGATCGAGGCGGGCGTGGGCCCGGAGCGGCTGGTGGGCGTGGTGCTGCCGCGCTCGGTGGACACGGTGGTGGCCCTGCTCGCCGTGCTGAAGGCCGGCGGTGCCTATGTGCCGGTGGACCCGGAGTACCCGGCGGAGCGGCGGGCGTTCGTCCTCGCCGACGCGGCGCCCGCGCTCGTCCTGGACGAGGAGGCGCTGGCGCGCGACCTGTCGGCGTACCCGGACTTCGATCCCGAAGTGGACGTCGAGATGGAGCATCCGGCGTACGTCATCTACACCTCCGGTTCCACCGGCACGCCCAAGGGCGTGATGGTGGAGCACCGTGCCGTCGCCAACTACCTCAACTGGACGACGCACCACTACCCGGCGGCCCGGGGCGCCACCCTGGTGCCCACCTCGATCGCCTTCGATCTCACCGTCACCGGGCTGTTCACCACCCTGGTCGTCGGCGGCCGGGTGTATCTGAGCGGGCTGGAGGAGGCCCACTCCCAGGACAACGCCGTGCCGGTGGCGCTGCTCAAGGCGACCCCCTCGCATCTGCCGATGCTGGGCGAGCTGCCGCGGCAGTGGTCGCCCGGCGAGACGCTGATCCTCGGCGGCGAGGCGCTGACCGCGGAGGTCCTCGCCGAGTGGCGGGCGGCGCACCGGCGGGTCACCGTGGTCAACGCGTACGGGCCCACCGAGACCACCGTCAACTGCACCGAGTTCCGCATCGGCCCGAAGGACAAGCTGCCCTCGGGGCCGGTCCCCATCGGCCGGCCGTTCTGGAACATGCGGGCCTACGTCCTCGACGACCGGCTCCGCCCGGTGCCCACCGGCTCGGTCGGCGAACTGTACGTCGCCGGCGCCCAGCTGGCCCGCGGCTACCTGGGCCGTGCCGGACTGACCGCGGAACGCTTCGTGGCCTGTCCGTTCGAGTCCGGGGCGCGGATGTACCGGACCGGCGATCTGGCGCGGTGGCGTGCGGACGGCCAGCTGGAGTACTCCGGCCGGGCGGATGAGCAGGTCAAGGTGCGCGGGTTCCGGATCGAGCCCGGCGAGATCGCCGCGGCCCTGCTGGACCATCCGCGGGTGCGGCAGGCGGTCGTCGTGGCACACGAGGCCGGGCCGGGCGACACCCGGCTCATCGGCTACGTGGTCACGGACACCGCCACCGCCGACACGGAAGCCGCCGACACGGAAGCCGCCGACCCCGCCGAGCTGCGCGCGCACGTCGCGGAGCGGCTGCCGGACTACATGGTTCCGGCGGCCGTGGTGGCGATCGACGCGGTCCCGCTGACACCCAACGGCAAGCTGGACCGCCGCGCCCTGCCCACCCCGGACTTCGGCGCCCTCAGCAGTGGCCGTGCCCCGCGCACGCCCCAGGAGGAGCTGCTGTGCGGGCTGTTCGCCGGTGTCCTCGGCGTGGACCGGGTGACCATCGACGACAGCTTCTTCGACCTGGGCGGACACTCGCTGCTCGCCGACCGCCTGGTCAGCCGGATCCGGGCCGCCCTCGGTGTCGAGGTGCCGATCGGCGCGGTCTTCGAGACCCCGACCGTGGCCGGGCTGGCCGCCCGGCTGGAGACGGGCGGCCCGGCCCGTACGCGGCTGGCGCCGATGGCGCGGCCTGAGGCCGTGCCGCTGTCCTTCGCGCAGCGCCGGCTCTGGTTCCTGCACCGGCTGGAGGGACCGTCCTCCTCGTACAACTGGCCGCTCGCGCTCCGGCTGTCCGGGCCGGTGGACCAGGACGCGCTGGGGGCGGCCCTTCAGGACCTGGTGGAGCGGCACGAGTCGCTGCGTACGGTCTTCCCGGAGAGCGACGGCGAACCGCGGCAGGTGGTGCTCGACCCGGCCGGGGCCGTGCTGCGGCTGGACGCCGAGCGGGTGCCCGCCGAGCGGCTGCACGAGGCCGTGCGGCGGGCGGTCGGCCACCACTTCGACCTGGACCGCGAACCTCCGGTGCGCGCCTGGCTGTTCGTGCCGGAAGCGGCTGACGGCGGGCCCGCTCCGGCCGCTCCGGCCGAGCCGGGCGGGCCGGTTCTGGTCGTCCTGATGCACCACATCATCGGCGACGGCGCGTCCCGTGCCCCGCTGATGCGGGACCTCGCCGAGGCGTACCGGGCCCGGCTGACCGGCTCGGCGCCCGCGTGGCAGCCGCTGCCGGTCCAGTACGTGGACTACTCGATCTGGCAGCAGGAGCTCCTGGGCCGGACCGACGAGCCGGACAGCCTGGTCTCGCGGCAGCTCGCCCACTGGAAGGGCGCCCTGGCCGGCATCCCGTCCCAGCTCGAACTGCCCACCGACCGGCCGCGCCCGGCGGTCGCCGGCTACAGCGGCGACATCCTGACGTTCACCCTGGACGCGGAGCTGCACGCGGGGCTGCGCAAGGTCGCCGCCGACTCCCAGTCGACCCTGTTCATGGTGTTGCAGGCCGGTTTCGCCGCCCTGCTCTCCCGGCTCGGCGCAGGCCAGGACATACCCGTCGGCGTCCCGATCGCGGGCCGCACCGACGAGGCCCTGACCGACCTGGTGGGCTTCTTCGTCAACACCCTGGTGCTGCGCACCGACACCTCGGGGAACCCGCGCTTCGACGAGCTGATCGGCCGGGTCCGGGACACCGCGCTGGCCGCGTACGCCCACCAGGACCTACCGTTCGAGTACCTGGTGGAGGCGCTGAACCCGGTCCGCTCACTGGCCAGCAACGCGCTGTTCCAGGTGATGTTCGCCCTCCACAACGTGGACACACCCACGCTGCGCATGCACGATGTCGACGCGGCCCCGTACCCGCTGGACGGCGACAACGCCAAGTTCGACCTCTTCCTCAGCCTCGCCGAGGGGCAGGACGACGACGGCGCGCCCGCCGGGCTGAGCGCCACCCTGGAGTACGCCACCGAGCTGTTCGACCGGGCCACGGCCGAGCGGATCGCCGGCTGGTACGAACGCCTGCTGCGCGCGGTCGTGCTCGACCCGGCGGTGCGCGTCGCCGACGCCGAGCTGCTGTCGCCCGCGGAGCGGACCGAGGCGCTGGTGGCCCGCAACGACACCGGCGCGCCGCCGCCCGCCGAGCTCGCGCACGAGCGGTTCCAGCGGCAGGCCGCGCTGACCCCCGGCGCCCCCGCCGTCCGGGCCGGCGCCGAGAGTGCCGATTACGCCGAGCTCAACGCCCGCGCCAACCGGCTGGCCCGGCTGCTGCTGGACCGCGGGACCGGCCCAGAGAGCGTGGTCGCGCTCGCCCTGCCCCGCTCCGTGGACCTGGTGGTCGCGATGCTGGCCGTGCAGAAGGCCGGCGCGACCTATCTGCCCCTGGACCCGACCCATCCCGCCGACCGGCTGGCCTACGTCCTGCGGGACGCCGCGCCGGCCGCGCTGATCACCACCGAGGGCGTCCACGAGCGGCTGCCCAGCCCGCTGCCGGACCTGACCGTCCGGCTCGACGACGCCGGGACGCGGGAGCGGCTGGCCGCCCTCGCGGCGGACGACCTGACCGACGCCGACCGGCGCGCGCCGATCCACCCGTCCAACGCCGCCTACGTCATCTACACCTCCGGTTCCACCGGCTACCCCAAGGGCGTGGTGATCTCGTACGCGAGCATCGCCCAGTTCCTGGACTCCGTCACCGACCGCCTCCAGCTCGCCCCCCAGGACCGCATGGTGGCGGCGACCACCGTCACCTTCGACATCGCGGCCGTCGAGATCTACGCCCCGCTGCTGTCCGGCGCGAGCGTGGAACTCGCCACCGACCCGGTCGCCAAGGACCCGACCGCCCTGCGGCGCCTGATCCGCGACAGCGGCGCCACGGTCTTCCAGGGCACTCCCTCGGTGTACCGCGCGATGCTCGCGCAGGAGACCGACGGTCTTGGCGGCGTGCGGCTGCTGGTCGGCGGCGAGGCGCTGCCCGCCGCGCTCGCCGAGCGGATGCACGCCCAGGGCGGCGGCGTGGTCAACCTGTACGGGCCGACGGAGGCCACGGTCTGGATCACCGCGAGCGAGGTGACCGGGCCGGGCCGCCCGCCGCTGATCGGGCTGCCGCTGCGCAACGCCCAGGTGTACGTGCTGGACGACCGGCTGCGGCCGGTGCCCGAAGGTGTCCCCGGCGAGCTGTACCTCGCGGGGCCCTTCCTGGCCCGCGGCTACCTCGACCGGCGCGCCCTCACCGCCGAACGCTTCGTGGCCGGCCCCTACGGAGCGCCGGGCACCCGCATGTACCGCACCGGCGACCTGGTCAAGTGGCGCCCCGCCGGCGGCCTGGAGTTCGTCGGCCGGGCCGACGACCAGGTCAAGGTGCGCGGATTCCGCATCGAACCCGGCGAGATCGAGGCCGCGCTGACCCGGCAGGAAGGCATCGCCGCGGCCGCCGTGGTGGTGCGCCAGGACAACGACACCCCGCGGCTGGTCGGCTACGTCGTGCCCGACCGGGACTGGGCGGAGCGCCGCGACGGCGCCGAGGACGGCCGGCAGGTCGCCTCCTGGCAGGAGGTGTACGAGTCCGTCTACCGGGACCAGGCCGAACGCGGCGGGTTCTGGGACGACTTCGGGATCTGGACCAGCAGCTACGACGGCTCCCCGATCCCGCTCGCCGAGATGCGTGAGTGGCGTGCCGCGGCCGTCGAGCGGATCCTCGGGCTCGAGCCGCGCAACGTGCTCGAACTCGGCGTCGGCAACGGCCTGATCCTCTCCCAGGTCGCCCCGCACTGCGCCGCCTACTGGGGCACCGACTTCTCGTCCGCGGCCATCGACACCCTGCGGGCGCGGGTCGCGGACCGGGCGGACCTGGCGGACCGCGTCGAACTGCGCGCCCAGCCCGCCGACGACACCACCGGCCTGCCCAGGGGCTTCTTCGACACCGTCGTCCTCAACTCGGTGGCCCAGTACTTCCCCCACGCCGACTATCTGGTCGACGTCATCCGCAAGAGCCTGGACCTGCTCACCCCCGGCGGCTCCCTCGTCCTCGGCGACATCCGCAACCTGCGGCTGCTGCGCCGGCTGCAGGCCGGAGTGGTCGCTCACCGGCCGGCCGCCGGCGCGGACCCCGAAGCCGCCTTGGCGCTCGTCGAGCAGAAGGTCGCCGGCGAGGAGGAACTTCTCCTGGCCCCCGACTTCTTCACCACGCTCGGCGCAACCCTGGAAGGCGTCGGCGGCGTCGACATCCGGCTCAAGCGGGCCACCTACGCCAACGAGCTCTCCCGTTACCGCTACGACGTGGTGATCCGCAAGGCCCCCGCGGAGCCGGTCACGGCCGACGGCCTGCCCGAGCTCTCCTGGGAGGCCGTCGGCGCCACCGCCGAAGGGCTCGCGGCGGCGCTGGGCCGTAACCCGGCCGGGGTCCGCGTCACCGACGTGCCCAACGCGCGGCTGGTGGCCGACCACCACGCGCTGCTGGCCATCGAAGGGGCCGGCGACCCGGGCGGGCAGGCCCCCGGCACCGGCGCGGCCCTGGACCCGGAGGCCGTTCACGGGCTCGCCGGAGCCCGGGGCATGGACGCCGTCGCCACCTGGCCGGCCTCCGGCCGGGACGAGCTGTTCGACGCGGTCTTCCTGCCCGCCGGGCCGGGCAACACCCTGGTCGCCGCCTACCGCGGCGCCACCGCCACCCGCGCCGCCACGGCGTATGCCAACAGCCCCGCCACCTCCCGCCGCCACCTCGAGCTCAGCCTCGACCTGCGCGCCAAGCTGCGCGGCTGGCTGCCCGAGTACATGGTGCCCGCCGCCTTCGTCGTCCTCGACCGGCTGCCGCTCTCCCCGATCGGCAAGCTTGACCGCGCGGCGCTGCCCGCCCCCGACTACGGGGCGCTCAGCGCCGGCCGTGAGCCGAGGACACCGCGGGAGGCCGAACTGTGCGACCTGTTCGCCGAAGTGCTCGGCCTGGAGCGGGTCGGCATCGACGACAGCTTCTTCGACCTGGGCGGCCACTCCCTGCTGGCGACCCGGCTGACCAGCCGGATCAGGAGCGTCTTCGGGGTGGAGGTGCCCATCGGCACCGTCTTCGAGGCACCGACCGTCGCCGGACTCGCCCAGCGCCTGGCAAGCAGCGGCCGGGCGCGTGCCGCGCTGGTGCCGATGGAGCGCCCGGACCTGATCCCGCTGTCGTTCACGCAGCGCCGGCTCTGGTTCCTGCACCAGCTGGAGGGGCCCTCGGCGACGTACAACATGCCGCTGGCCCTACGGCTGACCGGCACCCTCGACGCCGAGGCGCTGCACGCCGCACTGCTCGACGTGGTCGGCCGGCACGAGTCGCTGCGCACCGTCTTCCCCGAGGCCGACGGCGAGCCGCGGCAGCTGATCCTGGACCCCGACCGCGCCCGGATCGGCTGGGAGACCCGCGCGATCGACGAGGACGACCTGCCCGCGGCCCTGGAGGCCGCGGCCCGCCACGGCTTCGACCTCGCCCACGACGTGCCCATCCGTGCCTGGCTCTTCCGGACCGCGAGCGAGGAGTCCGTCCTGCTGGTGCTGGTGCACCACATCGCCTCCGACGGATGGTCCCTGGCCCCGCTCGCCAAGGACCTGGTCGCCGCCTACAGCGCTCGCCGGGCCGGCGACGCCCCCCGCTGGCGCGAACTGCCCGTCCAGTACGCCGACTTCACCCTGTGGCAGCGCGAGGTGCTGGGCCGCGAGGACGACCCGGACAGCGCCATCTCCCAGCAGGTGGCGTTCTGGCGGCAGATGCTGGCCGGGGCGCCCGAGGAACTGTCCCTGCCCACCTCGCGGCCCCGCCCCGACAACCCCACCCACCGGGGCGAGATTGTCCCGTTCGAGCTGCCCGCCCCCGTGCACCGCGGGCTGGCGGACCTCGCGGCCCGGTCCGGCGCGAGCGTCTTCATGACGCTCCAGGCCACCACCGCGGTGCTGCTGTCCCGGCTCGGCGCCGGTGACGACATCGTCATGGGCGCCCCGATCGCGGGCCGCACGGATCAGGCCCTCGACGACCTGATCGGGTTCTTCGTCAACACCCTGGTGCTGCGCACCGATCTGTCGGGGAACCCCACCTTCGCCGACGTGGTCGCCCGGGTCCGCGAGACCGACCTGGCCGTCTACGCCCACCAGGACCTGACGTTCGAGCGGCTGGTGGAGATCATCAACCCGCCGCGCGCCACCAACCGGCACCCGCTGTTCCAGGTCATGATGTCGCTCGGCAACACCGAGCAGGCCGAGCTGGCCCTGCCCGGGCTCGACGTCCGCTTCGCCGACGCCGGCACCGGGGCCGCCAAATTCGATCTCGACTTCACCTTCGTGGAGCGCTTCACCGCCGAAGGCGCCCCGGCGGGCCTGGCCGGCGCCCTGCGCTACGCCACCGACCTGTTCGACCACGACGCCGCGGAGGCGATCGTGGCCCGGCTGGGCAAGGTGGCCGAAGCGGTGGCCGCCGACCCGCGCCGGCCCGTCGGCGAGATCGACGTCCTCACCGACGCCGAACGGCGGCGGGTGCTGCACGAGTGGAACGGGACCGACCGCGACCTGCCGGACACCACCCTGGCCGACCTGTTCCAGGCGCAGGCCGAAGCCACCCCGCACGCGGTGGCGGTCGAGGCCGCGGGGACACGCCTCACCTACCAGGAGCTCCACGAGCGGGCCAACCGGCTCGCCCGGCACCTGGTCGGCGAGGGCGCCGGCCCGGAGCGGTTCGTCGCCCTCGCCGTACCGCCCTCGACCGAGACGCTGGTCGCGCTCCTGGCGGTGCTGAAGTCCGGGGCCGCCTATCTGCCCCTCGACCTGAAGCACCCCGCCGACCGGCTCGCGTACGCCCTGGACGACGCCGCCCCCCTGTGCGTGCTCACCACGACCGAGGCGGCGCCCCTGCTCCCGGACACGGGCCACCCGCATCTGCTGCTGGACACCCCCGAGACCGCGGACACGCTCGCCGCTCTGCCGGCGCACCCCGTGACCGACGCCGACCGCAAGGCCCCGCTGCACCCCCGCAACCCCGCGTACACGATCTACACCTCGGGGTCGACGGGGCGGCCGAAGGGCGTGGTGGTCGAGCAGCGGTCGGTGGCCACCTACCTGGCCTGGGCCCGCACGTCGTACCACAGCGTCGCCGGGCGCGCCCTGGTCCACTCCTCGATCTCCTTCGACCTCACGGTCACCGGGCTGCTCGCGCCGCTCACCCGCGGAGGCACGGTGCACCTGATGGACCTGGACGAACGGGCCCACGGGGAAGGACACCCACCGCGGCCGGCGTTCTCCAAGGCGACGCCGTCGCACCTGGCACTGCTGGCGGAACTCCCCGAGGAGTTCACGCCCAGCTCGCAGCTCGTCCTGGGCGGTGAGGCGCTGGCGGGCGACGTGCTCGACGCATGGCGCCGCCGCCACCCCGGGGTGACCGTCATCAACGAGTACGGGCCCACCGAGGCGACGGTCGGCTGCACCGAGTTCCGGCTCGAACCCGGTGACCACGGCTCCCCGGGCCCGGTCCCCATCGGCCGGCCGATCCACAACACGCGCGTCCATGTCCTCGACGCCGCCTTGCGCCCCGTACCCCCCGGCGTCCACGGCGAGCTGTACATCGCCGGCGACCTCGTCACCCGTGGCTATCTGGGGCGGCCTGGACTGACGGCGGAGCGGTTCGTGGCCTGCCCGTTCGAGCCCGGGGCGCGGATGTACCGGACCGGGGACGTGGCGCGATGGCGTACGGACGGGCAGCTGGAGTTCGCGGGCCGGGCCGACGAGCAGGTGAAGGTCCGCGGCTTCCGCGTCGAGCCTGGCGAGATCGCGGCGGTGCTGGCGGGCCACCCGTCGGTGCGGCAGGCGGCCGTGGTGGCCCGAGAGGACACACCCGGGGATGTGCGGCTGGTCGGCTATGTGGTGCCCGCCGCCGACGACACGGCGGAACCCGACGTCCGCGGCCTGCGGGCGTACGCGGCGGAGCGGCTGCCCGAGCACATGGTCCCGGCCGCCGTGGTGGCCGTCGCGGCGGTGCCGCTGACCCCCAACGGCAAACTTGACCAAAGGGCGCTCCCCGCCCCCTCCTTCGCCGCGGACACGCCCGGAAGAGCGCCGCGCACACCCCGCGAGGAACTGCTCTGCGAGCTGTTCGCCGAGGTCCTGGGCGCGGACCGGGTCGGTGTCGACGACAACTTCTTCGACCTCGGCGGACACTCGCTCCTGGCCACCCGCCTGGTGGCCCGGGTCCGCGGGGTGCTGGGAGTGGAACTGTCGCTCAGGACGCTGTTCGAGGCGCCCACCGTCGCCGGGCTGGCCGAGCGGCTGGACGCGGGCGGCGGCGGGAACGACCTCGATGTGGTGCTGCCCCTGCGGACGGGGGGCGACCGCAAGCCCGTCTTCTGTGTGCACGCGGGATCCGGCCTCAGCTGGCCCTACTCCGGGCTGCTGCGGTACATCGACCGGGACATCCCCGTCTACGGCATCCAGGCCCGTGGCCTGACCGGCCCGGAAGAACTCCCGCAATCGGTCGAGGAAATGGCCGAGGACTATGTCGAGCAGATCCTTAACGTTCAGCCGGAAGGTCCTTACTATCTCCTGGGATGGTCCTTCGGCGGTATCGTCGCCCATTCCATCGCGGCCCTGCTGGAAAAGCGCGGGCGGCACGTCGGGCTACTGACCCTCCTCGACTGTTTCCCGGTCAACCCGGGCAGCCGTCGCGCCGTCGAAGAGGCGATGCCCAAGGTGCGCGTGGGTGATGTGTACCGGGCCATGCTGGCGAACTTCGACATCGAACTGACCGACGAGGAAACGGCGCGGCTTACCCACGAGGACGCGATGCGGCTGCTCAGCACGGAGAACACCGCCATGGCCAGCCTCAAGGAGCCCGAAATCGAGGCCATGATGCGCCTGACGATGAACAACGCCCTGCTCGGCCTGGACAACACCCCCCGCCCCGTCTCCGCGCCGGCGCTGATCGTGGCCGCCGCGGGAGGCGAGACGGACCACCGGCTCGACCCCGGGGTGTGGGATCCCTATCTCACCGACACCATCGACTTCCGCAGGATAGATTGCAGGCATACCCAGATGATGACCCCGGAACAGCTGCAAAAGTACGGGCCCATGGTGGCGGAGAAACTTCTCCAGGCGTTCGCGGAACATTCGGAGTGAACCGCTGATCCCCGGTTCCGTGAGATACGGGGAATCGCCCGCGGGTCTGTCGCGACGCGTCCGGGTACGTGCCGGACGCCTCGGCCGGAAATCACTCGACCAGTTACGCCGGCCGGCCGCCGGAAAACGAATCCCGGCCGGTCACCAACGGATTTGAACCGCCAGAAAAGGAGCGAGAAGTTGGACGCCGAGGCATCCTCGACCCCCGACCAGCACGTCCTCGGCCCGGACGACCAGCCGATCAGCTCGCCCGAAGAGGTGCTGTGCGGACTGTTCGCCGAGGTGCTCGGCAAGGACGGCGTGGGCGTCCACGACGACCTCTTCGAGCTCGGCGGGCATTCGCTGGCGGCCATCCGGCTGCTCGTCCGGATACGCAGCGTCCTGGGCGTCGAGCTGGTGATCAAGGACGTCTTCAACTTCTCCACGCCGGCCGCGCTGGCCAAGCGGCTGGCCGGGGCGGCCGACGGCGAGGCCCGCACCCCCCTCGTGGCGGTGCGGCGCCCGGACCTGGTGCCCCTGTCGTTCGCCCAGCGCCGCCTGTGGTTCCAGCACAAGCTCGAAGGCCGCTCGGCGACGTACAACGTCCCGCTGGCCCTCCGGCTGACCGGCACCGTCGACCCCGAGGCGCTGCACGCGGCCCTGCTCGATGTGGTCGGCCGGCACGAGTCGCTGCGCACCGTCTTTCCCGAGGCCGACGGCGAGCCGCACCAACTGGTCATCGACCCGGCCGACGCCGACTTCGCCTGGGAACACCGGTCGGTCTCCGAGTCGGACCTGCCCCACGCCCTGCGCGACGCGGCGTGCTACGGCTTCGACCTCGCCTCCGAAACCGCACTGCGCGCCTGGCTGTTCGAAACCGCGCCGGACCGCAGCACCCTGCTGCTGTTGCTCCACCACATCGCGGGCGACGGCTGGTCGATGGCCCCGCTCGCCCGGGACGTGATGGCGGCCTACACCGGACGGGTCGAGGGACGGCCCCCGCAGTGGTCCGCACTCCCCGTGCAGTACGCCGACTACACCCTCTGGCAGCGCGAGCAGCTGGGCGACGCGGACGACCCCGAGAGCGTGTACGCGAAGCAACTGGCCTACTGGCTCGAAGAGCTGGCCGACCTGCCCACCGAGGTGACCTTCCCCACGGACCGCGCCCGACCCGTCGTGGCCACCTACGGCGGCGAACGCTTCACATTCCGGCTCGTCGAGGGTGAACTGCACCGCCGGGTGACCGAGTTGGCCCTCCGGACCAACACGACGGTGTTCATGGTGCTGCAGGCCGGAATGGCGGCGCTGCTGACGCGGCTCGGCGCGGGCACCGACATCCCGCTGGGAAGCGGCGCCGCCGGCCGCACCGACGAAGCCCTGGACGACCTGATCGGCCTCTTCGTCAACACTTATGTGCTGCGCACCGACACCTCGGGCGACCCGAGCTTCGACGAGCTGCTGAGCCGGGTGCGGGAGCGCAGCGTGCAGGCACACGAGCATCAGGACGTGCCGTTCGAGCACCTGGTGGAGCTGCTGAACCCGCAGCGGTCGACCTCCCACCACCCGCTGTTCCAGGTCGCGATGGTGCTGCAGAACGCGCCGTCGGAGGACTTCCGCCTGCCGCGGCTCCAGGTGCGGAGCGAGTTCATCAACACCGGGACCGCGCGTTTCGACATGATGGTCGAGATGTACGAGCGCCGCGACGACACGGGCGGCGCGGCGGGCATCGAGGCGCTGGTCGAGTTCGCCACGGAGCTGTTCGACCGTTCGACGGTCGAGGGGCTGCTGGCCCGGTGGGTGCGGTTGTTGGAGCAGGTGGTGGCGGATCCGTCGGTGCGGATCAGCGGGGTGGAGCTGCTGGCGGAGGCCGAGCGCCGGGAGTTGTTGACGAGCTGGAACGACACGGCCGTCGAGGTGGCGCCGGAGACCTTGGCCGGGTTGTTCGAGGCGCGGGTGCGGCGGGCTCCGGATGCGACCGCGCTGGTGCGTGGTGGGGAGGCCCTGTCGTATGGGGAGGTGAACGCCCGGGCGAACCGGTTGGCGCATTGGCTGATCGGTGAGGGGGTGGGGCCCGAGCGGTTGGTTGCGGTGGAGTTGCCGCGTTCGGTGGATCTGGTGGTGGCGGTTCTTGCCGTGCTCAAGGCGGGCGGTGCTTATGTGCCGGTCGATCCGGGGTATCCGGCGGAGCGGCGTGCGTTCATGCTGGCGGATGCGCGGCCGGTGCTGGTGCTGGACGAGGCGGTGCTGGGGCGGGACGTGTCCGGGTTCCCGGACACCGACCCGGGGGTCGGTGTGGAGCCGGAGCACCCGGCGTATGTCATCTACACATCGGGTTCCACCGGTGTGCCCAAGGGTGTGGTGGTGTCGCACCGGGGCGTGGCGAGTCTGGCCCACGCGCAGGCCGGACGTCTGGACGTCACCTCCGACAGCCGTGTCCTGCAGTTCGCGTCGCCGAGTTTCGACGCGGCGTTCTGGGAGCTGGTGATGGCGTTCGGCTTCGGTGCCGCGCTGGTGGTACCGGAGGACGAGCGGTTGGTGGGCGGGGCTCTGCTGGCGGCGCTGGCGGGGCAGCGGGTGACGCATGTGACGCTGCCGCCGTCGGTGCTGGGGGCACTGCCCGCGGATGCGGAGTCGTCGCTTCCTTCTCTGGGCGTGGTGGTACTGGCGGGTGAGGCCGCGCCGCCGGAGTTGATCGCACGCTGGTCACAGGGCCGCCGTGTGGTCAATGCCTACGGCCCGACCGAGTCGACCGTATGCGTGTCGATGAGCGCCGCGCCGGCCGATGGCGTGGCACCGATTGGCCGCCCGGTGACCAATACCCGGGTGTTTGTGCTGGATGAGGCGTTGCGGCCGGTGCCGGTGGGTGTGGTGGGGGAGCTGTATGTGTCCGGCGCGGGGTTGGCGCGTGGCTATGCGGGCCGGGCGGGGCTGACGGCGGAGCGGTTCGTCGCCTCGCCCTTCGAGCCGGGTGTGCGGATGTACCGGACCGGTGATCTGGCGCGGTGGCGTGCGGATGGTCAGTTGGAGTTCGTGGGGCGTGCGGACGAGCAGGTGAAGGTCCGTGGGTTCCGTATTGAGCCGGGTGAGATCGAGGCGTTGCTGACGGGTGTTGACGGGGTGCGTCAGGCGGTGGCGCTGGTCCGTGAGGACGTCCCTGGTGATCAGCGGCTGGCGGCGTATGTGGTGCCGGATCTGGAGGCTGCGGCTGCGTGTGAGGAGGGTTCTTCCGAGGTTGCGCAGGTGGGTGAG
The DNA here is from genome assembly GCF_042959105.1 of Streptomyces sp. NPDC007917. Taxonomy (NCBI): domain Bacteria; kingdom Bacillati; phylum Actinomycetota; class Actinomycetes; order Kitasatosporales; family Streptomycetaceae; genus Streptomyces; species Streptomyces sp. NPDC007917. Next base: position 22,639 of record NZ_JBIBKK010000031.1, read on the forward strand.
TGGCGTGAGATTTATGACTCGGTGTACGCGGGGTCGGGTTCGGGCGGTTTCGGGGAGGACTTCTCCGGGTGGGACAGTTCGTATTCGGGTGAGCCGATTCCGTTGGGTGAGATGCGGGCGTGGCGGGATGCTGTGGTGGAGCGGGTGCGTGGTCTGGGTGGGCGGCGGGTTCTGGAGATTGGTGTTGGTTCCGGGTTGTTGATGGCGCATTTGGCGGGTGGTGTGGAGGAGTACTGGGGTACGGATCTGTCGGGTGCGGTGATCGAGCGGTTGTCGGGGCAGGTGGCGGCGGCGGGGCTGGCGGATCGGGTGCGGTTGCGTGCGCAGCCGGCCGATGTGGTCGAGGGGCTGCCGGGTGAGTACTTCGACACCGTGTTGATCAACTCTGTGGTGCAGTACTTCCCGGATGGGGAGTATCTGGCGCGTGTGGTGGATCGGGCGCTGGGTCTGCTGGCGCCGGGTGGGCGTTTGGTGATCGGTGATGTGCGGCATGCCGGGTCGTTGCGGGCGCTGCACGCGGCGGTCCACCAGGGGCGTGGTGCGGCGGCCAGGGCGGTGGTGGACCGTGCGGTGCTGCTGGAGAAGGAGCTGGTCGCGGCGCCCGAGTTCTTCACCACGATCGCCGCTCGCGACGCCCGGGTCGGTGCGCTGGACATCCAGCTCAAACGCGGTGGCTACCACAACGAGCTCACACGGCACCGCTACGAAGTGGTGCTCCACACCACACCGAACGAAGTCGTGGACGTCGCCGACGTACCCCAGCTGACCTGGACCGCTGGGCTGGACCTGGCGGGCGTACGCGCTCCGGTGCGTATCACGGGCATTCCCAACGCCAGGCTGACGGCGGAGGTGGCCGGAGAGCGGCGGCTCGACGGGCTGGACGCCGGGGACTCCGGTGCCGGGGTGGATCCGGAGGAGCTGGTGGTGCGGGGTGAGGAGCTGGGGCTGCGGGTGGTGGTGACGTGGTCCTCGCGTTCGGTGGCCCTGTTCGACGCGGTGGTTCTCCCGGGGGAGCAGACGGCCACCGTGCTGTCCAACGTCTACCTGCCGGCGGCCACCGGCGGTCCGTGGGTGAACAACCCGGTGGCCGCGCGGGGCATCGGCACGGTGGTCAAGGCCGCCCGTGAGCGCCTGGCCGAACGCCTGCCGGAGCACATGGTGCCCTCGGCGGTGGTGGTCGTGGACCGCCTCCCGCTGACCCCGAACGGCAAGCTGGACCGCAAGGCCCTGCCGATGCCGGACTACACGCCCACCACCGGCGACCGGGGCCCGCGCACCCCACAGCAGGAAGTGCTGTGCGGCCTGTTCGCCGAGGTGCTCGGCGTCGACCGCGTCGGCATCGACGACAGCTTCTTCGACCTCGGCGGCCACTCCCTCCTCGCCACCCGCCTCATCAGCCGCATCCGCGGCCTTCTCGGCGTCGAGCTGCCGATCAAGGACGTCTTCGAGGCACCGACCGTGGCCGGGCTGGCGGAGCGGCTGAGCTCCGGCGGCCGGACCCGTACGGCCCTCGTCGCCGTGGAGCGGCCGGACCTCGTCCCGCTGTCGTTCGCACAGCGCCGTCTGTGGTTCCTGCACAAGCTCGAAGGCCGGTCGGCGACCTACAACATGCCCCTGGCGCTCCGCCTGACGGGCACCGTCGACGCCAAGGCACTGCACGCGGCCCTGCTCGATGTGATCGGCCGGCACGAGTCGCTGCGCACCGTCTTCCCCGAGGCCGACGGCGAGCCCCACCAGTTGGTGCTGGACACGGCGGACGACCGGTTCCGGTGGGAGTACCGGTCGGTGTCCGGCGCGGAGCTTCCGGGCGCCCTCGAAGAGGCGGCCCGCTACGGGTTCGACCTCTCCTCCGAAATGCCGATACGGGCCTGGTTCTTCGAAGCGGACGGGGACGAAAGCGTCCTGCTGCTGTTGCTGCACCACATAGCCGCCGACGGCTGGTCGATGGGCCCGCTCGCACGCGATGTGGTGGCCGCGTACACCGCACGTTCGAGGGGCACCGCCCCACGCTGGTCCGACCTTCCCGTCCAGTACGCCGACTACGCGCTGTGGCAGCGGGAACTCCTCGGCGACGAGGGCGACCCGGACAGCCTGTTCGCGCGCCAGGTCGACTACTGGCGCTGGCAGCTGGCGGGCCTGCCCGAGCAGGTGACCTTCCCGACCGACCGGCCGCGGCCCGCCACCGCCTCGTACGAAGGCGCGGGCGCCACGTTCGAGGTCGGCGGAGAGCTGCACCGGCGTATGGCGGACCTGGCGCGCGAGGCCGGTGCGACGGTGTTCATGGTGTTGCAGGCCGGTATGGCAGCGCTGCTGACCCGTCTCGGGGCGGGCACGGACATCGCGCTGGGCAGTGGTGTGGCGGGCCGTACCGACGAGGCGCTGGACGACCTGGTCGGCCTCTTCGTGAACACCTTCGTGCTGCGTACGGACACCTCCGGAGACCCGGGCTTCGAGGAGCTGCTGCAGCGGGTGCGGGAGGCCAGCCTGGCCGCGTACGCGCACCAGGACGTGCCGTTCGAGCACCTGGTGGAGCTGCTGAACCCGCAGCGGTCGACCTCCCACCACCCGCTGTTCCAGGTCGCCCTCGTCCTCCAGAACGCCGATCAGGGCGACTTCACCCTCCCGGACCTGCGCGTCCGCGCGTCCGAGGTGGACCCGGGCACGTCACGGTTCGACATGCTCTTCTCGCTCACCGAGCGCTTTGACGCCGCGGGGAACCCCGCCGGTATCGCGACCGAGGTGGAGTACTCCACGGACCTGTTCGACCGGTCCACCATTCAGCAGCTCTTCGGGCGCTGGACCCGTCTCCTGGAGGAGGCGCTGGGCGCTCCGGCACGGCCGATCGGCCGCGCCGACCTGCTGACGGAGGCCGAGCGCAGGCAGGTTCTGACCGAGTGGAACGACACCGCGGCGGAGGTACGCCGGGAGACGATGACCGGCCTGCTCGAAGCGCAGGTGAAGCTGGCCCCCGACGCCCCCGCCGTGCGCTTCGGCGACACGACACTGACCTACGGGGAACTGAACGCGCGGGCCAACCAGCTCGCCCGCCACCTCGTCGCGCTGGGCGTCGGCCCCGAGCGGCTGGTGGCGGTGGCCCTGCCGCGGTCGGCCGACACCGTCGTGGCGCTGCTCGCGGTGGTCAAGGCCGGCGGCGCCTACCTCCCGCTGGACCCCGACGACCCGGCCGAGCGACTGCGGTACACGCTGAACGACGCCCGGCCCGTACTGGCCCTCGTCTCCGGCGGACGCGATCTGAGCGACCTGGACACCGCGATCCCGTCCGTCGCCCTCGACGACCCGGAGACCGCCGAGATCGTCGGCCGGCAGTCCACCTCCGACCTGACCGACGCCGAGCGCACGGCCCCGCTGACGCCGGCCCACCCGCTGTACGTGATCTACACCTCGGGATCCACCGGCCGGCCGAAGGGTGTGCTGGTCGAGCACCGCGGTCTGGCCAACAACCTTCAGTGGATGCGCGACACCTACCCGGTCGGCCCCGGAGACCTGCTGCTGTTCCGCACCTCGGTGAGGTTCGACTCGGTGGGGCTCGAAATCTGGTTCCCCCTGTTGTCCGGCGCCGCGATCTGCGTGGCGCCCGGCGATGTGATCCGTGATCCGCAGCGGCTCGTCTCGTACATCGCGGAGAACGGCGTGACCGTCGCCCAGTTCCCGCCGTCCCTGCTCGCCACTCTGCCCGATCCCCCCGCGACGCACGCGGTCAGCCGCATCTGGTCCAGTGGCGAGGCGCTGTCCCCGGAGCTCGCGGCCGAGAAGAGCGCGGCCTGGGGAAGCCGGCTCATCAACCTGTACGGCCCGACCGAGATGACCATCCAGGTCGCCTCCTCCGTCTGGCAGGGCGGCGACGGCGACGGGCGCAATGTCCCGATCGGCCGGCCCACCTGGAACACCCGGATGTTCGTCCTCGACGACGGGCTCCAGCCCGTGCCGGCGGGCGTGGTGGGTGAGCTGTACGTCACGGGTGTCCAGGTGGCGCGCGGGTATGTGGGGCGTGCGGGGTTGACGGCGGAGCGGTTTGTGGCGTGTCCGTTCGAGCCGGGTGTGCGGATGTATCGCACGGGTGATCTGGTGCGGTGGCGTGCGGACGGTCAGTTGGAGTTCGTGGGGCGTGCGGATGAGCAGGTGAAACTGCGTGGGTTCCGTATTGAGCCGGGTGAGATCGAGGCGTTGCTGACGGGCTTTGAGGGTGTGCGTCAGGCGGTGGTGGTGGCGCGTGAGGACGTGCCTGGTGATCAGCGGTTGGCGGCGTATGTGGTGCCGGATCTGGAGGCTGCGGCTGCGTGTGAGGAGGGTTCTTCCGAGGTTGCGCAGGTGGGTGAGTGGCGTGAGATCTATGACTCGGTGTATGCGGGGTCGGGGCCGGACGGTGTCCGCTTCGGTGAGGACTTTTCGGGGTGGGACAGTTCGTATTCGGGTGAGCCGATTCCGTTGGGTGAGATGCGGGCGTGGCGGGATGCTGTGGTGGAGCGGGTGCGTGGTCTGGGTGGGCGGCGGGTTCTGGAGATTGGTGTTGGTTCCGGGTTGTTGATGGCGCATTTGGCGGGTGGTGTGGAGGAGTACTGGGGTACGGATCTGTCGGGTGCGGTGATCGAGCGGTTGTCGGGGCAGGTGGCGGCGGCGGGGCTGGTGGATCGGGTGCGGTTGCGTGTTCAGCCGGCTGATGTGGTCGAGGGGCTGCCGTCGGGTTACTTCGACACGGTGTTGATCAACTCTGTGGTGCAGTACTTCCCTGATGGGGAGTATCTGGCGCGTGTGGTGGATCGGGCGCTGGGGTTGCTGGCGCCGGGTGGGCGTTTGGTGATCGGTGATGTGCGGCATGCCGGGTCGTTGCGGGCGCTGCACGCGGCGGTCCACCAGGGGCGTGGCGCTTCCGCAAGGGCGGTGGTCGATCGTGCGGTGCTGCTGGAGAAGGAACTGGTCGCGGCGCCCGAGTTCTTCACCACGATCGCCGCTCGCGACGCCCGGGTCGGTGCGCTGGACATCCAGCTCAAACGAGGTGGCTACCACAACGAGCTCACACGACACCGCTACGAAGTGGTGCTCCACACCACACCGGCCGATGTGCTGGACGTGTCCGGTCTACCGCGGGTGGAGTGGGGCGCCGGGCTGGACCTGGCGGATGTGGACACTCCGGTGCGCATCACGGGCATTCCCAACAGTCGGCTGGTGGCGGAGGTGGCGGCCGAGCGGCGGCTCGACGGACTCGCTCCCGAGGATCTGGAGGGCGTGGACCCGGAGGACCTGGTGGCGCGGGGCGATGAGCTCGGGCTGCGGGTGGCGGTGACCTGGTCGTCGCGTTCGGTGGCGCTCTTCGACGCGGTCGTGCTGCCGAAGCAGCCGGACGGAAAGGCCCTGTCCGGCGTCTATGTTCCGGCGGTGGCCGGCGCCCCGTGGGTGAACAACCCGGTGGCCGCCCGTGGCATCGGCGCGGTGGTCAAGGCCGCCAGGGACAGCCTGGCGCGGCGCCTGCCGGAGTACATGGTCCCGTCCGCCGTGATGGTGCTGGACCGGCTGCCGCTCACGCCGAACGGCAAGCTGGACCGCAAGGCCCTGCCGGTCCCGGATTATGCGGCGACGGCAGGTGGGCGTGGTCCGCGCACCCCGCAGGAAGAGGTGTTGTGCGGCCTGTTCGCCGAAGTGCTCGGCGTCGACCGCGTCGGCATCGACGACAGCTTCTTCGACCTCGGCGGCCACTCCCTCCTCACCACCCGCCTGGTCAGCCGCATCCGCAGCGCACTCGGCGTGGAAGTCCCGATCGCCGCGGTCTTCGAGGCCCCCACGGTCGCCCGCCTGGCGACCCACCTCACCGACAACGGCCCGACGCGTACCGCCCTGGTGCCGGTGGAGCGTCCAGAGGTCATGCCGCTGTCGTTCGCCCAGCGCCGGCTCTGGTTCCTGCACCAGCTGGAGGGCCGTTCCGCGACGTACAACATGCCGCTGGGACTCCGCCTGAGGGGCGGTGTGGACGCGGACGCCCTCCGGAGCGCGCTGGGGGACCTGATCGCCCGGCATGAGTCGCTGCGCACCGTCTTCCCCGAGGTCGACGGCGAGCCGCGCCAACTGGTGCTGGACGCGCAGGACGTGCGGCTGGACTGGCAGCGCAGGCCGGTGACCGAGGAGGAGCTGCCGAAGGCCCTGGAGGAGGCGGCCCGCTACGGCTTCGACCTGGCTGCCGAAATCCCGGTCCGCGCCTGGCTCTTCGAGGTCGGGCCCGACGAGCACGTCCTGCTGCTCCTCGTACACCACATCGCCGGTGACGGCTGGTCGATGGGCCCGATAGCGCGCGACATCGTGGCCGCCTACACCGCCCGCGTCCAGGGGAGCGACCCTCAGTGGGCCGAACTTCCCGTTCAGTACGCGGACTACACCCTGTGGCAGCGGGAACTGCTCGGCGAGGAGTCCGACCCGGAGAGCATCTACTCCCAGCAGGTCGGCTACTGGCGCCGGCAGCTGGCGGGCCTGCCCGAGCAGGTGACCTTCCCCACCGACCGCCCCCGCCCGGCCCTGGCCTCGTTCGAGGGTACGCACCTCGTCTTCGAGCTGGACGCGGAGCTGCACGGGCGGCTGGTCGAACTCGCCCGCCGTACGAACACGACCGTCTTCATGGTGTTGCAAGCCGCGATGGCGGCGCTCCTGACGCGCCTCGGGGCGGGCACGGACATCGCGCTGGGCAGTGGTGTGGCGGGCCGTACCGACGAGGCGCTGGACGACCTGGTCGGCCTCTTCGTGAACACCTTCGTGCTGCGCACGGACACCTCCGGCGATCCGAGCTTCGGCGAGCTGCTGGAGCGGGTGCGGGAGACGAGCCTGGCCGCGTACGCGCATCAGGACGTGCCGTTCGAGCACCTGGTGGAGCTGCTGAACCCGCAGCGGTCGACCGCGCACCACCCGCTGTTCCAGGTCGCCCTCGTCCTCCAGAACGCCCCCGAAGGCGATTTCGACCTGCCAGGGCTGCGCGTCAGCCCCGAGGAGGTCGGGATCGGCAGGTCGCGCTTCGACGTGCTGCTCAGCCTGGCCGAGCGCCGCGGTGAGCAGGGGGTGACCGCGCTGGTCGAGTACTCGACCGAGTTGTTCGACCGTGCGTCGGTTGAGGGTGTGCTGGCGCGGTGGGTGCGGTTGTTGGAGCAGGTGGTGGCGGATCCGTCGGTGCGGATCGGTGGGGTGGAGCTGCTGGCGGAGGCCGAGCGCCGGGAGTTGTTGTCGGGGTGGAACGACACGGCTGCCGAGGTGCCTCGGGAGACCTTGGCCGGGTTGTTCGAGGCGCGGGTGCGGCGGGCTCCCGATGCGACCGCTTTGGTGTGTGGCGCTGAGGCCTTGTCGTACGGGGAGGTGAACGCTCGGGCGAACCGGTTGGCGCATTGGCTGATCGGTGAGGGGGTGGGGCCGGAGTCGTTGGTTGCGGTGGAGTTGCCGCGTTCGGTGGATCTGGTGGTGGCGGTTCTTGCCGTGCTCAAGGCGGGCGGTGCTTATGTGCCGGTCGATCCGGGGTATCCGGCGGAGCGGCGTGCGTTCATGCTGGCGGATGCGCGGCCGGTGCTGGTGCTGGATGAGGCGGTGCTGGGGCGGGATCTGTCGGCGTTCCCGGATACCGACCCTGGGGTTGGTGTTGCGCTGGAACACCCTGCGTACGTGATTTACACCTCGGGTTCGACGGGTCGGCCGAAGGGCGTGGTGGTCTCCCACAGCGGCTTGGCGAGCATGGCGCACGCTCAGCTCCGGCGGCTCGCGGTGAGCGCCGACAGCCGGGTGCTGCAGTTCGCGTCGCCGAGCTTCGACGCGGCCGTCTGGGAGCTGGTCGTCGCCTACTCGTCCGGAGCGGCCCTGGTGGTGCCGGAGGACCGGCGGTTGGTGGGCGAGGCGTTGCGGGACCTGCTGGCGTCGCAGCGCATCACGCACGCGCTGATCCCGCCGTCGGTGGTGGCGACCCTGCCGACCGGCGCCGCCGAGGAGCTCACCGGCTTTGAATGCCTGGTCGTGGGCGCCGAGGCGGCGCCGCCGGAACTGGTGGCCCAGTGGTCGCGGGGGCGTCGGGTGGTGAACGCGTACGGGCCGACGGAGTCGACCGTGTGCATCTCGATGAGTGATGCGCTGTCGGACGACGGTGTGGTCCCGATCGGCCGTCCGGTGACCAACACCCGGGCCTATGTGCTGGATGAGGCGTTGCGGCCGGTGCCGGTGGGTGTGGTGGGTGAGCTGTACGCCTCGGGCGCGGGGTTGGCGCGTGGCTATGCGGGCCGGGCGGGGCTGACCGCCGAGCGGTTTGTGGCGTGTCCGTTCGAGCCGGGTGTGCGGATGTATCGCACGGGTGATCTGGTGCGGTGGCGTGCGGATGGTCAGTTGGAGTTCGTGGGGCGTGCGGATGAGCAGGTGAAGGTCCGTGGGTTCCGTATTGAGCCGGGTGAGATCGAGGCGTTGCTCACCGGTGTCGACGGGGTGCGTCAGGCGGTGGCGCTGGTCCGTGAGGACGTGCCTGGTGATCAGCGGCTGGCGGCGTATGTGGTGCCGGATCTGGAAGCGGCGGCCGCGGCGAGTGTCGTCGAAGAGACGGACTCCGACGGAGACGCTCAGGTGGGTGAGTGGCGTGAGATCTATGACTCGGTGTACGCGGGGTCGGGTTCGGGCGGTTTCGGGGAGGACTTCTCCGGGTGGGACAGCTCGTATTCCGGTGAGCCGATTCCGTTGGGCGAGATGCGGGCGTGGCGGGACGCTGTGGTGGAGCGGGTGCGTGGTCTCGGTGGCCGGCGGGTTCTGGAGATCGGTGTCGGCTCAGGGCTGCTGATGGCGCATCTGGCGGGTGGTGTCGAGGAGTACTGGGGTACGGATCTGTCGGGTGCGGTGATCGAGCGGTTGTCGGGGCAGGTGGCGGCGGCTGGCTTGGCGGATCGGGTGCGGTTGCGTGCGCAGCCGGCTGATGTGGTTGAGGGGCTGCCGTCGGGATACTTCGACACGGTGTTGATCAACTCTGTGGTGCAGTACTTCCCTGATGGGGAGTATCTGGCGCGTGTGGTGGACCAGGCACTGGGTCTGCTGGCGCCGGGTGGGCGGCTGGTCGTGGGCGATGTCCGGTACGGGCGGTCGCTTCGGACGCTGCACACGGCGGTGCACAACGGCCGGGGTGCCGCGGCCAAGGCGGCGATCGATCGTGCGGTGCTGCTGGAGAAGGAACTGGTGGTGTCGCCGGAGTTCTTCACCGACATCGCGGCGCGGGACGGGCGTGTCGGTGCGGCGGATGTGCGGCTCAAGCGGGGTGGCTACCACAATGAGCTGACCCGCCACCGTTATGAGGTGGTGCTGCACAAGGCGCCGGCCGACGCGCTGGATGTGTCCGATCTGCCCCGGGTGGAGTGGGGAGCGGGACTGGACCTGGCGAGTGTCGGGGCCCCGGTGAGGGTGACCGGAATTCCCAATGCCCGGCTGGTGGCCGAGGTGGCGGCCGAGCGGCGGCTCGACGGGCTCGACGCGGACGATATGACGGGTGTGGACCCGGAGGATCTGGTGGCGCGGGGCGAGGAACTGGGCCTGCGCGTGGTGGCGACATGGTCCCCGCGTTCGGTGGAGTTCTTCGACGCGATCGTCCTTCCCGGACAGGGGGACGAGGGCGCTTTGTCGGGTGTCTATGCTCCGATGTCCTCCGGTGGCCCGTGGGTGAACAATCCGGTGGCGGTGCGTGGCATCGGCGCGGTGGTGAAGGCCGCCCGCGAGACGCTGTCCCAGCGCCTGCCGGAGTACATGGTCCCGTCGGCCGTGATGGTGCTGGACCGGCTGCCGCTCACGCCGAGCGGCAAGCTGGACCGCAAGGCCCTGCCGGTCCCGGACTATGCGGCGACGGCGGGTGGGCGTGGTCCGCGCACCCCGCAGGAAGAGGTGTTGTGCGGCCTGTTCGCCGAAGTGCTCGGCGTGGACCGCGTGGGTATCGACGACGGCTTCTTCGACCTGGGCGGCCACTCCCTCCTCGCCACCCGCCTGGTCAGCCGCATCCGCAGCCGACTGAGCGTGGAGGTGACGATCGGCACGGTCTTCGAAACACCGACCGTGGCCGGCCTGAGCGAGCGCCTGGCGGCGGCACCTCAGGCGGAGGCCAAGAGGAAGCGACCGGCGCTGCGTCGTATGGCGCGGCCGACCGGTAAATCCTGACGTGTTCCGCTGAGTTCCGGGGAGGGGCGATGGACCTCTCCCCTGAGGTCGGCGAATCCAATCGAGAACCGAAATCCAACCGAAAACCGAAAGAGGAGTGAGGAACAGCCATGACGAACCCCTTCGAGAACCCCGACGGCACCTACCTCGTGCTCGTCAACGACGAGGGCCAGCACTCGCTGTGGCCGGAGTTCATCGACGTGCCCGAGGGCTGGACCGTGGCCAAGACCGCCGACACGCGGGACGCCTGCCTCGCGTTCGTCGAGGAGAACTGGACGGACATGCGCCCCGCCAGCCTGGTCAAGGCCATGGCCGCGGCGGACTCATGAGCGGACTCATGACGCGGCGGCAGCCGGATGTCGCATCGCCGGTGGCGCTTCCCCGCGCCACCGGTGCCCAACCCCTCTTGTGAAGGCAGCAGGAACCACCATGGGCACACCGACAGAGGTCGGCACGCACAGTGAACCCGGAATCGTCTCCGCCATCCCGCGATGGCGCAGCGAACCACGACAGGCCGATACGCCGACGACGACCGAGTACGAGTGCCTGGTCCCCGCCGACACGGGCCAGGGGCTCGGCGCGCTCGCCGCGCGCCTGGGCGTGCCGGTCGGCTCCGTGCTGCTGGCGGCGCACGCGAAGGTGCTGGCGGCGCTCTGCGGCGAACAGGAGGTGCTGACCGGGTACGCCGCGCCTGGCAGCGGCGGCCGACTCCGGCCGTGTGCCCTGCCGGTGGCCGAGGGGGCGTGGCGGCAGCTGGTGCTGGCGGCCGACCGGGCGGCGGCGCCGGGGAGTGGGGCCGAGGCGACGTCCGCGGGCTACGAGGTGGCCCTCGACCTCTCCGCGCTCGACGGGACGGCCGGCCTCGGGGCGGCGCCGCCCGTCGTACTGCGCATCGCCTTCGACACGGAGCCGGCCCGGCAGCAGGGCCGGGGGACGGCCCGCGAACCGGGCCTGGAGCAGGACGGCCCGCGCCTGCGCCTGCGGCTGTTCGGCCGCGCCGAAGTCCTCGACCTGCCGTACGCGCGGCGGATCGCCGGTTATCTGCTGACGGCCCTGGAGCTGATGGCCGCCGACGACACGGCGGAACACCACCGCGCGCGGCTCCTCGGACCGGAGGAGCTGGCCTACCAGATCGACGGGTTGGCCGGGCCCCGGCGTGAGCTGCCGGACCGCCGGGTGCACGAGCTGTTCGAGGAGCGGGTGCGCCTGCACCCCGACCGGGTCGCCGCCGTGCACGACGGCACGGAGTGGACCTACGACGCGCTGAACCGCCGGGCGAACCGCATCGCCCACGAGCTGCTGGACCGGGGGCTGGAGCGCGAGGACGTGGTGGCCGTGGTCACCGAGCGGAACCTGGAGTGGCTGGCCACGGTGCTCGCGGTCTTCAAGGCCGGCGGGGTCTACCTCCCCGTCGAACCGCACTTCCCCGCACACCGCATCGCCGCCATGCTCTCCCGCAGCGACTGCCGTTGCGTCCTGACCGAGTACGGCAGCACCGCCACCCTCGACGGGGCTCTCGCGAGCCTCGGCTCCGTGCCCCGGCTGTTCGTCGCGGACCTGCTGTCGGCGAGCGGGGAGGCCCGGAGCGAGACCGTGAAGGGCGGCGACACCGACCCCCGCGACACCGACCCCCGCGACACCGACCCGGGCATCCCCGTCTCGGCCGGCCAACTCGCCTACGTCTACTTCACCTCCGGCTCGACCGGGGAGCCGAAGGGCGCGATGTGTGAGCACGCCGGGATGCTCAACCATCTGCTCGCCAAGATCGAGGATCTGGGGATAGGCCCCGGGCAGGTGGTCGCCCAGACCGCGCCGCAGTGCTTCGACATATCGCTGTGGCAGCTGGTGAGCGGTCTGCTGGTGGGCGCCCGGACGCTGATCGTCGGGCAGAAGGAGATCCTGGACGTCCGGCGGTATGTCGACACCCTCGTCGACGGCGAGGTCGAGGTGGTTCAGGTCGTGCCGTCCTACCTGGAGGTGATGCTCACCTACCTGGAGGAGCAGCCGCGTCCGCTCGGGCGGCTGCGCAGCGTCTCCGCGACCGGGGAGGCGCTGAAGAAGGAGCTCGTCGAGCGCTGGTTCGCCGCCTTCCCGGACATCGGGCTGGTGAACGCCTACGGCCTGACCGAGACCTCGGACGACACCAACCACCTGGTGATGGACGGGGTGCCGGAGCAGGAGCGGGTGCCGTTGGGGCCGGCGGTCCGCAATGTGCGGGTGTACGTCGTGGACGAGCACCTTGAACCGGTGCCCCTCGGGGCGCCCGGGGAGATCGTGTTCTCCGGCGTCTGCGTCGGCCGCGGCTACATCAACGACCCCGAGCGGACCGCCGCCGCCTTCGGAACCGATCCGCACCGCCCGGGGGAGCGGCTCTACCGCTCGGGCGACATCGGCCGGTGGCTGCCCGAGGGCGCCCTGGAGTTCCTTGGCCGGCGGGACGCGCAGACCAAGATCAGGGGCTTCCGCATCGAGATCGGCGAGATCGAGAACCACCTGCTGCGCGTGGCGGGCGTGCGGGACTCCGCCGTCGTCGTGGCGGAGGGCCCCGACGGGGGCAGGCACCTGGTGGCGTTCTACGCCGCGGACACCCCGCTGGAGGCGGACGAGGTGCGGCGGGCCTTGGGCGAGGCGCTTCCCGCCTACATGGTGCCGCAGTACGTACACCACCGGGAGAGCCTGCCGCTGACCGGCAACGGCAAGATCGACAAGAAGTCGCTGGCCCGGGAGGCGGCCGAGTACGGCGCCGGATCCGGTTCCGGCGCCCGTGCGGACGTGCCCGACGGCGGCGCGGGCGACGCGCCGCGGACGGCGACGGAGAAGCGGCTGGCCGGGCTCTGGGCGCAGGTGCTGAACATCCCGGTCGAGGGGATCACCCGGCACCAGCGGTTCTTCGACTCCGGCGGCACCTCGCTGTCGGCGGTGCGGCTGGGGGTCGCGCTCGGCGGAGCGGTGACGCTGGAGGACATCGTCGGGCAGCCGGCCCTGGCCGAGCTCGCCCGGACCATCGACGAGAACACGCGGCAGGGGAAGGTGACGAGCGCATGATCCAGCCGTCCGAGGGGGCCGGCTCCGCCGCGGAGCTCGACCTGGAGCTGGCCCCGGGCAAGCCCGCCATTGTGCGGGTCACCGAGTCCGCGGCGTACGGCCGCGCCGCCGAGTGGATCGGCGAGCGCAAGGCCGCGCTGGAGGCGGTCCTGCTGGAGCACGGCGCCGTGCTGATCCGGGGCCTCGGGGTGCGCGACGCCGCCGCGCTCGGCCGGGTCGGCGAGCGGATGTCGGGGGCGGTCATGCCGGAGCGGGAGGCGTTCGCCCGGCGCCGGCCGCTCGGCGGGCCGGTGGTCTCCTCACTGGAGTGGCCGCCCGACCAGCCGATGTGCATGCACCACGAGTTGAGCTATGCGCTGGAGTTCCCCCGGCTGCTGACGATCGGCTGCTTCACCCCACCGGCGAGCGGCGGCATCACCGGGCTCGCCGATGCCCGGGCGGTCCTGGCCGGGCTGCCGCAGCCGATCGTCGAGCGCTTCACCGAGCAGGGCTGGGCGCTGACCCGCTCGTACAACGAACTGGTGGGCGTTCCCTGGCCGGAGGCGCTGGGTGTCGGCGACCGCGCCGGGGCGGAGGCGTACTGCAGGGCCAACGGCACCGACTTCGTCTGGCAGCCGGACGGCGGGCTGCGGACCAGCCAGCGCCGCTCGGCGGTGATCCGGCACCCGCTGACCGGGGAGCAGGTCTGGTTCAACCAGATCGCCTTCCTCAACGAGTGGACCATGGAGCCGGCGATCAGGGAGTTCCTGGTGATGCAGTTCGGTGAGGCCGGGCTGCCGTTCAACACCCGCTACGGCGACGGGTCACCGATCGACGCGGACACCGTCGAGATCATCAACAAGGTCTACGAGACGGCCACCCTGCGCGAGCCGTGGCAGGCGGGGGACGTCCTCCTGGTCGACAACATCCGCATGGCGCACAGCCGTGAACCGTACGGGGGGCAGCGGGAGGTGGGAATGGTGCTGGGCGCCCCGGTACGGCTCGCCGACTGCTCGCCCATCCGCTTCGGGGAGAGCGATGTGAGCGATGACCGCCATGTGTGAGCGGGGGTGGCCGCGTTGCCGGTGATCACCTCGCCCCAGGAGTTCAACACGGAGGATCTCTACATCGACCTGCGCCCGCTGCTGGGCAGCCCGCTGCATCTGAAGTGCGAGGGGTTCAACTTCGCGGGCTCCGTCAAGCTCAAGGCGGCCGCGACCATGGTGGAGGCGGCCGAGCAGTCGGGCCTGCTCACCAAGGACTCCATTCTGGTGGAGTCCTCCTCGGGCAACCTCGGCGTGGCCCTGAGCGTGATCGCCGCCGACAAGGGCTACCGCTTCGTGTGCGTGACGGACAACCGGTGCAACCGGGCCACCCGCCGGATGATGGAGGCGCTGGGGGCGCAGGTGCACTCGGTGACCCGGCCCGACGAGGAAGGCGGATTCCTCGCCGCCCGGCTCAACCACGTCCGCGCGCTGTGCGCCGCCGACCCGCGCTACGTCTGGCTGAACCAGCACGGCAACCCGTACAACTGGATAGCCCACCAGCGCACCACCGCACCGGCCATCGCCCGGCAGTTCCCCGATCTGGATGTCCTCTTCGTCGGCGCCGGCACCACGGGCACCCTGATGGGCTGCGCCCGCTACTTCCGCGAGAGCGGGATCCCGGTGACCGTCGTCGCGGTCGACACGGTCGGTTCGGTGACCTTCGGCGGGCCGGCGCTGCCCCGGATGATCCCGGGGCTGGGGGCGGGGGTGCGGCCCGAACTGCTCGACGTCTCCTACGTGGACGACGTGGTGATGGTGGAGGAGGCGGAGACGGTCCGGGCCTGCCGACGACTCGCCTCGGCCGGCTTCCTGTTCGGGGGCTCCACGGGGACGGTCGTCGCCGGTGCGCAGCGCTGGCTGGCCGCACACCACCGGGGGGAGGAGCTCACCGCCGTGGCCATCGCGCCCGACCTCGGCGAGCGCTATCTGGACACGCTCTACCAGGAGGCCTGGGTCCGTGATGTCTACGGCGGTGCCGCGCTCGACGACGAGGACGACACCGCGCGCCGCCGATCGCTCTCGGCGCCGTGAGGGCGATGCGGCTCACCCCACCACCGCCGCCCGCACACACAGCACATCCGGAAGGTGCTCGGCGACCAGCCGCCAGCTGTCGCCGTCGTCCGCGCTCGCGTACACCTCGCCGTTGCGGTTGCCGAAGTAGACGCCCGCCGGGTCGGCGTCGTCCGTGCGCAGCGCGTCCCGCAGCACCACCCCGTAGTGGTCCTCCTTCGGCAGCCCGGCGGACAGCTCGGACCACGACGCCCCCGCGTCCTCGGTGCGGAAGACCCGGCAGCGGTAGCCGGGCGGATAGCGGTCCGAGCCGTCGCTCACCGGGAACACATAGGCCACACCGCCGCGCCGGGGGTGGGCGGCGACGGCGAATCCGAAGTCGGCCGGCAGGCCCTTGCCGATCTCCGACCAGGTCGCCCCGGCGTCATCGCTGCGGTACACCCCGCCGTGGTTCTGCAGATACAGCCGGTCGGGGTCCACCGCGTCCGGCGCGATCTTGTGGACGCACTGGCCGAACTCCGGGTACGGGTCGGGCAGGAACTCAGCCTTCAGCCCGGTGTTGGACGGGGCCCAGCTCGCCCCGCCGTCCGCGGACCGGTACACCCCGCCCGAGGACACGGCCGCCAGCACCGCGCCGGCGTCGCGGGGGTCGGTGACGACGGTGTGGACCGCCTGTCCGCCGAAGCCCGCGCCCCACTCCGGCCGCTGCGGATGCTCCCACAGGCTCCGTACGAACGAGAAGGTCTCCCCGCCGTCGTCGGACCGGAACAGGGCGCCCGGCTGGGTGCCCGCGTACACCACGTCGGGCGCGGCGGGCCCGGCCGGGTGCAGCTGCCACACCCGCTCCAGCGAGGTGTCGGTCCCCTCCGGGAACCGCACCGCGGGTGCGGGCGGCTCGTGCCAGGTGCGCCCGAGGTCGTCGGAGCGGAAGACCGACGGGCCCCAGTGCGAGCTGTCCGCCCCGGCCAGCAGCCGGGGCACGGCGCGGCGGGTGTCGATGCCGACGGAGTACACCGCCTGCATGGGGAAGTGGGGACCGGTCAGCTCCCAGCTCCCGCCCTCGCGGCGCCCGAGGAACAGCCCCTTGCGCGTGCCGATGGCGAGCAGGACGTCATCCATGGCGCATCACTCCTTGCGATGTGTCCGGCGTCACAAAGCCGGCATCACTGAGTCTGCACCCCGGCACTGACAATCAGCCCGCTCAACCACGTCACCGCAGCTCAGACGGCCCAGCCGTACTGTGACGGGACGGCGGCGACCGCGCCCAGCCCATGTGCCGCGCGCCGCGCCCAGTACGGGTCGCGCAGCAGCTCACGGCCGAGCAGCACGGCGTCCGCCTCGCCGCCCGCGAGGATCTTCTCGGCCTGCCCCGGTTCGGTGATCAGACCGACCGCGGCGACCGGAAGCCCGGTCTCCGCCTTGACGCGCGCGGCGAACGGCACCTGGTAGCCCGGGCCGGTCGGAATCCGCACCCGCGGCGCGTTGCCGCCGCTGGAGACGTCCAGCAGGTCCACTCCGTGGGCCGCGAGCTCCCGCGCGAACCGCACGGTCTCCTCGGCGGTCCAGCCCTGGCGCTCGTCGGAGTCGTCCTCGGTCAGCCAGTCGGTCGCCGAGATCCGGAAGAACAGCGGCAGCTCGTCCGGCCACACCGCGCGCACGGCGTCCACGACCTCGAGCGCGAAGCGCGTGCGGTTCTCGAAGGACCCGCCGTACTCGTCGGTGCGGCGGTTGCTGTGCGGCGAGAGGAACTCGCCGATCAGATAGCCGTGCGCGCCGTGGATCTCGGCGACCTCGAACCCGGCGGTCAGCGCGCGCCGCGCCGCCTGCGCGAACTGGTCCACGACCTCGCGGATCTGCTCGACCGTCAGCTCCTCGGGCACCGGGTAGCCCTCGTCGAACGGCACCGGGCTGGGCCCGAGCGGCTGCCAGCCGTTTCGGTCCTCGGCCACGGGCCTGCCCCCCAGCCACGGCCGGTCGGTGGAGGCCTTGCGCCCGGCGTGGGCGAGCTGGATGCCCGGCGTGGTGCCGTGCTCCTTGAGGAAGGCGGTGATCCGGCGGAAGGCCTCGGTCTGGGTGTCGTTCCACAGGCCCAGATCGGCGGGGCTGATCCGGCCCTCGGGGCTGACGGCGGTGGCCTCCACCAGGATCAGGCCGGTGCCGCCGACGGCCCGCGAGGCGTAGTGCGAGAAGTGCCAGTCGCCCGCCACACCCGTCTCCGGGCCGGTGACCTCGGCGGAGTACTGGCACATCGGGGACATCCAGATCCGGTTGGGAATGGTCAGCGACCGCAGGGTGAAGGGCTCGAACAGTGCGCTCACGGCAGGCTCCATCTCGCGTTGTCCACGGGGAATGCTCGTACGATAATCCTCGTAGTACGCCAGGTGTCAAACTACGAAGGTTCTCGTACAATGGGAACTCGTCACGAAGCACCGAGGAGCAGCCGTGCAGACGCAGACCCCCGTCCAGGAACAGCCGGCCGGCCGCTCGCTCGAGCACCCCGCGCGTGACGCCATCCGCCTCGAGGACGTGCTGCACGCGCTGTCCGACCCGATGCGGCTGCGGGTGGTGCGGACCCTGGCGGAACAGGCCCGCGAGCTGGCCTGTTCCGACATCGAGCTGCCGGTCAGCAAGTCCACCACCACCCACCACTTCCGGGTGCTGCGGGAGTGCGGGGTGATCAGCCAGATCTACCGGGGCACCGCCAAGATGAACGCGCTGCGCCGCGAGGACCTAGACGCGCTGTTCCCCGGACTGCTCGACAGCGTCCTGCTCGCCACCGCCCGCCAGGACCTGCGCTCCGGCGGCCTGGCCGGGGACGGGGGCTGAGGCCGGCCGCCCGGCCCCGGTCGGCAGGTGGTTGAAGAGCAGGTTGAGCGCGATGGCGGTGAGGCAGCCCGCGCTGATCCCGCTGGTCATGACCGTCTGGAACCAGTGCGGGAACCGCTCGTAGACGCCCGGCACGCCCACCGGCAGCAGCCCCACGGCGACCGACACCGCGACCACCGTGAGGTTGTGGTTGTCGCGGAAGTCCACCCCGGCCAGCGTCCGCAGCCCGCTCGCCGCGACCGTGCCGAACATCACCAGCCCGGCCCCGCCAAGCACCGGCGCCGGCACCGCCGCGACCAGCGCGCCCAGCTTGGGCTCCAGGCCCAGCAGCACCAGGATCCCGCCCGCCGCGGCCACGACCCAGCGGCTGTGCACCCGCGTCATCCCCACCAGGCCGACGTTCTGGGCGAAGGCGGTGTACGGGAAGGTGTTGAAGACCCCGCCCAGCAGGGTGGCCGCGCCGTCCGCGCGCAGCCCGTCCGCGAGCCGCCGGGCATCGACCTCACGGCCGGTCATCTCGCCCACCGCGATGAAGTCCCCGGTCGTCTCGGTCATGCTCACCAGCGCCACCACCAGCATCGAGGCGACGGCGGCCGCCTCGAAGGTCGGGGTGCCGAAGTGGAAGGGCGTGGAGACGCCGACCCAGTCGGAGTCGCCCACCCCGGAGAAGTCGGTGAAGCCGAGCGGCACGGCCGCCGCCGTCCCGGCCACGATGCCGACCAGCACCGCGACCCGGCCCAGAAAACCGGGGGCGAAGCGCTGCACGGCCAGCACGGCGATCAGCACCCCGGCCGCCAGGCCCAGGTTCTTCGGCGCCCCGAAGTCCGCCGAACCCTGGCCGCCGGCCGCCCAGTTGCCCGCCACCGGCAGCAGCGACAGGCCGATGACGAGGATCACCGTGCCGGTCACCAGCGGCGGGAAGAAGCGCAGCAGCCGCCCGAAGACCGGTGCGAGCAGGATCATCGCGAGGCCCGCGACGATCACCGAACCATAGATCGCCGGCAGCCCGCCGCCCCCGGTACCGATCAGCACCATCGGGGTGACCGCCGCGAAGGTGCAGCCCTGCATGATCGGCAGCCGTACGCCGAACCGCCACAGCCCCACGCACTGCAGCACGGTCGCTATCCCGCACAGCAGCAGATCCGCGTTGATGAGATACGCGAGATCAGCGGGCGGCAGTTTCATGGCACCGCCGACGATCAGCGGCACGGCGACCGCGCCCGCGTACATCGCGAGCACATGCTGCAGACCGAAGGCGGCGAGCTGTCCGGGCGGCGGGACCTCGTCCACAGGATGGCGTGCGGGCTTCATGGCGGCTCCTTCTACGGCTACGCGAACGCTGGGGAGTAGGTAGCACGACAACTGGACGCGACGATAGAAGCCTTGATCAATTCGTTGGTTTCACCGGCGTTGCGGCCGCGTGTTCCACGGCGTGTGTTCCGGGGTGTTGTTCCGGGCGTGTGTTCCTGGGCGTGTGTTCCAAAGGGGCCGGGGCTCAGCCCCGAGCGTCGCGGGCCGCCGTCAGCAGCCCGGGCCAGTCCGGGATCTTCACCCGCGGCCGCCCCAGCGCCTGCCCGAGCGCCGACTCCGCCGCCTCGATCCGCAGCCAGCCGGGCCACTCCACCGGCTCCAGACCCATCGCGCGCAGCGCCGCCGGCGGGTCCTCGACGACCGGGCGCGAGGCCAGGGCGGCAGCGTCGGACAGAAGGGAGGCGATGGTCTCCTTGGCGCACGACCGGTTCGTCCCGATGACCCCGGTCGGCCCCCGCTTGATCCATCCCGCCACGTACTCGCCGGGCGAAGGCGCGCCGCCGCGCACCACCCGCCCCTGCTCGTGCGGGACCGTTCCGCTGTCCGCCGCGAACGGCAGCCCGGGCAGCGGGACGCCCCGGTAGCCGACCGACCGCAGGACCAGCTGCGCCGGCACGTCCTCGAAGCCGCCGGTCCCGGCGACCCCACCCGTCCCGTCCGGCGCGGTCCGCTCGAACCGCACCGCCCGTACGGCGCCCTCGCCGAGCAGCGCCGCCGGGCGCAGGAAGAAGCGCAGATGGATCCGGCGCGGCCGGCCGGCGGGCTCGCGGCGCGCCCAGTCGCGCAGCACCTCCACATTGCGCCGGATGGGCCCCGGCAGCCGGGACGGGTCCGCGAACGCCGGGTCCATCGCCAGCTCCTCAGGCCGCACCAGCACATCGGCGCCGGTCAGCGCGCCGAGCTCGCGCAGCTCCTTGGTGGTGAACTTGGCCTGCGACGGACCACGCCTGCCGACCATGTGCACATCGGTCACCCGGCTGTCGGCGAGCGTGCCGAGGGCGGCGTGCGGCACGTCGGTGGCGCGCAGCTCCTCCGCCCCGCGGGCGAGCACCCGCGCCACGTCGACCGCGACATTGCCGACCCCGATGACCACGGCGGAGCGCGCGCCCAGCGCGAAGGCGTCGATCGCCGAGTCGGGGTGGGCGCTGTACCAGGAGACGAACTCGGTGGCCGAGAAGCTGCCCGGCAGCTCCTCGCCGGGGATGCCGAGCCGGCGGTCGGTCGCCGCCCCCACGCAGTACACGACCGCGTGGTACAGCCCGAGCAGCCGCTCGGGCACCAGCGGCGCGGGCCCCACCGGCACATTGCCCAGGAAGCTGACCCGGGGGTGCTCCAGGACCGCGCGGAGGGTGTTCTGCAGCGACTTGATCTTCTCGTGGTCCGGGGCGACCCCGTAGCGCACCAGTCCGTACGGGCAGGGCAGCCGGTCGAGCACATCCACGGCCACATCGGGAACGGCCTGCTGCTGGACGAGCGCCTGGGCTGCGTAGACCCCGCTCGGCCCGGATCCGACGACTGCTACGCGAAGCACGGCGGAGCTCCTTCCGCAGGATGTCTCCAGCATCGCACCGGAGGGGGCCCGGTCCGGCATAACGCGCCGGATACCAGTCCCCCGGGTGACCGCCGACGCCGGAGGCTGACGTTCCGGAACCGGTGCCCGGCGCCCAGGACCCGGGACCCGGCACCCGGGACCCGGACCCCGCACACGGAGCCCGGCGCCCGCCGCGGGCCCCGCGTGCTATCCGAGCTGCTGCATCCGCCGGATCTCGGCGCTCTGCTGCGCGATGACGTCGTCCGCCATCTCCTCCACCTTCACGTTGTTGCCCTGGGCCAGGACGTCCGTGGCCATGGAGATCGCGCCGGAGTGATGGGTGATCATCAGCTTGAGGAAGAGCTTGTCGAACGCGGCTCCCTTGGCGGCGCGCAGCTGGTCCAGCTGCTTCTGCGTGGCCATGCCGGGCATGGAGCCGTGGCCGTGCCCGCCCTCGTGGTCCGCCGTACCGTCCTCAGAGCCGCCGCTCGTCCGCAGCCAGCCCTTCATCGCCTCGATCTCCGGTTTCTGCCCGGCGGAGATGCGCTCGGCGAGCCGTCTGACTTTCGACGACTTCGCCCGGTCGGGGGCCAGAGCGGTCATCACCAGGGCCTGCCGGTGGTGCTCGATCATCATGCGGACGTAGGTGAAATCGGCCGAGTTGGGGGAGTCGTCGTCCTTCGCCTTCGCGGCCTCCTCGGCCGTCAGCTTTCTGGCCGCCTCCCCGGGCTTGCCCGGCGCGATCACCGAGGGCCCGGAGTCCTTGGCCTTGCCGTCGGCCTTGGCGCCGCCGTCGGCCTCGCAGCCGGTGAGGGCCAGCGCCAGGGCCGCGGCCACCGCCGCGACCGCGAGCGAGGCGGCGCGTGCGGCACGGGCGGTCGTGGTCGTACGCCGGATCAACACCGTGACCTCCAGAGACTTTTGCAGACTGTGCTGACCGTATTAGCACGTAAGTGGCTGATCCATGCAAGGAATCTTCGTTACATATTCATTGCCGACTGTTGGGATGTACATGGAACGAGTGATACTGCCCAGGGCTCACGCCCATGCATCGCTCAACCCCGAACGGGAAAGAAGGGAGGACGCAGTTGAAGCCGTGGCACAGACTCCAGATGCGCCATAGATCCTCGATGCGCCCCCGACACCTCGGCACCACCGTGGTCGCCTTCGGTCTCCTCGCCTCGCTGTTCGCCGTGAGCCCGGCGGCGGCGACGCCCGACCCCGGAGCCACCCCGAAGAGTGAACGGGTGTCCAAGGGACAGGCCGACGAGGTCAAGGCGGCCATCAAGGATGGCGAGATACCGGGTGTGGACGAGATCGTCCACAGCGACAACGTCAGCCATCTGACGAACATCCCCAAGCAGGCCCTCAAGGGCACCAACTCGGACCTGGCCTTCCAGGGCAAGTACGCCTTCGCGGGCAACTACGACGGCTTCGTCATCTACGACATCAGCGACCCGAAGCAGCCGAAGACCGTCAGCCAGGTGCTCTGCCCGGGCTCGCAGAACGACATCAGCGTCTCCGGGAACCTGCTCTTCCTCTCCACGGACTCCTCGCGCAGCGACAACTCCTGCAGCAGCACCACGCAGCCCGCCACGGAGAAGTCGTCCTGGGAGGGCATGAAGGTCTTCGACATCAGCGACAAGACCGAGCCGAAGTACGTCGCCGCCGTCGAGACCTCCTGCGGCTCGCACACCCACACCCTGGTGCCCGAGCGGGACAACGTCTACATCTACGTCTCCTCCTACTCCCCGGACGCCACCTTCCCGGACTGCCAGCCGCCGCACGACGGGATCTCCGTCATCAAGGTGCCGCGCAGCGCGCCCGAGAAGTCGGCGGTCGTCGACTTCCCGGTGCTCTTCCCGGACGGCGGCAACCCGGGCGAGCCCGCCAACCCGGGCGTGTCCAAGACGACCGGCTGCCACGACATCACCAGCTTCCCCAAGCTGAAGCTGGCGGCGGGCGCCTGCATGGGTGACGGCATCCTGCTGGACATCGCCAATCCGGCCAAGCCGCGGGTCATCGACCGGGTCGAGGACAACGTCAACTTCGCCTTCTGGCACTCGGCGACCTTCAACGAGCGCGGCAACAAGGTCGTGTTCACCGACGAGCTCGGCGGCGGCGGGGCCGCGACCTGCAACGCCGAGGTCGGCCCGGACCACGGCGCCGACGGCATCTACGACATCGTCGGCAAGGGCGACCACCGCAAGCTGGTCTTCCGGAACTACTACAAGATCCCGCGCTACCAGGCGAACACCGAGAACTGCGTCGCCCACAACGGCTCGCTGATCCCGGTCAAGGGCCGCGACATCATGGTCCAGGCGTGGTACCAGGGTGGCGTGTCCATCTGGGAGTTCACCGACTCCGCGCACCCGAAGGAGATCGGCTACTTCGAGCGCGGTCCCATCTCCGCCGACACGCTGGTGGGCGGGGGCTCCTGGTCCGCGTACTACTACAACGGCTACATCTACTCGAACGACATCGCCAAGGGTTTCGACGTCCTGAAGATCGACGACCGGCGCACCGACGGCGCCCGGTCGGTGCGGCTGCGCGAGCTGAACGTGCAGACGCAGCCCGACTACCGCTGACCGTCCGCCCCGGACGGCCTCCGGCCGTCCGGGGCGTCACCACCCGTCTCCCCGCCCGCTCCGCCGTCTGTCGCGGCGTCTGCTCCGCCCTCTGTCCCGCCCTCTGCTCCGCCGTTTGTCCCGGCGGCGGCTTTCGTGCCCGGCGGGACGCCCAGCTCCCAGTCGAGCTTGTAGCGGTTGAACAGCTCGGCCCGCAGCCGCTCGACCGGCATCGGGGCCCCCGGCAGCAGCACCGCGACCACCGCGCCCATCAGCTGCGCGCGTAACAGCCGGTAGTCGGCGTCCGGCTCCGACGATCCGTACCGGACCACCGTCTCGCGGAGCAGCGCGGCCAGCCGCTGCTGCTCGGCGCACTTGATGAACCCCTCGGCCGTCAGGATGCCCGCCATATGCGTCCGCATCAGCCGCGGACGCTCCACGGCGAGTCCCAGGATCGCGTCGATCGCGCGCGCCAGCCACTCCCGGCCCGCGTCCTCGCCGTCCGGCCGCGGCTCGCGCTCAAGGCCCTTGGCCAGCTCCAGATGCATCAGCCGGTGCACGGCCGTCTGCAGCAACTGGCGCTTGCCGGGGAAGTAGTAGGAGACCAGACCGCGCGCGGCCCCCGCCCGATCGGCGATATCGGCGAGCGTCGTCGCCTCGTAGCCGCGCTCGCCGACCAGCTCGACCGTCGCCTGGAGCAGGCGCTCCTGGGACCGGCGGCGCAACTCCTCATTGACCGAAGCGCTCCGGGGGGACATGCTGTAACTCCTGCGTTGACTGGCTCTTGGCCAATATACTCAGTGCGGTCTCGGGTTGTCCGCCACCTTGCCCTGGCGGCCCCGAGGCTCCGTCGATTTCGGGCGACGCGGGGGATCGCCCGAAATCGGCGGCTTGGCCTTGTCCATGACGGGCTTTTACGGGTTCTCGCGGCCCTCTCAGGGCGTTTCGGCCGCGCCCGCGAGCTCAAGCACCGGCCGCAGCCCCTCGGGCCGCTGCTCCACCGGCAGATGGTCCACCAAGTGCACTTGGCAGCCCAGCCGCGCCGCCCCCGCGTCCGCCCGCCGGTCGTCGCCCACCATCACGGTGTCGGCCGGGGCCGGCCCGAGCGCGTCGCACGCCATCCGGAACAGCCGGAGGTCCGGCTTCTGGACGCCGTGCTCGTACGAGAGCACATAGGCGTCCACGAACTCGTCAAGCCCGTGCGCCCGGAACACCGGCCGCAGATCCCAGCCGATGTTGCTGACCACCGCGATCCGCACCCCGCGCCGCCGCAGCTCGCCCAGCACCTCGGCCGCGTCGGGGTACGGCCGCCAGGCGGCCGGGGCCATGTGACGGTCGTACAGCGCGTCGTACAGCTCAGGGCGGGGCAGCCGCACCTCGCGGGCCAGCCCGGTGTAGGCGGCGCGGTGGTTCTCGGCGCTGCGGTCCCGTACGCCCCACACCTCGGCCAGGTGGGGCGGTACGGCCCGGGGCGGGGCGCCGCCCGGCAGCGCCCCCGCGTCCTCCAACCGCCGCGCGTACCGCGGAACGTCCTCCTCGGGGACGGCCGTGCCGGTTGCGTCGAGCGCGGCCCGCAGCCAGGACTCGGTCGGCTCGATGCGGAAGAGGGTCCCGGAGAAGTCGAAGAGCGCACCCTTGATCGTCATGCCCCCATCGTTCCAGGAGCGCCCCCTCAGCGGGGCGTACCGGCCGATCCCCCCGCCGACTCGTCCGCACCGTCCGGCGGAACGGACCGGCTGTCCGGGTACGCGGCCGCCGCCGCGCACACCAGGGCAACGCCCAGCAGCCAGCCGCCCAGCACGTCGGTGGGCCAGTGCACCCCCAGATACACCCGGGTGAACCCCACCCCGGCCGCGGACACCGCGGCGAGCAGCGCCGCGGCCCTCAGCCAGGCCGGCCGCGCCCCGCACCGCCCCATCACCCACAGCAGCAGCCCGAACGCGACGGTGGCCGTGAGCGCGTGGCCGGACGGGAAGGCCGCATAGTGTGCCGAGTCCACCGGGTTCCGCCAGTGCGGGCGCTCCCGGCCGACCGCCGCCTTGACGCCCTGCTGCAGCGCGGTCCCGGCGGCGGTGGTGGCCGCGACCCACAGCGCGAGCAGCCGCTCCCGGCACCACAGCAGCCACCCGGCGAGCACCGCCATCCCCGCACGCATCGTCCAGGGGTCCCACACCCAGTCGGTCAGCACCTTGTTGGCCTCGGTCCAGCCGTGGTGCGTCACCGCCGTCCGGTGCAGGGCTTCCGCGATGTCCCCGTCGGTGTCCTCCAGCGGCCCCCAGCGGGCCACGACCAGGATCAGCAGGACCACGAACAGCACGGTCAGGACGGCGGCGGCGGATACGGCACGGAGCCTCGAGACGTGCATGGGTCGATGATCGCGCATGGCCGGGCGCGCGGGTCGGCCAGGGCCGCCGGATGCGGCACTAGATCCGCCGGGCGCGGAAGAGGGCGAGGGTCTCCTCCAACTGTGAATGGCGCGGGGCGGGCAGGTCATCCGGGGCGAACCAGCCGAGCGCGTCGAACTTGTGCGGCTCGCCGATGGCCACCTGCGACGGGTCCACCTCCACCGCGCACACCACGGCCACCCAGTGGGAGACGGGGTCGCCGCGCAGGATGTTGCGGACGCCGATGGTCTCGACCGTGAGCGCCTGTGCGGTGTACTCCTCCCGGACCTCACGCGCGACGGCCGCCTCGAACGTCTCGCCGTGCTCCAGCGCCCCGGCACCGGTGTCCCAGGTCCCCGGCTCGTCGCGCGCCCCCGCGCCGCGCCGGGCCAGCAGGACGCGCCCTTGGCCGTCGTGGCACACGAACACACAGGAGACGGTGGGAGCCGTCAGCGCCCGGTCGCCCGGGCGTGCGGACGGCGCGCGGTCCGGGTGAGCCGTGGGGGTGCCGGGCGGTGTGCGGGTCATGTGGATCGCGCCTTCCCATGGAGAGTGACAGCCCGCGACTGCAGCCGCGCGCGCCCCGCCCAAACTACCTGCCCACGGGGGTGATACCCAGCTCAGCCCAGCACCCGCAGCGCCGGGACCAGCGTGACCACGAGCGGGACGACGGGCACCAGCGCCGCCGCGGCCGTCAGCCGCAACCGGCGCGCGGGGGAGAGCCGGGCGGCGGGGGCGAGCAGCCGGTCCACCCGCTGCGGGACCTCCGCCAGCTGGGCCGGGACGGGGCCGAACACCCCGCGGTGCTCGTTCAGTTCAACCAGCGCGAGCGCGGTCGTCAGCCGCCCGAAGCGGCGCGAGGCGGAGTCGTCGGCGGCCAGCTCCACCAGCCGGTGCACCTGGTCCCGGAAGGCCGCGAACACCGGCACCTGCGGAAAGCCCGTGGCCAGCGCGGAGGAACAGTGCAGCAGCCAGTGGTGGCGGGCCCGGGCGTGCCCCTGCTCATGCGCCAGCACGGCGTCCAGCCGGCGGCCCTTGAGACGGCGCAGCGCCGCCGTGGTGATGACCAGCCGGGGCGGAGTGCCCG
Source organism: Streptomyces sp. NPDC007917 (assembly GCF_042959105.1). Taxonomy (NCBI): domain Bacteria; kingdom Bacillati; phylum Actinomycetota; class Actinomycetes; order Kitasatosporales; family Streptomycetaceae; genus Streptomyces; species Streptomyces sp. NPDC007917. The sequence goes on from NZ_JBIBKK010000031.1 coordinate 49,578, forward strand.
GCAGCCACCACGCCTCGGGCCGCTCGCCCTCCAGCACCACCAGACGGTCGCCGGTGGGCTCCTCGCCGGGCAACGCCGGGCACCGGTCGAGCAGTTCCGCCCGGCGCTGCTTGCGCCGTGCCCGCGCCCGGCCGATCTCCCGCGTCAGCATCACCGCCGTCCACACGGCACCGCAGGCCAGGGCGAGGGCGACGGGGGCGGCCCAGGGCCCGTACGCGGACAGCGCGTACGCCTCCACCACGCCATGGGGCGCGGGGGCGAAGACATTCCCGCGCACGGCCTGCGAGGCGGCCGCCGCGGTCAGCGCCATGGTCAGCCCGCAGCAGAGCAACACGGCGACCACCACGCACTGCCACACCCACAGGGCGAGCACGGGTTCGCGGTCGGCCCAGTCGGACCGGGCCAGCAGGCGGGGCGCCATTGCCGCCGCCAGAGCGCCGAGGCCCATCAGCGCGAGCGGGACCATCATGGCCGTTACCTTATGAGCGCGGTGTCGGGGCGGATACGGTCCTGCGGCCGGAAGTGACGTACGCCACGGTCGCCGGAGGCCGGGCGAGATCGGCCCCGGGCGCCGACTCAGAGCGTCAGCAACATCGCCAGCATCCCGATCCCCATGGACAGCCTGCACGCGTCCGCCAGTTCGGGCCGCCGCGACCAGGCGAGGCCGCCGGAACCGCCCCCCGCCGGCCCGGCCGGCGCCAGCCGCGTCGCCAACCACACCACGTACACCGCGAAGTACACGAGCAGCACGGCGGTGAGCGGCGGCACGCCGCCCGGCACCCGCCCCTGCGCCGCGTGCCCCGCGTGGCCGTGGCCGCCCGGGGCACCCACCGCCATCGCGAGCGCCATATAGACCATCGCCAACGCCCCGACCGCGTGGTGCAGATGATGCCCCAGGGCGTGTCCGCAAAGTCGCGTCGGATCAGCCCGCGGCGTCTGGTGCGTGCGATCGCAAGGCGGAGGGTCGCCCTCGTGCTGGGCGTACTTGGGCGATCCCGACAACGCGGCGCGGGGGCACCTCCCAGCGGTAGCTGGGGGCGCGTGCAGGCGTCGCGGGCCCGGCGGGACTTTGCGGACACGGCCTGGCGCCCTGCCGGGGCCGCGCCGCGCGGGCAGCAGCGCCCGTACGGCCGCCACGGCGAACACCGCCGCGAGCAGGGGCGGGCCCCACGGCCGGGGGTCCAGCGCGGCGGCGGGCACCGCCATCACCGCCATCCCCCACCCCATCAGCGCCTCCGCCCCCGCGGCCCGCCGCACCCGGCCGGGCGGCTCGCCGCGCATCCGCAGCAGGCAGTACGACCCCGTGGCCGCGCACAGCGCGACCAGCAGCCAGCCGACCAGCGGCGGTCCGTGCACGGCGCACCTCCCGGGACGGACGGATCCCCCGGAGGCTGCCCAGCGGGCGCCCGGCATACGGGAGCGCACGGGGGCAACGGGGGGAGCGCGGTCCGCGGTTCCGGGCCCGAGGTCGCGAACTTGACCTCGTGTGCGCTCCAAGTCCTAGCGTCCCGGGACATGACCACCGAGCAACACAAGATCGGCAGCGGCTTCGGCGCGCACAGCACCGCGGACGACGTACTCACCGGTATCGACCTGTCGGGCAGGACCGCCCTGGTCACCGGCGGCTACTCCGGCCTCGGCCTGGAGGCCACCCGGGCCCTGGCCCGGGCCGGCGCCCACGTCGTCGTCCCGGCCCGCAGGCCCGATGCCGCGCGAGAGGCCCTGCGCGGCATCGCGGGGACGGAGGTGCGGGAGCTGGAGCTGTCCGATCCGGAGAGCGTACGGGTCTTCGCGGACCGCTTCCTGGAGACCGGGCGCGCCCTCGACGTCCTCATCGCCAACGCGGGCGTCATGGCCTGCCCCGAGACCCGCGTCGGCCCCGGCTGGGAGGCGCATTTCGCGATCAACCACCTCGGTCACTTCGCCCTCGTCAACCGGCTCCGCCCGGCGCTGGCCCCCGGCGGGGCGCGAGTGGTGTCCGTGGCTTCGTCGGGCCACTTCCTCTCCGACATCCGCTGGGACGACCTCCACTTCCGCACGGGCTACGACCGGTGGCTGGCCTACGCCCAGTCGAAGACCGCGAACGCCCTCTTCGCCCTGCACCTCGACGCGCTGGGCGCACACACCGAAGTCCACGCCTTCGCCCTCCACCCGGGCAGCATCCTCACCCCCCTGCAACGGCACATCCCCCGCGACGAGCAGATCGCCCAGGGCTGGATCACCGCCGACGGCCGGCCCGCGGACGGCTTCAAGACCCCGGCCCAGGGCGCGGCGACGGCCGTATGGGCCGCCACCTCGCCCCTGCTGGACGGCCGCGGGGGCGCGTACTGTCAGGACTGCGACATCGCCGAGCCCGCCACGACGGATGACATGCTGATCGGCGGGGTCAAGCCCTGGGCCGTGGATCCCGCCTCGGCGGCCCGGCTGTGGGAGCTGTCCAGCGAACTCACGAACCTGGACGCGTTCTCGTAGGACCCGCGACGGTCGGCCGTCGCGACGTTAAACGGCTGGACCTCCCTCTCGGGCCTCGGCACACCATGGAGGGTGCCGGTGACGGTCCAGAGCGAGGCCCGGCCCACCGCGTTCCGGGCCGCCAGAAGCGTCAGCCCGAAGGGTGACTGCCTTCTTCGAAGTCCACCAGGTTCTCGAAGCGTACGGCCTGAGCCCAGTCGACGTGCTCGTCCGGAGCGGCCAGCCCGGACGCGACCTTCCCGGTGGCGGCAACGGTGTGAGCTGAGGACACGAAAAGCCGGTGGCGACACAGCGAGCCGGTGTCTGATTGATCGGCATCACGGAAGTCCTCATTCAGCGGGTGCGCACAGTACGGGAGCTGCCGGAACCCGGAGTGGCGCTGCGGGAGCATCGGGGCCTGCTGCAGGTCCGGCAGCCGCAGGTGCCGATGGTCATTGGGACTCTTGCAACGAACCCCGGTCGTTCACGCGGATCGCATCCCATGATGCCGACGCGGAGCGTCGCAGGACCGTCTCTGCCGGGTGAGCACCCGCATTGCACGCCGACTGAGGGGGAGTCGCACGTGTGTGCGATTGGGTCGCGCGTGCGGGTGACTGGTGTACGGGACTGAAATGTTTGTACGCCCGACCACGTAGAGTCGCGGCATGAAGCTGGTGGTGCAGGTGAAGCTCCTGCCGACGCCCGAGCAGGCGTCGGCTCTGGAGGCGACCCTGACCGCCTGCAACGAGGCGGCCACCTGGGTCAGCTCGCTCGCCCACGAACGCGGGGTCAGCCGGAATTTCGCGTTGCGTAAACTTGCCTATGCGCAGGTCCGCGCCCGGTGGGGGCTCGGGGCGCAGGCCGCCCAGCATGTCATCAAGAAGACATGCGACGCGTACGCCACTTTGACGGCGAACCTGAGGGCCGGGAACCTCGGCAGGCCGGGCTCGAAGCGTTACCGCAAGGCCACCGGGAAGCCGATCACCTTCCGCCCCGAGGGCGCCCAGCCGTATGACGACCGGATGCTGTCCTGGCAGATCGCCGAGCGGCGGGTCTCGGTCTGGACACTGGCAGGCCGGGTCAAGAACGTGAGGTTCACCGCCTCAGTGGAGCAGGCCGCCACCCTGGCCCTGCACCGCCAGGGCGAGTCGGACCTGGTGCGCCGGGACGGCATGTGGTTCCTCATGGCGACCTGCGAGGTGCCCGAGGCGCCGCTGAACACCGAGCCGGCGGACTTCCTGGGCATCGACCTGGGCATCATCAACATCGCCACCACTTCCGACGGCGAAATCCTGGCAGGGCGCTCCCTCAACCGCGCCCGGACGCGCGAGTGGAAACTGCGCGCCAAGCTGCAGAGGAAGAACACGCCGTCGGCCAGGCGCCGGTTGAAGAAGCGGCGCCGCAAGGAGGCACGGCGGGCGAGGGATATCAATCACAAGATCGCGAAGCATGTGGTGGCCGAGGCGGAACGCACCGGTCGCGGGATCGCCCTGGAAGACCTCAGGGGCATCCGTGGGCGGGTACGGCTTGGTAAGCCCCAACGGGCCACCGTGCACTCCTGGGCCTTCGCCCAGCTGGGCAGCTTCATCGCCTACAAGGCCCGCAAGGCGGGGGTGCGGGTGGTGCACGTCGATCCGGCGTACACCTCCCGCACCTGTGCCGAATGCGGTCACATCGACAAGGCGAACCGGGTGAGTCAAGCCTGGTTCGCATGCCGGTCCTGCGGATTCGTTGATCACGCAGACCGGAATGGCTCCCGCAACATCCGCGCTCGCGCACGGCAGTTGTGGCGACGCGGGGCCCCGTCAACGGCCCCCCGCCCCACCTCGGAATCCCGCGCTGGGGCTGGACGCAAGCGCAGCGTCACTGCCAGTGACGCCCGCTGTGCAAGCTCTTCGCTTGGCGAAAGGTAGTTGACCATGCCGCGCCGCCATCGCCGCCCGCCCTCGGTGCGGCTCGCCCCCGGGGAGTGGCTGCGGTGGCAGATCAACCACCGGTTCGTCGGTCTCTGCGGCGGGGAGTGGCACTACCGGCTCGACACCCTCAACATCGCTTACGGCCCGGTCACCCCGGACGTCTTCCTGGGCTCACCGACGCGTCGCGTCGACGAACGCGGCCATCTGCGCTGACCGGGGCCGTATGTGCACATGGCCGCTGAGGGGGAACGCCGGCGGTGCCGCGGGCAGCAGCGTGGCCAGTTCGTACCCGCTCTTGTGCGCGACGCGGCATGACGCCTCGTTGTCCACCTGGTGCAGCAGCTCAAGACGCGCCAGACCGTCACCGGCGAACGTGGCGAAGGCCCAGTCGGTCAACGCCCGCAGCGCCCGGGGCGCGACGCCCCGGCCGCGCGCGTGTGCCGCGGTCCAGTAACCGACTTCGGCCGAGGGCGCGCCGGAGGTGACGTTCTTGAGCGCCACATGCCCCGCCAACCGCTCCTCGCGCGCCGTGGTTCGGGTCTCGACCACGGCGAAGCTGAAGCGGTCCCCCTCCTCCCACCCCCGCTGCTGCTCCCGGATCCACCGCGCCGCGTCCGCCTCGTCGTCCACGGCCGCGTTCGTCCAGCGGCGCACGGCGCGGTCACGGGTCAGCTCCACGAGGTCCGCGGCGTCCGCCGGGCCCCAGGGGCGCAGAACGAGTCCGGGCGCCGATGGGGTGGCGTCCACTTCCAGCCGCGCGGCGATGATGTCCATCGGCCGAGAATACGGGGCCCGACCCGGACCTAGACGCCCGGCCGGTAGCGCAGGGGGTGGTCCTCCGGCACCTCCACGACCGCGATCCGCACGCTGTCCGGATGGTAGAAAAAGGGTCTTAGTTTGACCCTTCTGACCCCAGTCTGACTTTCCGCAGGTAGAGGGGGAGGAGGCCCGCCCGACGGTCACGGGCCCCGGACCCAGATCGCTACCCCATAACAGTAGTAGGCGGGAGGAACGCGCAGCCGTAGCGAATGGCGTGCGGTTCAACCTCCCGGCCAGCGTCCGGTGCCGCTCCTGCGCTCCCCGTCTCTCCTCCGGGTAGAAGCGCGGTCGAGTGGCGCCGGATGACGGTCCGTGAGCCCGTCCCGCTCAGAGGCCACCGGTGATCGCGCTGAACACGTCGATGGCGCGTCGGAAGCTGCGCCCGAGCACGATGACGAAGGCGGCGATCAACACGATTCCGTAGACGTACGGCTGCGCGCTCTCCGGGACAACGCCGGGGGTTGCCACACCGATAATTCCGCCACCAGCGAGCCCAAGGGCGATGAGGTAACGCAGTGCTTCCCAGTTGTGTTGAGCTGGAACACCTGTGAGTTGCTGATCATCCAGAAGCTCACCGATACGCCCCTCGCAGTACCGGTCCGAAATCTTCAGCAGTGCTTCGGCGATTTCGCGTAGGGCCTCGTTCGGAGAGTGATCCAGATTGGTTTCAAGCTCCATAAGGGCTGTCGAGACGCGGCGCTCGTGGTGCTTTAGAGGCTTCCTGCGATGGGATCGACGGGCGACGGTTCCGCGGCTGTCATGGGCGTTGAGGACCGCGCGTCGAACTGCCTTTAGTCGCCTCGACAACTTCCTGTACCGTGCGGGCCTGTGCTGGCCTCCTCGTCGTACCTCGCTGCACGCATGGATCGCCTCAGCGCATTGAGTGACGAGGGCATATCGACGAGCCATGAGGAATCGCGAAACTCGTGATCCAGTTTGCCTGAAATTCAGAATGTACTCGCCGAAATCATCTAGTAATACAAAGATCAAGGCCATGGCAAGCGCTGCGCATGAGACGATTGTTAGAGATGTTACCCAAGGATTATTGTCGTGCTCGTTGAGCCAGGCGATCACAGCGTGACCAGGCAGGGGATCCTCAGACAGAATCAGTGCCTTGTCAAGCCACCAACCCGCCATCAGTATGGCACCTAGGGCGAACATGCCGAGAAGTCCGAGAAGGGTATTCCGCTTCCAGCGTCGTAGGTGAAAGCGACGCCTTAGTGCAACCCTGACTCGGCGAGTAACCAGATTCTCTACCCCCAGCGTTTTGCAATCCAGATGGAACTGTCTCACTAGTTCCTCGAACGGGCGGGTGCTCCACGGTGTCGCGTCAGGGGTGGTCGTGGCGGGTAACGGCGTACTTGCTGCCGACTGGTCTGGTTGCGCTGTCATGGCCGCACATCCTGCCAGCAGTCCAAGCCTGAGTGGAGGAACTTCATGAACCCCACACCCTAGGCAGGGCAACGACCCGGACGACAGGCATCCGACCCCCGGCGGTGACGGCCGCCCTGCCTAGCTGACGTCTTACTTCGGGAGCCTGACGACGAAGCTTGGGCCGTCCCCTGCCGCGTCGTAATACGTGACTTCACCGCCACGCTCCACGGTGTTGACGATGAGGTATCCGGTCACGGACTATGCAGGCTTGTAGGTCGTCGCAAGATCCGGCCCCGGGGGCGACGTGTACGTGGTCGCGTCTTGCTCAGCGGTAGCGGTGCTTTCCCACTTCAATGTCGAGAAGTCATCAAACTTTCCCGGATGCTTGCCGATGTTCTTCAGAGTCAGGCGCAAGCGCACGTAGACGTCGCCGTCCTGCTGGGCCGAGTCGCCCGCCTCTTCTGCGGAAATGTACTTCACTCCCGCACCGTGACCTTGAAGCGGGTAGCTACCTCCGATGTGTCGTCGGACGCAGCGAAGTCTCAGCTCTGACCAACAGACAGTGGCTTAGGCGCTACCGGGTCGGTGTCCGTAGTGTCGGCCGGCGCGTCGGCTACTTCGGAAGCGGACGGAGCGGACTTCTTCGAGTTGTCCCCATCGTCCGGCGAGCAGCCCACCATGACGGCCCCGAGAAGGGCCACGGACGCCGTTCTGACGGAATACCGGGACGTGCGCATAGGAATTCTCCCCCCATGGATCCGTGGACGGCTCCCCAAGCCGTCCGAGAGGGCTCAGTATGCACGGAAGAGCGACGGGATGTAGCTCAGTAGGAAGAGCGCCCGCTTTGGGAGCGGGAGGCCTCAGGTTCGAGCCCTGTTGTCCCGACACGAGGAAGAGCCCGGCTAGGGTAACGCTGGTCGGGCTCCTCGAAACCCGCCGATGCGGGGATAAGCAAGCGGTCAAGACGAAGGAACGGAACATCCCCGCGAGCGCGGGGAGCAAGGCCGTTCCTGGAAGACCGGCATGAGAAGAACGCTAACCCTCATCCCCGACCCAGCCGGGGGAGCGGTCGTCAGCAGTTGCGAAGAACTGCGCAAGATCCTTCTGGATACGGGCGCTGCCGTCATGCGGCTGATGACCCCCGACGACGAGCCCCGCTTCCGCGTCCACGCTCGCGTGCGTGAGGAGTCCGCAACCGCTGTTCGGCATGGAGTGCTGGCATACGAAGGGCGGCATCTACGTGTCGTCAGGGATCCCCTGGACGAGGTGCGATCAGATAGGGGAGCCCAAGCACGAGTGCGCCAGCTCGGTGCCGTACCTCGTCGGGCCGGCGCACTGAGTCTTAGTTCGCGAGTCCTGCCCGCTTCGCCATGACGAGAAGATCCGGGCGGCTGCGCTGGTGCAAGGTCCAGAGAACGCGCAGCACCTCCCGTGCCATGGGATGGATCTCTGCCATCTGCGGGGCGACGCGGAAAGCTTGCTTCAATGCGTCCTCGGCGCCCGTGAGATCCTTCGTCGCCAACCGAGCGCGAGCAGCGTCGATCGCCAGCCGACCGACGCGGGACGGCTTGAGTCCTGCCGGGGGATTCTTCAGCAGCGGTTCAGCAACCTCCGCGGCCTTGTCCGGCGCATTGAGTTCGATCTGCGCTGCCAGTTCGTACAGCGCCGTGTTTCCCGGTCCGAACGTGAGATTGTGCTGCAACACGTCGGGGCCCTTGATCCGCTCGGCCAGCGTTGTTGCTCGCCTGACATGGTCCGCGGTGGCGTTCGTGTCTTCATGTCGAGACGCCAGGACGATGCCGCGGAGGTGGAGCGAACCGAGGTGGACGACGTGCTCTAGGCCATCACCCGGAGCGGACTCGTAACGCCCGATGGCCCGTTCGATGATCGCCAAACCGTCAGAGTACTCGCCAGCCGATTGGTACGTCCCTGCCTCGTTCCACGCGGCAGCGGCTTCGGCACTAGGGTTCCATGTCTGCTGTGCGGCCCATGTTTGGCGAGCCACGATCATGTCTGCCAGATCAGGCTGCCGGAAACGGTGCGCCACTGCATAGGCACAACTGTAAACGTCGGCCACCTGGCCCCACGCTATGGCGTCACCCTCGGACGCCATAGCGGTTGCAGTTGCCTGGCCGAGCAGCTTAGGGAGGCGTTGGAGCAGCGACAGGTAGTCGGTGTCTGCCCGCATCTGCGCAGCCTCTCTCAGGGAGGCAGCGAGTTCGGCGGGGGGCGGCACATCCTCTCTGGGCAGTGTGTGCCGACGGACAACGGCGCGAAGATCGTTCATCAGCTCGTGCTGCTTCGATGGATCCGCGAACGGATCACCGTAGATCCTCGCGGTCGTCACATGCAGGGCTGAGGCTGCGGCAGCCACGAGGGGTGGAGTAGCCGGACGAAGGCCGGTCTCGATCTTGCTCAGATACGAGAGCGAGATATCCATGAGACGGGCAAGTTTCGTCTGGCTTATCCCGCGAACCTTCCGCAGAACCGCGATGTTCTCACCCGCTGACGGCGCGCTGTGCATGGTCCCACCATCCCATGCGCAAGTCCGTTCGTCCTTGCCTCCAGCGGCATCTGACGCTCCGTTGTGCAACTTCCGTGTTAAGTGATCATGGTCCCTCAGTAGTTGCCTAGTTACCAACGGCAGTACCGACCGAGCCGGGGAGCGATCAGTGACTGAGGAAGTGGCCGCACCAACTCTCGCGTTCATCTACGACCGCGAGGCGACGTCTCAGACGGACAGCCTGAACCGTCGACTCGCGACCTGTCGCGCGTACGCGGCCCGTATGAAATGGGAGGTTGCCGGCCAGTGGATTGACCGTGGAGACGCCGCGCTGACGGACCGGCGGCCCCACTGGCGCGGCATGGTGGCCGCGATGGAGGCGCAGGGGCAGGGCAGTAGTTTCGTCTGCCTCGTCGCCGACTGGGGACGCATCAGCCACATCAGCGAGGAGAGCGTGCGTCTTTGCCAGCTCGTCAGCCTGGCGGGCGGAGTCTGTGTCACGGCCGGTGGGGAGGACGACTCCGAGGAAGGCGCCAGTCGTGGACGCCTCACTGCTCCGCCCCCGCCGCACGGCCGAGCGTTTGACGACGCTGGCAAGCTCCTGCGCAGGCGCGGCCAAGTGTTGGCGCCCGGCGTGACGCTGATGCCACGCGAGTCATGAGCGACGACCTGACACACTCCGCGAGCGGCATTGGCGCGTACCGCGTAACGCCCAGCGGGAAGATGATCGCCCTGCCGGACAGTTTGGCGCTGGGTCTGCTGACGGCGCTGGCAGAGCGGACAGAGAAGTCTGAGACGTCGAAGGCGGACAAGGGCAGAGCCGCACTGGCCGAAGCGGCGCGGGTTGCGGCGGATCCGACGGCCTCGCCGGACGACCTCCGTGCCATGGTCACGCTGCTCAGATGCAATCTCGCCGACATGATCATGGTGGCTGAGTCCCGTGCTCGTCAGATGGTGCGGATCACGGGCGACGACCACGACGTGGACGACCGCCCCACATAGACCCCCTGCCAGGCTCACGGCAGGGTGACGGCCCGGAGGTGCTTTGGTCGGCTCCCATCCGGGCCACGGCCCCCGACCCACTCCCTGTCACGTCTGTGACGGGCGGGGGCCGCTCAAAGCTCCGCTCGCTGGACGACGACGGCGGACCCGTCCAGCGGGCGGCCGGTGGGGCGCTGGTGAGGTCATCGTCAGCTTCCAGCGCCCCACCACACAAGAAGCCCCGCCCCGGTCGCGTGCTTGCAGGCCGGCGACCGGGACGGGAACCGCGCACCACCCACACAGAGAGGTAGGCGCATGAGTGACGCTACCGGCTTATTGGTCGGCAAGGAGCGGGCCGGAGTGATCCGGACCGTACTCAGCAACAACCCCGGCATGGCCGACGACATGGCGGAACGGATCGTCGACGAGGCGGTCAAGTTCACGGCCACCTGCGCGAAGTTCCCCCAAGCCCGGCTTCGGTCCCGGGTCGTCGACGAGGGATGGCACGCACTCATCCTCCACACCCGCGTGTACAAGGAGCTGTGCGACGACTTCGGGGTTTTCGTGCACCACACCCCGGAGCCGCCGGACCCGTCGCGGTACAGCCCGGGTGATCTGACCCGGACGCAAGAGATGATCGTGAAGACCGGCTTCACGGTTGACGACGCGCTGTGGCTCGCGCCGACGGATGAGTCGATCCCGGTCGCGGCCGACTGCTAGCACTCGCCCCCTGGCCCGTACGGGAGTTGCACAGGAGACGGTGGCGACGGCCCCAGCGATCCGAACTGACGAAGCCCTGACTGGTCGGGCAGACGCCCTCTACCATCGTCACAGGAGGTGTCCAGGATGATGCCATGGGTGAACCCGGAGAGGGCTGCTCTCGTGAATCTCGTAGACCAGCTCCGGGCGTCGGCCAAACGGCCGGGCAACGCGTGCGGCTGCACGAAACGCCGCAGGATGCCTGCGGTCGTCTTCGTCGGCCATGACGTCCGCCCGTTCCTGGTGCCGTGCAATGCCTGTGGTGGTACAGGTATCGTCCCGTAAGTCAGACCGAAAGCGGCCCCGTCCGTGCGTTCCCCGTGGCGCAGGGCGGGGCTTTTTCATGTCTGGAACTACATCCCTGGTCGATAGCGAAGGGGATGGTCTTCCGGCACCTCCACGAGAACGATCTTGACCCCGTCCGGATCGGCGATCCACATCTCGATCAGCCCCCAGGGCTCCTTCAGCGGTGGGCGCAGCACCTCCACGCCGTGGGCCGTGAGCTCCGCGTGGGCCGCCGTGACGTCGGCGACCTGCAGCCACAGCTGGAGGCCCGGGGCCGGCGGGGTGTCGGAGCGGCCGGAGACCTCGAGGAAGCCGCCGCCGAGGAAGTAGACCGTGCCGCGCTCGGGGCCCTCGCCGAACTCCCGGTAGACCGCGAGTCCCAGGGCCTCGCCGTAGAAGGCACGGGAGCGTTCGGGGTCGGTCGGCCGCAGCAGGGTGCGGCCGCTCAGTACATGCACCATGGCGCGACCTTACGCAAGGGGGGCGAGTTAAGGTCGACTGCCGTCGCAGGACGGTGTCGCATACCCCAGGGAAAGGACATCCGACGCCATGGAGACCGTGGACGCCACCCGGCCCGCCGCCGAGCCGACCTTCCGGGCCGCGACCGAGGCCGATGTGCCGGGGCTGGTCGCGCTGATCGAGTCGGCCTACCGGGGGGACTCCAGCAGGGCAGGCTGGACGACGGAGGCCGACATCCTGGGCGGGCAGCGCACCGACCCGGAGGGGGTCGCTGCCGTGGTGGAGGGGGAGAACGGCCGGATGCTGGTGGTCGAGCAGGGTGGCGAGATGGTGGCCTGCTGCCAGCTGGAGCACCGCGGCGACCACGCGTACTTCGGGATGTTCGCCGTGCGGCCCGCGCTGCAGGGCGCCGGGCTCGGCAAGGTGATCATCGCCGAGGCGGAGCGGTGGGTGCGGGCCGAGTGGGGTGCGCGGGAGATGCGCATGACGGTGATCTCGGCCCGCGAGGAGCTGATCGCGTGGTACGAGCGGCGCGGCTACGCCCGTACGGGGGAGACGACGCCGTTCCCGTACGGGGACGAGCGCTTCGGCATCCCGCGCCGCGCCGGTCTCGAGTTCGAACTGCTGGTCAAGCCGCTGGGGTGAGGCCCGCCCGAACGGCGCGGGCGCGGTCGCCCCGCGGGGGGCCGGCGCCCGCCGGAAGGGCAGCGGCCCAGGTCGCGCCGCCCGGGTGGGAGGCCCCTCCGGGCGGCGCGCCGCCGGTCACGCGGTGTAGCGGGCCGCTCGCCGGATCTCCGGGTAGTCGGTGGTGCCGCCGTCGAGGCCGAGTCCGCGGGCCAGCTTCAGGTGGTCCGGGGTGTTCACCGTCCAGCCGATGACCTTGAGGTCGGCCGCGTGGGCGCGCTGGACGAGCTCGAGGGTGAGCCGGCGGATGTTGAGGACCAGCATCCCGGCGTCGACCGCCTGCGCCCGGTCGATCACATCGAGGCCGTAGCGGCTGGCGACGAGCGCGGTGCGGGCGGTCGGCAGGAGGGTGCGGATCTCGGCGATGGCCTGGTCGTGGAAGGACAGCACGTCCACGCGGTCCAGAAGGTTGCGGCGGGTGATCACCTCGGCGAGGGCCCGCGCGGCCGCGGTGTCCTTGATCTCCGCCTGGAGGGGCGCCTGCACGGCGTCCACGACCTCCTCGAAGACCGGGATGCGCTCGCCCTGTCCGGCGTCGAGCTCGCGCAGCTCGGCGAGGGTGAAGTCGCTGATGGGCCCCCGGCCGTCGGTGGTGCGGTCCACGTCGGCGTCGTGCATCACCACGAGCGCGCCGTCCTTGCTCAGATGCAGGTCGAGCTCGATGACGTCCAGGCCCTCGCGCTCCGCCCGGAGGAAGGACCTGAGGGTGTTCTCCGGCTCGACGCCCATCACTCCGCGATGTCCGATGGTGAGAAAGGTCAACGGTGTCTCGCTCTTCTGTCGGCTCTGCTGGTCGTGCTGAGGCGGCTGCCCGGACCGGCGCTCAGCGTAACGGCCCCCCGCGACGCGGAGGTTAAGACAGGGCCGCGGCTGATGCGCGGGCCGGCTACCGAACCATGGAGCGCAGGAAAAACATCGGTCGGGAGGGGGTGGGGCAGGATAATTTGCGGTGCACCACTTGAGCCGGAGAAGCGTCGATGGATACGGTGTCGTTACGCGAGTTTCTTCGGTGGAGGTGTAGCTGTGACGGAAATTCTTTCGTCTGTGGTGGCGGAGGGTGTCATTCTGCCTGCGGAGCGTAGAGATCGCGTCGTGGAGCACCCGGCCTGGCCCGCACTCAAGGACGCCGTCGAGACGATCAGGCCCTGGCAGTCCAAGGACGGCTCGATCGACTTCGAGGCCGAGGGCGCTCCACCCGGCGCCAGGGTCCGGGAAACCGTCGACCGGGTCGTCGCGGCCGTCGAGGAACTGGCCCCGCTGCTGCCGCACGACGCCGCGTACCACCAGGCACTCGTCGCCGATCTGCGCCGCTGGGCCGAGGGCGGCTTCGGCGTGCCGGACTTCCTCGACTCACTGCTCGCCTTCCAGCCGGCCCGCGGGCGCGCCGACGGACTGCAGCACCTGGTCGTCTTCCCGATGTACACGCAGAACGGCAACCCGGACCGCAACCTCGAGGCGCTTGTCGTACGCGTGGTGTGGCCGGACTGGCTGGCCGAGCTCGAACGCACCCGCTACGACAACCCGCTCTACATCGGCCTGGCCTTCGAGGACTTCACCTCCGGCTACGACACCAACTCCGCGGTGCTCTTCCCCGAGACCATCGCCGTCCGCGAGGTCCCGGAGCGGTTCAGCTGGGGAGGGATCTTCTGCGACCGCGAGGCCGCCCGCTTCCGGCGGGTGAGCGAGGCCGCCGTCCAGGCGCTGGGCATCGAGCTCCCCGAGGACGTCCGCGACATGCTCGCCGACCAGCGGCGCTGCCAGGAGGCGTTCGCCCTGTGGGACATGGTCCACGACCGCACCCACAGCCATGGCGACCTGCCCTTCGACCCCTTCATGATCAAGCAGCGCCAGCCGTTCTGGATGTACGGCCTGGAGGAGCTGCGCTGTGACCTCACCGCCTTCAAGGAGGCCGTGAAACTGGAGGCCGAGGGGGTCACCCAGGCCCGCGACGTGCAGTACGCCGTGATCTTCGACCGGATGTTCCGGTTCCCCGTCACCGGCGACCGCGTACGCAACTACGACGGGCTCGGCGGCCAGCTGCTCTTCGCCTACCTGCACCAGCACGACGTCGTACGCTGGACGGACAACACCCTGCACATCGACTGGGTCCGCGCCCCGCAGGTCACCAACCAGCTCTGCGGCGAGATCGAGAAGCTGTACCGCGACGGCATCGACCGCCCCAAGCTCGTCCACTGGTTCAAGGCGTATGAGCTGGTGTCGTCCTACCTGGCCCCGCACCCCGGCTCGGTGTGGGCCAAGGGCCCCGAGGCCCTCGACCTCACCCAGCCGCCGCGCAAACTGGTGGACGACGTGCTCCCCGACGAGTTCCCGCTCAGCATGTTCTACGAGGCGCTTGCCAAGAAGCTGCGCGGCGTGGTCGCCTCCACCAAGGGCATCACCGCCGACAGCGACGTCAAGGCGGCCGCGTGAAGCCGGTGGCAGGGATGAGCGGAGGGCCCGAGGAGGCAACGACCATGACCACACTGACGTCGAGCCCCACCCCGAACGAGCCGAACGGCAAGGGGCCCCTGGACGGGGCCGTGGTCGCGGTGGCCGGCGCGGCGGGCCCGGCGGGCCGCGCCGTGCTGCTCCGCCTCGCCGAGGCCGGGGCCACGGTCATCGCCTCCGACGCGGACCCCGCCCGGCTGGCCGAGGCCGTGGACGCCGCCCGCTACGCCCACGGCGGGGCCACCGTCACCGGCGACACCGTCGACCTGCTCGACCTGCGCGCGGCCCGCGAATGGGCCGACCGCACCGAGAAGGAGTTCGGCCGGGTGGACGGCCTGGTGCACCTGGTCGGCGGCTGGCGCGGCAGCAAGACCTTCGCCGACGCCCCGCTCGCCGACTGGGACACCCTGCACAACCTGCTGATCAGGACCGCCCAGCACACCTCGCTCGCCTTCCACGACGCCCTGCTGCGCAGCGGCAAGGGGCGCTATGTCCTGATCAGCGCGGCGGGCGCCTCCCAGCCCACCGCCGGGAACGCCGCGTACGCCGCCGCCAAGGCCGCGGCCGAGGCATGGACCCTCGCGCTCGCCGACTCCTTCCGGAAGCTGGGGGACGAGGCAGGCCCCGCCGCGGCCGCTGTCATCCTGGTGGTCAAGGCGCTGGTGCACGACGCCATGCGAGCGGAGCGCCCCAACGCGAAGTTCGCGGGCTTCACGGACGTCAAGGAGCTGGCCGAGGCCATCGCCGGACTCTGGGACCGGCCCGCCCGGGAAGTGAACGGAACCCGTCTGTGGCTGACCCCCAACCCGTGAACCCAGGGCGCACCGACGCCCGCCGCCACCACGACCCCGATCTGCGCGGATTCGCCAGCGACAACTACGCGGGAGCCCATCCGGAAATCCTCGCCGCGCTCGCCCTGGCCAACGGCGGCCATCAGGTCGCCTACGGCGAGGACGAGTACACCGAGCATCTGCAGCGGGTGATGCGCAGCCACTTCGGGGCCGCGGCCCAGACCTTCCCGGTCTTCAACGGCACCGGCGCCAATGTGGTCGCCCTCCAGGCGCTCACCGACCGCTGGGGCGCGGTCATCGCGGCCGACACCGCGCACATCCACGTCGACGAGTGCGGCGCTCCCGAGCGTGTGGGCGGGCTGAAGCTGCTCACCGTGCCCACCGAGGACGGCAAGCTCACCCCCGAGCTCATCGACCGCGAGGCGTACGGCTGGGACGACGAGCACCGGGCCATGCCCCAGGTCGTCTCCATCGCCCAGAACACCGAGCTGGGCACCGTCTACACCGTGGACGAGATCCGCGCCATCTGCGACCACGCCCACGAGCGCGGTATGAAGGTCCACCTCGACGGGGCCCGGATAGCCAACGCGGCCGCGTCCCTGGACGTGCCGATGCGCGCCTTCACCAATGTGGTCGGCGTGGACGTGCTGACCTTCGGCGGCACCAAGAACGGCATGCTCTTCGGCGAGGCCGTGGTGGTCCTCAACCCGGACGCCGTCCGCGGCATGAAGCACCTGCGCAAGCTCTCCATGCAGCTGGCGTCCAAGATGCGGTTCGTCTCCGTACAGCTGGAGGCGCTGCTCGCCCGCGACCTGTGGCTGCGCAACGCCCGCCACGCCAACACCATGGCCCGGCGGCTGGCCGAGGGGGTCCGTACGGTCGAGGGGGTGCGGATCCTCCACCCGGTCCAGGCCAACGCCGTCTTCGCCCGGCTGCCGCACGATGCGGCCGAACGGCTGCAAAAGCGCTACCGCTTCTACTTCTGGGACGAGGCGGCGGGCGATGTGCGGTGGATGTGCTCCTTCGACACGACGGAGGAGGACGTCGACGGGTTCGTCGCCGCGCTCCGCGAGGAGATGGGCAGGGCGTAGCGCCTGCCCGGCCCGCGCCCGCTCCCGTCCGAGCGGAGGGGCGCGGGCGCGGGCGCGCAGCGGTCAGCGGCGGCCCCGCCCGGCCGCCTGGGCCGGGGTGGGCGCGGTGCCGCCGAGGTGGGCCGGGACCCACCAGGTGTCGTCCTCGTTCTTGGGCCGCACCGGGTACGCCCGCTGCGCCGCCTCCAGCAGCTCCTGCACCCGGGCGCGCAGCCGCTCGGTGAGCGTGTCCGACGGCTCGGTCGGATCGGCCTCCAGGGGCGCGCCCACCCGCATGGTGATCGGGAAGTGGTTGCGGCCCAGATCGCGCTTGTGGCCCTTGGTCCACAGCCGCTGGGTGCCCCACAGCGCCATCGGCAGCAGCGGTACGCCCGCCTCCTGGGCCATCCGGGCCGCGCCCGTCTTGAAGTTCTTGAGCGTGAACGACTCGGAGATCGTCGCCTCGGGGAAGACCCCCACGATCTCGCCCGAGCGCAGCGCCCGCAGGGCGTGCCGGTAGGCATCCATGCCCGCCGCGCGGTCGACCGGGATGTGCTTCATCGCCCGCATCAGCGGCCCGGCGACCTTGTGCCGGAAGACCGACTCCTTGGCCATGAAGCGGACCAGCCGCTTGGCCGGGCGCGCGGTCAGTCCGGCGAAGACGAAGTCCAGATAGCCGATGTGGTTGCTCACCAGAACCGCGCCGCCCCGCTGGGGGATGTTCTCGGTGCCTTTGATGTCGAAGCGCAGGTCCAGCGCCTTGAACATGGTGCGGGCGACGCCGATCACGGGCGGATAGACGAGCTCTGCCATAGGGGACCCTTCTCTTTTCCTGGGAGGGCTCTCCCGACGAAAGTTACGCGGCCGTAGGTTCGGGCTTCTGGCAGATGGTGCCCCATGCCGCGCCCCTCTGCCTACCGGGCGGACCACTGGGGCCGGGAGATCCTCATCACGTCGGGGCCGGGCGTACGCCGGGGCGGGCGCGGGGAGGAATGTCCCCCGGGAATCCGGTGCTGCATCCGTCGAGGGACGATCGACAGGGACGATCGAAAGGACAGCGGGTGCGAGGCGGACAGGGCGAGACGGACCGGAGCGGGCGGCTGGACGCCGCGGAACTGGGCGCGCGGCTGGGGGAGCGGGCGACGCTCGTGCAGTTCTCCAGCGCGTTCTGCCAGCCTTGCCGGGCCACCCGGCGCGTTCTCGCCGATGTCGCCCGGATGGTGGACGGCGTGGCGCATGTGGAGATCGACGCCGAGGCGCGGCTGGACCTCGTGCGCAGACTGGATGTCGTACGGACCCCCACGGTGCTGGTGCTCGACGCCGGGGGCCGCATCGTGCGCCGCGCGGCCGGGCAGCCGCGCACGGCGGATGTGATCGCGGCCCTGGGTGCGGCGGTCTGAGCCGCCGACGGTCTTTCGTTGGCAAGGTCACAGTTCAACCGGGTTGATTACGGGGAACGAGCTGGATGTACTGACGAGTAATATCTCCATCGGTGCAGGGGCCGACCCGGTCGCCGACGGCCCGGAATCCGGGCCGGAAGGCGCCTATGCTGCCTGCACAAGGCAGCTGACGAAGAGACGATGCAGTAGGAGAGCCGGCGTGAGCTTGAGGATCGTTGTCTGTGTGAAGTACGTGCCCGACGCCACCGGCGACCGGCACTTCGCCGAAGACCTGACCGTCGACCGCGACGATGTGGACGGCCTGCTCTCCGAGCTGGACGAGTACGCGGTGGAGCAGGCGCTCCAGATCGCCGATGAGGCCGACGACGCCGAGATCACCGTGCTGACCGTCGGTCCGGAGGACGCCAAGGACGCGCTGCGCAAGGCGCTGTCCATGGGCGCCGACAAGGCCGTCCACGTCGAGGACGACGATCTGCACGGCACCGACGCGCTGGGCACCTCGCTGGTGCTGGCCAGGGCGATCGAGAAGACCGGCTACGACCTGGTGGTCTGTGGCATGGCGTCCACCGACGGCACCATGGGCGTGCTGCCCGCGCTGCTCGCCGAGCGCCTGGGCGTCCCGCAGGTCACGCTGCTCTCCGAGGTCTCGGTCGAGGACGGCACGGTGAAGGGCCGCCGCGACGGTGACACGGCTTCGGAGCAGCTGGAGGCATCGCTGCCGGCCGTCGTGTCCGTGACCGACCAGTCGGGCGAGGCTCGTTACCCCTCCTTCAAGGGCATCATGGCCGCCAAGAAGAAGCCGGTGACCTCCTGGGACCTGTCCGACCTGGAGATCGAGGCGGACGAGGTCGGCCTGGAGGGCGCGTGGACCGCGGTCGACAGCGCCGCGGAGCGCCCGGCCCGCACCGCGGGCACGATCGTCAAGGACGAGGGCGAGGGCGGCAAGCAGCTGGCCGAGTTCCTTGCGGGCCAGAAGTTCATCTGAGTCCCCCCGCACCGCCAACCGCCCGCACTTTTCCGCAGGAGATCGATTCCCATGGCTGAAGTCCTCGTCTATGTCGACCACGTGGACGGTGCCGTCCGCAAGCCCACCCTGGAGCTGCTGACCCTGGCCCGCCGGATCGGTGAGCCGGTGGCCGTCGCCCTCGGCGGCGGTGCCGCCGACACCGCTGCCACGCTCGCCGAGCACGGCGCGGCGAAGGTGCTCACGCATGACGCCCCGGAGTACGCCGACTACCTCGTCGTACCGAAGGTGGACGCGCTGCAGGCCGCCTACGAGGTGGTGTCCGCCGGGGGCTCCCTGGCCGCCGTGCTGGTGCCCTCCTCCGGCGAGGGCAAGGAGATCGCCGCCCGGCTGGCCGTCCGGATCGGCTCGGGCCTCATCACCGACGCCGTCGACCTGGAGGCCGGCGACGAGGGGCCAGTGGCCACCCAGTCGGTGTTCGCGGCCGCGTTCACCACCAAGTCCCGGGTCAGCAAGGGCACCCCGGTCATCACCGTCAAGCCGAACTCGGCCGCCGTGGAGGCCGCCCCGGCCGCCGGTGCGGTCGAGGAGCTGTCCGTGACCTTCTCGGACCAGGCCACCGGCACCAAGGTCACCGCCCGTACCCCGCGCGAGTCCACCGGCCGCCCGGAGCTGACCGAGGCCGCGATCGTGGTCTCCGGCGGCCGCGGCGTCGGCGGCGCGGAGAACTTCCCGCTCGTCGAGGCGCTGGCCGACTCGCTCGGCGCCGCCGTGGGCGCTTCGCGCGCCGCGGTGGACGCGGGCTGGTACCCGCACACCAACCAGGTCGGCCAGACCGGCAAGTCGGTCTCGCCGCAGCTGTACATCGCCACCGGCATCTCCGGCGCGATCCAGCACCGGGCCGGTATGCAGACCTCCAAGACCATCGTCGCCATCAACAAGGACGCCGAGGCTCCGATCTTCGACCTCGTGGACTACGGCGTGGTCGGCGACCTCTTCGAGGTGGTCCCGCAGCTGACCGAGGAGATCAAGGCCCGCAAGGGCTGACGCCTCTGCCGGGCGGCCCTGTGCCACTGGACGGCCCCCGTGTGCGGACGATGCGCCGCGCACGGGGGCCGCTGGGCTTCCGGGGGGTGTTGACCTGGGATCGAGCCGCCGGATAACTTCGCTGTGCGGATTGTAGATTCCGAAATGCGGAAAGGCTGGCGGCGTGATGGAGGGTATGCGGATGGGGCAGCAGGAGACGTTCGCGACCAGCCTGCCCAGCGCCGTACGGGACGGGATCGCCGCCTCGCTCGCGGGCGTCGACGCCGAGCTCGCCCGCCGCTACCCCGGCGACCCCGGCACCCGCCAGCCCGTCCACACCGTCTACGTCCCCGCCGACCTGTTCACCGCGGGCACCGTCCGCGACTGGGGCGACCAGGCGCTCGCCGCGCTCGACGAACACGCCCCTGACCCCGCCGCGCTGGCCGCCGTCCTCGGCATCCAGGACGACCTCGCCGAGCCGGTTTACGCGCGGATGCGCGCCAAGCTGGTGCGCGAGCCGATCGAGGACCTGCGCATCGACTTCGAGGACGGCTACGGCCCGCGCCCCGACGCCGAGGAGGACGCCGCGGCCGCCCGCGCGGCGTCCCTGGTCGCCGCCGCCGTCGCGCAGGGCACCGCACCGCCGTACGTCGGCATCCGCATGAAGTGCATGGAAGCCGCCGTCCGCGACCGCGGCATCCGCACGCTCGACATCTTTCTCACCGGGCTGACGGACGCCGGAGGACTGCCCGGCGGACTCGTCCTCACCCTGCCGAAGGTCACCTACGCCGAGCAGGTCACCGCCATGGTCCGGCTGTGCGAGGCGTTCGAGCGGGCACACGGCCTGGCCGCGGGCCGGATCGGCTTCGAGATCCAGATCGAGACCACCCAGGCCGTCCTCGGCCCCGACGGCCGGGCCACCGTCGCCCGCATGATCGACGCTTCCGAGGGCCGGGCCACCGGACTGCACTACGGCACCTTCGACTACAGCGCCTCCTGCGGGGTCAGCGCCGCCCACCAGTCCATGGACCACCCCGTCGCCGACCACGCCAAGGCCGTCATGCAGGTCGCCGCCGCCGGCACCGGCGTCAGGCTCTCCGACGGCTCGACCAACGTCCTGCCCGTCGGCTCGTCCGAGCAGGTCCACGAGGCCTGGCGGCTCCACCACCGCCTGGTGCGACGGTCGTTGGCGCGCGCGTACTACCAGGGGTGGGACATGCACCCCGGCCATCTGCCGACCCGTTACGCCGCCGTCTACGCCTTCTACCGGGAAGGCCTGCCCCAGGCCGCGGCCCGCCTGGCGGCCTACGTCAACCGCGCCGGAGGCGCCATCGCCGACGAACCGGCCACGGCCAAGGCCCTCAGCGGCTATCTGCTGCGCGGGCTGGACTGCGGCGCGGTGGACGGCGCGGAGGTGGAGCGCCTGACCGGCCTGGACCGCGCCACCCTGGACGGCCTGTCGGGCCGGGCCCCCGCCACGAGCTGATCCCGGCCGCGGGCCGGGAGAGCCCGCCTCCGTGCGCTTCGTGCTCGTGGGCGCTGCACGCGACCCGGCTCCACGGGTTCGCGCCGCATGAGTTCACTCTGACGCCTCACCCGGGATGCGGTGCCGCCGGGGAAGGCGGGAGATGTTGTCATGACCGGCGCCCCCGACGAGTCACCGGGCGGCCCCCCGACACCGAAGCCGCCGAAGCCACCGCACGACCACGCCGCCGCTGGGGCGGGCGGCGGCCGGGTGCGCCGCCGCGGGCGCCGGCGCGTAGGCCAGATCGCCCGGAGCGCCGCGTCGGGGCTGCTGCTGTCGCTCGCCTGTCTGCTCGTACCGGTGTCCCTGGTGTCGGTGTGGCTCCATGACATCGTCCTCGACACCGACCGCTATGTGGCGACGGTCTCCCCGCTCGCGAAGGACCCCGCCATCCAGGACGCCGCACTGCGCCACGTACAACGGGCCCTGGACGCCCGCCGCGACGGCCGTGACCTCACCTCCGACATCGCGTCCTGGCTGCGCCGCCAGGGGCTGCCACCCGCGGCGGCCGACGCCGTCGAAGGGCTCGGGCCCAAGCTGGGCCCGGCCGTCGACCAGGCGTTGACGAGAGTGGCGGCGCGCGTCGTGCGCGGCCACCAATTCCCGGCGGTGTGGGTCGGCGCCAACCGGGCCGGCCACTCCGCCCTCGTCCATGTGCTCACCGGCAAGGGACACGGACCGGTCGGGGTGGACGGCGACACCGTGACCCTGGACGTGGGCGCGGCCGTCGAGAAGGTCAAACGGCAGCTGCTGAACGCCGGACTCTCCTCGGCGAGCGCCATCCCCGACGTCGACCGGCGCATGGTCCTGTTCCACTCCGCCCACCTGGGCCAGGTCAGAGCCGGGGCGCGCTTGCTGGACCTGGCCGGCGCCTGGCTGCCCGCACTGCCCGCGCTCCTCGGCACCTCGGGCGTCCTGCTCGCGCGCCGGCGCCGCCGCGCCCTGGCCCGCGCCGCGCTGGGAACCGCCGTCACCTCCCTCGCCCTGGGCGCGGTCCTGGCCGTCGCCCGCCGCTACTGCCTCGACCACCTGCCGCCCAGCGTGCTGCCCGGGCCGGCAGCGGCGGCCGTGTACGACACGCTGGTGCGCGGACTGTGGACCACCCTGCGCACCACCGCGGTGCTCGGCCTCGCCGTCGCGCTGGGCGCCTACCTGGCGGGACCCGGCCGGCTGCCCCGCGCGCGCGTGCCCCGGACCCGCCCGGCCCGGCCCTGGGCGCGCACCGGGCCGGACAGCCGGTAGCCGGGGCGGCCGCGAAGTGCCGCCGGGAGGTGCCTCTAGGCGAGGACGAGCACGATGAAGAGCAGACAGGTGGCGATGGTGACCACCCAGCTGTGCGAGGTCAGCCACTCCCGCACCCGGGGCATGGTCCGCCGCCCGCGCTCGCCGGCGAGCAGATAGACCAGCAGCGGCAACGCCGCGATCAGCACGGTCAGGCCGATGAACGGCAGCGCCGCCTCAACACCCACGCCCTGCTGTTCCAGGGACGCCCCCACGGTCAGCATGACCATGATGTCGGACGGCATGACCAGGATGACCAGGAGGCCGACGGTGAAGGCCTTACCGGGCCCCGCCTCCATCAGCGAGCCCAGCCACTTCGGCGGCTCGGCCGTCTCCCGCTTCACATACGCCTTCACCGCCGCGAACACCAACAGCGCCACCAGCACGATCTGGACGACCGTGCCGGCCGATCCGCGCTCGGACGGGCTGCCCGGCGCGACCACTTGACCCAGCAGCGCGAAGACACCCCGGGTGATCGTCACCCCCGCCGTTGTCGCGACCGCCACCCCGAGGAGGAACGCCAGGGACACCCGCACCGGCCGCGGCGTGGTCACCAGGATGACCGCGGACACGATCTGCGGCCCCGCCATCATGGTGACGGCGAGAGGGAGGATCTGCAGGTCCATGGGGCGCCCTCTCCGGCCTCCGGCTCGCGGGGAGTCCGCTTCCTCCGGCCGACTCCGCTCTCTCTCCATTCGTACGCGCCCGTGCGCCGGCGGGGCATCCGGTGCTGCGCCGACCGGGCTCGGAAGGCGCCGTACGCTGGGAGTAGTCGGCGCGGGTGGGAGCTTTTGTCGGTCTCACCGGGCGCGTCCGATGGGAGGCGGATGATGGACTATCCCTTGTTGAACGTGTTCATGACCACGCTCTGGTTCTTCCTGTGGATCCTGTGGTTCATACTGCTCTTCCGCGTGATCGGCGACCTCTTCCGGGACGACTCGATGAGCGGCTGGGCCAAGGCGGGCTGGTGCTTCTTCGTCGTCGTGCTGCCCTTCCTCGGCATCTTCGTGTACCTGATCGCACGCGGCCGTGGCATGGGTGAGCGCGAGGCGAAGGCGGCCCTGAAGGCGGAGGCGGATCTGAAGGAGTTCGTGCGCGAGACCGCTGCCAGCGGTCATGCCGCGGAGCTCTCCAAGCTCGTGGAGCTCAAGAACCACGGCGACATCACCAGCGAGGAGTACGAGCGCGCCAAGGCCAAGGTGCTCGCGGCCTGAGTCCGTGGCCCGGGCTCACGGCCTGAGCCCGGGCAGGAGGGCGGCCACCGCCGCGCTCAGTACCGCACCGCGGCGCCGATCTGCGCCGTGAGGTGTCCGCTGAGCTTGCGGTGGCTGCGCGCGGTGGCCTTCTTCGACGAGCGGGGCTGGACCGAGGAGACCGTGAGCACGGTCACATCGAGCAGACTCCCCTTCGCGTCGCGGAAGTTCACCTCCACGGCGTACTTCGCCGCGTTGTCCTTTTTGTTGGTCACGGTGATCGGCGCGACGGCATGGCCGTCCTGGGCGATCGAGACGGCGCCGGCTTTCACATCACCCTTGGCCTTCACACCGTTCTTGATCTTGTCCAGCTCGGCCTTCGCGGAGGCGGTCGCCGAGACGATGGCCTTGGAGACCTTGGAGGCGGGGGACGACGAGCCGCCGCCAGAACAGCCGACCGCCACCAGCGCGGTGGCCGCCACCAGACTTCCCGCGCAGAACGTCCGTACCCGGCACCGGGCCATCGCGCCTCACCTCGTCCCGTCCGCGCCGTGTCGCGGCGTGCCGCAGCGTGCGGAGTGCCGCCGTCGGTCCCACCCTGACGGCAGGAGGGCGCCGTGGCGACCCGGATGGTCCATCCGGGGGTCGAGGGCCGGGGCCGAGGGCCGGGAAGGCGGTTACGCGGCCGGCGGCAACTCGCCCGAGCCGCGCGCGATCAGGCGGGTCGGCAGGACCACCCGCCGCGGCTCGCCCCCCGCCCCGTCGAGGCGGCGGAAGAGCAGGTCCGCGGCGGTGCGGCCGAGTTGGGCCGAGTCCTGGGCGATCACGGTGATGCCGGGGGAGAGGAGATCGGCGAGCTCGAAGTCGTCGAAGCCGACGAGGGCCACCGGCCCGGGGCGCCCGGCCAGGACCCGTACGACGGTGACCGTCACCCGGTTGTTGCCCGCGAACAGCGCGGTGACCGGCTCCGGGGCGTCCAGCATCGCGATGGCCGCGGCCCGTACCCGCTCGGGATCGGTGGGGCCGAGGGCCACCCACGCGTCGTCGATCGGCAGCCCTGCCTCGGCCATCGCCGTCCGATAGCCGCGCAGCCGCTCCTCGGCGGTGTGGATACCCGGCTGGTCGCCGAGGAAGCCGATGCGGCGGTGGCCGTGGGCGATCAGATGGGCGACGCCGTCCCGCGCGCCGCCGAAGCTGTCGGAGAGCACGGCGTCGGCGTCGATGCGGCCGGCCGGGCGGTCCACGAACACGGTGGCGACGCCGGCGGCTATCTCCGGGCCCAGATAGCGGTGGTCGCGGCCGGCCGGGATGACGACGAGGCCGTCGACCCGCCGGGCGCACAGCGCGAGCACGAGCTCCTGCTCGCGCTCGGGGTCCTCGGCGCTCGAACCGTTGATCAGCAGGGCGCCGTGCGCGCGGGCCACCTCCTCGACGGCGCGGCTGAGGGGCCCGTAGAACGGGTCGGCGAGGTCTTCGAGGACCAGTCCGATGCTGGCCGTGCGGCCCTTGCGCAGAATGCGGGCGCTGTCGTTGCGGCGGAAGCCGAGCGCGGTGATGGCCTCCTTGACGCGCCGTTCGGTGTCGGGCGTGACCCCCGGCTCGCCGTTGACCACCCGCGAGACCGTCTTGAGGCCGACCCCGGCACGCGCGGCGACGTCCTTCATGGTGGGCCGGGTGCCGTAGCGGCGCGGAGTGGTGGCGGTGCCCGGAGCGGTGTCGGTCACGGTGCGGTTGTCCCGTCGCTGGTCGTTCGCTGGCCGTCCGCTGGTGGTCGTGCGGAAGGGTGTCCGAGCATAGCCCCTGGACAACGTTGTCAGCGGCAGGGAAGACTGGTGCCCCACAGTGATACACCGAGAGCCCGCCGGGGGAGTCGACTCAAATGCCACGTGACCTCATCGCCGCACTGGACATCGGCGGGACCAAGATCGCGGGTGCCCTGGTGGACGGCAGCGGCAAGCTGGTCGTACGGGCCAGACGCGCCACCCCCGCCCAGGAGCCGGGCGAGACCGTGATGCGCGAGGTCACGGCGGTGCTCGACGAGCTGTCGGGCAGCGCGCAGTGGTCGCGGGTGGCCGCGGTCGGCATCGGCAGCGCGGGCCCGGTCGACGCCTCCGTCGGCACCGTCAGCCCCGTCAACATCCCCGGATGGCGGGACTTCCCCCTGGTCGCCGGGGTCCGGGAGACGGTCGGTGAACTGCCGCTCGCGCTCATCGGCGACGGAGTGGCGATGGCGGCTGCCGAGCACTGGCAGGGCGCGGCGCGCGGGCGTACGGGCGCGCTGTGCATGGTGGTGTCCACGGGCGTCGGCGGCGGCCTGGTGCTGAACGGCCGGCTGCACCCGGGCCCCACGGGTAACGCCGGGCACATCGGCCACATCAGCGTGGACCTCGACGGAGACCCGTGCCCGTGCGGCGCGCGCGGCTGCGTCGAGCGCATCGCCAGCGGTCCCAACATCGCCCGCCGGGCCCTGGAGGGCGGCTGGCGCCCCGGCCCGGGCGGCGATGCGAGCGCGGCGGCCGTGGCCGCCGCGGCCCGGACCGGCGACCCGGTCGCACGGGCCTCCTTCGAGCGCGCCGCGCAGGCCCTGGCCGCCGGGATCGCGGCCACCGCGACGCTCGTCGAGATCGAGGTGGCCGTGGTCGGCGGCGGGGTGGCGGGCGCCGGGGACGTGCTCTTCACCCCTCTGAGACGCGCGCTGCGCGACTACGCGACCCTCTCGTTCGTCGGCGGCCTGGAGGTCGTCCCCGCGCAGATGGGCACGGACGCCGGCCTGGTCGGCGCCGCCGCGGCGGCCGCCCAGCACGCCGGCCTCGACGGCTTCGGCACTCCTTCTTAGGGGCTCGGTTCTCTCCACCCGCCGGGCGGGCCCAGCGAGCCGAGCCAGCGACGCACAACCGACCCGACAGGGCCCGCACGCCCGCGAGTTGAGCGGGACTGTCGGCGCTTGCCCCTAAGCTGTTGCGCGACCACGGCTTACAAGGGGGACTGAGGCACGGTGTCACCGGGGGACATGAGCGGGGACCTGACCGGCAGGCTGCTGGGCGGTCGGTACCGCGTGACCGGCACGCTCGGCCGGGGCGGCATGGGCGTGGTCTGCAAGGCTGTCGACGAGGTGCTGGGCCGGGAGGTCGCGGTCAAGGTGCTGCGCGCCTACACCGACTCCTCCGGACCCGAACTCGCCGATCTGCGCGTCCGGATGCAGCGCGAGGCCCGGGCCGCGGCGCGGATCCGCCACTCCGGTGTGATCACCGTGCACGACGTGACCGAGGAGAGCGGGCTTCCGGTCATCGTCATGGAGCTCATCGACGGCCGGTCGCTGGACGACCTGATCGACGAGCGGGGCGTCGTGGCGCCCCTGGAGGCCGCGGCGATCGGCGCGAAGGTGGCGGACGCCCTCGGCGCGGGCCATCACGCCGGCGTGCTGCACCGTGACGTGAAGCCGGGCAATGTGCTGCTCGACCACGACGGCCGGGTCATCCTCACCGACTTCGGCATCGCGAGCATGGAGGCGCCGGGCGACGACGCGACGACCAAGCTGACCCGAAGCGGTGAGCTGATCGGCTCCCTGGACTATCTCGCGCCGGAGCGCGCCCAGGGGCAGGAGCCCGGCCCGGCCTCGGACATCTGGGCGCTCGGCATGACGCTGTACGCGGCGGTGGAGGGCTCCTCCCCCTTCCGGCGTACGTCGGTGTGGTCGACGCTCACGGCCATCGTCACCGAACCGCTTCCGGAGCCGAGGCGGGCCGGGCCGCTGGCGCCGGTTCTGCACGCGATGATGGACAAGGACCCGGCGGCGCGGCCGACCGCGGCCCGCGCGCGGGCCATGCTGGAGGCGGTCGCGGCCGGGGAGGAGCCCTGGGCCGCCGCGGGGTGGGCGGGGCGGACGCCGACGGCGCCGGACGTGCTGGGCTCCGCCCCGCCGCGCAGCGCCCGGACGGGCGACCCGTCCGGCGACCCGTCCGGGGGTTCGCCCGCCGGCTCGTCTGCAGGTCAGGCCGGCGGCCCGCCCGCCAGCCCGGCCGGCGGCCCGAGGTCCACCGAGCCGCAGCCACTCCCACCCCACCCTTCCGGCTCCCAGCCCGCCGCCCCGCAGCCTTCCGCCGCTCAGCCGCCCATTCCGCCGTCGTCCTCCCCCCTGCTGTCCTCGGCCCCGCCCGGCTTCGGGCCGCCGCGGGCGCCCGAGGAGCCGCTGGTGAGCGGCGGGGCTCCGGGCGGCGCGCCGCCGCCTCGGCCCGGGCGTAAGAAGGCGCTGATCGCGGCCATGGTCGTCGCCGTTCTGCTCGCCGGGGGAGGCGTGACGTACGCGCTCGTCGGCGGCGACGGCGACAAGACCGTGGCCGGGAGCCAGGAGGACACGTCCGGGTCCCCCTCCCACTCCGCCTCGCCGGACGGCGGGAAGGCCGGGGACAAGGGGAGCGCGGACGGCAAGGACGACCGGGACGGCAAGGGGGACAAGGGCGACAAGGGCGGGAAGAAGACCGCGGAGCCCTCGGGCTCCGGTTCGCCGTCCGCCTCGGGCAAGCCCGGCGACAGGGGAAACGGTGCGTCCGGCGGTTCGGACGGCGACTCGGACGGCGACGGCAAGGGCGGTAAGGGCGGAGGCGACGGGACGTCGGACGGAGGCGGCGACCACGGCGGCTCCGGCGGGGCGGGCGGGGCCGGCGGCAGTTCGGCGGACCCGGACCCGACCCCCTCGCCGGTCTGCCATGACGCCGGCGGCGGGAAGTACAACTGCGAGGTGTGGCGCACCGCCACGTCGTACACGGCATCCGGAGAGCCGGTCGGCACCCTCAACCAGGGGCTGAACTACTTCTACTGCCAGCAGAACCTGGGCCGCCGGGAGACCTACGGCAAGTGGACGAACGTGTGGTGGGCCAAGACCGACGACGACAGCGGCAACACCAACGTGTTCATCAGCGACGTCTACATCAAGGGCGGGGACAACGACCAGCCCCTCCCCGGGCTGCCCGTGTGCTGACGGGCGGGGAAGGGCCGGCCGGCCGCCGGGCGGAGCGCGGTGGCCGCGCCCGCGCGGCGGCGTCAGCAGCTGAAGGCCGCCTCCGCCCAGTCCCCGTGGTCGCTGGTGATGTCGTCCCCGCCGTCGGTGGTCACCAGCCGGACGGTCGTCGCGCCGCCGAGCGCGGCCGTGACGGTCGTGGCCGGGTCGGCGTTGGTCAGCGTGCCCGTCGAGGCGACCTTCTCGCCGTCCGCCCACACCTCGAAGGCGACCGTTCCTGCGGCGTCCTCCTCGTCGTCCACGCCGACCTGGGCCGTGAAGGCCGTGCACCGGCCGCCGGTGTAGTACGTCACCTCGCTCGGCGCATGCACGCCCAGGCCCTTGGCGTGGACGGTGCCGCCGATGGTGATCGGATGTCCGTCGCCCGCCGCGTTCTCGCCCACGCTGGTGTCCTTCTCCACCGGACCCCAGCCGTTGACCGCGCTCAGCCAGGGCAGATCGCTTGCGTACGAGGTCCCGGAGGGCGGGGCCACCACCACATGCACCGGGGCCGGCAGCTGTGCCGCGGCCCGGGTGCCCTGCGGGGAGCGGTAGTCCGCCGAGGCCTTCAGCTCGTACGCGCCGGCCGGGGTACCGGCGGGCGCGGTGACCCGCCAGCGCGTGGTCAGCTTCCGGCCGGTGGGCAGGGTGGCGGCCCCGGTCGGGGTGGCGGCCTCGACGCGCCAGCCGTCGGGGCCGGTGAGGCGGACCGAGACCCGGCGGGCCGGGGAGCGGCCGAGGTCGGTGACGGTCGTGGCGACCTCGGCGGTGGTCCCGGCCTCGGTCAGCGCGGCCGCGTCGGTGCCCAGTTCCACGGCGGGCGGGTGGGTGGCCCAGCGCCGGTCGGCCGAGACGCGGAACAGCACGGTGCCATGGGCCGGGACGGTGGCCGCCACGTCTCCCGCGGTGTTGTAGCTCCGGTGCTGCCACAGGTCGCGCAGCCGGTACGCGTCCGCCTGCGGCAGGCCGAGCGCGGCGGCCGTGGTGGCGATGTGACGGGGCCGGTCGGTCTCGTTGAAGAGCGCGACCGCACGGTCGCCGCCCGCGAGCTCCTTGGCGATGACCCAGCCCCCGCCCTCGGAGGAGAGCACCTCGCCCTGCTTGCCGAGCCGGTCCTGGTCGACGGCGACGACCTCGCGGTTGCCCAGGATCTCGTAGGTCTCAGGGGTGGCCTTGCGCAGATCGGTCCCGATCAGCAGCGGCGCCGCCATGATCGACCAGAGGGAGAAGTGGCTGCGGTACTCGGTGGGCGTCATCCCGCCGTTGCCGACCTCCAGCATGTCGGGGTCGTTCCAGTGGCCGGGCCCGGCGTACGGGGCGAGCGGGAGGTTCTTCTTGGCGATCGAGAGCATGCTGCCCCAGCTGTCGCTGATGTCGCCGGTGGTACGCCACAGCTGGCCCATGTCCGCGGCCCACTCCCATGGCTTGTTCTGGCCCCATTCGCAGATGCTGTAGACGATGGGGCGGCCGGTCGCCTGGAGCGCGTCGCGCATGGCGAGATAGCGCTGTTTGGCGTCCACGCCTTGGTTATTGCAGTTGTCGTACTTGAGGTAGTCCACGCCCCAGTCGGCGAACTGCTGGGCGTCCGACCGCTCATGGCCGAGGGCGCCGGGGAAGCCGGCGCTGCTGCAGGTCTTGGTGCCGGCGCTGGTGTAGATGCCGAACTTCAGCCCCTTGGAGTGCACATAGTCGGCGACGGCTTTGATGCCGTTCGGGAAGCGCACCGGGTCCGGGACCAGTTTGCCGTCCGCGTCGCGCTGGGGCAGCGCCCAGCAGTCGTCCAGGTTGACGTACTGGTATCCGGCCTC
Source organism: Streptomyces sp. NPDC007917 (assembly GCF_042959105.1). Lineage (NCBI taxonomy): Bacteria > Bacillati > Actinomycetota > Actinomycetes > Kitasatosporales > Streptomycetaceae > Streptomyces > Streptomyces sp. NPDC007917. The sequence continues at coordinate 80,311 of NZ_JBIBKK010000031.1, forward strand.
CTTCAGGCCCTTGGTCACGAAGATGTCGGCGATGTCCTTGACCATCGCCTCGTTGAACTCGGCCCGGCAGTAGGTCGAGTTCCAGTTGTTGAAGCCCATCGGGGGAGTGAGGGCGAGCCCGCCGCCCGGCGCGGCGGCGGGCGGTGCCGCGTCTGGGGAGGCGGCGGGCTGGTTCGCGGGCTGGGCGGCAGCCGGGACGGTCAGTCCGGCCGCCCCGGTCGTACCGAGTAGTGCGGCGGCCACTCCTCCGATGATTCTTCGGCGGATGGCCAGGGAAGAGAGATGGCGCATGATGCGGGTCCTCCGTTTTCGACGGGGTGACGCTGCGTCAAAGCACGTAACTCGCGGTCGTTTACGGTAGAGCGTGTTGGAGTCTGTTGGAAGAGAACCGGTAACGGTTGTTCGATATCTCGTCATAACTCTTGACTGGGCCCCGTCCGACGGGTGAGATCCACTCACTCGCGTTCGGTTGTGTTCGATTGAACCTCCTTGGAGGGGCACATGGCACAGTCATCGTTAGAACATCGGATCTCCCGTCGCACTCTGTTCCGGGGCGCCGCGATCGGAGCCGGCGCGGTCGCGCTCCCGGCGCTGCTCACCGCCTGCGGCGGACCCAGCGACGAGGTGAAGATCGGATCCAACGCCTCGGACGCCGTGCCGCGCAAGGCGTTCGCCGAGGTGTTCGACGCCTACGAGAAGAAGTCGGACAAGAAGCTCAAGGTCAACACCGTCAACCACGAGTCCTTTCAGGAGAACATCAACCGCTATCTCAAGGGCACCCCCGACGACGTCTTCATGTGGTTCGCCGGCTACCGCATGCAGTTCTTCGCCAAACAGGGGCTGCTCGCCGAGATCAGCGACCTCTGGAAGGGCTTCGAGGGCTTCTCCGACGCGCTCAGGCAGCAGTCCACCGGCGAGGACGGCAAGCAGTACTTCGTGCCGTATTACTACTACCCGTGGGCCGTCTTCTACCGGAAGAGCGTGTTCCAGCAGCACGGCTACGAAATCCCCAAGACCTTCGACGAGTACCGCGCGCTCGCCAAGCGGATGGACAAGGACGGCCTGGACGCGATCGCCTTCGGCGACAAGGACGGCTGGCCCGCCATGGGCACCTTCGACTACCTCAATATGCGGGCCAACGGCTACGACTTCCACATCTCCCTGATGCGGGGCGAAGAGTCCTGGACGGACCCCAAGGTCAGGGGCGTCTTCGACCTGTGGCGCGGTCTGATGCCGTACCACCAGAAGGGGGCGAACGGGCGCACCTGGCAGGAGGCCGCGCAGAGCCTGGCGCAGAAGAAGTCGGGCATGGCCGTCTTCGGCCTGCCGCACCCGGGCCAGCAGTTCCCCGCGGCCGACCGCGACGACCTCGACTTCTTCCCCTTCCCCGAGATCGACTCCGCCTACGGCCAGGACGCCGTCGAGGCGCCGATCGACGGCTTCCTGCTGTCCAAGAAGTCCAAACGGCAGAAGCAGGGCAAGGAACTGCTGAAGTACCTCGCCACCCCGGCCGCCGAGGAGATCTACCTCAAGCGGGACCCCAACAACATCGCGGTCAACGAGGGCGCGTCCACCTCCTCGTACAACACGCTGCAGAAGAAGGCCGTCGAGCTCATCGCCGACGCGAAGCAGATCTCGCAGTTCATGGACCGCGACACCCGCCCCGACTTCGCGTCGCAGGTGATGATCCGGGCCATCCAGCAGTTCATCAACAACCCGGACGACATCGACTCGCTGACGAAGAGCATCGAGTCCCAGAAGAAGACCATCTTCACCAGCGACTAGGAGACACGCGCCGTGCCGCACACCACCGCGCGGCGTGCCAGGCGGCGGGGCCCGCGGAAGTTCACCACCCGCGACCTCGCCGTCATCGGCGTGCTGCTGGGCATCCCCGTACTGCTCGACCTCACCCTCGTCTGGGGCCCGACCCTCGCCTCCATCGGCCTGTCCTTCACCAGCTGGGACGGCATCGGCGACATCCACTGGGTCGGCGTCGACAACTACCGCACCCTGTTCACCGACTATCCGCCGTTCTGGCCGGCCGCCCGCAACAACCTGCTGTGGCTGGCGTTCCTGGGGTTCGTCGCGACCCCCTTCGGGCTGCTGCTGGCCGTACTCCTCGACAAGGGCGTCCGGTTCAGCCGCTTCTACCAGTCCACCCTCTACATGCCGGTGGTGCTCTCGCTCGCCGTCGTCGGCTTCATCGCCCAACTGGTCTTCTCCCGCGACCAGGGCGTGCTCAACGCCATCCTCGGCAACACCGACGACCCGGTGGACTGGCTCGGCGACCCCGACCTCAACATCTGGGTGGTGCTGCTGGCCGCCGCCTGGCGGCACACCGGGTATGTGATGATCCTCTACCTGGCCGGGCTGAAGTCCGTCGACCCCTCCCTCAAGGAGGCCGCGGCCCTCGACGGGGCGGGCGAGCGGCAGACCTTCTTCCAGGTCGTGCTGCCCACGCTGCGGCCCGTCAACGTCATCGTCGGCGTCATCACCGTCATCGAGGCGCTGCGCGCCTTCGACATCGTCTACGCCATCAACCACGGGCGCAACGGCCTGGAACTGCTCTCCGTGCTCGTCACGGACAACATCATCGGCGAGGCCAGCCGCATCGGCTTCGGGTCCGCCATCGCCGTCGTCCTGCTCACTGTGTCCCTGGGATTCATCGTGACCTATCTGGTCCAGGAGCTGAGAGGGGAGAAACGACGATGAGCAGGGGGATGACCAGGGGGATGACCGCGAGCGCCCGGACCACCCCCGTCCGGCCGCCCGCCCCCGCGGCGCCCAAACAGGGCGGGCGCCGCAGGACGCGCCCCGGGCGCCTGGGGCTGCACGCCTTCTTGATGACCGTCTCGCTCGCCTTCCTCGCCCCACTGCTGCTGGCCGTCTACGCCTCGCTGCGCCCGTACGAGGAGACCGCGGAGCACGGCTACTTCTCGCTGCCGCGCCATCTGTCGTTCGACTACTACAAGCAGGCGTTCAACGACTCGGGCATGAGCAAGTACTTCGTCAACTCGCTCATCATCGCGGTGCCCGGGGTGCTGCTGACGCTCTTCTTCGCCTCCTTCGTCGCCTTCGCCGTCTCGCGGCTGAAGATGCGCGGCGGGCTGGTGCTCCTGATGGTCTTCACGGCCGGGAACCTGCTGCCGCAGCAGGTGATCGTCACCCCGCTGTATGTGCTCTTCACCAAGATCAACCTGCCGTACTGGATGTCGGAGTCGATGACGATGTACGACTCCTACTGGGCGGTGATCGCCGTTCAGGTCGCCTTCCAAGTCGGCTTCTGCGTCTTCGTCCTGGCAAACTTCATGCGCACCCTGCCGCTGGAGATCCTGGAGGCGGCGGTGGTGGACGGAGCCGGGGTGTGGACCCAGTACTGGCGGATCACCCTGCCGCTGTGCCGTCCGGCGCTGGCGGCGCTCGGCACGCTCCAGTTCACCTGGATGTACAACGACTTCCTGTGGGCGCTGGTCTTCGTCTCCGACGGCGACAAGCTCCCCATCACCTCCGCGCTCAACAATCTGCGGGGCCAGTTCTTCACCGACTACAACCTGCTGGCGGCCGGCTCGGTGATCGTGGCGCTGCCCACCGTGCTGGTCTTCCTGCTCCTCCAGCGCCACTTCATCGCGGGCCTCACCCTCGGCGCGAGCAAGGGCTGAGGGGCGGCGCCCCGGTGCGCTGACGGTACATGCCGTGCCGCGCCGCCGCCCCGGCGGCGGCGCGATCCGTCACTCCCCGGCCTCCGGGCGTTTCCGCAACAGGGTGATGCGGGCAACTGACAGGGGGCGATGGAATAGGGGGAAATGTGATCGTCTGGCTGAACGGTGCGTTCGGCGCGGGCAAGACCACCGCGGCCCGCGAGCTGGTGGACTTCTTGCCCGGCAGCACGTTCTACGACCCTGAGCTGGTCGGCGACGGCCTGCGGATGATGCTGCCGCGCAAGCGCCTTGACGAGGTGTCCGACTACCAGGACCTGCCGTCCTGGCGGCGGCTGGTGGTGGACACCGGCGCGGCGCTGATCGCCGAGGTCGGCGGTCCGCTGGTGGTGCCGATGACAGTCCTGAGGCAGGAGTACCGCGATGAGATCTTCGGCGGCTTCGCGGCCCGGCGCATCCCCGTGCGGCATGTGTTGCTGCACACCGACGAAACGATACTGCGCGAACGAATAGCGGAGCGCGAGGCCGTCCCGGGCGACGCGGACGCCAGTGAATCCGTCCGCCGCTGGTGCCTGGAGCACCTCGCGCCCTACCGCTCGGCCCTCCAGTGGCTCGTCGACGACGCGCATGTCGTGGACACCACCGGGCTCACCCCCCGGCAGACCGCCGAGCACATCGCCGACGCCGTCCGCGAGGGCGCGGGCAGCTGCGACATCGTGCAGACCCCGGAGCCCAGGGCCGAGACCCTGGCGGCCGGGGTTCTGCTCTTCGACGAGGACGACCGGGTGCTGCTCGTCGACCCCACCTACAAGCCCGGCTGGGAGTTCCCCGGCGGCGTCGTCGAGCCCGGAGAACCGCCCACCGGCGCCGGCGTCCGGGAGGTGGTCGAGGAGCTGGGCCTCAGGCCGGCCGAGCCGCTGCGGCTGCTGGTCGTCGACTGGGAGCAGCCCCGCCCGCCCGGCTACGGCGGCCTGCGGCTGCTCTTCGACGGCGGACGGCTGACCGCCGAAGCGGCCCGCGAGGTCCTGCTCCCGGCCTCCGAACTGCGCGGCTGGCGTTTCGTCACCGAGAAGGAGGCGGCCGAGCTGTTGCCTCCGGTCCGGCTGAGCCGACTGCGGTGGGCGCTCCGCGCCCGCGAGCAGGGCCGCCCCCTGTACCTCGAGGCGGGGACGCCTGCGGACTGAGCGCGGGAGGTTGGGCGCGGTATGGCTCCGTGCCGCCCGTGCGGCGCTGCGATACGGGGCGGCTTACGGCCCGCCGTCCGGTCCGGTGGCGAGCCCGCCGCCCGATCCGGCGGCTCCCGGCCCCGGGGCGGCCCGGGGGCGGCTGTGGCTGGTCGGGCCCTGAGCCGGTTCGCTCTGTCCCGGACCGGGTGCGCCTCGGCCGGGCCCGACCGGCGCTGTCGTGAACCGGCCCTGTTCCGGCTGGGCCGCCGGAACCGGCCTGGCCGGGCACCGGCCGGACCGGCGCCGGGGGCGTTCCGGCGCCGGGCGTGACGCCGGGCCCGGCGTCACGCCCGGCGCGGGGGCTACCGCGTCCCGGCGGCCGTGGCCTCGTCCGCGTAGGACCGCAGGAACAGCGCCTCCGCGAGCGAGAGCCGCTCCAGCTCCTGCGGTGAGACGCTCTCGTTGACGGCGTGGATCTGCGCGTCCGGCTCGCTCAGCCCGATCAGCAGGATCTCCGCCTCCGGGTAGAGCGAGGCGAGCGTGTTGCACAGCGGGATCGAGCCGCCCGCCCCCGCGATCGCCATCCGCTGCCCGTCGTACGCCTCGCTCAGGGCCCGCCCCATCGCCGTGTACGCGGGGCTGGCGGTGTCCGCACGGAACGGCTGGCCCTGGCCGACCTGCTCGACGGCGACCCGCGCGCCCCAGGGCGCGGCGGACTGCAGATGGGCGGTCAGCAGCTCGGCCGCCTTTCCCGCGTCCACGCCCGGCGGCACCCGCAGGCTCACCGCCGCCCGCGCGCTCGCCTGCACCGACGGGGTGGCGCCGACGACCGGAGGGCTGTCGATGCCCAGGACGGTGACCGCGGGGCGGGCCCAGACGCGGTCGGCGACCGTGCCCGAGCCGATCAGCTCGACTCCGTCCAGCACCTTGGCGTCCTTGCGGAAGTCCTCTTCCGGGTACTGGAGTCCGTCCCAGGTCTCGTCGGCCGCCAGCCCCCGGACGGTCGTGGAGCCGTCCTCGGCCCGCAGCGAGTCCAGGATGCGGATCAGCGCGGCGAGCGCGTCCGGGGCGGCGCCGCCGAACTGGCCGGAGTGCAGATTGCCTTCCAGGGTGTCCACCCGCACCCGCAGCAGCGCCATGCCGCGCAGCATCGCGGTGACCGTCGGCAGCCCGCAGCGGAAGTTGCCGGTGTCGCCGATGACGATCGCGTCGGCGGCCAGCAGCTCGGGGTGCGCCTCCGCGTAGCGCTCCAGGCCACCGGTGCCCTGCTCCTCCGAGCCCTCCACGATCACCTTGACGTTCAGCGGGACCCCGCCGTGCTCCTTGAGCGCCCGCAGCGCGGTGAGGTGCATGATCAAGCCACCTTTGCAGTCGGCGGCGCCGCGCCCGTACCAGCGCCCGTCGCGCTCGGTCAGCTCGAAGGGCGGGGAGATCCAGGCGGCCTCGTCCAGCGGCGGCTGGACGTCGTAATGCGCGTAGAGCAGCACCGTCGGGGCCCCGGCCGGGCCGGGCAGCAGTCCGTAGACCGACTGGGTGCCGTCGGGGGTGTCCAGCAGCGCCACGTCCGTGAACCCCTCGGCGCGCAGCGCGTCGGCGACCCAGGCCGCCGCGGCCTCGCACTCGCTCCTGGGGAACTGCGCCGGGTCCGCGACCGACTTGAACGCCACGAGCTCGGCCAGTTCGGCCTTGGCGCGGGGCTGCAGCGCGGCGACGGTGGCGGCGATGGCCCGGCGGTCGGCCGGGGCGGTGGCCGCGGGGCCGTCGGGTCGGGCGGAAGGTGCCTGCTCCATGTGGGGACGCTCCTGTGGGATGCGCGCGATGGCACGTATGTGCGGCTTGATGATGTGCCGCCGATCATCCCACAGCGGGGTCACTCCCAGGTGAGCCGTAGGATGCCACGGTGGCCCGCGGCGGTGGTGGCGCAGGGCGATCAGGTCGGTCGAGTGGGAGCGGAAGCACACGTGAGCAGCGACAACGCGGCCCGGAACGGGGCCTCCCCGGCGGAGTCGGCGGACGAGTCGGTATGGGACGTCGTCGTGGTGGGGGCGGGCCCGGCGGGTGCCTCCGCCGCCTACGCCGCCGCCTGCGCGGGCCGTCGGGTGCTGCTGCTGGAGAAGGCCGAACTGCCGCGCTACAAGACGTGCGGCGGCGGCATCATCGGCCCCTCGCGCGAGGCGCTGCCGCCCGGCTTCGAACTCCCGCTGCGCGAGCGGGTCCACGCCGTGACGTTCTCGCTGAACGGCAAGCTGACCCGTACCCGCCGCTCCAAGCAGGTCCTGTTCGGGCTGATCAACCGGCCCGAGTTCGACGCCGGGCTGGTCGAGGCCGCCAAGGACGCGGGCGCCCGGGTGCGCACCGGCACCGCGGTGGCGCGCGTCGAGCAGCACGGCCCGTCCGTGCCCGACCGGCGCACGGTGGCCGTGGTGCTCGCGGACGGCGAGACGGTGCTGGCCCGGGCCGTGGTCGGGGCGGACGGCAGCGCCAGCCGGATAGGCGCCCATGTCGGGGTCAAGCTCGACCAGGTCGACCTCGGCCTGGAGGCGGAGATCCCGGTGCCGCCGACCGTGGCGGAGGACTGGTCGGGCCGGGTGCTCATCGACTGGGGCCCGCTGCCGGGCAGTTACGGCTGGGTCTTCCCCAAGGGCGACACGCTGACCGTCGGGGTGATCTCGGCCCGTGGCGAGGGCGCCGGGACCAAGCGCTATCTCGAGGACTTCATCGCCCGGCTCGGGCTCGCCGGGTTCGAGCCGAGTGTCTCCTCCGGCCACTTGACCCGCTGCCGCTCCGACGACTCGCCGCTGTCCCGTGGCCGGGTGCTGGTGTGCGGGGACGCGGCGGGGCTGCTGGAGCCGTGGACCCGCGAGGGCATCTCCTTCGCGCTGCGCTCGGGGCGGCTCGCGGGGGAGTGGGCGGTACGGATCGCCGAGGCCCATGACGCGGTGGACGCCCGGCGGCAGGCGCTGAACTACGCCTTCGCGATCAAGGCGGGGCTCGGGGTGGAGATGGGGGTCGGGCGGCGGCTGTACTCGGTGTTCGCGCGCCGCCCCGGAATGTTCCACGCGGCGCTCACGGGCTTTCGGCCGGCGTGGCGGGCGTTCACGAAGATCACGCGCGGCACGACGACCCTCGCGGAGATCGTCCGTACCCATCCGGCGGCCCGGCGGGCGCTGACCGCGTTCGACCGCAAGTAGCGGCGCGGCCGGTCCGGCGCCCGGGGCTCACGCCCTGGCGGCCGGGGCGTCGGCGGCGTCGGTGGTGGTGGCGTCGGCGGTGGTGGTGATGCGGAAGACCGGGTGGAGCGGGGAGATCCGCGCCAGCTCGTCGTCCGAGGACTTCGCGGTCGCTCCGTCGAAGAAGCTCTTCACCTCCCAGCCCCAGCGGTCGAGGTAGGCGCGCAGCGCCTCGGTCTTCTCCGCGCCCTCCGGCAGCTCGGTGGCGGTGAAGGTCTGCCGGCGGCGCCCGAGCTGCAGTCGTCCGCCGCCCGCCGCGCGCATGTTGCGCACCCACTGGGAGGCGCCGCGGGGGGAGACCAGATAGCGCTCGCCGTTCAGCGACAGCGGATTGACCGGCACCCGCCGCCATTCACCGGTCTTCCGGCCGACGACAGACAGTTCGGCGGTGCCGAAGAAGCTCACCCCGCGCCGGGCGAGCCAGCTGACGGTGGCGTTCATGGCGCTGTCGAACCGGCCGGGCTTGATGTGGTGCTCCGACATGGTGTCCTCCCGTGCTCCATTGGGAGAGCGGTGCTCTCTCTTGAGATCAGTGTGCATGAAGCGGTGCGCTCTTGCAAGAGCACTGCTCTCGTTATTGGCCGGTGCTCCGACAGGATGAGAGACTGTCTGCCATGAGTGCGATCCGAGGGGCCAGGGAACGGGCCCGTACCGAAGTGACCGCCGCCATCAAGGAAGAGGCGCGCAGCCAGCTCGCCCGCGAGGGAGCGGCCAAGCTGTCGCTGCGCGCCGTCGCGCGCGAGCTCGGCATGGTCTCCTCCGCCCTCTACCGCTACTTCCCGAGCCGCGACGACCTGCTGACCGCGCTCATCGTGGACGCGTACGACGCCCTGGGCGCGGCGGCCGAGGCGGCCCTGGCGGAGACGGACGGCCGGGAGCCCGGGGAGCGGTGGGGCGCGGTCTGCCGGGCCGTACGGGAGTGGGCGCTGGCCCATCCGCACGAGTACGCGCTGATCTACGGCTCCCCGGTGCCCGGCTACTCCGCGCCCCAGGACACCGTCGTGCCCGCCTCCCGGGTGGGCCTCGCCCTGCTCGCCGTCGCGGGTGAGGCCCACGCCGCGGGCACCCTGCGCGTCCCCGGGGAGAGCGAGGTCCCCGAGGCGGTGCGGGCCGACGCCCGGGCCCTGGCCGCGACCCTGGGGACCGGGCTTCCCGACGCGGCGCTCGCGGCGTTCATCGCGGCCTGGGCGCAGCTTTTCGGCCTGGTGAGCTTTGAGCTCTTCGGCCAGTTCAACAACGTCGTCGAGGCGCGCGAGGAGTTCTTCGCCCAAGCCGTGGCGGGGCTCGGCCGCACGGTCGGCCTCCCCTAGGCCGGCCGCTCGACGTGCCGCTCGCCGTACTGCCCGGCGCGGGTGTCTATCGGGCCGGGCGTGGCGTGAAGCGCACCACCGTGCCCGGGACGGCCTGGGCGGCCGCGGCGAGATGGGGTTCGGGGACGACGCCGACGACGGGGTAGCCGCCGGTCGTGGGGTGGTCGGCCAGGAACAACACCGGGCGGCCGTCCGGCGGGACCTGGAGCGCGCCCAGGGCCATGCCCTCGCTGGGCAGTTCGCCCTCCCGCGCGCGCTCCAGCGAGGGCCCCTCGGTGCGCAGCCCGATGCGGTTGCTCGCGGCCGACACCCGGAACTCGCCGGTCGCCAGGGTGCGCAGCGCCCGGGCGGTGAACCAGTCGTCGCGCGGGCCGAGCGCCACCGGCAGGACCAGCTCGCGCGGCGGCCCCGGGCAGGGCGCCGCATCCACGGCGGGCGCCGGGCCCACCGGCGCGCCCAGCCGCAGCACCGCGCCGTCGGTGAGCGGGGGCGGGCCGAGGCCGGAGAGCAGATCCGTGGAGCGGCTGCCGAGCACCTGCTCGGCCGCCACGCCGCCGCCGAACGCCAGATAGCCGCGCACGCCGTGGGTGGCGGCGCCCACGTCCACCAGAGCGCCCGCCCGCACCCGCACGGGAGCGCCCCATGCGGCGGGGCGGCCGTCCACGGTGACCGGGCAGGGCGCGCCGGTGACCGCCACCGTGGCCTCGCGGCGCAGCCGTACGGCGCAGCCGGTGAGCGTGGTCTCCAGGGCCGCGGCCCCTTCGGGGTTGCCCACCAGGCGGTTGGCGAGCCGCAGCGCGGGCTCGTCGAGCGCCCCGGAGCGCGGCACGCCGAGGTGGGCGTGGCCGATCCGGCCGAGGTCCTGGACGGTGGTCAGCGCGCCGGCCCGCACCACCGCGAAGGCGTGGTCCGTCATGCGGAAGTCTCTTTCGCCGCGGGCTTTTCCGGTGCGGGCTTTTTCCCTGTCCCTATGGGCTGTTCCGTTGTCCCCTGGGACTGCTTCGTTGTCTCCCGGGGCTGGTCCGCCTCCTCGGCGGGGCGCGCCGGTACGAAGCGGACGCGTGTGCCGGGGGACAGGAGCGCGGCCGGGGTGCGCGCGGTGTCCCACAGCACCGCGTCGGTGGTGCCGATCAACTGCCAGCCGCCGGGGGAGGAGCGCGGATAGACGCCGGTGTACGGGCCCGCGAGGGCGACCGAGCCGGCCGGGACCCTGGTCCTCGGGGTGGCGCGGCGCGGCACATGGCAGCGCTCCGGCAGACCGGTCAGATAGCCGAAGCCGGGGGCGAAACCACAGAAGGCGACCCGGAATTCGGTCTCCCCATGGATGCGCGCGGCCTCCTGCGGGGTGACCCCCCACAGCTCGGCGACATCGGCCAGGTCCGGGCCGTCGTAGCGCACCGGGATCTCGACGGTGGCGCCGTGGCCGCCGGCCGGCGGGGGGACGTCCCACCGCGCCACCTCGGCCGCGAGGGCGCGTGGATCGGCCACCCCGTCCAGCAGCACGGTGCGCGCCGCGGGCACGATCTCCCGCACCGCGGGCAGCGTCCGCGCCTCGGCGCGGCGCAGCAGCTCGGCGTGGAGGGCCAGGGCGGCCTCGCCGGTGTCCACCTCGAGCAGCAGCGCGTGGTCCCCCACCGGCAGGCCGCGCACGCGGACCCGTCCGCCGGAGCCGGTCATGCGAACGGCTCCACGCGCACGCCGGCGCCCTCCAGTTCGGCCCGGACCCGGCGGGCGATGTCGGCCGCCCCGGGGGTGTCGCCGTGGACGCACAGGGACCGTACGTCCACCTCGACCGGCCGGCCGTCGATCGAGGTCACCGACCTGTCGCGGGCGAAGGCGAGGGAGCGCTCGACGACGGTGCCCGCGTCGGCGACGACCGCGCCGGGCTCGCCGCGGGGGACCAGCGTCCCGGCCGCCGTGTAGGCGCGGTCGGCGAACCCCTCGCGCACGACGGGCAGTCCGGCCGCGTCGGCCGCCTCGTGCAGCCGGGAGCCGGGCAGCCCCAGGACGGGCAGCGGGGCGTCGGCGGCCAGCCGTATGCCCTCGACGACGGCGGCGGCCTGAGCCCGGTCGTGTACGCAGCGGTTGTACAGCGCGCCGTGCGGCTTGACGTAGGCCACATCCGCCCCCGCGGAGCGCGCGAACACCCGCAGGGCGCCGATCTGATAGGCGATCTCGTCGGTCAGCTCGTGCGGCGGCACGTCCATGGTGCGCCGGCCGAAGCCCGCCAGATCCCGGTAGGAGACCTGCGCCCCGATGCGCACCCCGCGCTCGGCGGCCAGCTCGCACACCCGGCGCATGGTCGAGGGGTCGCCCGCGTGGAAGCCGCAGGCGACGTTGGCGCTGGTGACGACGGACAGCAAGGCGTCGTCGTCGGTGAGCTGCCAGCGTCCGAAGCCCTCGCCGAGGTCGGCGTTGAGGTCGATGGTGAAGTCCGCCATGGCACGACAAGGTAGGCGATCGTTGAACGATACGACAAGAAGAATGTTGTTCCGCTGGGTGTTCTGGGATTGACTTCTCGCCAAACGGGATTCAGAAGCGGCGAAAGGTGACCAACGGTGAGAAACGGGGCGGATGGGCGGATCGTGGAGGCGTCCGCGTTGGCCGAGCTGGAGGGCGACCGCGTACTGCTGGGGCGGACGAGCACCGCCGAGCGCGTCGCGGACATCCTGCGCGACCGCATCGCCGAAGGGTTCTTCCCGCCCGGCGCCCGGCTGTCCGAGGACAGCGTCAAAGGGGCGCTCGGCGTCTCGCGGAACACCCTCAGGGAGGCGTTCCGTCTGCTCACGCACGAGCGGCTGCTGGTGCACGAGCTCAACCGGGGCGTGTTCGTGCGCATCGTGACGGTGGACGACCTGAACGACATCTACCGCGTGCGCGCGCTGGTGGAGTGCGGCGCCGTACGCGGCCTCGGAAAGCCGCCGTACCCGCTGGAGGCGGTCGAGTCGGCCGTCCTGGCCGGGGAGCGCGCCGCGCAGGCGCGGGCCTGGCAGGACCTGTCCACCGCCAACATCCGCTTCCACCAGGGAATCGTGGCGCTCGCCGGCAGCCCGCGCGCCGACGAACTGATGCGCGGCGTGCTGGCCGAACTCCGTCTGGTCTTCCACGTCATGGACGACCCCCGCCGCTTCCACGCGCCGTATCTGGTCCGCAATCGGCACATCCTGGAGGTGCTGCAGTCCGGGGACGCCTCAGAGGCCGAGCGGCTGCTCGCCTCCTATCTCGAGGACTCCCGGCTCCAGTTGGCCGACGCCTACGCCCAGCGGGTTTCCGAGTCGTAAACGATCGGAGAGCCAAGAAACAACTGCATACCGAAGTCTTGTCGGATCGTTCAACGATCGCCTAGCCTCCGGTGCATTCTTCCTCACGGCGTCGCTCGTGAGGTCCTGCGCACGGAAGGCGGGACGCATGATCGTTCTCCTCGGCGTCCTGGTGGTGGTCCTCGGATTCGCCACCCGACGCAACCCGTTGCTGGTGGTGGGCGTCTCGGGCATCGTCACCGGGCTGCTGGGCAAGCTCTCGCCGCAAGAAGTCCTCGCGGCCTTCGGTGACGGCTTCGCCTCCAGCCGCTCGGTGACGATCTTCGTCATCACCCTCCCGGTCATCGGCCTCCTGGAACGCAACGGCCTGCAGGAACAGGCCCGCGTCCTCATCGGGCGGCTCGGCAAGCTCACCGCCGGCCGCTTCCTCGCCCTCTACCTGGGGCTCCGTCAGCTCACCGCAGCCTTCGGCCTCACCAGCATCGGCGGGCCGGCGCAGAGCGTGCGGCCCATGGTCGCGCCGATGGCCGAGGGGGCCGCCGAGCGCCGCCACGGCCCGCTGCCCGAGCGGATGCGCGAGCGCGTCCGCTCGTACGCCGCGAGCGCCGACACCGTCGGCCTCTTCTTCGGCGAGGACTGCTTCCTCGCCATCGGCTCGATCCTGCTGATCACCGGCTTCGTCAACACCACTTACCACACCCACCTGGAGCCGCTGCAGCTGGCGCTGTGGGCGATCCCCACCGCCGTGTGCGCCTTCCTCATCCACGGCGCCCGGCTGCTGCGCCTGGACCGCACCCTGGACCGCGACCTGGCGGCCGCGGGCGCGCGCTCCGCCCGGGCCGGCGACCGCACCCCGGAGGATGCCAAGTGATCAAGGTCGAGTGGTTCTACTGGCTCGTCGGCGCCGTCTTCCTCGCCATGGCCGCGCAGATGGTGGCCGACCGCAGCAACCCCAAGCGCCTTGGCTCCGCGGCCTTCTGGGGCCTGCTGGGCGGATGCTTCCTCTACAGCACCTGGGTGGTGAAGAAGCAGGCCCCGGCCGAGCCGCTGGGCCTCGCCGTGCTGGTCATGGTCTGCCTGGCCGGCTTCGGCCGCACCGGGCGCGGCACCCCGCGCACCACCACCACCGAACAGCGCACCGCGCTCGCCGCGCGGCTGCGGGGCAAGCTCTTCGTCCCCGCCCTCACCATCCCCGTCGTGGCGGTGGTCTGCGCCTCCGCCCTCAAGCACTGGCGCGTCGGCGGCGAGCCGGTGCTTGAGCCGGGCAGCGAGACCGTCCTCGGCCTCGGCTTCGGCGCCGTCGCCGGTCTCGTGGTCGCCATGCTCGTGGTCCGCGAGCGCAACCCCGCCGTACCGCTGCACGCCGGGCGCGGTCTGCTGGAGTCCATGGGCTGGGCGCTGCTGCTGCCCCAGCTGCTGGCCGTACTCGGCTCGATCTTCCAGGTGGCCGGGGTCGGCAGCCAGGTCGGCAAGATCACCGAACAGCTGCTGCCGGACGGCCAGAAGTACGTCGCCGTGGCCGTCTACTGCGTCGGCATGGCCCTGTTCACCACGATCATGGGCAACGCCTTCGCCGCGTTCCCGGTGATGACCGCCGCGATCGGCTGGCCCGTGCTCATCCAGCAGATGCACGGCGAACCGGCGGTCGTCCTCGCCGTCGGGATGCTGGCCGGCTTCTGCGGAACCCTCGTGACCCCCATGGCCGCCAACTTCAACCTCGTGCCCGCCGCCCTGCTCGAACTCAAGGACCAGTACGGGCCCATCAAGGCCCAGATCCCCACGGCCGGGGCGCTGCTGGCCTGCAACATCGTCATCATCTCGCTCTTCGCCTTCTGAGGGGGCACGCGTGACGCCAGCGACCCCAGTGATCCCCGCGGCCCGTGTGCTCCTCACCGGCTTCGAGCCCTTCGGCGGCGAAGACGTCAACCCCTCCTGGCAAGCCGTCTCGTTGGTCGCCGCCGGCCCTCCGCCCGGCATCCAGGTCACCGCTGCCCGGCTGAGCTGCGTCTTCGGCACGGTGCTCGACGAGCTGGCCGCGGCGGTGGAACAGACCGCGCCCGACCTGGTGCTGTGCGTGGGGCAGGCCGGGGGCCGCACGGGCATCAGCGTGGAACGCGTCGCGATCAATGTGGACGACGCCCGTATCCCCGACAACGCCGGGCGGCAGCCCGTCGACGAGCCGGTCGTCGCGGGCGGCCCCGCCGCCTACTTCGCCGCCCTGCCCGTCAAGGCGTGCGTGGCGGCGGTACGGGCGGCCGGAATTCCCGCCTCCGTGTCCCAGACGGCCGGCACCTTCGTGTGCAACCACGTCTTCTACGGGCTCGCCCACCTGATCGCCACCCGCAGACCGGCGCTGCGCGGGGGATTCGTCCACGTCCCGTACGCCCCTGGGCAGGTCGTGGACCGGGCCGAGCCCTCACTGCCCACCGACACGGTGGCGCAGGCCCTGCGGGCGATCATCACCACGGCCGTGACCACGCGCGAAGACCTCCGAGTCGCCGAGGGAGCCACCCATTGAGCAGCGTCCGACGCGATACGACGCGACCTGGGACCGCGGAGGCGGCGGAACCTGTCGGACTCGCCCAACTCGCCCAACTCGCCGACCGGTTCGCCGCCGTGGCCACGGCCAACGTGACCCGGCCCTACCCCTACGCCCCGGCCCATCTGCTGCGCGGCCCCGAGGACCTGGTGCCGCCGCGCCATCACCACCCCGCCTTCTACGGCTCGTACGACTGGCACTCCTCGGTGCACATGCACTGGCTGCTGGTCCGGCTGCTGCGCCGCTGCCCCGCCCGGATCCGTGTCGGCGAGGTCACCGAGGCGCTGGACCGCCACCTCACGGCCGAGCACCTGGCGGCCGAGGCGGACTATCTGCGCGCCCACCCGTCCTTCGAGCGGCCCTACGGCTGGGCCTGGCTGCTGGCGCTGACCGCCGAATGCCGGGCCCTGGGCCCGGCGGGCAGCCGGTGGGCGGCCGCCCTGGAGCCGGCGGCCGCCGCCGTGGAGACGCTGCTGCGCGACTGGCTCCGGCGGGCCACCTACCCCGTCCGGCACGGCACCCACACCAACAGCGCCTTCGCTCTCGGCCTGATCCTGGACAGCGCGGCCGCGGCCGGGCGGGCGGCACTCGCCGAGCCGATCGCGGCGGCGGTCCTCCGCTGGTTCGGCGACGACCACGATGCCCCGGCCCACTGGGAACCCTCCGGACAGGACTTCCTCTCCCCGGCCCTCAGCGAGGCGGAGGCGGTCTGCCGAGTGCTTCCGCGGGACGGGTTCGCCGCCTGGCTGGACGGCTTCCTGCCCGGTCTCGAACGCGGCGGCCCGGACCGGCTGCTCACCCCGCCGGTCGTCTCCGACCCCACCGACCCGCAGATCGGCCATCTCATCGGGCTCTCGCTCAGCAGGGCCGCGGCGCTGCGCCGGCTCGCCGCGGCGCTGCCCGGGAGCGACCCGCGCGGCCCCGTCCTGGTCTCGGCGGCGGAGGACCACCTCGCCGCCGGGCTGCCGCACGTGGTCTCCGGAGACTTCACCGGCGACCACTGGCTCGCCACCTTCGCGGCGCTCGCCCTGGGCGAGGGCCCGCGCGGAGGCTGACGGGGCGCAAGGAGTTGACGGCCGACGGCTGACGGCCGACGGCCGACGAGGACGGGTCCGAGCAGTGGCCCGACGGGTCTCCGCACAGCGTCTGGGGACGCGTCGTAGACTGATGGATCCGTCCACGCGCCCGGCCGCTCCGCGCCGTTTCGTCCGTTGTCGGTGCGAGCGCCTAATCTGTGCGACGTGACTTCTCCACCGCCTGGAGCCGCCGCGCCCCAGCTCAACGGGTACGCCGGGGCCGCACGCCCGGCCCCGGGTCCGGCCGCAGACGAAGGCCTGGCCCGGCGGCTGCGCGCGCTCGCCTGCACCGCGCCGCTGCACGACCTCGACGCGCGCAAGGGCAGCCTCGCGGGCGAGTACTCGGTGTACACGATGGCGGAGGTCGCTCTCGCCGCCATCGACCTCGTCACGCTCAACATGGACTTCGACACCGGCGCCGACCACGACCAGATAGTGGCCAGGCTGCTGCCCCGCGTCGCCGCGCAGGCCCCGGACCGGCCCGTCGCCGAGCACGAGCGCGTCGCGCGCTGGGTGCTGGAGAACCTGATCAACGTCGGCAGTGTGGACCGCGGCTTCCGCGCCGTGTACGGCACGTTCGGCCCCGACGGCGTCTATGTGCGCCGTGACTACGACTTCAAGCTGGTCGAGGAGGTGCCGGGGCCCGGCGGCAGCGTCTATCTGCGCACCACCGACGAGGCGGTCAACGTCCTGGTCGGCGCGCTCGACACGGACGTCACCAGCGCCCAGATCGCCGCCGAGGTGAAGCTGGAGGTGCTGATCAGCCGCGGCCGCCTGGCCGACGCCCAGCTCGCCGCAGAACAGGCCCGCTACCGCACCGTGCAGTACTCCGAGACGCTGCGCCGCACCCTCGACGCCACCCGGCGCAACGTGCGCGCGGTCGACTGGCTGCGCACGGTCCCCGACCTGATCAGCGAGGCCCTGGACCACGTGGCCGACCGCTACCGCCATGAGAACGCGATCCTGACCAACATCCGCAAGGCCCGCGACGAGGCGGAGAGCGCCGAGAACAAGCGCCGCGCCGCCGAGCTCGTCGACATAGTCAAGGACTGCATCCGCCGCCACACCCAGCTGCAGTCCCGGCTGCTGGAGGCGGGGCCGCTCTTCCGCGCCGAACAGGACCGCCAGGCCTTCGCCACACCGGCCGCGCACGCCGGACTCGACCTGTACGGGCAGCTCCTCGCGCCCGTCCTGCCGCTGCCCGTGGACCGTGCCCTCCGCGTCACCGACGCCTTCTTCGCCCGCGGCACGGGCTATCGCACCCCGACCTCCGTGCGCGTCGGCGACCTCGTGGACATGCTGCTGACCCCGCCCGTGGAGCGCGAGCACCTGGGCGCGGAGATGCCGGAGCCGGACCTGATCGCCACCCCCGACGACAGCCGCTTCAGCGAGGAGCAGCTGGCGGTCGCCATGCAGCTGCTCGACCTCCCGGCCGACGCCCCCCGCAGGCTCTCCGGCCTCCTGGCCGACGCCCGCCGCCGCGACCCCGAACTCCCTTACCTCATCGCCCTGCTCGCGGTCCACGCCGCGAGCCCGCCCGTCGGCACCGCCTATCGCCAGGGCGAGGAGCGGCTGCTGTTCGCCGTCGACGACGGCACCGAGCTGGACGACCCGGAGTTCGGCGGCGCCGACCTGATAGTGGGGATGGCGATGCTGGACGCGGCCGGGATGGCGGCGGACCGCGCGGAGGTGGCGTAGTGCCCGCGCCGTGCGGATACCGCGGGGCGGATCGTGGCGGCCCCGGCGCCGCCGCGCCGCGCCGGGCAGCACCTTCCACCGCGCAGGCGAGCGAGCAAGCCGGCGCCGGCCGGCGCCACCGGATCCACCGCGACACGCGGCCCTGACCAGGCCGCAGCCCACAAGGAGCTTCACCCGTGAGCGAGTACGACCCCACAGACGGCACGCAGCCCGACCTGACGTCCTCGGCGCAGAGCGCGCCCGGCGTGTCGGGCGTGTCGAGCAGGTCGGACGCGGCGGAAGGTGGCCCCCTCACGCCCGCCGACGCGGCCGACGCGGCGCGTCTGGTCGCCTTCGGGCTGCAGCCGAAGCTGCTGCCCGCCCGTGACGTCGAGTACGCCGAACTGCTCCGCCGCCACCGCGACGACCCGGCGTTCGCGCGGCTGGCCGACGCCGTGGCCGCCGGGCTCGGCCTGATCGTGCTCGAGGTCTCCACCCGGGCCGGGATGGCCCTGGCCGCCGCGGAGGACTCCGTCTTCGCCGTCCGCATGGGCGACTACGCCCGCCGCGCCTCCACCGACTCCGCCGACCGCTTTCTGCACGGCCTCGCCCATCTCGCCGTCGCCGCCATGGCCTTCCCGCGCCCCGAGGACCTGGCCGACGACGGCTACATCGGCCGGGTCACGGTCAACGGCATCGACGCCTTCGTACGGCAGGCCTGCCGCCGCCTGGAGCAGCGCGCCGAGGAGCAGGGGGAGAACACCGACCCGGCCACCGACGCCCCCGGCCTGGAGGCAGCCTGGCGGGTGTACGCGCGGCGCAGCGCCACCGGCGCCACCAAGGACGCGCGGCGGCTCGCCGGTTCGACGACCGGCATCGTCGGCAAGGCCGTCGCCTTCCTCGTCGACTCCGGCTTTCTGCAGCGCACCGGGGACGACGCCGGAGGCGCGTACCGCACGACCGCCCGCTACCAGCTGCAGGTGCGCGACATGGCGGGCAGCGCCGCCATGGCCGAGCTGCTCGAACTGGGCGTCGTGCCCATGAGCGACGGCAGCGCGTCGCTGTTGCCGCCCGACGACAGCGACGACCTGGACCTGGTCGCCGACGCGGGTCTGCCGTTCCACGCGCCCTGACCAGGCACCATCCGACCCCGCTTCCCGGCCGTCCCCCTGTTCCGCCCCTCCCCGCCCCGATCCCGTTCCCGACTTCCTGACCGCCTTCACGACAACGAGAGTCCGCCGCCATGTACGAGCTGTCCCGGATCCGCCTCTACTCCATCGGGCCGGCCGGTGCGCGCTATGCCGACACCGTGCTGGACCTGCGCGGAGTCGGCGAGCCGGTGCCCAGCCCCGCCCCCACCCAGGCGGAGTTCTTCGAGGAGGAGCCCGTCGGCCCGCCGCGGCGTCCCGCGCCCGCCGGCGTGCTCTTCCTGGAGAACGGCGGTGGCAAGTCCGTCCTGCTCAAGCTGATCTTCTCGGTGATGCTGCCCGGCCACCGCAACACCCTGGGCGGCGCCAGCTCCGGCGTGCTGCGCAAGTTCCTGCTCGCCGACGACTGCGGGCACGTGGCGCTGGAGTGGCAGCACACGGTCACCGGTGAGACGGTCGTCGTCGGCAAGGTCAGCGAGTGGCGCGGCCGCCAGGTGTCCAACGACCCGCGGAAGTTCGCCGAGGCGTGGTACTCCTTCCGCCCCGGACCGGGGCTGAGCCTGGACTCCCTGCCGGTGGCCGAGTCCGCGGCCGTGCGGCCCCTCGTCGAGGGCGCCTCCACCGCTCGCGGCCGCCGCCGCACCATGAAGGGCTTCCGCGACGCCATCACCGAGGCGGGCAAGGCCTATCCGCACCTCGACGTGTCCTGGGTGGAGATCCACGAGCGCTGGAACGAACACCTCGGCGACCTCGGGCTCGACCCCGAACTCTTCCGCTACCAGCGGGAGATGAACGCGGACGAGGGCGAGGCAGCCGGCCTGTTCGCCGTCAAGAACGACTCCGACTTCACCGATCTGCTGCTGCGCGCCGTCACCGACACCCGCGACACGGACGGGCTCGCCGACCTCGTCCACGGCTTCGCCCACAAGCTCGGCCGCCGCGCGGAGCTCACGGCCGAGCGCGACTTCACGGCCGGCTCGCTCGACCTGCTGTCCCGCATCGCCGACGCCGCGGAGCGGCGCGAGCAGGCCCGCGGGGTGCACGCGGGCGCCGAGCGCCGCACCCGCACGCTCGCGAGGCGGCTGTCCGCGCGCGGCGCCGAGGAGCGCGAGCGCGCCGCCGAGCTCGCCCAGCAGGTCGCCACCGCCGCCCACGCCGTCACCGAGGCGGAGGGGGCGCGCGGGCGCAGCGCCCTGGTCGCCGCGGAACTCGCCTACCGGCACGCCTCCCTGGCGCTCGCCGCCGCGGAGAAGGGCGCGGCCGCGCAGCGGCGCGAGATCAACGACGCCCGCACCCTGCACTCCGCGTGGCAGGCCGCCGAGACGGTGCTGCGCCACCGCGCCGCCGCCGACCGCTCGGCGCGCGTCGCCGCCGCGATCCGCGAGGCCGAGCGGGACGCCGCCCCCGCGCTCGCCGCCCGCGCCAAGGCCGCCGCCGATCTCGTACGGGCCCTGCACGCGGCGGCCGAGGACGGCGAGCGGCTGGCCAACGAGGAGGAGGAGCGCTCCGCCGCCCTCCAGGAGACGGGCGAGGTCGCCCACCGCGACGCCACGGCGGCCGCCACGGCCGCCCAGCGCGCCCGCAGCGAGGCCGAGCACCTGCGGCAGCGGCTCGCGGAGGTCGAGCAGGAGACCGCCGAGGCGGTGCGCGCCGGCTGGCTGGACGACTCCGCCCCCGACGCCGACCCGGCCCGCGCCGCCCTCGCCGCCAGCGACGCCGAGAAGACCGCCGTCGCCGCCTGGGACGCCGCCCGCGAGGCCGCCCGCCGCACCGCGGACGCCGCCAAGGCGACCGCCGCCGAGCAGTCCCGCACCGAACTCGCCGCCGCCCGCGCGGCCGACGCGGCCGGCGCGGCCGTGGCGGCGTACGACGCGGAGCGCCGCGCGGCGGAGTCGCTCGGCTCCGAACAGCGCCTCGTCGAACTCCTCGGCCTCCCCGCGGCCACCCCGTCCGTCCCGACCCCGCGCGCCGGGCGCCCGTCGGCGGCCGAGGCCGGGCGGCCGAGCCGGGTGACGATGCGCGTCGACGACCTGGACCAGCCGCACCCCACCCACAACACCCCAAGCCACCCCGCCCGCTCCCTGCCCGCCGACGCCCGCCCACCCGGCCGCGTCTCCGCCCACGTGGACGAGGCGGAGAACGGCGCGCGGCCGGCTGACACCCCGTATACCCCGCCGGCCGTCGACCCCGACGAGCGCACACAGCCCGCCGACGAGGGCGAGGACTGCTGGGACCCCGAAGCGGGCGAGCCCGCCACGGCTGACGGCGACGGGAGCGGCGAAGGCCCGGCAGACAAGGCCGCCGCGCGCCGGGGCGTGACCGGCGGGCGGCGGGACGCCGGCGGCGATGGTGGCGCGCCGGCGGAGGGTGGCGGCGTGCGGCGGCCGGCCGGTGACGGGCCGCTGAGCGCCGAGGAGCTCGACCGGAACGCCGACGCGCTGCGGGAAGTGCTCGACGAGAGCGTCGCCTCCGCCGAGCGGCACCTCTTCGACCTGCGTACGGCCGCGGCCGACGACGCGCGGATCCTCGGCGCGCTCGGCGACGGCGGGCTGCTGCCGCCGAGCCCCGATGTGCTGGCGGCGGTGGAGTACCTGGGCGAGCACGGCATCCCCGCGCTGCCCGGCTGGCGGTATCTGGCGCAGGCCGTGGACCCCGTCGACCACGCCGCGGTGCTGGCCGCACGGCCGGAGCTGGTCGACGGGGTGGTCATCACCGACCCCGACACGCACGCGCGGGCGCGCGAGGTGCTGGGCACGGCGTCGCTGCTGCCGCGCTCCGCCGTGGCCGTCGGGACGGCGGCCGCGCTGCTCGCGCCGACGCCGTCGCCCGGGGCGCAGGACAGCGGGGTGTTCCTGGTGCCGCCGAACCCGGCGATGCACGACGAGCGGGCCGCCGACGACGAGCGGCGGGAGCTGCGGGCGCGGGCCACCGCGCGGGACGAGGAGATCAGGGCGCTCGCGGCCCGGCTGGCGGGGGACCGGGCGCTGGCAGCGCGGCTGTCGGCATGGCGTACGGGCTGCCCGCCCGGACGGCTCGCGGAGCTGGCGGAGGCGGCCGAGGCGGCTCGCGAGGCGGCGGACGCCGCGCAGCGGGAGCTGGCGGAGGCCCGTACGGCGAGGGCGGAGGCGGACGAGGCGGCCGGCGAGGCGGCCCGGGTGCGCGACGAGCGGCAGGAGGCGGCGCAGCGGGCCCGCCGGGCGGCCGACGCGCTGGCGGGGCTCGCGTTCCGGCTGCGGGAGCGCGCCGCCTGGCAGACCAGGCTGCGCGAACTGGCCGACGAGGCCGCGGAGTACGAGGAGCGGGCCGCCGCCTGTGTGGACCGGGCGCGCGCGGCGGACGAGGACCGGCGCGCCGCCCAGCGCGCGGCCGACGACGCGCACCGCACCGCCCGCGCCCTGCGCGCCGAGCGCGCCGAGATCGCGGGCGCCCCCGACGACGTGGCGGACGGCGCGCCGCCCACCGCCTCGCTGCCCGCGCTCCGCGAGGCGTATCGCGCGGCCTCGCAGGTGTACGAGAAGGTCGGCGTCGGCGCCGATCTGCGCGCCGAGCAGGCCCGCGCGGAGAGCGACGAGAGCGCCGCGCTGGCCGCCCTGGACCGGCTCACCAACAAGGTCCGCACCCGCGCCGCACAGCTCCTGGAGAGCACGGACGGCGCGGACGGCCCGTCCCGCCAGGCGGCCGCCGCCCGCGCCGAGTCGCTGGTGCACATGCTGGAGGCGCGCGCGTCGGCGGCGAGCGAGCAGCTGGGCCGGCTGCGCGGTGAGGCGGAGCGGCTGGCGCCCGAGGACGGCGAGGCGCACACCGAGCTGCCGGAGGGGATGGTCCCTCAGGACGCCGAGCAGGCCAAGGAGCTGCTGCGCACGGCGAACGCGGAGCTCAGCACCCGTACGGACGCGCTGGAGACCGCCCGCACCACCCACAGCGAGCTGCTGCGCGCCCACCGCGCCGCCGAGGACGCGGCGGGCGGCTTCGAGGAGACCGCCGCCCTGCTGCGGGATCTGCTCCGCGACCACCAGGACGCGGACGGCGAGCAGCAGCCCGACGCGTACGCCGGGAGCCTCGCGGAGGCCCGGCAGGCGGCCGCCGAGACCCGCCGCTCGCTGCGCGGCTGCGCGGGCGACCTCTCGGCGGCCGAGGCCGCCGTCCGGGAGGCGAGCGATGTGCTCGTACGGCACGCCAACGCGACCCGTTACGAGCAGGTGCGCACCCCCGCCCGGCAGCAGATCCGCGAGCTGCCCGCGTCCGCCCTGCCGGAGCACGCCGCGGCGTGGGCCGACGCGTTCGCGCCCCGGCTGCGCGTGCTGACCGACGAGCTGGCCCAGTTGGAGCGCAACCGGGACAGCATCGTGGACCGGCTGCGCGGCCTGGTCGAGTCGTCGCTGGCGACGCTGCGCTCGGCCCAGCGGCTCTCCCGGCTGCCCGAAGGGCTCGGGGAGTGGTCGGGGCAGGAGTTCCTGCGCATCCGCTTCGAGGACCCGGACCAGGCGACGCTCGCCGAACGGCTTGGCGAGGTCATCGACGAGGCGACCCGCTCCGCCGTGCGGAAGAACTCCGACCTGCGCCGCGACGGCATGTCGCTGCTGCTGCGCGGTGTGCACGCGGCGCTCCAGCCGCGCGGCGTGGCCGTCGAAATCCTCAAGCCGGACGCGGTGCTGCGCGCCGAGCGGGTGCCGGTCGGGCAGATGGGCGATGTCTTCTCCGGCGGCCAGCTGCTGACCGCCGCCATCGCCCTGTACTGCACGATGGCGGCGCTGCGCAGCAACGACCGGGGCCGGGACCGGCACCGCCACGCGGGCACGCTGTTCCTCGACAACCCCATCGGGCGCGCCAACGCGACGTATCTGCTGGAGCTGCAGCGGGCGGTCGCGGATGCGCTGGGCGTCCAGCTGCTCTACACCACGGGCCTGTTCGACACGACGGCGCTCGCCGAGTTCCCGCTGGTCATCCGGTTGCGCAACGACGCGGACCTGCGCGCGGGGCTGAAGTACATCAGCGTCGAGGAACACCTGCGGCCGGGACTCCCCGAGCGGGACCCCGAGGACGGCCAGGTCCACGGCCAGATCACGGCGACCCGAATGTACCGCCGCCCGGACGCCCCCACCGGGGCGGAGGCCCCGGTCGGGTAGCCGGGTCCGCGCCGCCTATGGATACGGCGGGGCCTGCGGCTGTCGTCGGGGAGAGTCACCGTCGCCCGCCCCAGCCGTCACGCCGCCGCGCCGTGCGCCGTCACGCGGCCCCGCCACACCACGCGACCCCAACGCACCCCGCCGCGCCCCACCGCATCACGCACCGCATCACCCCACCGCATCACGCCGCCGCCCCGCGCGCCCGCCCGCGCTCCGCGGGGCGCGGCGAGCCGACCGGGCCCGCCTTGCGGGCCCGGCGGCGCTGCCGGCGCAGCTGCCGCGCGGTGCTGCTGGGCCGGGACACCACGCCGTAACGCTGGTTCCACACCTGCCGCGTCACCCATACGTCCAGCACGCCCCAGGTGGCCAGCACCGTGCTGCCCACCGTGGTCAGCACCGAGGGGAACGCCAGCCACGAGCCCGCCAGCGCGCTCAGCACCGCGATCATCGCCTGCACCAAGGTCACCGCGACGATGATGACCGCGCGCACCGCCGCCGTACGGACCGGATCGGGCAGCCGGCGCCTTCGGGCCGGCTCCTCTGTCCACAGCGGTCGAACCGCGCGCTGCGGGATGTCGCGATCCTTGTCCATGGCGTCCATGAAGCCCCTACACCTTTCAGCGGCTGCCCAGGTCCTGCGGTTTCAAAAAGCGGGACATGGGTCGTATTCCCCCTTAGTGTGCCCCCTCAGTGCACGAATAACAGCGGCGGTAGGTTCCCCCAGAGAGGGGAAATCCAGCCAAGGGTTGACTCATTCCAGCCTGTCGAAGTCAGCAAAAGAGGGTCGGGCGGCGGGGGGTAAGTCAGCCCATCACCGGACAACTCGTGATGGCGCCGGGGGGACCGGTCCCGGCATCAAGCGGACAGGCCTTCGAGTTGTCGAACGGGCAGTAGTAGGCTCGCGCCGCTTGTTGTCGGAACTCGAACACCGCCCCCGTACAACGGGGTTGACGTTGGGGAGGCCATGCGCTTTCGCGGGAAATCGATCCGCCGGAAGATCGTGGCGCTGTTGCTGGTGCCACTTGTCTCGCTGACGGCAATCTGGGCCTTCGCTACAGTGATCACCACTCGTGAGGCGATTCGGCTCCTGGACGCCTCCGACATCATCGACAAGGCCGGTCAGCCGGCCGAGGAGGCCGTTCACGCCATTCAGAAGGAGCGCCGGCAGACCCTCGTCCTCCTGGCCGATCCGCGCCAGGCCGACGCACTTCCCGTGCTCCACGCGCTGCAGCGCAAGACCGACGAGGTCTTCGGCGTCCTGAGGGACGCCGCCGCCGACAGCGATGTGCGCGACATGATGAACTCCGAATCGGAGGATCAGCTCTCCGCCATCCTCAAGGCCGCCGAGGGCCTGGACGGCCTGCGCCGCAAGGTGGAGGACCGCGGCACCAACCGCGCGGCAGCATATGAGTATTACAACAAACTCGTCGACCTCTGCTACACCTTCCGCAGCTCGCTGCACGCCGTGCCCGACACGGACCTGGACAAGCAGGGCCGTGCGCTGGTCGCCATGATCCGTGCCCGCGAGGCGCTCTCCCGCGAGGACGCGCTGTATGTCTCGGCGCTGACGGCGCGCAAGATGACCCCGGAGGATCTGCACGCGATCTCCGACCTCATCGCCGAGCGCAACCTGCTCTACGAGACCAACCTGCCGATCCTGCCCGCCTCCGAGCAGAAGATCTTCTCGGACTACCGGCGCAACAACGCCGCGCCCGCCGCCCTGCGCCTGGCCGAGGGCAAGCTCATGGCCTCCACCAAGCCGTCCGACGCGCTCCGCGCCCTGGACCGGAAGCACTGGGAGGCCGCCGCCCAGCCGATGCTCAACGACTACGACCGGCTGGGCAAGGACGCCACCGACCGCCTCCAGAAGCGCATCGACCCGGTGGCCGACGACGTCATGCTCAGGGCCGGTGCCGCCGGAATCCTCGGCCTGCTGGCCCTGCTCGTGTCGATCTTCGTGTCGTTCAGGATCGGCCGCAGTCTGATCCGGGACCTGTCCCGGCTGCGCAAGGACGCCCAGGAGGCCTCCAGCGTGCGGCTGCCGAACGTGATGCGCCGCCTGGGCGCGGGCGAGCAGGTCGACGTGGACACCGAGGCGCCCCGCCTCGAGTACGGGCAGGACGAGATGGGCCAGGTCGGCCTGGCCCTCAACACCCTGCAGCGCGCCGCCGTCGAGGCGGCCGTCAAACAGGCCGAGCTCCGCCAGGGCGTCTCCGACGTCTTCGTCAACCTGGCCCGCCGCAGCCAGGTGCTGCTGCACCGCCAGCTGACCCTGCTGGACGCGATGGAGCGGCGTACCGAGGACACCGACGAGCTCGCCGACCTGTTCCGCCTGGACCATATGACCACCCGTATGCGGCGGCACGCCGAGGGCCTGGTCATCCTCTCCGGCGCGGCCCCCTCCCGGCAGTGGCGCAAGCCGATCCAGCTGATGGACGTCGTCCGCGCCGCGGTCGCCGAGGTCGAGGACTACGAGCGGATCGAGGTCCGGCGCATGCCGCGGCTCGCCGTCAACGGCCCGGCGGTCGGCGACCTCACCCACCTCATCGCCGAGCTCCTGGAGAACGCCACCGTCTTCTCGCCCCCGCACACCGCCGTCCAGGTGCACGGCGAGCGGGTCGCCAAGGGGTTCACGCTGGAGATCCACGACCGGGGCCTGGGCATGACCTCGGAGGCGCTGCTGGAGGCGAACCAGAGGCTCGCCGAGACGCCGGAATTCGAGCTGTCCGACACCGACCGGCTCGGCCTGTTCGTGGTCAGCCGACTCGCCCAGCGGCAGGGCGTACGGGTCTCGCTGCAGCCTTCCCCGTACGGCGGTACCACCGCGATCGTGCTGATCCCCTCGTCCCTGCTCACCGACACCGGCGAGACGGGGCAGGAGGCCGACGACGCGTACGAGAGCGCCACGTACGAGACCGGCACCTACGAAAGCGGCCGGGAGCGCGGGGTCTCCGACATCAGGCTGGGTCCTGACAGCAGGCTGCAGGCCGTCGAGGAGGCGCCGGTCTCCTTCTCGGACTTCTCCGACCGGGCCGGCCGCAAGGTGTCGGTGGTCGACGGACCGGTCGAACTCGAGCCGTCCGCCGCGCCGCTCGCACAGGCCGGTGCCGAGGACGTCGTGGAGGACGACGACGAGGCGGGCGCCATCTTCCGCGCCCGCGGCCTGTCCCAGACGCCGCCCGCGGCCGCCAGGCCCACCGGGCCCGTGCCGCACCAGCGGATGCCCGAGGAGCAGCACCAGGAGGCGCAGCACCAGCAGGCGCGGGACGGCGTGCCGGGCGGCCGGGACCAGGGCCCCGCGCCGCTGCCCCGCCGCGTCCCGCCGGTGCTGGTCTCCGACCACGGCCGCCCGGTGCGGGGCGCCCCGGGCGGCGGCCGGCACGCCCGTCCGCAGCAGGGCGGCGGCCAGCCGCCCCGGGACGGCGGACAGCCGGCCCGCTCCCAGAGCGGTGCACAGCAGGCCCGTCCGCAGAGCGGTGCGCAGCCGTCCTGGGCCCAGAGGGAGGGCCGTTCCGACGGCCCGGGCCCGGACGACGGCCAGGGCAGGTCCGCGTCCCGCAGCGCGGGCCGCGGCCCCGGTCCCGGTCCCGAGCGGCAGGCGCGGACGGCCTGGAACGGGGAGCGCACCAGACCGGAGCGCCCGGTGCCGGCCCAGCGGTCGGCGTCCGGTCTCCCCAAGCGGGTGCGGCAGGCCAGCTTGGCACCCCAGTTGAAGAACGACCCCGCTCCGCAGACCGAGGCGGACCGATACCCTGCCGAGACCGACCCCGAACGCGACGCCGAACAGGCGAGGGCCACCATGGCCTCGCTGCAACGGGGATGGCAGCGCGGCCGGCGCCAGACGGCCACTGGGAACGGCGGGGCCGACACAGCACCTGGAACGACATATGAGGGGGACGGTCGATGACCGCACCGCACGCAGCACGGAACGCCTCGCCGAGAGCTTCGGGCGAGCTGAACTGGCTGCTCGATGAACTGGTCGGACGCGTCGGCAGCATCCGCAAGGCGCTGGTGCTCTCCGGGGACGGCCTGCCCACCGGCGGATCCCGTGACCTGTCCCGCGAGGACGGCGAGCACCTGGCGGCCGTGGCCTCGGGCTTCCACTCCCTCGCCAAGGGAGTCGGCCGTCACTTCGACGTCGGGCGGGTCCGCCAGACCATCGTCGAGCTCGACGACGCCTTCCTGTTCGTCACCGCGGCCGGCGACGGCAGCTGCCTGGCGGTGCTCGCCGACGCCGACTCGGACGTCGGGCAGGTGGCCTACGAAATGACGCTGCTGGTCAAGCGGGTGGGCGTGCATCTGGGCAGCGCGCCGCGATCCGGCGGGTAACGGGGGAGGGGGGAGATGACCGCAGACGGCGAAGGCGACGCCCGCTGGTTCGACGACGCGGCGGGACCGGTGGTCCGGCCCTACGCGATGACACGGGGTCGCACCCGCAGCGCCGCCGAGGGGAAGCTCGACCTCATCGCGGTGGTCGTCGCCGACAGCGTCACTCATGTGTCCGTCGCCGACCAGACGTTGTCCCCGGAGCACATCGACATCGTCGAGATGAGCCGGGACTCCCCTCAGTCCGTCGCCGAGCTGGCGGCCGAACTCGACCTGCCGGTCGGCGTCGTCCGGGTGCTCATCGGGGACCTGTTGCACGCGGCACTCGTCCGAGTGTCCCGGCCCGTACCTCCGGCGGAACTGCCGGACGAGAGGATTCTGCGCGAGGTGATCAATGGTCTACGGGCACTCTGACCTGGGCCGCTCTCCTGTCAATGACCCGATCACGCTGAAGATCCTGGTGGCGGGCGGGTTCGGCGCGGGCAAGACGACTCTGGTGGGCGCGGTGAGCGAGATCAAGCCGCTGCGCACCGAGGAACTGCTCAGCGAGGCGGGTCGGCCGGTCGACGACATCGCGGGGGTGGAGGCCAAGACGACCACCACCGTGGCCATGGACTTCGGGCGCATCACGCTCCGCGAGGACCTGGTGCTCTATCTGTTCGGCACCCCGGGACAGGACCGCTTCTGGTTCCTGTGGGACGAGTTGGCGACGGGCGCGCTGGGTGCCGTCGTCCTCGCCGACACCCGACGGCTGGAGGACTGCTTCGCCGCGGTCGACTACTTCGAGCGGCGCGGCATCGCCTTCACGGTCGCCGTCAACTGCTTCGAGGGCGCCACCCGCTACCCGGAGGACGCGGTGCGCGACGCGCTCGACCTCGATCCGGGCACACCGGTCATCCTGTGTGACGCCCGGGAGCGGGAATCCGCCAAGAACGTGCTCATCTCGGTCGTCGAGCACGCGATGATGGCCTCCGCGGCCAGGCGCTAGAACGGGCGCCGCCAGGTCGGCGTCCGGTGATACGGCCCGTACCCCGCCGTCCGGGGTGCGGGCCGCGGTGTGTCTCGGGTCTTCCCCGGCCGGGCAGGTCGCCCGCCGGGTATCTGGTAGGAGGGGCTGTGGAGCCGGAACTGGAGCTGGAGCTGGCGGCCGAGGAGCTGACCGCGGTGCTGAACCGGCTGCGCCGGGCCCAGGGGCAGATCGCCGGGGTCGTCAGGATGATCGAGGAGGGCCGGGACTGCGAAGAGGTGGTCACCCAGCTGGCGGCCGCGTCCAGGGCGCTGGACCGGGCCGGGTTCGCGATCATCGCCAGCGGTCTGCAGCAGTGCCTCGCCGAGGAGAACGGCGCCCGGCCGCAGACACGGGAGCGCACGCGGGCGCGGCTGGAGAAGCTGTT
This sequence comes from Streptomyces sp. NPDC007917, assembly GCF_042959105.1. Taxonomy (NCBI): domain Bacteria; kingdom Bacillati; phylum Actinomycetota; class Actinomycetes; order Kitasatosporales; family Streptomycetaceae; genus Streptomyces; species Streptomyces sp. NPDC007917. The sequence continues at coordinate 110,219 of NZ_JBIBKK010000031.1, forward strand.
CCTGTCGTTGGCCTGACGCACGGCACGCGCGCGGACGGTGATCACCGGCACGCGCGGCACCCCAGGCGGACTGCGCGGACACGACACGCGCGGGAGGGCTCAGCGAACCGCGATCACCGACGACCCGTGCCCGAACAGCCCCTGGTTCGCGGTGATTCCGGCCCGCGCCCCGGCCACCTGCCGCTCCCCGGCCAGGCCCCGCAGCTGCCAGGTCAGCTCGCACACCTGGGCGATGGCCTGCGCCGGGACCGCCTCGCCGAAGGACGCGAGGCCACCGCTCGGGTTGACCGGGAGCCGCCCGCCGAGCGCGGTGGCGCCCGAGTTCAGCAGCTTCGCGCCCTCCCCGGCCCCGCACAGCCCCAGGTCCTCGTACCACTCCAGCTCCAGCGAGGTGGACAGGTCGTACACCTCCGCCAGTGACAGGTCCTCGGGCCCGAGCCCCGCCTCCTCGTACGCCGCCCGCGCGATGGCGGCCCGGAAGCTGTCGGGCTCGGGGTCCAGGGCGGCCGCCGCCGAGTCGGTCGCGATGTCCGGCAGGTCCAGCGCGGTGCGCGGATAGCGCGGGGTGACGGTGGAGACCGCGCGGATCCGCACCGGCCGCCGGACGCCGTGCCGCTGGGCGAAGTCCACGCTGCTCAGCACGAGCGCCGCCGCCCCGTCGGAGGTCGCGCAGATGTCCAGCAGGCGCAGCGGGTCGGCGACGACCGGGGAGGCGGCGACGTCCTCGGCGCTGACGGCCGTGCGGTAGCGGGCGTGGGGGTTGGCGGCTCCCGCGGCCGCGTTCTTCACCTTGACCCGCGCGAAGTCCTCGGGCGTGTCGCCGTATACGGCCATCCGGCGGCGGGCCCAGAGCGCGAAGTACGCGGGGTTGGTCGCGCCCAGCAGCCGGAAGCGCAGCCAGTCGGGGTCGTCGGGCCGGTCGCCGCCCGCAGGGGCGAAGAACCCCTTGGGCGCCGCGTCCGCGCCGACGACGAGGACGGTGTCCGCCAGGCCGGCCAGGATCTGGGTGCGGGCGGTGTTGATGGCCTGCGCACCGGAGGCGCAGGCGGCGTACACGCTGGTCACGCGCGCCCCCTGCCAGCCCAGCGCCCGCGCGAAGGTCGCGCCCGCCACCTGCCCGGGGTAGCCGCACCGCAGGGTGTTGGCGCCGACCACGGACCCGATGGCCGGCCAGTCCAGGCCGGCGTCGGCGAGCGCGGCGCGCGCGGCCACCGTGCCGTACTCGACGAAGCCGCGGCCCCATTTGCCCCAGGGGTGCATCCCCGCGCCCAGCACCGCCACCTCGCCGCCGCCGGTCATGGCCGCACCTCCCCATCAGAACTGACGGGCCGCCAGTTCCAGGTGGTCCAGATGTGCTCGGCGTCCTCGTTCAGCACCCCGGGCACGGCCTCGACCTCCATCCCCACGGCCAGGTCGGCCAGGGTCACCCCGGGCGCGCCCTGCCCGAGCACCACCATCCGCTCGGCCGCCAGCTCCACGGCGATCAGCGTGTACGGCCGCCACTCGGTGTCCGGGTCGCTGACGTACGGCGCGGGCGGCCGGTAGCGCCCGTCGGTGTACGACCAGACGCGGCCGCGCCGGGACAGCGGCACCTCGTCCAGTTCGGTGCCCGCACAGCCGGGGCTGCGGCAGAAGGAGTCCTCGCGCGGGAAGAACACCGAGCCACAGGCCCGGCACCGCGTCCCCAGCAGCCGGAACTCCTCGCCCTCGGTGGTGAACCACCCGGGGACCACCGGGGTACGGGTGCGCGGCACGACGCCTCCCAGAAAGCCAAGTCGATTAACTGACGGGACGTCAGAAGTGTGGCACAGCGGCCGCGGGGCACGTAACCCCGGTACGAGGGCGCCTCCCGGCACGGCCGGGGCGCGTGATCGACAGCCGGGAGGGCCCTCATGACCCCCATGAAGGGAGCAGGCGTGGCCATGACGGAAGCGGCGGTCCGGCTGGTGGCCGTGGTCAAGGACTTCGGCTCCGTACGGGCGGTCGACGGCGTCGACCTCTCCCTCGCCGACGGCGAGTTCTTCTCCCTCCTCGGCCCCTCCGGTTCCGGCAAGACCACCCTGCTGCGCCTGGTCGCCGGCTTCGAGCGGCCCACCACGGGCCGCGTGGAGCTGTCCGGCCGCGATGTCACCGCCCTGCCGCCCCACCGCCGCGATGTGCGCACCGTCTTCCAGGACTACGCCCTCTTCCCGCATATGAGCGTCGAGCAGAACGTCGCCTATGCCCTGACGGTGCGCGGCGTGCGCAAGGCCGACCGGCTCGCCCGCGCCCGCGACGCCCTCGCCACGGTCCGTCTCGACGGCTTCGGGCCGCGCCGCCCCGCCGAGCTCTCCGGCGGCCAGCGGCAGCGCGTCGCCCTGGCCCGCGCCCTGGTCGACCGGCCCGCCGTACTGCTGCTCGACGAACCCCTCACCGCGCTCGACCTCGGTCTGCGGCGGGAGATGCAGACCGAGCTGAAGGAGCTTCAGCGCACCACCGGCATCACCTTCCTCCTGGTCACCCACGACCAGGAGGAGGCGCTGACCATGAGCGACCGGGTCGCGGTGGTCTCGGACGGCCGGATCGAACAGATCGGCCCGCCCGTGGAGGTGTACGAACGCCCCGCCACCGCCTTTGTCGCGGGCTTCATGGGTACCACCAACCTGCTGCGCGGCCCGGCGGCCGTCCGCGTGGTGGGCCGCCCCGGCGCCTACAGCATCCGGCCCGAACGCATCCGCCTGGCCCACCTCGCCGAGCCGCCCGCCGACGGGGAGCGGACCGTGACCGGGCGCATCGCGGACATCGTGCACGCCGGGGCGCACACCCGCTTCACCGTCGCGCTCCCGGACGGCGACCGGCTGACCGTGATCCGGCAGAACCTGGCCGACCTGCCGCGCACCGTCCGCCCGGACGCCGAGATCCGGCTGCTGTGGGACGACAGCGACGCCTTTCCCGTGCCGAGCTGAACCGCGGAGCGACCAGCGCATTTGACCCGGACATGACTTGATGAGGCCTCGAGGCGCTCTGGTGAAGCGGAATCCCCCCACCGATACTGGCGAGATCCCGGACAGCCATGTCGTAGGGGAGGACCAAGATGCGGAAGACATCTGCGGGGAGGTCCGCGGCCGCGGTGTGCGCCCTGCTGCTGGCCGTCACGGCCTGCGGTTCGGACGACGGCGGCAAGCGGGCGAAGGCCCCGGAAAAACTCGGCAAGGGCGAGGGCAAGGTCAACATCATCGCCTGGGCGGGCTACGCGGAGGACGGCTCCAACGACCCGAAGGCCGACTGGGTCCATCCCTTCGAGAAGAAGACCGGCTGCCAGGTCAACACCAAAGTCGCCGGGACCTCCGACGAGATGGTCTCGCTCATGAAGACCGGGCAGTACGACACCGTCTCCGCCTCCGGCGACGCGACCCTGCGCCTCATCGCCTCCGGCGACGCCGCCCCCGTCAACACCAAGCTGGTGCCCAACTACAAGGACATCTTCCAGGGCCTCAAGATGCGCCCGTTCAACTCCAAGAACGGCCAGATGTACGGCATTCCGCACGGCCGCGGCGCCAACCTCCTCATGTACCGCACCGACAAGGTCAAGCCCGCCCCCGACTCCTGGCGCGCCGTCTTCGACGACGCCGACGCCTACCGCGGGCACGTCACCGCGTACGACTCGCCCATCTACATCGCCGACGCCGCGCTGTACCTGATGAAGGCCAAGCCGTCCCTGGGCATCAAGGACCCGTACGCCCTGGACCGCACCCAGCTCGACGCCGCCGTCGCGCTGCTCAAGAAGCAGCACAAGGCGGTCGGGGAGTACTGGAGCGACTACCAGAAGGAGATCACCTCCTTCAAGGGCGGCGACAGCGTCATCGGCACCACCTGGCAGGTCATCGCCAACCTCGCCCAGGCCGACAAGGCACCGGTCAAGGCCGTGCTGCCGAAGGAGGGCGCCACCGGCTGGTCCGACACCTGGATGGTCTCCACCAAGGCGGAACACCCCAACTGCGCCTACAAATGGCTCGACTGGATCGTCTCCCCGAAGGTCAACGCCCAGGTCGCCGAGTACTTCGGCGAGGCCCCCGCCAACGCCAAGGCATGCGCCAAGACCGCCGACCCCCGCCACTGCGCCGTCTACCACGCCGACGACGAGAGCTACTACCAGCGGGTTTATTTCTGGACCACCCCCATCAAGCAGTGCCTCGACGGCCGCAAGAACACCACCTGCACCGACTACACCCAATGGACCAGGGCCTGGACCGAGATCAAGGGCTGAGATGCGAGCCCCCGCGGCCCGCCCCGCCCCCGGTCCCGGCCCCAGCTCCGCCCCGGGCGCACCCTCAGGTGCCCACCCCGCCCCCGGTGCCGCCCCAGGCCCCCGCACCGCCGGCCGGCTGCGCCTCGCGGCCCTGCTCGGCCCGCCGCTGCTGTGGCTGACCCTGGCCTATCTCGGCTCGCTCGGCGTCCTGCTGATCTCCGCCTTCTGGACCACCGACTCCTTCACCTCGGACGTCGTCCGCACCTGGAACACCGACAACTTCCATGAGCTGCTCACCACCCCCGTCTACCGCACCGTCGCGCTGCGCACCCTGTCCATCGCGGTCGCCGTCACCCTCATCGACGCGCTCCTCGCCCTGCCCATGGCGTTCTTCATGGCGTGCGTCGCGGGCCGCCGGTGGCGCCGGCCGCTGCTGGTCGCCGTCCTCACCCCGCTCTGGGCCAGCTACCTGGTCAAGGCGTACGCGTGGCGGGTCATGCTGGGCCAGGACGGCGTCGTCAACGCGGCCCTGGCGCCGCTCGGGCTGCACGGGCCGGGATACGGCAGCACCGCCGTCGTCATCGTGCTGGCGTATCTGTGGCTGCCGTACATGATCCTGCCGGTGTACGCGGCCCTGGAGCGGATCCCCGAACGGGCGCTTGAAGCCTCCGCCGACCTCGGCGCCGGGCCCTGGCGCACACTGCGCTCGGTCGTCCTGCCCGCCGTACGCCCCGCGCTGCTGGCCGGGTCGGTCTTCACCTTCTCGCTCAGCCTCGGCGACTACATCACCGTGCAGATCGTCGGCGGCAAGACCCAGTTGATCGGGAACGTCATCGCCGCACAGGTCACCCTCGACCTGCCCATGGCCGCCGCGCTCTCCGCGGTGCCCGTCGTCCTCATCGTCTGCTACCTGGCCGCCGTAGGCCGGGCCGGCGCCCTCGACTCCCTCTGACACCCTGCCCGCCCCGCCCACTCGGCCTGTTGAAGGAGGTACCACCCGTGCGGCTGTCGCGCACCGCCCGCATCGCCCTCGGCTGTGTCACCGCCGCCGGGCTCGCCGTCGTCTACGCGCCCCTGCTGCTGGTCCTGCTCAACTCCGTCAACTCCGACCGCTCCTTCGGCTGGCCGCCCAGCGGCCTGACCGGCCGGTGGTGGCGCGCCGCGCTGCACAGCGAGGGCGCGCGGGAGGCGCTGCTCACCTCCGTACGGGCCGGGCTCGCCGCGACCGCCATCGCCCTGGTGCTCGGCACCATGGCCGCGTTCGCCGTCCACCGCCACCGCTTCTTCGGGCGGCGCACCGTCTCCTTCCTGCTGGTCCTGCCCATCGCGCTGCCCGGCATCGTCAGCGGCATCGCCCTCAACGCGGCCTTCCGCACCGTCCTGGACCCCCTCGGCGTCGGCTTCGGCCTCTTCACGGTGGTCGTCGGACACGCCACCTTCTGCGTCGTCGTGGTCTTCAACAACGTCGGGGCACGGCTGCGCCGCGTCGCCCCCTCCATGGCCGAGGCCTCCGCCGACCTCGGCGCCCGCCCCTGGCAGACCTTCCGGTACATCACCTTCCCGGCCGTCCGCTCGGCGCTCTTCGCGGGCGGGCTGCTCGCCTTCGCGCTGTCCTTCGACGAGATCGTGGTGACCACCTTCACCGCCGGGCCCGGCACCACCACCCTGCCCGTCTGGATCTACGAAAACCTGGCCCGGCCCCACCAGGCGCCCGTCGTCAACGTCGTCGCCGCGCTGCTGATCGCCCTGTCCGTGCTCCCCGTCCACGTCGCCCAGCGGCTCTCCTCCGACCCGGCGGGCGGACGGCTGTGAGCCGTGCCGCCCCCCGGGCGCGGAGAAACCGCGGCCTCAGTGGCCGCGCAGCGAATGGCGCGAGACCGGGAAATCGAAGTAGGTGTCCGGGAACAGCTCCGGCTTGTAGGTGTAGTGCCACCACTCCTCGGCCAGGTTCACAAAGCCCAGACCCTCCAGCGTGTCCTTCAGCAGCAGCCGGTTCGCCCGCTGCGCACCCTGGATCCGCGGGTCCAGCGTGTGCGAGAGCGTGTCGAAGCAGTCGTAACCGGTGCCCATGTCCACCGAGTTGTCCGGGAACCGCTCGCCCTTCGGCGCGTAGCACGGCACCAGCTCCTCGCCCGGCTCATACGGACGGGTGGGCACGGCGGGCAGCTTCACGATGGTCAGGTCCATGGTGCTGCCCCGGCTGTGCCCCGACTTCTCCGCTATGTAGCCGTCCTCGAACAGCCGCGTCTTGTCGACGTCCGGGTAGAACTCCCCCTTCATCGACTGGTCGTCGAGGTCCTTCGCCCATGCGACGAAGTCGTTGACCGCGCGCTGCGGCCGGTAGCAGTCGTACACCTTGAGCGTGTAGCCCCGCCGCAGCAGGGAGCGCTGCGCCCGGTGCAGCGCCTCGGCGGCCGGGCGGGTCAGGATGCACAGCGGCTCGCGGTAGCCGTCCACGCGGTGGCCGGTGAAGTTGTGCGGGGTGTAGTAGCGGATCTCCTGCAGGATCGTCGGGTCCACGTCGCTCAGCGCCACGAACTCCTTCGGGGCCTTGGGCTCCGTCCGCGCCTGTGCCGGGGCGGGGGAGGCGGAGACGGCCAGAAGGGCGGCGAAGGGCAGGGCGAGCGCGCGCAGCGCGGCAGTGAATCTCGGCATGGGCACCTCAGATATCAGGGCGGCGGGGTCCCGAACAACCCCCGACCGCCCGTTCAGCCCCCTCACCGCCCGCGCCGCCGCTCCCGAGGCACCTGGCCGCGCACCCGCACCGGATACCCGGGCTCCGCCGCACCCTGCCGCTCGACCACCACCTCCCCGTCCCGCAGCCGCGTGGTGAACCGCACCACCTCCGGCTTGTCCCACCCGTCGCCCGGGTCCACGACCAGAATCCCGCCGCGCCCGCGGTCCTGCGCCGGAGCCCACACCTCCAGCTCCACCCCGCCGTCCGCGCCCGCCACCGGCACCACCGCCCCCGCCCGCGCCAGCACCGGGATACGCGACAGCGGGGCGTCCAGCACCACCTGCCCAGGGCCCTCGTACGCCCGGCCGGTCGCCGTGTCGTACCAGCGGCCGCGCGGCAGCCGCACCGACCGCCGCTGCGCGCCCTCCTCCAGCACCGGCGCCACCAGCAGCGCGTCCCCCAGCAGAAAGGCGTCCTCGCAGTCGCGCAGCGCCCGGTCCTTCGGCCAGCGCCACCACACCGGCCGCGCGTACGGAGCCCCGGTGCGCCGGGCCTCGTACGCCAGCGTGACGAAGTACGGGAGCAGCCGCTGACGTTCGCGCAGCGCCTCCGCCGCATGCGTGAGGACCCGCTGCCCGAACTCCCACGGCTCCCGCCGCCCCGCCCATATCGCCGAATGCGTACGGAACAGCGGGAGATACGACGCCAGCTGGAACCAGCGCAGATACAGCTCGGGGGACGGGCTGCCGGTGAACCCGCCGACGTCCGGACCGGAGTACGGCACCCCCGACAGGCCGAGCCCCAGCACCAGGGACAGCGAGGCGCGCAGCCCCGGCCAGCCGGTCGCCACATCCCCCGACCAGCTGCCCCCGTACCGCTGCAGCCCCGCCCACCCCGAGCGGGAGAACAGGAACGGCCGCTCCTCGGGGCGCAGCGCCAGCAGCCCCTCGTAGCCGGCCCGCGCCATCGCCAGGCCGTAGACGTTGTGCGCCTCGCGGTGGTCGCCGCCCCGGCCCTCCAGGGAGTGCCGGGCCGAGCGCGGCAGCGTCGGATCGCCGAAGGCCGCGAAGGAGACCGGCTCGTTCATGTCGTGCCACACCCCGGAGAAGCCCTGCCCCAGCCGCTCCGCGTACAGCCCGCCCCACCACGCGCGCACCCGGGCCTCGGTGAAGTCGGGGAACACCGCCTCGCCCGGCCACACCACCCCGCGCACCTCGCGCCCGCGCGTGTCGCGCACGAACACGTCCTCGGCCGCGCCGCTGTCGTACACCGCGGTGCCCGGCTCCGCCTTCACCGCCGGATCGACGATCGACACCAGCCGCGTCCCGCCCTCCCGCAGCTCCGCCGCCAGCCCGGGCAGATCGGGGAAGCGCGCGGTGTCCACCGTGAACACCCGGTGCCCGGAGAGGTGGTCGATGTCCAGGTGCAGCGCCGACAGCGGCAGCCCCCGCTCCCGGTAGCCCGCCACCACCCGCCGCACCTCCTCCTGACCGCCGAACCCCCAGCGGGCGTGGTGGTAGCCCAGCGCCCAGCTCGGCGGCACCGCGGCCGCGCCCGTGAGCGCCGCCCAGCCCTGCAGCACCCGGGCAGGCGTGCCCACGATCACCCAGTAGCGCAGCGGGCCGCCCTCCATCCGCGTCCGGCAGCCGCCCGGCCGGTCGTGCCCGGACCCCGCGCCCTCCTCGCCCTCCCGCAGGGTGACCGTGCCGTCCCACGAGTTGTCGTGGAACACCAGATGGGTGCCCGCGTCCGCCACCACCAGCTGCACCGGCATGGTCAGATACAGCGGATCGTCCCCCGGCTCGAAGCTGCCGCCCGGATCGGTGTTCCACAGCCGGTACGAGCCGTCCCGCAGCCGCGGCCCGGCCGCCCGCCCACCGAGCCCGAAGAACCGCGCGTCCGCCGCGACCTGCGACCGCTGCTCCCAGCGCGCCGCCACCCCGCCGGCGCTGCCCGGCCCTCGGCCACCCTCCCCGCGCCCGTCGGCCCGCCCGCCGGTCTGTCCATTCGCCTGCCCATCGGCCGGCCCATCGGCCCGTCCAGCGACTGGCCCAGCGGCCGGCCCATGGGCGCCCGCCCCCGGCACGTCGCAGCCCGCCGGCTCCCACCAGCGCGGCGGCAGATCCCGCCGCAGCACCACCCCGCCCGGGGTACGCACCTCCACCGCCCCGTTCCGCGAGACCGTCACCGTCACCCGCTCGGCGACCACCCGCCAGCCGCCCTCCGTGTCCGGCTCAAGACGCACCCGCTCGTCCGCGTCCGGGCAGGGCCCGTCCAGCGCGTACGAGGGCTCCGGCTCGGCACCGTCCCAGCCGCAGAACACCGCGCCGCCCGCGGTCACCCGCACCCGCAGCGAGGACCGAGCGAACCGCACCACCCCACCCCCCGGCTCCGGGTCCGCCCCCTGGACCAGCCCCGGCACCCGCGCGCGTTCCGGCCCGCGCCGCGGCAGCCCGACCGCGTCGGAACGCCGACGCCGCCACGCCGAGCGCAGCGACCTGAGCCCCTGCGCCGTACTGACCACCTTCACCGACCGCACCAGGTCACGCGCATCCATGATGATCACCTTGCCACTGACGACGCCCCGTGCGCGCGGCGTTCAACTGCCGTTCACCCGTGGTCCCCACACATCCCCACCGCCCTCTCTATGGAGTGGCGGCCCTGGTGCACAAGTCGATCACATGGCATCGTCCTGAAGGGACACACCATGCGCATCCGCGCACGCCGGGAGCCGGGAGCCGAGAGATGACCACCGCAGCGCACCCAGACCACCTGCCGCGCCCCCTGTGGCAGCCCGGTCCCGAGCGGATCGCCCGCGCCCAGCTCACCCGCTTCCACACCTGGGCGGCCGAGCGCCACGGTGCCCCCGCACCCGTCCCCGGCGACCCGGCGGCGAGCTACGCGGCGCTGCACCGCTGGTCCGTGACCGAACTGGCGCGCTTCTGGCAGGCGGTCGCCGAGTGGTTCGAGGTGCGCTTCGCCACCCCGTACGAGACGGTGCTCGCCGACGCCACCATGCCCGGCGCCCAGTGGTTCCCCGGCGCCACACTCAACTACGCCGAACACGCGCTGCGCGCCGCCGAGGACCCCGCCCGCGCCGCCGAACCCGCGCTGCTCCACGTCGACGAGAGCCATGAGCAGCGGCCGGTCGGCTGGGCCGCGCTGCGCGGCCAGGTCGGCGCGGTTGCCGCCGAGCTGCGCCGGCTGGGCGTACGCCCCGGAGACCGGGTCAGCGGCTACCTCCCCAACATTCCCCAGGCGGTCGTCGCGCTCCTGGCCACCGCCGCCGTCGGCGCCGTATGGACCTCCTGCGCCCCCGACTTCGGCGCGCGCAGCGTCCTGGACCGCTTCCAGCAGGTCGAGCCGGTGGTCCTGTTCACCGTGGACGGCTACCGCTACGGAGGCAAGGAGCACGACCGCACCGAGACCGTCGCCGAACTGCGCCGCGAACTGCCCACCCTGCGCGCCGTCGTGCACATCCCGCTGCTGGGCAGCCCAGCCCCCGAGGGCGCGCTGGAGTGGGACACCGTGGTCCGCGAGGAGGCGGAACCGGTCTTCGAGCAGGTGCCGTTCGACCACCCGCTGTGGGTGCTCTACTCCTCGGGCACCACCGGACTGCCCAAGGCGATCGTCCAGTCCCAGGGCGGCATCCTGATCGAGCACCTCAAACAGCTGGGCCTGCACTGCGACCTGGGACCCGGCGACCGGTTCTTCTGGTACACCTCCACCGGCTGGATGATGTGGAACTTCCTGGTCTCCGGCCTGCTGGCGGGCGCCACCGTCGTCCTCTACGACGGCAGCCCCGGCTACCCCGACACCGCCGCCCAGTGGCGTATCGCCGAACGCACCGGGACCACGCTCTACGGCACCTCGGCGGCCTATGTCATGGCCTGCCGCAAGGCCGGGGTCCACCCGGCCCGCGACTTCGACCTCTCGCGCGTCGCCTGTGTGGCCACCACCGGCTCCCCGCTGCCGCCGGACGGCTTCCGCTGGATCCACGACGAGTTCGCCGACGCCGGCCCGGGCGACATGTGGATCGCCTCGGTCAGCGGCGGCACGGACGTGTGCAGCTGCTTCGCGGGCGCCGTCCCCACCCTCCCGGTCCACATCGGGGAGCTGCAGGCCCCCGGGCTCGGCACCGACCTGCAGGCCTGGAACCCGAGCGGCGAGCCGGTGCTCGACGAGGTCGGCGAGCTGGTCGTCGCCCAGCCCATGCCGTCCATGCCGGTCCGCTTCTGGAACGACCCGGACGGCAGCCGCTACCGCGACAGCTACTTCGACATGTTCCCCGGGGTCTGGCGGCACGGCGACTGGATCACCCTCACCTCGCGCGGCACGGTCGTCATCCACGGCCGCTCCGACTCCACGCTCAACCGGCAGGGCGTACGGATGGGCTCCGCGGACATCTACGAGGCCGTCGAACGTCTCCCCGAGATCCGCGAATCCCTCGTCATCGGCGTCGAACAGCCCGACGGCGGCTACTGGATGCCGCTGTTCGTCCACCTCGCGCCGGGCGCCACCCTCGACGCCGGGCTGTGCGACCGCATCAAGCGCACGATCCGCGAACAGCTCTCCCCGCGCCATGTGCCCGACGAGATCATCGAGGTCCCCGGCGTACCGCACACCCTCACCGGCAAGCGGATCGAGGTGCCGGTCAAACGCCTGCTGCAGGGCACCACCCTGGACAAGGCCGTCAACCCGGGCTCGGTCGACGACGTGGAGCTGCTGCGCTTCTACGAGCGCCTGGCGCGCGAGAGGCCCGCCCAGCCGGACGCCTGACGACGCCGGCCCCCCGGCCCGAGCGCCGCCGAAAGCGCGTTGTCAGTGCCCCCGGTTACGGTGAGTGAGCACTGATCGACCGCGCTGAGGGGGAGTCATGGCGCACACCACACAAGGCGGCCCGCACCGGAGGGAGCGCACCGCGCGGCGCGCGCTGCGCAGAGAAGCGCCCAGCACCGTGGCGCTGCTGGCCGACGAGGAGGACTTTACGGCCATGCGGCGGTACGCGTCGTTCGCCTTCGACGATCACACCACGTATCTGCGGCAGACGGAGGGGCTGCTGCGGATGCTCGCGTCACAGGGCGTGCACACGTCCATCGCGCTGTTCGACCCCGTCGAGTACGAGGAGTTCTGCGCGGACTCCGGCATCGACCCCGACACCTCCGCCGCCCGCACCCGTTATACGGCCGAAGTCGCCGCCGCGGGACCGACCGTGAGCTACGAGGGCCAGCCGCTCGACCAGCTTCTGCTGCGGCTCATCGAGGCGGCCGAGCAGCAGGCCACCTGGGAGTACGCCACGGCCCTGCTGTCCCGCGCGGGCGGCTGCGGCTGCTCGGACGACCCGGGCCACGCCGCGTTCCGCCGCGCCCGGACCGCGCTGCGGCGACTGCTCGCGGCGGCCGGGCCCGGCCGCCACCATGCGGTGTGCAGCGTCCCGGCGAGCGATGTCCCGCTCGTGGCCGTGGTGCACGCGGAAGCGACGGGGGAGGGGCCGGTAGAGCTCGACGGCACCGAGGCCCTGATCTTCAGCACGGTGCTGGCCTGCGGGATCGCCATGAACGGCCCCGGCGGCGTCGTGCTGCGCACCACCGCGCCGGGTGCCCCGGACACGGTCCGCGGCTGGTCGCTGCACCAGGGCTGGCTGCGGCCGCTGAGCGAGGCGGAGGTCTTCAGCGCGTACTGCACGGACGCGGACACCGGCGAGCCGGTCCCGCCCGAGTACGGCGTCGAGTACCGGCCGGGCATCCCGCTGCCCGGCCCGGAAGACCCGGACGTCCCGGATGCCCCGGGCGTCCCGAACAGCCCGGACGACCAGGAGACCGGCACACCCGAGCCCACCGACCCGGGACCAGAGCCCACCGACCCGGAATCCGAGCCCACCGACCCGGAAGGGGAGTGACCCACCCGCCACAGACACACCAGGGGGCGCCCCACCGCACCAACCGCGGCGGGACGCCCCCTGGAGACGCCCTCGGGCAAGGCCTCAGCTCACCGGCTCACTCGCCGGACAGCACCGCCTGCGCGGCGACGCGCGCGTCCTCGGCGGTGTCCGCCGCGCGAGCCGCGGAAGCCGCGCGCTCGCACTGGGCGAGCGTGTGCTTGGCCAGCGTGGCGCGCACATACGGAATCGCCGCGGAGCCCATGGACAGGCTGGTGACACCCAGCCCCGTGAGCACGCATGCGAGCAGCGGATCGGACGCGGCCTCCCCGCACACGCCGCAGCTCTTGCCCTCGGCCCGCGCGGCCTCGGCCGACGCGGCCACCAGATCGAGCAGCGCCGGCTGCCACGGGTCCTGCAGCCGCGACACCGCGCCGACCTGGCGGTCCGCGGCGAAGGTGTACTGCGCCAGGTCATTGGTGCCCAGCGACAGGAACTCCACCTCCTGGAGGATCGAGCGCGCCCGCAGCGCGGCGGACGGAATCTCCACCATCGCGCCGAACTTGGCCCGCAGCCCCGCCTCCCGGCACGCGTCGGCAAACGCCTTGGCGTCGATCCGGTCGGCCACCATCGGGGCCATGACCTCCAGATAGACGGGCAGCCCCGCCGCGGCCTTGGCCAGCGCCGTCAGCTGCGTCCGCAGCACATCCGGGTGGTCGAGCAGGGTCCGCAGCCCGCGCACACCCAGCGCCGGGTTGGGCTCGTCGGCCGGCGTGAGGAAGTCCAGCGGCTTGTCGGCGCCCGCGTCCAGGACCCGCACCACGACCCGGCCCTCGGGGAACGCCTCCAGCACCTGGCGGTACGCCTCGATCTGCTTCTCCTCCGACGGCGCCTTGGCGCTGTCGTCGAGGAAGAGGAACTCGGTGCGGAACAGCCCCACACCCTCGGCCCCGGCCTCGACGGCCGCCGCGACATCCGAGGGGCCGCCGATGTTCGCCAGCAGCGGCACCTTGTGACCGTCCGAGGTCGCACCCGGCCCGGAGGACGCGGCCAGCGCGGCCTTCCGCTCCTCCGCCGCCCGGGCCAGCTCGGCCTGCTTCTCCGCGCTCGGGGACACGAAGATCTCTCCCGTGCTGCCGTCGACGGCGATCAGCGTCCCCTCGACCAGCTCACCGGCGCCGGGCAGCGCCACCACCGCGGGCACACCCAGGGCGCGCGCGAGGATCGCGCTGTGACTGGTCGGTCCGCCCTCCTCGGTCACGAACCCGAGCACCAGGGTGGGGTCGAGCAGCGCCGTGTCGGCGGGGGCCAGGTCCCGCGCGATCAGCACGTACGGCTGGTCGCTGTCGGGCACACCGGGCATCGGCACCCCCAGCAGCCGGGCCACGATCCGGTTGCGCACATCGTCCAGGTCGGCCACCCGCCCGGCCAGATACTCCCCGGCCCCGGCCAGCAGCGCCCGGTACGCGGCGAAGGCGTCGTACACCGCGCGCTCGGCGGTGCTGCCCACGGCGATACGCCGCTCGACATCGGCGATCAGCTCCGGGTCCTGCGCCATCATGGCCTGCGCCTCGAGCACGGCCTGTGCCTCGCCGCCCGCCAGATTGCCGCGCGCCATCAGATCGGCCGCCACAGCCTCGACCGCCTGGCGGGCACGCCCCTGCTCACGCGGTGCCTCGTCCGACGGAATCTGCTTCGCCGGCGGCTCCAGGACCGCGGTCCCCATGTGCCGCACCTCGCCGATCGCCACCCCGTGGCTCACGCCGACGCCTCGCAGCGTTGTCTCCATCACACCCGTCTCCGGTTCGATGCGACGGGATAACCCGCCGCGGTGGTTGTCTACTCGCCGTAACGGCCGATCGGACCGGCTCCGAACGGCAGTGAGCTCATGTCCAGCTGAAGAGAGTGTCGCCGGACTTCACATCCACATCCGCACTGACGTCCGCCAGTGATTCGGCGGTGGCCTCAAGCGCCACGACCGGGCAGACCGGCGACTTCCCGGCGGCCACCACGGCCGCGGGGTCCCACCGCACCACGGGGTCGCCGCGCCGCACGGTGTCGCCCTTGTTGATCAGCACCTCGAATCCCTCGCCGCCCAGCTGGACAGTGTCGATACCGAGGTGGGTGAGCACACCGTGCCCCTCCCCGTCGACGACGACGAACGCGTGCGGATGCAGCGAGACGACGATGCCGTCGACCGGCGCCACCGCCACGGAGGGTTCGAGCGCGGGGTCGATCGCGGTGCCGGGACCGACCATCGCCCCGGAGAACACCGGATCGGGCACGGCCGCGAGGCCGATCACACGCCCGGCGAGCGGGGAGGTCACGGTGGTCATAGGAAGCCTCCCAGGGGGTGGAGCTTTCGTCACGCACTGTCACCGCCTGTCCCGGGCAGCGCACTGCCCAGAAGCGTAAGTCATAGGAACGGCGGATTCCGCACAAGCTGTGCAGGCCGAAGGGCGCCCATGGGGCACCGAATCGATTTGCCACCGCTGCGCGAGGGTTGTACTGTCGTACCCCTGCCCCGGATGAAGCGCCGCAGTCCACTGCGGGAACATCCAGGTCGAGGCAGCGCCATCAGTCACCTGACGACAGATCTTCGGATCAGCTTTCGCATGCCTGCGAAAAGCACGGATTCGGAGAAACGAAATCGGTCTGATAGCGTGTGAAACACCGAAGGGAAGCGCCCGGAGAAACCGGTGAAACGGTTTCGAAGGAAGCGTCCGTTCCTTGAGAACTCAACAGCGTGCCAAAAGTCAACGCCAGATATGTTGATACCCCGTACGATCGGCCGATCTAAATTCGGATCGTCTGGTCGGACGAGGTTCCTTTGAAGAAACACACACAGCGAGGACGCTGTGAACGGGCCGGACTATTCCTCCGGTTCCGTTCCGCTCTCGTGGTGTTGCCGGGATTACCCGGAAGCATTCACGGAGAGTTTGATCCTGGCTCAGGACGAACGCTGGCGGCGTGCTTAACACATGCAAGTCGAACGATGAACCGGCTTCGGCT
>NZ_JBIBKK010000032.1:0-92213 GCF_042959105.1 Streptomyces sp. NPDC007917
CTCCCACACGCCTGCCCCTAGTATTGCTTCCTCCCCACACTATAACGCGCGGCTTCCAGGGGGGGGGCGCGGCCCCCGCCGCGGCGGCCCCCAAAGCCCGCCCCCCCCCACGACGCATGACCTCAACCGTCCCCTGAAATCAATGAATCACTTCCTCCGTGATCGCCGGGAGTTGGAGACACCCGCAATCAGAGTTGCCCAGCCGATCACCGGCGAACCGCACAACCCGGCTCATTACCACGCAAGCATGATTGAGGCGCGCGGGCGCGGTGTGCGAAGTGAGGGCGCACGGAGCGTTTGAAAGGGCTCGCCCGTCCTGCGCTCAGGCGACAGCGCTGACCGAGCGCGACTGCGAGCTCCTTGAACCAAGGCTGGCGTAGATCTTGGTGGAGGTCGACCGGCGGGCGGGGCACAGCATCGCGGTGCTCTGGAAGTTCCGCGCCAAGCCGCTGCATGGGCAGCGGCAACCCGCCATCAAGCCCCAACCATCAGTCTCCGCAGCAGCCCGGAGCAGCCTTGGACGCCCCCCGGCGGCGGGCCGGCGGCAGCCTTCGAGCTTCCGTGAGCCCGCGTCCTCACACCGCGTCAATCAGGTCGTGCGTGAGGTGGTGCAGGCGCAACGCGTTGGCCTGGTCAAACTCCGGGCCCTTCAAGGGCAGCTGGCGCGTGGCGCGGTAGGCGGTGAAGCGTTCGCCTGGTGGTTCGTCCAGGAGACAGGCCATCGGCTTGACAGCCTTCGTCACCGAAGCGGCGAACAGGGTGAAGGACGCCTTGGTGAGGGCGCGGAGCGGTTGTGGCAGGTGGCCGGGCATGCCGGTCGACACCACGCCCGGGTTGTAGCCGACATAGCGAATCGGGGTCTCGGCATACAGGGCGGCAAAGGCCACGCCGAGCAGGTCGTTGGCACGGAAGGACTGCAGCGTGGCCTTGAAGCCGCTGTAGCGGCGCGCTAGTTGCAGATCGTCCCAGTGGATCCGGCCCAAGGGGACACCGGGAGTTGCCACGTTCATAATGACAGGCTGTGGCGCGGACTCCAGCACCTTGCGCAGGCCGTGACTGAGGGCGTAGCGGCTCAGATAGGCGAGGGCGAAACTGTGTTCGAAGCCCTCGGGGGTAACAGTGCGGGAGCCGAAGAGCCGGTACCGCTGGGCGCACAGGATGAGTTTGTCCACCGAGGAATAGGTGCTCTCGACCGTGGCGACCAGGTCCTTGGCCGCCGCGACCGACGTCAGATCGGCTTGCAGGAAGATCGCGCGGCCAACGGATGAGACCGTCGCCGCCTGGGCCAACAGGGCCTCACCCTTGGCGGGTGTGCTCCCCACGGCGATCACGCGCGCTCCTTGGCGCAGGTAGTGCAGTGCGAGCCCCTTTCCAAGCCCGTCGGTTCCTCCGGTGATGACCACAGTCTGCATCCCTGGCTCTCCTTCCCTCCGAGCAGTGCGACGACGGGCGGCGAGTCGCCCCCAACCACTATCCGGATACCCGATATCCGGTTCTGTCAGGACCGTAGCATGAAGCGGATATGATGTATCCAGTTACGGATCGTTCGCGTCACCGGAGGGGCAGTCCATGGACAGACAGAGGGGGGACGAGGAGCCTGCTGCGGCAGGGGCACGTCCGCTGAGGCGGGATGCCGAACTCAATCGCCAACGCATCCTCCAAGCCGGACGCGAGGTCTTCGCCGCACGCGGACTGCAGGCCACGCTCAACGACGTCGCACACCACGCCGGGCTCGGAGTGGGCACCGTCTACCGGAAATTCCCCGACAAGCAGGCGCTCGCGGAGGCCGTCTTCACCGAAGAGCTCGACGAGATCGCGGCAATGGCGCAAAAAGCCCGGGCCGAGGGCGACGCCTTCACCGCTCTTGCCGGCTTCCTTGAGGAAGCCCTGGGGCGGGCCGCGCACAACCGCGGGCTGCGCGAGTTGATGCGTCACGGCGCTGTCGAGGGTACTGGCCTCGCCCGAGCGCGGCGGGAGATCACATCGCACTGCGAGGCTCTCGTGGCACGGGCCCGCACTCAAGGTGTGCTGCGCGACGGGGTCACCGAGACCGACATCGCACCGATCGCCGCAATGATCGACGCCGTCATGGCCCTGCCCGGGGAACGTACCTCCGAGCTGTGGCGACGCTATCTGGCGATCATTCTCGACGGGCTTCGCGCCCAGCCGCGCCAGACATCGCTGCCCAGCCCTGGCAGCCTCGGCTGACTTGGCGTTCACGAGATCGCTGACAGAACCAGTTTCAAAGAGCGCCAACACCGCCGGCGAGGGGCAGGCCGCATTGCCGCTACAACGGCGCCGCCTCTGCTGACGTCGGGCGAGGTGGCGAACTGCACGCGTCGCGCGGCAAAGCGGGATACCCCCTCAGCCCGAAAGCTCTACCTGGCCGCAGGGAAAGCCCACCAGCCATACGAACATCCATCACGCTTTCGTGAGGCCCACTCTGCCGTCGCGGGGGCGTCGTCGAAGTGGTTGTGGAGCAGCTAGCCCAGTCAGCCAGGCCCCGTCTTGTGGCGAGTAATCGTCAAGACCTGTGGATCAGTTAATTGCTTCAGCTTGCGTTGGCGGCGCGGCCTGAAGGTGCTGGAGGGCCTCGGCCGCGGTGTAGGAGGAGGCGAAGGTGAACGCGCGGGGGGACGGCCCGTGCGCCCGCAGGTCCGCCAGCCGCTCCAGGGCCTCGTCGACGGTCGGGAGGTGGCCGACGGGGACCCACCAAAGCACCAGGTGCGCCTCGACGTGCCGTTCAAACCACTCGCGGCGCCGCTGCATGGCCTCCAGGTGCCCGCTGCGGTAGGTGAAGTCCCACAGGGCTTCCTGCGTCTCCCACACCGACAGGGTGACGATGACGTCGTCGCCCGCCGGGCGCAGGCCGGTGGCGTCGGCCGCCCCCTCCTCCACGAGCCGCCACACGAAGCCGGGCGCGGCGTCGGCGGAGGCGTTGACCGGGTCGAGCAGTTCGACGAACGGCGCCGTGCGCGGGTCGTCAAGGGGGTGTCGGAGCGTGGCGACGTTGAGGTGGGCGAGGTGGGCGGCATGCACGGATGCGGTCATGGCCTCATCCCAGCATGGCCCCCATTTCTATGTCAATCAATGTTGTTTTTAGAATTCTCGACCACCACACAGCACTCCCCCGGCCGGGGGTCCATGCGGGCGCGGACGGGGCCGTCCGTGCCGAACAGCCCCTCCAGCAGCGCGAGATTCATGCCGCAGACCAAGGGCGGGAAGCGTTCGGCGACGGCATGGAAGGGGCAGTTGCGCATCCGCACGACACTCGCGGCCGCCCCCGACACCCCTTCGGCGTCCTCGACGTCTTCCAGGTGTGGTTCGTAGCCGCGGGCGGCCAGCATCTCCATGGCCTCTTCAAGACCGCCGCAGGGCGCAGCCGAGCCACGCAGGACCTCACCCCGGCGGCGCGCCACCGCACACAGCCCGGCATCCAGCCCGGCCTGCTCGGCCGCCTCAGCGAGCAGCGCGGCGGCAGTGCGGTAGTCGCGGGCGGGCAGCGACACCGACAGCTCTGCCCGCGCCCGCGTGTACACCTTGGCGGGACGGCCCGCCCCCGGCCCCGAGCGGCCCGACAGGCGGCGGCTGCCGCTCTCCAGCAGCCCGACCTCGGCCAGCCTGTCCAGATGGTGTGCAGCGAGCGTGCGCGCAACCCCGGCCGCCTCGGCGGCCTCGTTGCGCCCGACCTCGCGGCCCTGCGCCACCACGTACTCGTACAGGCGACGCCGCACCGGATCCTGCAACGCCGCGATCGCGTCAATGTCCTCCACCCGGCCATTCTAGAAACAACACAGGTTGGAGATAGAAGGGCGGACGCGACCCCGGCCAGTGTGCCCGACTCACGTGGCCTGTCTGACATGCAGGTGGCGTGCCCGTTTGATCATTCCCGGCGAGTGTCAGTGCCTCAGTGCTTTCCGGATGAGCAAATAAATCCCGATGGCGACCAAGGCTCCCCCCATAAGGATCAGGAGCGCCCCGAGGACAGTCAAGATCATCCCGATAAGGATCAAGATCGTCCCGATGGTGAGAAGAAAGATCGCAAGGACGATCATGGTGCACTCCTCCTTTCCCTCCCGACTGTGGTCCCTTCCCGTCTCCCTTGCAAACGCTTCCGGATGGGACTGTGAGGTGAAGGGTGAATCGCCAACGCCGGTAGTTCGGAACGAAGAGGCCGCCTGACGCCAGCCGTGACGCCAACGGCCCCGTACGCCGACGTCAGCGGACCGCCGAGCCAGGCGAAACGGCCCCCAGGAAGCACCCCGCTGGGCCTGAAAAGCGAAAGGTCGCCGGTTCGACCCAGGCCCCGTCCCAGCTCAGGGCAGTTGTCCGGCTCGTACGGCATCCCGATCCGGGACGGAAAACTGATCATGCTCGACCCCAAACCGGGCAGGACACCGGCCAAAGCCGCTCCACCGACTCGGGCACGCGCCCCCGCGTGCCCGGTCCAGCGGGAAACCACGGGGAACAGCGGCCAACGGCGGGCAGTGGACAAGGCGAAGGCCCCCGACCTCGATCGCAGGTCAGGGGCCATTTAGCGGCGGAGGCTGAGGGATTTGAACCCTCGGTGACATCGCTGCCACGACGGTTTTCAAGACCGTTCCCTTAGGCCGCTCGGGCAAGCCTCCTCGCGCCGGGCCCGCCTGGGGCGGCGCGGGGATCAGCCTAGCGCGTCAGCTGTCACCCTTGCGCTGTCCCAGGGTGACCTGGGTCGTGGACTGTTTGCCGTCGCGCTTGTAGGTGATGGTGACCTTGTCGCCCGGCTTGTGGGTCCAGATCTCGCTGATCAGGGTCGGGCCGCTGTCGATCACCGTGTCGTTCAGCTTGACGATGACATCGCCGGCCTTCAGGCCCGCCTTGTCGGCCGGGCCGCCGGGGACGACCGCCTGGCTGCCGCCGGCGCCGTTGCTCGCGATGGTGGCGCCGCTGCCGGTGTCCTTCATGTTGACCGTGGCCTCGATCACCGGGTAGACCGGCTCACCGGTTTTGATCAGCTGCTGGGCGACGTGCTTGGCCTGGTTGATGGGGATGGCGAAGCCGAGGCCGATGCTGCCGGACTGCTGGGTCTCGCCACCGAGGCCACCGCCGTTGCCCGCGGACTGGATGGCGGAGTTGATGCCGATGACGCCGCCGTCCCCGTTCAGCAGCGGGCCGCCGGAGTTGCCGGGGTTGATGGAGGCGTCGGTCTGCAGGGCGCTCATGTACGAGGCGTTGCCACCGCCGCCGTCGCTGGAGGCGACCGGGCGGTTCTTGGCGCTCACGATGCCGGTGGTGACGGTGCCGGAGAGGCCGAAGGGCGCGCCGATGGCGACGGTGGCGTCGCCGACCTGGACCTTGTCGGAGTTGCCGAGCGGGAGCGGGCTGAGCTTGGCGCCCGAGGCGTTCTTCAGCTTGACGACGGCGACGTCGTAGCCCTGGGCGCGGCCGACGACCTCGGCGGTGTACCGCTTGCCGTTGGAGAAGGTGGCGGTGAGCTTGCCGTTGTCGGCGGCGGAGGCGACGACGTGGTTGTTGGTGAGGATGTGGCCCTGTGTGTCATAGACGAAGCCGGTGCCGGTGCCGCCCTCGCCGTTGCTGCCCTGGGCCTCGATGGTGACCACGCTCGGCAGGGCCTTGCCCGCGATGTCGGACACCGAGCCCGGCGCGCGGCTCTCCGACTTCGGGTTGCCGAGGGCCGAGATCGTGGTCGAGTCGCCGCTGTCCCCCTGGTCGGCGGCCCAGTAGCCGATGCCGCCGCCGATGCCTCCGGCGACGAGGACGGCGGCCAGGAGGGCGGCGACAAGCCCGCCGGAGCGCTTGCGCGCCGGGGGCTGGGAGGGCGGGGCGGGAACGGCCCCCCACGGGCTGTCCGGGCCGCCGGGGGAGCCGAGTGAGCCTTGGGAGCCCTGAGAGCCTTGCGAGCCGTCCTGGGCGGGCCCGCCTTCCGACCACCACGCCGCCGTACCGCCGGAGCCCGCGGCCGCCGGGACGCCGTCGGCCGTGGCAGCCGGAGACGCGACGGCCGGAGGCGCGACGGCGGGCGGGGTCGCGGGCGGGGCCGGCGGCGCGGCCGGGGTGGGGGCCGGGGGCGCGGGCTCGGGCAAGCGGGACCCCGCCGCCGACTCCCCCGACGGGCCTATGGGCCCGGACGGGGCGTCCGGGGCCGCGCCGACCGCCGGCTTGAAGTCGGGCGCCGGGGGCGCGGCGGGGTCGGGGTGCGGCGTCGGAGGGGCCTGACGCGACCCGGCCTCAGGCGGAACGGCAGCGCCCTCGTTCTCGGTGCTCACAGCTCACTCCTCATGTGCACGACAGTTTCCTTCGGGCGACCCATGCTTACGGATGTCCGACGTAAGCTTTTCCCACCGCGCGTCAGACCGCTGTAAGGAGCGGCGACCTCATGGGCTACCACCCTTTATCCCGGACAAAACGGACCGCCGCCAATCCGCGCGACGGTGGACGGGACCTCCCGCACCGCCCCGCGCCGGGCGGTGGCACCATAACGCGGTGACCTATGCGCGCCCGGACCGGGACATCCGCCCCGGTCCGCACACCCCCTCCGTCGTGGCCCACCGCGGCGCGTCCGAGGACGCCCCGGAACACACCCTGGCCGCGTACCGCCGGGCCATCGAGGACGGCGCCGACGCGCTCGAATGCGACATCCGGATGACCGCGGACGGGCACCTGGTCTGCGTCCACGACCGCCGCGTCAACCGCACCTCCAACGGCCGGGGCGCCGTCTCCGCGCTGGAGCTGGCCGATCTCGCCGCCCTGGACTTCGGCTCCTGGAAGGGACAGGCGAGCGACAAGGAGGAGCCGGACCGCGACAGCCGCGACAACACCGCGGTCCTCACCCTCGAACGGCTCCTGGAACTCGTCGCCGACGCGGGGCGCCGCGTCGAGCTGGCCATCGAGACCAAGCACCCCACCCGCTGGGCCGGCCAGGTCGAACAGCGGCTGATCGAACTGCTCCGCCGCTACGGCCTCGACTCCCCGCCGCCCGGCGAGCCCTCGCGGGTGCGCGTGATGAGCTTTTCGGCGCGCTCGCTGTACCGGGTGCACGCGGCGGCGCCCGCGGTCCCCACGGTCTATCTGATGCAGTTCGTCCTGCCGCGCCACCGGGACGGCGCGCTGCCGCGCGGGGTGCGCATCGCGGGGCCGAGCATCCGGATCGTACGCAATCACCCCGGCTATGTGGCGCGTCTGCACCGTGCGGGGCACCGAGTGCACGTATGGACCGTCGACGACCCGACCGACGTCGAACTCTGCGCTCACCTGGGCGTCGACGCGGTGATTACGAACCGCCCCAAACAGGTACTGTCACAACTCGGACGCTCATAATGGGCATTACAAGGCGTGCACCGGCGCGTTCGGTACGTATTTGACCGTGACGAGTGCGTCACCAGATGCCACATGGCCTGTTTCTGCTTCAGCCCGGCGGGGCATCCATCCCGTGGCGTGGGGCTAAGGAGGTCTCGGGGGTGGCGTTGGTGGTGGCACGGCAGGTGCCGACGTCTTCGACCATGGCCGTACCCCATGGTCCTGCGGGCGTAGGTGCGGCACGGCACCGGATGCGTGACGATTTGAGCAGGACTGGGGTATCGGATTCGGTCATAGACGATGCGGTACTGATCCTTTCGGAATTGCTCAGCAACGCATGGCGGCACGGTCGGCCACTGGGCTCCGATCCTGGCGACGGGACCGTCCGGGCGGCCTGGCGTGTCGACGAGTACGCCCGGCTGACCGTCGAAGTGACCGACGGCGGCGGGCCGACAAGGCCGGTTCCGGCCAATCCCTCGATCACTGCGCGTGGCGGCCGCGGGCTCAACATCATCACGTCGCTCGCCGAGGACTGGGGGGTGCGCGACGGCACCGGGGAAGTGACGGTCTGGGCGTCGCTTCCCGCCCATGACGGCTTCCGTGACGGGTTCAGCAGGCCCGTCACCCTTCTCCCGAGGCTCGCCCCCGATCTCGACCCCGATCTTGATCCCGGCCTCGGCCCGGACCTCGGCCCCGATCTCGATTTCGCCGATCTGGACGAGCTCGCCTAGGGCACGCGGCCGGCCTCGCCGACGGGGTTCGCCGACTGGGTTCGGCCAAAGGGCTAGGCTCCCGCCCGTACCAGTCGTACGGGCCGTGCGGAGCGACCGTGGCCGTACGAGACGCACGCGGCCGTACGAGGACGCCACGAGCCGCACGATCGGGAGACAGCCACGCCATGGGCAAGAAGCGCCGCCCCCAGACGACGAAGGCCGGACCGCGGGTCACGAGCGCGGAGATCCCCGTGGTGGGGGCGCGCGAGCCCTGCCCGTGCGGCTCCGGTCGCCGCTACAAGGCCTGCCACGGCCGGGAGGCCGCGCACGCCGTCACCGAACTGGTGCAGCGCCCCTTCGAGGGGCTGCCCGGCGAATGCGACTGGGTCGCGCTGCGCGAGCTCGTCCCCGCCGCCACCGTCGAGCTGAACCTCGTCGAGGGCCTGCCCGAGGACGTCCCGTCCGTGACCCTCGCGACCGTGCTGCCCATGGCCTGGCCGGCGCTGCGCCGCGACAACGGCGCGGTGCTGCTCGGCCTGCAGAACGACACCGCCTCCGGCGACATCAGCCGCGACCTGGCCGACACCCTGCAGCGCGCCCTGACCGCCGAGCCGGGGACGCCGGTCGCCGCCGAGCGGGTCTCCGGAGAGGGCCCGCGGCTGCAGGATCTGCTCGATCCGAAGGGCGGTTTTTCGCCGACCCTGCACGAGGGGTTCGAGTTCTGGCTCGAGGACGCCACGAACGCCACCGGTGAGGTCGCCGCATCCCTCGAACGGGCGAACGCGGCCGCCATCCCGACCGCCCGGCTCACCAGTGTCGAGGCCGCCTACTGGTGCCGGACGCCGGAGAAGAACCACCTGCGCTGGGTGATGTCCCACCCGGAGGAGAAGCTGCTCGACGCCCTCGCGCGGCTGCACGCCGCGGGCGCTTCCTCGCTCGGCGAAGGCACCCGGCTGGTCGGCTCCTTCCGGGCGCACGGCCTGACCGTGCCGGTGTGGGACCTGCCCGGCGCGATGGGCGCGGAGGAGACGGAGAAGCCCGCCGAGGCGTTCGCGGAGCGGCTTGCCGAGGCGCTGACCTCGGACGCCCCGCTGACCGCCGAACAGCGTCGGGCGCGCGGCGGACTCACCAACCGTCAGGTGACGCTCAGCTGACGGTCATACCGGGCTCAAGCGCAGGGAAACCGTACGCGTGACACTGCTCACAACTCCCGCTACACCCTGCAATTACGCGTCCGGAAATCCGCGATCGAATTTGCGAACCGCCGATCTCTTGTTACGGTTTTAAAAGCCCGGTCGCTGGTGCATCCCCCGTCGCCAGCGACCGGGCGCTTCCATGTCCGCGCCCCGCGCATGCGCGGAGGGCGCCCAACCTCCCCCGCCATGCCGCGAGTTGAGTCCCGTACCGCGCGGTCCCGGCGAACCGCTCCCGCCTCCGCGCCGGCCCGTTCTCCTCGCGGCCGCGGACCGCTCCCGTCGCAGCCGCAACCACAGCCGCAACCACAGCCGCGAGGGCACACACGGCCGTCTCCGCGCCGCGGACGGCCTCGTGGCCCCCGTGGCCCCGGGACGGCGCCCCCGGCGCCGCTCGCCGCCTCTCCGGCGCCCCGTGGGCCATTCGCGAGCCGCGCCGTGCCCCCGCGCTCACGCGTACGGCGGGGCGGCGCGGGGTCAACAGGCGCGCCCGAAAGGCGGCGGTGCAGGAGGCCACCCACCGGGAGGCGGCGGTGCAGCGGCGGTACAGGAGGCCACCGGGAGGCGGCGGTGCAGGAGGCGCGGCAGACGTCAGTAGGCGAGTCGGCTGCCGCCGTCGGGGGCGCTGCTGCTCGCCTCGACCAGCGCGTCCACCACCGTGGCCACCTCGGGCAGCCACGGTCGCCCGCCGCGGCGCAGCGGGGCCCGCTCCCAGCGCGCCCCGCCCGCGCCGATCTGCGAGGGGGGCAGCACCAGATAGCCGCCCTCGCCGTGGAACCGCAGCGAGCTGGGCACCCAGTCCTGGCGGTACAGCAGGTCGCCGAGCTCTTCGAGGGAGTACGGGGCCACCAGGAGCGCCCAGCGGGTGGGCGTGGCGATCACGGGGCCGAGCCGCACACCGGACCGCTCGAAGGCGTCCAGGGCCCGCATCCCGGCGACCGCGGGCAGGCTCACCGCGCACGGGCCGCGCCCTCCGGTGGCGAGGAGTACGGGCGCGGTCGGGCGGTTCGTCCACCACCAGCGCACCATGCGCGGGTCGGTGGTCGCCGCGAGGAGGACCGGGTCGAAGGGGTGGCCGCCGGGCACCGCGCAGTCCGGCTGGGGGCATCCGCACGCGCGCGGCCGTCCGCCGCCGCGCGCCAGGCCCACGCCGGGGAGTACGGGCCACTGCCACTCGGTGGCGCAGGTGAGCGCCGCACGGAGCAGCGGCGATCGCGCACCGCGCCGCAGCGAGAACTTGCGTCGCCTTCCGAGGATCTCGCGCATGAGCGCTCGTTCCTTTCCGTTAACGCCGAGGGCTGTTCCGTCGCACTACATGGCACTTCACATGGCACTACGTGGCGCTGTCCGGAGGTGTTCGACCCGTTACACCACGTGGATCACAAGTCACTGCGCGTACAAGGCAGCGCATCACGCCGCGGGCCGGGCGTGGAACGTGGCGAAGGGTGGCGCGCGCATGGCGCTTGCCGTCTTCAGTGGTGCGTTCCCTCGCCACTCGGGGATGGGCGCCGGCCGTTGCCGTCTATGACGCCTGGACCGGCCACGGGGTTCCGGGGCGGTCCCAACTGCCCCTGCCCTTCTCCGAATGCGTACCCGATGTGTACCCGCCGCGGCGGAGACGACGCGCTGTCGAATGACGCCAGTCGACCCTAAATAGGCAACGTAACGACCTCTTTTCGGCCAAGTTCAATTCAGCACAGACACCAACAAGACCACCGGGACAATGCTGGACATCGCCTCTCGGGTGCGTGTACATCTGGAGACAGTAGCGGCACAGTAGCGGCGCAGCACGACAGGGGGTTTGCGATGCTGTTGAGCAAGCCGGCGGCCGCATGCGAAGGCAGCGGGCCATGAGCTCGCCGCATCCGCCGAAAGTGGCCGGAATCGATCCTTCCCTCCCCACCCCCACGCACACTTCCGACCCCGTCACGCCGCCCCCCGCCCCCAACCCCGCCGCCGATCCCGCTGTCCAGGACCATCTGGCAAGGTGGGTCTCGGACCTGACCACCCTCCACGAACTCACCGAGCGACTCGCCCTTACGGGCACGCTGGACGACGCGCTGCACGAACTCCTGCGCGCCGGAGCCTCGCTCGTCGGCGCCCGGCGCGGGCTGGTCGCGCTGGAACCGGCCGACGGGCTCGGCCCGGTCACCACCGTCGGCCTGGGCCTCGGGCGCGCCGACCTCGGCCATATCGAGACGATCCCGCGCGGCTCCGCGTCCGCCGCCGGCCACCTCCTGGACGGGCTGCCCGAGCCGGACGGCGAGCCGCGGCCCGGCGTCGCCCACCCCGACATCCCGGGCGAAGCCGAACTCGACCCGCGCCACCGCGAAGTCGCCGCCCGCCTCGGCTACTCCGCGAGCTACGCCGTGGCCCTGGACCCGCTCGCCGACCCCGGTACGGGCACGGGCAGCGGCCCCGAAGGCCCCGGGGGCAGCCCCGAAGGCACCCGGGGCGGCCCCGGCGGAGCCACAGGACCCGCCGGGCGGCTCGGCGCGGCGGCGTGGCTGTACGACGAACCGGCCGAGCCCGCGGAGCGCCAGCGCCACCTGGTGGGCCTGTACTGCCGCTACGCCGCCGCGCACCTCGCCCGGCTGGTCGAACTCGCCCGCGCCCGCGCCACCGCCGCGACCGTCCAGGAGGAGCTGCTGCCCACGCGGCTGCCCCGGATCCCCGGAGTCCGCCTCGCCGTACGCCACCGCGCCGCTCCCCGCGGGGGCGGCGACTGGTACGACGCGCTGCCCCTGCCCGACGGCGCGCTCGGCCTGTCCGTCGGCGGGGTGACCGGTTCCGGACCCAGCGCGGTCGCCGCGATGGGTCGGCTGCGGGCGTCCCTGCGCGCGTACGCCGTGATGGAGGGCGAGGACCCGGTGGCCGTGCTCTCCGATCTCGAACTGCTGCTGCGGCTGACCGAGCCCGCCCGCTCCGCGACCGCGCTCTTCGCCTACTACGAGCCCCTGCCGCGCAGGTTGGTGCTGGCCGGGGCCGGGCACTGCCCGCCCCTGATCACCGGCGAGCGGCGCACCCAGTTCGTGGAGACGGCCCTGTCCGCGCCGCTCGGCATGCTCTCCTGCTGGGAAGCGCCCAGCGTGGAGCTCGAGCCGGGCCGTGGAGAAACGCTCCTCTTCTACAGCGACGGGCTGCTCCACCGCACGGGAGAGCCCATGGACCGGGCCTTCGCGCGGCTGCACACGGCCGCCGCGAGCGCCCCCAGGGCCGTACGGGGCGATCCGGACCGCTTCGCGGACCATCTGCTGCGCACGGTCCTCCCGGGGGGCGGGACGGGTCAGGGCGGGAGCGCGGACGACGGCGCGGAGGACGTCGTCCTGCTCGTCGCCCACTTCGACTGACCACGCCCGCCGGCCACGCCAGCCGATCCCACCCGCCTACCCCACCAGCCGACCACAAAGCCGTCCAATCACACGAAACCAGCCGCAGCCCGCGATCACCGGCAGATCTCACACATCCCGGCTGTCATACCCCCCACCTACCATGGACACGGTCCAGCTCGAGGAGGATGACGTGACCGAGGAGCCCACTTCCGAGGCCCTGGAGACCCCAGAGGCCGGGGAGCAGCCCATCAAGCAGCGGAAGAACAGCCTTTACGCAGGCGTTTCCGACGAGCTCGCCGAAAACATGAAGTCAGGGTGGGCCGACACCGAGCTCCGCGGCCTGGAGCCCATCGAGCAGGCGCCGCACACGGCCCGCCGCCGGGCCGCGCTCTCCGCGCGATTCCCCGGGGAGCGCCTGGTCATTCCCGCGGGCAATCTGCGCACCCGCTCCAACGACACCGAGTACGACTTCCGCGCCGCCACGGAGTACGCGTACCTGACCGGCGACCAGACCCACGACGGCGTCCTCGTCCTGGAGCCGGACGGCGCCGAGGGCCACACCTCGACCGTGTACCTGCTGCCCCGCTCCAACCGTGAGAACGGCGAGTTCTGGCTGGACGGCCAGGGCGAGCTGTGGGTCGGCCGCCGCCACAGCCTCGCCGAGGCCGAGCAGCTGCTGGGCCTGCCGGCCAAGGACGTGCGCGAGCTCGCCGGCGAGCTGCGGGCCGCGACCGGCCCGGTGCGCATCGTGCGCGGCCACGACGCCGGTCTCGAGGCGGCGCTGACGGACAAGGTCACCGGCGAGCGCGACGCGGAGCTGCGGACGTTCCTCAGCGAGCAGCGCCTGGTCAAGGACGAGTTCGAGATCGGCCAGCTGCAGGCGGCCGTCGACTCGACCGTGCGCGGCTTCGAGGACGTGGTGAAGGTCCTCGACAAGGCCGAGGCCACCTCCGAGCGCTATATCGAGGGCACGTTCTTCCTGCGCGCCCGCGTCGAGGGCAACCACGTCGGCTATGCCTCCATCTGCGCCGCGGGCCCGCACGCCACCACGCTCCACTGGGTGCGCAACGACGGCCCGGTCCGCTCCGGGGAGCTGCTGCTCCTGGACGCGGGCGTGGAGACGCCCACGCTCTACACCGCCGATGTGACCCGCACGATTCCCATCGGCGGTCGCTTCACCCCGCTGCAGCGCAAGATCTACGACGCGGTGTACGAGGCGCAGGAGGCGGGCATCGCCGCGGTCAAGCCGGGCGCGAAGTACCTCGACTTCCACGACGCCGCCCAGCGGGTCCTCGCCACGAAGCTGGTCGAGTGGGGCCTGATCGAGGGCCCGGTCGAGCGCGTCCTTGAGCTGGGCCTGCAGCGCCGCTGGACGCTGCACGGCACCGGCCACATGCTCGGCATGGACGTCCATGACTGCGCCGTGGCCCGCCGGGAGGCGTACGCGGAGGGCACCCTGGAGCCCGGCATGTGCCTCACGGTCGAGCCCGGCCTGTACTTCCAGGCCGACGATCTGACCGTGCCCGAGGAGTACCGGGGCATCGGTGTCCGTATCGAGGACGACATCCTGGTCACGGAGGACGGCAACCGAAACCTTTCGGCCGCCCTGCCGCGCACCTCGGACGACGTCGAGGCCTGGATGGCCGCCCTGGCGCAGGGCTCATAGGGCTCCACCGAGGCTCGCAGGGCTCGGTCAGCGGTCGCTCGGCGGCCGGTCAGCAGTCACTCGGCGACCGGTCAGCAGTCACTCGGCGACCGGTCAGCGGTCGCTCGGCGGCCCATCGGCGGTCGGTCAGCGCCCGCAAGGGTGGTGACCAGCGGTATCGTCCGGCTCCATGGCGGAATCCCGGGTCAATTCGGCAGACGGCCTCGGCAGTGACCTCCACCTGGAGCTGTCCGCGACGGGCAGTCGGCGTGCGGCCCTGATGGGGGCGCTGCGCGAGGCCATCCGGAGCGGTCGGCTCGCCCCCGGCACCCGGCTGCCGCCCTACCGCTCCCTCGCCGTCGACCTCGGCCTGGCCCGGAACACGGTCGCCGACGCCTACGCCGAGCTGGTCGCCGAGGGCTGGCTGACCGCCCGCCAGGGCTCCGGCACCCGGGTCGCGCCCCGCGCCGCCCCGCCCCCGCCCCGGCGAGTGAGCCGAAGGGGCGCGCCGCGCGCCGCCGCGGGGGCCAAAGACGTGCCCGTACGGCGTGCCCGCAGGGCGCCCGCGCGTCCTCCCGGGCCGGTCCACAATCTGCTGCAGGGCCAGCCCGATGCCGCCTCCTTCCCCCGCGCGGCGTGGCTGGCCTCCGCCCGCCGCGCCCTGACCGCCGCGCCCAACGAGGCGTTCGGCCCCGGCGACCCGCAGGGGCGCCCGGAGCTGCGCCGCGCGCTGGCCGAGTACCTGGCCCGGGTCCGCGGGGTGCGCACCGACGCCGACCGGATCGTCATCTGCTCCGGGTATGCCCACGCGCTGCGGCTGCTGACCCAGACGGCGGCGCTGCGCGGCACGGCGGCCGTGGAGGCGTACGGCCTCGGCTTCCACCGCTCGCTGCTCACCGCGGCCGGTATCCGTACCGTGCCGCTGTCCCTGGACGCGGACGGCGCCCGCACCGAGGAGCTGGCCTCGCTCCAGGGCGTACGCACGGTGCTGCTCACCCCCGCCCACCAGTTCCCCACCGGCGGTCCGCTGCACCCGCGGCGCCGGGCAGCTGCCGTCGACTGGGCCCGGGCCCATGGCGGGCTGGTCCTGGAGGACGACTACGACGGCGAGTTCCGCTACGACCGCAAGCCGGTGGGCGCCGTCCAGGGCCTGGGCCCCGACCATGTCCTGTACGTCGGATCGGTCAGCAAGAGCCTGTCCCCGGCCCTGCGTCTTGGCTGGATGGTGCTGCCCGACCACCTCGTGGACGAGGCCCTGGCCGCGAAGGGGGACCGGGAGGCGTGGGTGAGCGCGCTCGATCAGCTGACCCTCGCCGATTTCATCGAATCGGGCGGATACGACCGGCACATCCGCCGGATGCGCCAGCGCTACCGCCGCCGCCGCGACCAGCTGGTCGCCGCTCTCGCCGAACGCGCCCCGCACATCCGCGTCAGCGGCGTGGCGGCGGGGCTGCACGCGGTGCTCGAGCTGCCGCCGGGCAGCGAGCGGTCCGTCGTCCAGGCCGCCGCCTGGCAGGGCCTCGCCATCGAGGGCCTGGCCGACTATCGCCACCCGGACGCCGCGGGGCCGCCGCGCGAAGGCCTGGTCGTGGGCTACGCCACCCCGCCCGACCACTCCTTCGCCGGCGCGCTGGACGCGCTGTGCCACGGGCTCCCGCCCGACCTCGGCGGCGCTACACCCCCGTCAGGGAGTCCTCGCGCCACTTGAGGACCTTGTCGAAGCTGACCACCACGCCCCCGTGTCCCGGACGGTCGCGGTAGCGGACCCGGTCGGTCAGCGCCTCGATCAAAAAAAGCCCTCGCCCGTGCTCTGCCTGGGCGGGGGCCGGTTGTCTGGCGGTGGGGTGCGCCTGGGGGGTCTTGGCCCAGTCGCCCCGGTCGGGGCGGGAGGGGCGGCGGGGGAATCCGGGACCGGAGTCGGTGACCTCGATGCGGCAGGTGTCGCCGTCGATGAAGGCCGTGACTCTGTAGTCCCCGCCCGCGCCGTCCGAACCACCGCCGTGCTCGACCGCGTTGGCACAGGCCTCGGAGAGGGCGACCGACAAGTCGTACGAGATTTCCGGATCGACCCCGGCTGTCTCCATGGTGCCGATGAGCAGGCGCCGGGCGAGCGGGACGCTCGCCGCCTCACGCGGCAGATGGAGTGACCACCAAATGCTCATACTCCAGCCTCCCGGCCACGGCTCGACATACCGTTACGTATTGCCTGTGTCCATGGTCCGTAAGCGTCCGATTGACGTGACTCCCCTCATTCGGCGGAAGCGCATATTCCGTATCGCGGTGTATGGGGCTGTCCAGGTGTGCGGCGGTACGCCCCACCCGCCGTAGGGGAAATCCGGGCCCAGTGGGATGATGGCGCGGCCATGTCTGCCCCCCACGGCCATGCCGGAGCCGATCTGCGGATACTGCGGGCCGCGGTCTTCACCGCGGTCTGCGTTGTGCTGTCCGCGGGCGGGCACGTACTCGCCTCCTGCACGACCGTGCCGCTGTGGACGGTGGGCGCGGGGTGCGCGGCGCTGTTCGCCGTGGTGGCGCCGCTGGCCGGGCGGGAGCGCTCGCTGCCGGGCATCGCGGCGGTCCTCGGCGTCGGCCAGCTCGCGCTGCACGCGCTCTTCGCGCTCGGGCAGCGCACCGCCCAGCAGACGCCCATGGCCCCGGGGACGGGCGGCTCCGAGGGCGGGGCGACCGCCATGGCCGGAAGGCTGCTGTGCGGCGCGGGCCACGTCCGGCTGGACGCCGCCACGGCACACCGGATCGTCAGCCACGCCGGGCTCGACCCCGCCGCGGCGCGCCCGGCGCCGTCCGGGCCGGCCATCGGGGCCGCGCACCCGGCGACCCTGCTGCCGTCACTGCCGATGGTGGTGGGGCATCTGCTCGCCGCCCTCGCCGTCGGCTGGCTGCTGCGGCGCGGCGAGGTGGCCGTGTGGCGGGCGGTGCGGCTGTCGGCGGACGGGGCGCGCGGGGTCGCGGAGGCCGCGCTCGTACGGGCGCTGCGCGCCGCGCTGCGGCTGGTACGCGCGCTGCGCGCCGCTCAGCACGAGCCGTACGGTGCTTCCGTGCGCCGGCCGCGCAGGCCCGGGCAAGACGATGACGGCGCCGGCGCCGGGGCCAAGACGTTCGTACTCCAGCACAGTGTGATCAGGCGGGGCCCGCCGCGCTTCGCCCTCGCGGCTTGACCGACGCGGCGCACTCCGGCGGGACCGGGGCGTTCGCGCTGTCGCCGCACGCGCGCTACACACCCACCCTGATTCATTCCTGTCCATGGAGTGTCTTGTCATGAACGCCATGCGTCTTCGCCGTCTTCGCCGTCTTCCGATGATGGGCGGCCTCGCAGCGGGAGCCCTGGTGCTGCTCGCCGCCACACCCGCCTTCGCGCACGTGAGCGTGCAGCCCGGCCAGGCCGAGCAGGGCAGCTACAGCACCATCGCCTTCAAGGTGCCCAACGAGAAGGACAACGCCTCGACCGTCAAGCTCGAGGTGACCCTGCCCGCCGACCACCCGCTGGTCTCGGTGATGGCGCAGCCGGTGCCCGGCTGGGACGTGAAGCTCACCAAGAGCAAGCTCGCCAAGCCGGTCGAGGTGCACGGCGAGAAGATCAGCGAGGCGGTCACCAAGGTCACTTGGAGCGGCGGCAAGATCGAGCCGGGCACCTTCCAGCAGTTCCCGCTGTCGGTGGGCCAGCTCCCCGAGGACGCCGACCAGCTCGTCTTCAAGGCCCTGCAGACGTACGACGACAAGGAGGTCGTGCGCTGGATCGAGGCGCCCAAGGACGGCGAGCCGGAGCCGGAGAACCCGGCGCCGGTGCTCAAGCTCGTCAAGCCGGCCGAGGGCTCCGACGGTCACGGCGCCGCCGCCTCGGGCGACACGGGCAGCGGCGCCGAGAGCAGCGCGGAGGCTGAGAAGACCGAGAAGGCCGAGAAGACCGCCTCCGGCTCCAGCGGTGACAGCAGCGACACCACCGCCCGTGTGCTGGGCGTCGTGGGCATCGTCGTCGGCGCCGCCGGCGTCGCCTTCGGCGTGCTCGCCGGCCGCCGCCGCAACGCCTGAGCCTGACCGCCCTTGGCCAAAAGGGGTGGCGGGCGACAAGCCCGTCACCCCTGCACCACCGATCCAACTTTCTTCCCGGAGAACAACTCCATGCGCACCACATACCTGGGCGCGGCCCTCGTCACCGCCGCCGCGCTCACCCTCACCGCCTGCGGCAGCTCGGGCGGCGACAACGACGACACGACAGAGAAGGCCGCCGAGGTCTCCGGCGGCAGCAAGCCCGGTCAGGCGATCGTCCTCGACCACCCCAAGGCCAAGCCCGATCTGGTCCTGACCGACACCGACGGAAAGAAGTACGACCTGGTCAAGGAGACCAAGGGCAAGCCCACCCTGATCTACTTCGGCTACACCTACTGCCCGGACGTCTGCTCCCTGGTCATGAGCAACATCGGCATCGCGGAGAAGAAGCTCCCCAAGGCCGAGCGCGACAAGCTGCAGGTCGTCTTCGTCACCACCGACCCCGAGCGGGACACCCCCAAGAGGATGCGTTCCTGGCTGAACGGCCAGGGCGGTCAGGACTTCGTCGCCCTGACCGGCGACATCGAGACCATCCAGGCCGCCGCGCGGCCGCTGGGCATCCTCGTCGAGAAGCCGAAGAAGGAGAAGGACGGCAGCATCACCGTCAACCACGGTGCCGAGGTGCTCGCCTTCTCCCCCAAGGACGACAAGAACCACTGGCTCTACACCACGGAGACCACGGCCGACCAGTACGTCAAGGATCTGCCCGAGATCATCAAGGGGCAGAACCCGTGACGCGGACCAGCACGGGGTCGGCGACCGGCGCACGGCGGACGGCCGCCGCCGCGCTGGTCCTCGGCCTGTCCGCCGCCCTCACCGCCTGTGGCGGCCAGGGCAGCGGCGCCGGCGACGACCCGAAGCTGTCCGTCAGCGGCGCCTACGTACCGCAGCCCCCGACCCCGGACATGGCCGCGGGCTATGTGACCGTCACCAACAAGGGTGGTGCCGACGACGAGCTGACCTCCGTCACCACCCCGCTGGCCGCCGAGGTCACCATGCACACCACCACCGGCACCCGGATGAAGCAGGTGCGATCGCTGAAGGTCCCCGCGGACGGCGAGCTCAGGCTGGCCACCGGCGGAGATCATCTGATGCTGACAAACCTGACCCGCAAGCCAAAGGTCGGTGACAAGGTCAGTTTCACCCTGCACTTCGCCTCCTCCGACCCCATCGAGATCAAGGTCCCGGTCGAGCCGACGACGTACCGCCCCAAGGACTGACACCCGATGACCTCGCTCACCCCCTCCTTGACCAGGCTGGCCACCAGGCGACTGCTGTCGGTCTGCGGTGCCCTGCTCGCCGCGCTGCTGTGCGCGCTGAGCTTCGGCGCGTCCCCCGCGGCCGCGCACGCCGCGCTCACGGCGACCGACCCCGCCGACGGCGCGGTGGTCAAGACCGCGCCCGAACAGGTGCGGCTCACCTTCTCGGAGGGGGTGCTGCTGTCCCGCGACTCGGTGCGCGTCCTCGACCCGAAGAGCAACCGGGTGGACGCCGGCAGCCCCGCCCATGTGGGCGGCAAGTCGTCGACGGCCGCCGTCGCACTGCGCCCCGGGCTGCCCGACGGGACGTACACGGTGGCCTGGAAGGTGGTCTCGGAGGACAGCCACCCGGTGGCCGGGGCGTTCACCTTCTCCATCGGCGCGCCGTCCAAGACGAAGGCGAAGGTCCCCTCGGACGCGGGCGCCGACAGCACCGTCGAGACGCTGTACGACATCGGGCGGTACGCCGCCTACGGCGGCTTCGCGGCGCTCGTCGGCGGCTGCGTCTTCGCCGGGCTGTGCCGCTCCTCGCGCCCCGTCCAGAAGCTCGCCGTCGGCGGCTGGGTCACCCTCTTCTCCGCGACCCTGCTGCTGTTGCTGCTGCGCGGCCCGTACACGGACGGCGAGGGCATCGGCGGGGTCCTCGACCTCGGCGGCCTGGGCGATGTGCTGTCCAGCAAAGCGGGCGCGGCGCTGCTGTCGCGGCTGCTGCTGCTCGGCGCGGCGGCGCTCTTCCTGGCCGTGCTCTTCGGCTCGTACGCGCGCCGCGCCGCGGACGAGGACCAGGGGCGGCGCCAGGACCTGGCCTTCGGGCTCGCCTTCGGCGGCACCGTCCTGTCGGTGGGCATCGCCGCGACCTGGGCGATGGCCGAGCACGCCTCGGTCGGCATCCAGTCCACGGTCGCGATGCCGGTCGACGTGGTCCACCTGCTGGCCGTTGGGGTGTGGCTGGGCGGCCTGGGGGCGCTCGTGGCCACGCTGCGCGCGGGGGAGCCGATCGGGCGGTCGGCCGTACGCCGCTTCTCGCGGCTGGCCTTCGGCTCGGTCGTCGTGCTCGTCCTCACCGGCGTCTACCAGTCGTGGCGGCAGGTCGGCTCCTGGGACGCGCTGACCGGCACCGAATACGGGCGCTGGCTGCTGGTCAAGGTCGGCCTTGTGGCGGTGCTCGTCGCCATCGCCTCCTTCTCGCGCCGCTGGACGGGCCGCCTCGTGGACGCGCCGGCGGACGGGCAGGCTTTCTCGGTGGCTGCGAAAGCCACCGACGAGGAAGAGGGAGAAAAGGACAAGGGCGAGACGGCGGACGAGACCGCCGCCGACCCCGTGCGCACCGCCCAGCTCGCCCGCCAGAAGGCCGCCGTCACCAAGGCCGCCACCCTGCGCGCGCGCTACGGCGACCTCGCGCGCGGCTCGCTCTACCGCTCCGTGCTGGCCGAGACGGTCGTGGCCGTCGTGCTGCTCGCCGTCGCCACGGTGCTCAGCACGACCCAGCCCGGCCGGGCCGCGAGCGCCGTCGCGAGCGCGAAGGAGAGCGGCACGGCCGCGGACACCAGCCCCACCGTCGACCCGGTCAGCGTCGAGATCCCGTACAGCACCGGCCCCAAGAGCGGCCGCGGCAAGGCGATCTTCATGCTGGACCCGGCCCTCCCCGGCGACAACCTGATCCATGTCTTCACCTTCGACCTGGCCGACCGGCCCGTGGACGCCCCCGAGGTGAAGGCGACCCTGACGCTCCCGAAGAAGAAGATCGGCCCGCTGTCCGTGCCGCTGGAGCACGTCGCCACCGGCCACTGGAGCGCGAAGAGTTTCCAGCTGCCCATGGGCGGCACCTGGCGGCTCGCCCTGACCGTACGGACCTCCGACATCGACCAGGTGACGGAGACCAGGACCCTGAAGATCGGCCAATGAGCAAGACCCCGAACCCCCAGCGCACCCCGGACGCCCAGCGCACCGCGAACACCCAACACACCCCGGACACCCGGCCAGAGCCCCCTGCCCCCGTCTCCCGGCGCCGTCTGCTGGGCACGGCCGGCGCCGTCGGCGCGGCCGGGCTCGTCGCGGGCGGCGCGGCCGGGGCGTACGCCGCCGAGACGGTGCGCTCCGACCCCGACCCGCTCAGCTCCGTCGGCTCGACCACCGTGCCCTTCCACGGCGAGCGCCAGGCGGGCATCACCACCCCGCTCCAGGCGCGCGGCCACCTCGTCGCCCTCGACCTGGTGCCCGGCGCGGACCGCAAGGCGGCCGCCGCGCTGCTGCGCCGCTGGTCGAAGACGGCCGAGGAGCTGACCGCGGGCAAGGTCCCGGCCGACGACACCGGTATCGCGCTGGACGCGGGCCCGGCGTCGCTGACCGTCACCTTCGGCTTCGGCCGCACCTTCTTCGGCACGGTGGGGCTGAAGGACCGGCTCCCCGAGGCGCTGGCCCCGCTGCCCGACTTCTCGGCGGACGTGCTCGACCCGAAGCGCAGCAACGGCGACCTGTGGCTGCAGATCGGCGCCGACGACGGGCTGGTCGCCTTCCACGCGCTGCGGGCGCTGCAGCGCGAGGCCCGGGGGGTGGCCCGGGTGCGCTGGCAGATGAACGGCTTCAACCGGACGCCCGGCGCGACCTCCCGTCCCATGACCGCGCGCAACCTCATGGGGCAGATCGACGGCACCAACAACCCCAAGCCCACGGACGCCGACTTCGACGAGCGGATCTTCGTCCCGGCGAAGGGGGAGCCGGACTGGATGGCGGGCGGCTCGTACGCGGTGGTGCGGCGCATCCGGATGCTCCTGGACTCCTGGGACCACCTCTCCCTGGAGCGGCAGGAGCGGGTGATAGGCCGCCGCAAGTCGGACGGCGCCCCGCTGTCCGGCGGCACCGAGACCACCCCCGTCGAGCTGGCCAAGGTGAACGCGGACGGCTCGCTGGCCATCGCGGGCGACGCGCACGTACGGGTCGCCGCACCGGCCTCGAACCAGGGCGCGGCGATGCTGCGCCGGCCCTTCTCGTACCACGACGGCTTCCGCGAGGACGGCGCGCCTGACGCCGGGCTGCTGTTCATCGCCTGGCAGGCGGATCCGATGAAGGGCTTCGTCCCGGTGCAGCGGAAGCTGGACCGGGGGGACGGGCTGTCGCGGTTCCTGCGCCACGAGGCGAGCGCGCTCTTCGCGGTGCCGGGCGGCTGCGCCCCGGGGGAGTACGTCGGTCAGGCACTCTTGGAAGGGTGAACCGCGGGCGTCAGGATCCGGACGCTGGGTATCGTGACGGTTCTCGTCCGTTCCAGGGAGTCATCGTGATGTCGGCCAGTGTTTATACCTACCTCGGTCCCGAAGGCACCTTCACGGAGGCCGCGCTGCGGTCGCTGCCCGAGGCCGCCACGCGTGAGCTGACCCCGATGGTCTCCGTGCCGACGACGCTGGACGCCGTACGGTCGGGCGCGGCGGCCGCCGCGCTGGTCCCCATCGAGAACTCGGTGGAGGGCGGTGTGACCATCACGCTCGACGAGCTGGCCACCGGCGAACCGCTGATGATCTACCGCGAGGTGCTGCTGCCGATCGCCTTCGCGCTGCTGGTGCGGCCCGGCACCACCCTCGCCGATGTGAAGACGGTGACCGGCCACCCGGTGTCCCAGCCACAGGTCAGGAAGTGGCTGGCGACGAATCTGCCGGACGCCGTGTGGGAGTCGGCCGCCTCCAACGGGGACGGGGCTCGGCTGGTGCAGGAGGGTCGCTACGACGCGGCGTTCGCCGGTGAGTTCGCGGCGGCGACGTACGGGCTCACGCCCCTGGTGAGCGGCATCCACGACGCGGAGAACGCGACGACCCGCTTTGTGCTGGTCGGCCGCCCGGCGCGGCCCGCGGCCCGTACCGGCGCGGACAAGACGTCCGTGGCGATCTGGCTCGGCGACGACCACCCGGGTGCGCTGCTGGAGCTGCTGCAGGAGTTCGCGGCGCGCGGCGTCAACCTGGTGCGTATCGAGTCGCGCCCGACGGGTCAGCGCATCGGCCACTACTTCTTCTCGGTGGACCTCGAGGGGCACATCACGGACCGGCGGGTCGCCTCCGCCCTGATGGGGCTGAAGCGGATCTGCCCGAACGTGCGGTTCCTGGGCTCCTATCCGCGGGCGGGGTTCGAGCCGGCGCAGATGTCCCCGCTGCGGCACGGCACCTCGGACGAGGACTTCGCGGCGGCGGAGGACTGGCTGGCCCGCTGCCAGGATGGCCGGGCCTGACAGGACGGCACGGCCCGCCAGGACGGCCGGGCCTGACAGGGTGGCCGGGCCTGACGGAGTTATCCACAGGTGTGGGGCGCGGGCTGGGGACAAGTCGACACATCAACCCGACGTAATCGCCATATCACCCAGCTCGCCTCAACCCACCTACCATCACACCTATCACTCACGTCAGCACTTTTCTCTTGACCGACGCCGCGGTGTGAGCAAAACCCACCCGAAAGAGTGTGTGAACGAGGTTTGAGTGGGGAATCCATCGCCGAGCACTTCGCGTACCAGATGATCAGCCCTACATCCACAGAACTCACACACAGCCTGTGGATAACCTGCGTCGGAACCACCCCTCCTGTGGACAACGCGACGGCCAACTCCCCCTTCACACAAGGGAAGCCATTCGCCCTCGCCCACCCCTTTGCCCCTTTTGGGGAATGCGCCCGCCATCATTGGCAAGGCATGCGGATGCACAGACAGGCGAATTCCCAAGAATCCATACCATCCCACATGGGGGCGAAGTGCGATGAAGGGGAATATCGGGTCGAGCACCGGATCTGCACACCGGTAACCTGGTGGGGTGATTGACCTTCGTCTGCTCCGTGAGGACCCCGACCGTGTGCGCGCCTCCCAGCGCGCCCGTGGAGAGGACGTCGCCATCGTCGACGCCCTGCTCTCCGCCGATGAGCGGCGCAGGTCGTCCAGCGTCCGCTTCGACGAGCTGCGCACCGAGCAGAAGGCGCTCGGCAAGCTCATCCCCAAGGCCTCCGGCGACGAGAAGGCGGAGCTGCTGAAGAAGGCGGGCGAGCTGTCCGCCGCGGTGAAGGCCGCCGACGCCGAGCAGGTCCAGGCCGCGGAGGAGACCCAGCGGCTGCTGCT
Source organism: Streptomyces sp. NPDC007917 (assembly GCF_042959105.1). Classification (NCBI taxonomy): domain Bacteria; kingdom Bacillati; phylum Actinomycetota; class Actinomycetes; order Kitasatosporales; family Streptomycetaceae; genus Streptomyces; species Streptomyces sp. NPDC007917. Next base: position 24,587 of record NZ_JBIBKK010000032.1, read on the forward strand.
CCAGCTCGGCAATCTGGTCCACCCGGACGTGCCCGTCGGCGGCGAGGACGACTTCGTCGTCCTGGAGACGGTCGGCACCCCGCGCGACTTCGCGGCCGAGGGCATCACCCCCAAGGACCACCTGGAGCTCGGCGAGCTGCTCGGCGCCATCGACACCGAGCGCGGCGCCAAGGTGTCCGGCTCGCGCTTCTACTATCTGACGGGCGTCGGCGCGCTGCTTGAGTTCGCGCTGGTCAACGCGGCGATCGCACAGGCCACCGCGGCGGGCTTCACCCCCGTCCTCACCCCTGCCCTGGTCAAGCCCAAGGCCATGGAGGGCACCGGCTTCCTCGGCCAGGCCGCGGACGACGTCTACCACCTCGACAAGGACGACCTCTTCCTGGTCGGCACCTCCGAGGTGCCGCTGGCCGCGTACCACATGGACGAGATCCTGGACGCGTCCCAGCTGCCCCGCCGCTACGCCGGGTTCTCCTCCTGCTTCCGCCGCGAGGCCGGCTCGTACGGCAAGGACACCCGCGGCATCTTCCGGGTGCACCAGTTCGACAAGGTCGAGATGTTCGTCTACACCACGCCGGAGGACGCGGAGGCCGAGCACCAGCGGCTGCTGGAGTGGGAGAAGCAGTGGCTGGCCTCGCTCGAGCTGCCGTTCCGGGTGGTCGACCTGGCCTCGGGCGACCTGGGCGCCTCGGCGACGCGGAAGTTCGACTGCGAGGCGTGGATCCCGACCCAGGGCAAGTACCGCGAGCTGACCTCGACCTCCAACACGACCGAGTTCCAGTCGCGCCGGCTGTCGATCCGGATGCGCGAGGACAAGCGGGTCCGGCCCCTGGCGACGCTGAACGGCACGCTGTGCGCGGTCACCCGGACCATCGTCGCCCTCCTGGAGAACCACCAGCAGGCCGACGGCTCGGTGCGGGTGCCCGAAGTACTGCGCCCCTACCTGGGCGGGCGTGAGGTCCTGGAGCCGGTCGCCCGATGAGCGACAGACCGTCGGAGCCCCTGCCGTACCGCCTCATCGCCACCGACCTCGACGGCACCCTGCTGCGCGCGGACCACACGGTCTCCGCGCGCACCAGGGCGGCGCTCGCCGCGGCCACCGCGGCGGGCGCGGCGCATATCGTGGTCACCGGTCGGACGGTGCCGGTGGCCCGGGGCATCCTCGACGACCTCGACTACCAGGGGCTCGCGGTGTGCGGGCAGGGCGCGCAGGTCTACCACGCGGGCGAGCACCGGCTGCTGACCTCCGTGACGCTGGACCGGCAGCTGGGCGCGCTGGCGCTCGAGAAGATCGAATCGGAGACCGGCCCGCTGTTCCTGGCCGTGGCCCGCGACGGGCTCGAGGGCAAGGTGCTCTTCGGGGCCGGCTATGGGGTGCATCCGGCGGAGCGGGCGGCCCGGCCACTGGAGGACCGGGCCGACCTGTGGTCCGCCCCCGTCAGCAAGATCTACATCCAGCACGCGCGGCTGGGCGACGACGAGCTGGCCGAGGCGGCGCGTACGGCCGCGGGCGGTCTGGTGGGGGTGACCGTGGCGGGCGAAGGCCTGGTGGAGCTGTTGCCGCTGGGGCTGACCAAGGCGACGGGCCTGTCGCTGGCCGCCCGCCGCCTCGGGCTCACCGCCGAGGACACCATCGCCTTCGGCGACATGCCCAATGACATCGCGATGCTGCGCTGGGCGGCCCACGGCGTGGCGATGGCGGGCGCCCATGAGGAGCTCAAGGCCGTCGCCGACGAAATCACCGCGTCCAACGAGGAGGACGGTATCGCCCTCGTCCTGGAGCGGCTGTTCAGCCCAGCGCCTTGACCGCCTGGTAGTACGTCCAGGCGGTGCTGTTGCAGGCGGTCTTCGACGCCCCGCTGTAGCCGTTGCACACCCGCTTGAGGTCCTCGTAGAAGGCGCTGTCCAGGCGGGCCTTGTTCGCGCTGAAGGTGCCGATGGCCTTGTAGTTGCGGTAGCCGAAGTCATGCCGGGCGCAGGCGGTCTTGAACGGGAAGCCGAAGGGGTTGTCGGGGGACTTGCTGCAGTAGTCGGTCGACCAGTCGAACTGGTACGCGGACCAGGCGCCCTGGTTGTTGCGTGCCGCGAGCCAGATGTTGTAGCTGCTGGCGCTCGTCTGGGTCCAGCTCGAGAGCACCTGCGGCTTGTCCGCGGGGGCGGCGTGGGCGGGCCCGGAGAGGGCCACGGTGGCGGCCGCGGCGACCGCGGTGGCGGCGAGGCTCGTGGCAAGACGACGCATCGGTTCCTCCGATGTCTCTGACGGGTCTTCAACAAGCCCGTGAGGAAGGGGAGATGGAACGAGTACGAGGAGTTGCGCTGGTGCACGCCAAGGGTTCGACAGGTCCCTGACAATCGTCAAGATTTATTGAGTCGTCTGCTTGAACAGAGTTCAACCAGCCGGAGTTGGGATCTTCCTCCAAGTGGCCCTGATGACCAGGGGTTTCAGCGGTCAGGTCAGGGCATGCGCCGCGCCGCTCCCCGCGGGGACAGCAGCAGCGGTCCCGGGCCCTTGATCCGGCGGATCGTCGGGGAGGTCTCCATGGCCCGCACGCCCGGCAGCGCCGCGACCCGCGTGGTCAGGTACTGGTACAGAGCTCCGACGTCCCGGCACACCACGACCGCCAGCAGGTTGTGCGGACCGGTCGTCGCGCAGACGAAAGCGGCCTCCAGGTGCTCCGCCACCGCCCGCCCGGCGGCGGCGAGGTCGACCGGCAGCACCGACAGCCACAGCACGGCCGTGGAGCCATGGCCGAACATCCGGTGGTGGTAGTCGACGTCGAAGTACAGGGTGCCGTCGGCCCGCAGCTCCGCCAGCCGACGGCGTACCGTCGACTGCGACCAGCCCGTGGCGGCCGCCAACTCGGCAAGACCCGCCCGCCCGTCGCGCGCCAGCACGGCCAGAAGCTGACGGTCGCCGTCGTCCAGCCGGGCGCGGCCGTCCCGCGGGCGTACGGGGACGGCCAGCCGCTCGATCTGCCGGGGCGTCAGCGTGCCCGACTTGCTGACCAGGCCCTGCGGCCCGCCGAAGTACTCATGGAGCACACAGTGCGCGGACACACCCACCACCCGCGGGGTGCTCGGCAGCTTGCGCAGCAGCAGCGCGTCACTGTCCTCGCCGGACGCCGCACGGGTGATGGCGACGATCTCGGTGCCGCCGGACATCAGGCTCACCCATGAGGTGTCGGGGCGGCGGGCCAGCGCCTCGGCCACCGACACGGCCGCGTCCGGGGCGCACTGCACCCGCAGCAGCCAGACGACTTCGCCGAGCGCGGCCGGGTCGGTGAGCCCCAGCACCCGGATGGCCCCGGCCGTGCGCAGCCGGGTGTAGCGGCGCGCCACGGTCTGGTCGGAGACGCCGAGCACATCGGCGATCCTGCTGAACGGGGCCCGGCCGTCGAGCTGGAGGGCCTGGACCAGTTGTCGGTCCAGCTCGTCGAACGCGTCGGAATTCACCGCAGAAGGCTAGCCGTTGTCGGATAACGCCACAGACGCGGCGCCGGCTGGAGGGCACGGGGTCGGCTGACGGACTTTGGGATCACGGGGGGTACGGCGTCGGGCCGGGCCCCACTCTCTGTGGAACTCGGAGTTCGTCATGCGGAGCAAATGGTGGCCGCTCGCGGCCATCACCCTCGGCAATTTCATGCTGTTGATCGACGTCACGATCGTGAACACGGCGCTGCCGGAGGTGGCGCAGGGCCTGGACGCCTCCTTCACCTCCCTGCAGTGGGTGATGGACATCTACGCGCTGGCGCTCGCCGCGCTGCTCATGGCCGCCGGGTCGGCGGCCGATGTCTTCGGCCGGCGGCGGCTGTATGTGCTGGGACTCACCGTCTTCGCGCTCTCCTCGCTGGCCTGCGGGCTGGCCCCGGACAGCGGGGTGCTGATCGCCGCCCGCGCGGTGCAGGGCGTCGGGGCGGCGGCGATGTTCGCCACCAACACCCCGCTGCTGATGGCCACCTACAGCGGGCGTGACCGCGGCGTCGCCTTCGGCGTGTGGGGCGGCACCAGCGGGGCGGCCGCGGCGGTCGGCCCGATCCTGGGCGGACTGCTCACCGAGTACGCCGACTGGCGGGCGATCTTCCTGGTCAATCTGCCGCTGACGGCCGTCGCGGTGTGGATCACGGTCCGTACGGTCGGCGAGTCGCGCGGCGCGGCAGGGGCGCGGATCGACTGGCCGGGCGCCGCCCTCTTCACGCTGTGCGCCGGTGCGCTGACGTATGGACTGATGCGGGGCGGTGAGGAGGGATGGTCCGAGGGCGGCACGCTCGCCTCGCTGGTGGTCGCCGCCGTCGCGCTGGTCGTCTTCGTCCTGGCGGAGCGCGGGTTGCGGCAGCCGCTGCTGGATCTGGCGCTGATGCGCCGTCCGGCCTTCGTGGTGCTGATGGCGGCGGCCCTGCTGCTCCAGGCGGCGGCCTTCCCGTACCTCACCTACGCGGGGATGTGGCTGCAGTCGGTGCTCGGGCTCAGCCCGGTGCAGGCCGGGCTCGCGGTGACCCCGATGGCCGGGGTCGCGCTGGTCGTCGGCGCGGCCGGCGGACGGGTGCTGGAGCGGGTCGCCCCTGGGCGCGCGCTCGGTGGCGGACTGCTGCTGGTGGGCGCGGGTGCGCTGGTCACCGCTGTGCGGCTGACGCCCGGCTCGGACTGGACGGCCTTTGTCCCCGGGCTGATGCTGGGCGGCCTCGGCATCGGTCTGGCCATGCCCGTCCTGGTCTCGGCGGCGCTCGGCGCGGCGCCGCCGGAGCGCTCCGGGATGGCCAGCGGCGCGGTGAACACCTTCCGGCAGCTGGGCTACGCCCTCGGGATCGCGATCCTGGGCACGGTGTTCGCCGCGCGCGTGCGGGACGTCGTCGAGGACAGCGGGACCGTCCCGGCGCGCGCCGCCGGACAGGCGGCCGAGGCGATCAGCGGCGGCCACGCCGACGCGGTGATCGCGGCGGCTCCGGCGGGACAGGGACCGGCGGCGCGGGCGCTGGTGCACGAGTCGTTCGTCGCGGGGCTCGACCGCATCTGCGTGATCTCCGGGATCACCGCGCTGGCGGCGGGCCTGCTGGTGCTGGCCGTCGTCCGCGGCGGCCCCGGCACGGCGGCGAGGTCCGGCGCCCCCGCGAAGACCGCGCCCCCGGCGGAACCGGCCCGTACCTGAGCCCCCGGTTCACAGTCACCCCGTAGGTGACGCGGGGCCGATCGGCCACTCCGCCCCCGGGCACAAGACGGCGGCGGTGGCCGCGCCGAGTGCGGCGGCCACCGCCGAGGCGGGTGGCCGCTTCACCTCCGTCCCGGCCCGGTGGCGTCCGTAGAAGTCACTCCTCGCCCGCGAGGGTCAGGGTGCGCAGCTTGCGGCCCGCGTACCAGGTCGCGGCCACGGTCACCGCCAGCATCAGCACCACGGCCGCGGGCAGGCCGACCTCCGAGGTGACCGCCCCGCTGTCGGCGACCTTCTGGGCGAGCGCGAGCGACCACTGCTGGACGCTGAGGTCACGGGCCCCGGGCACCAGGCTGCCGAACAGGGACTCCCACACCAGGGCGTAGACCAGACCCACGATCACCGCGTGCCGGGTGACGGTGCCCAGCAGCAGGAACATCGCGCCGTAGGTGATCGACGCGACGGTGGCGGCGAGGGCGTAGGCGACCGCGAGCTGCCGGCCGTTCCCGTTGAGGACGTAGCCCGCCAGCAGGGTGGGCAGCGCCGAGAAGACGACCGTGACGCCGGTCGCGACGAGGAACTTGGTGAAGATGATCGTCGGCCGCTTGACGGGCTTGGCCAGCAGATAGACGACCGAGCCGTCGTCGATCTCCGGGCCGATCGCGCCCGTACCGGCGATCACCCCGATCAGCGGGACCATCGTGGCGAGCGCGAAGCCGCCGAGGACGGCGTCGGTGGTGCTGTCGTCGGCGCCGGACAGCGCCCGTACGGCCACCGCGATGACCAGCAGCAGCCCGGGCAGGGTGAACATGATCAGCGCGCGGCGGCGGCCGAGCAGGGCCCGGTAGGTGAGCCGGGCGACGGTGGGGTGGTAGAGCGACATCGCTTTCATCGCTTTCGAGGCTCCTTCCGGCCGCTCAGGCCGCGACGAGGTAGGAGAAGACGCTCTCCAGGGACTCGTCGGAGGGCGAGACCGTGAGGAGCCGGATGCCCAGGTCGCGGGCGACTCGGGGCAGCAGTTCGGTGAAGCGGCCGAAGTCGACCGCCTGGATGTGCAGCCCGGCTTCGGGGCCGCCGCTCGCGTCCACCTCGATGCCCGCGGTGGAGTGGTCGGCGATGAGGGCGGCCGCCAGCGCGCGGTCGTCGCTGGAGCGCACCAGATAGCGGTGCGGACGGTCGGTCATCAGACGGCGGATCTTGCGGAAGTCCCCGGAGGCCGCGTGCCGCCCGGCGACGATCACCTCGATGTGCGCGGCGAGCTGCTCGACCTCCTCCAGGATGTGCGAGGAGAACAGGACGGTACGGCCCTCGTCCCCCATGCGCCGCAGCAGGTCCATGAGTTGCATCCGCTGGCGCGGGTCCATGCCGTTGAACGGCTCGTCGAGCAGCAGCACCGACGGCTCGTGGACGAGCGCTGAGGCCATCTTCACCCGCTGGCGCATGCCCTTGCTGTACGTGGCGATGCGGCGGGAGCCCGCGAAGTCCATCTCGACCGTCTCCAGCGCCTTGCGGGCGGCGGCGCGCGGGTCGGGCAGGCCGTGCAGTTCGGCGTTGGCGATGACGAACTCGCGGCCGGTGAGGAAGTCGTACATCCCCTCCCGCTCGGGGACGATGCCGATCTGGCGGTAGGCCTGTTCATTGCGCCAGATCGTGGCCCCGTCCAGGGTGACGGCGCCGGTGGAGGGCGCCAGGAAGCCGCCCATCATGCCGATGAGGGTGGACTTGCCCGCGCCGTTGGGGCCGAGAAGGCCGGTGACGCCGGGGCCGATGCTCATGGTCACGTCGTTGACGGCGACGACGTTCCCGAACCAGCGGGAGACATTGTCGATGGCGATCGTGGTCACAGCCCGACCTTTCGGTAGCGGCGCACGAGCAGGCCGTAGGAGCCGGCGATCAGGCCGAGGAGGACGAGGAGGAAGACGACTCCGGCCCCGGCGCCCGGCCCGAATCCGCCGGGGTAGGCGGAGGATGCGTTGAGGAAGGCCGTCTGAACGCCGTCGATGATGGTGATCGGCGAGAACAGGCCGATCCAGCTGACCGCGTCGGTGTTGTTCTGGTCCCATGCGATGGCCTGCAGGGTGGACACCGCGCCGTAGGAGATGGTCAGTACGGCGATGACGGCCGCCACACCGAAGCCCCGGCGCGGGGTGAGCGCGGCGATGACCAGGCTGATGCCGGCGAAGAGGAGCGAGAGCAGTAGCACGGAGACCAGTCCTTGTGCGAAGGCCGTCGTCTGGTCGGCGAAGTCCAGCTTGGCGAGCAGGGCACCCACGTACAGGATCACCAGCGGGACGCCGGTGAAGGCGAAGAGCGCGGAGACCATGGCGGCGAACTTGGCCGCCACATAGTCCGCCGCTTCGATGGGGCGGGAGAAGTAGAGCGGGATCGTCTTGAAGCGCAGGTCCCGGGAGACGGACTGGGGGGCCTGGGCCGCGGTGTACAGGCCGATGACGGCCTGCATGATGATCGCGTACCGCGTGTACTCGACGGGGAGTTCGTTCGCCTTGGTCGTCACGGCCACCGCGACCAGGATGAGCGCGGGCACGCACATCACGGCGGCCAGCAGCATCGGCGCGACCTTGGACCTGGCGGAGCGGCCGAGGCCGTAGGCGCCGCGCAGGCTCTGGGAGAACAGCGAACGGCGGGCGTAGGCGCGGCCCAGGCGCGGGCCGTCGTAATGGCGGTAGCCGATGTTGTGGATGACATCGGCGCGCTGCGAGGTCGCGGTCTCAGGCGGCATCGGCGGCACCTCCGTTCCCCTTTCCGCCGGACGTTTGCTCTTTTGTGTCGTGTTCGTCTGTGTCGTGTTCGTCGTCACGGAAGATCTCGGCGATGCGGTGGCGACGCTGCTCCATACGGATCAGGCCAAGGCCCAGCCCCGCGATGGCGTCCCGCACCGCGTCGTACGTCTCGTCACCCGCGACGTCCACCAGCAGCACATGGTCCGAGGCCGGCGCGCCGTCGCCGGAGCGGCCCGCGGCCTGGACCGTGAGCCCGGCCTCGGCGAGACGGGCGCGCAGCGCGGCCGTGCCGTCCGGGTGGGCGGCGGTGTCGGTCACCTCGACCGCGAGCGAGGCCGTGGCCTGGGTGAAGTCACGGGTGGAGCTGGAGCGCAGCAGCTTGCCGCCGTCGATGACCACGACGTGGTCGCAGGTCCGCTCCAACTCGCCGAGCAGATGCGAGGTGACCAGGACCGAGATGCCGAAGTCGGTGTGGATCCGGCGGATCAGGGCGAGCATCTCGTCGCGGCCCGCCGGGTCAAGGCCGTTGGTGGGCTCGTCGAGCAGGACCAGCCGCGGGTCGTGGACCAGCGCCTGGGCGAGCTTGACGCGCTGCTTCATACCGGTGGAGTAGCCGCCCATGGGGCGGTACCGCTCCTCGTAGAGGTGGACATGGCGCAGAGTGTCGGCGGTCCGCTCGCGGGCGGCGGTGGGCGACAGCCCTGACATGCGCGCCATATGGACGACGAACTCGGTCGCCGAGACATCGGGCGGCAGGCAGTCGTGCTCGGGCATATAGCCCACCCGCTCACGGATGGCGCTGCCTTCCTTGGCCACATCGAGGCCCAGGACGGTGGCGCGCCCCTCGCTGGCGGGGGACAGCCCCAGCAGGATCTTGATCAGGGTGGACTTGCCGGCCCCGTTGGCACCTACCAGGCCGGTGACGCCCGGCGTGATGTCGACGGAGAGCCGGTCAAGCGCGGTGACCCGGGGGAACCGCTTGCTCAGGCTTTCGGTGGCGATCACAGTCACGTATTCGACCGTAGTGGCGTGCGCCACAGCGGGCGTCAGTCCAGACGGCTGGTTTTCCCTAGTTCTCCGGTCTGACGGTCCCGTAAGGGACGGCACTTTCGGCAGGGGTCGGTCCTCGCGGACGAGCGCCGCTGGGCGGCATTCGGCTCCGAGCGTGCCGTTCGCATATCGTCGCGAAGAGGTTCGTGTCAGTCACCCAAAGTGTCGGTCACCTGTGTGAAGATAGCCCTCATGTTTGGGGGAGGGACCAACAGACCGCCTGGTCAAGGCGGCAAAACAAGCCTGGCTGACCTGGTGCGCCAGGAGACCGCCGCGCAGATGTCGGAGCGGGAGAAGTGGGCGGCGCTGCGCAAGGCGCGGCTGTACTTCCAGCGCCCGGAGAACCCGGGCTTCCTGGTCTCGGAGACGGCGGAGGCCGGCCCGCTGGTGCCGGTGTTCACCTCGATCGAGGGCCTCGCGCGCTTCGCGGGGGCGTGCGGATGGGCCTCCACGACGGCCGAGGATCTGGTGGAGCTGTTGCCCGAGGGCGTACGGGCGTTGGTGGACCCGCTGGGTGAGCGCCCATTCCTGCTGGACGCGCAGACCTTGCGCGAGGCGGAGGGCCAGGAGGCGGACGAGGTCGCGGACGAGGTCGCGGACGAGGAGGGGGCTGGCGATGGCGGATCCTGACGCGAGGAATGTGAACCGGGCCCCCAGCGAGCGCGGCCCGGACGGCAAGTACGGCGGCGACGAAGGCGCCGACGGCTACAAGATCGAGATCGCTGCGGTGAAGGCGCAGATCGTCCCGCTGGAGGAGTCGGTGGTCGCGGCCCGGGCGGTCAAGAACAGCCAGGAGAAGCTGACCGCCTATCTCCAGCACTGCGGCTCGCCCGAACTCCTGGAGTCGGGCAAGGGGTTCATCAAGGAGTGGGGCTTCGGCATGGGCGAGCTCGCGGACCACGCGGATGTGGTGGTGGAGCGGCTGTACGAGGCGGTGGCCGGATACATGCTGGCGGATCTGATGCGGGTGAAGGACTTCTGGCCCTCGGACGCGAACATGGCCAAGCTCCCGTCGGGCGCGGCGGGCAAGTGGTCCTGGGAGCACGTGGGCGCGCCGGAGATGGAGAAGCGCCCGGAGGACACGGCGTTGGCGAAGCTCGCGCGCAAGGCGCTGGCCGGATACGAGGATGAGTCCTGATGGCTGACCCGGATGCGGTGCGACCCCCGCAGATACGGATCCCGGCGGGTGCGAAGCCCAAGGACCTGATCCCCGGCAACCCCGATGACGTGGACGACCTGGTGCTGGAGTTACGCGCGTACGCGGGCGCCTTCCAGGACGGCAAGGACAAGCTGCGGCCGATGGACCTGGAGGACTGGCAGGGCAAGGGCGCGGGCGAGTTCCGGAAGGCCGTCGACCGGCTCCCCAAGGAACTGACGTCAGGACATGACCAGTTCACGCATGCCGCGAGCGCGTTGGCGGCGTACGCGACGAAGCTGCGGTCGGTGCAGAAGCGCTGCGAGCCGATCATCGAGGACGCGGATGCGGCGCGGGCGGCGTCCAAGGCGCACAACAAGAAGGTCGAGGCCTACAACGACGCGGTAACGCGCGGCGATGAGCAGCTGCCGGAGAAGCCCGCGGAGACCGACCCGGGTATCGGCGCGATGGAGGACTGTGTCGGTCGGCTGGACAAGCTGATCGCCGAGTTGCAGCTGGTCGTCGACGCGTCGAAGAAGAAGATCGACAAGGCGGCGGAGAAGGCCCCGAACAAGCCGAGCAATTGGCAGAAGGTTGGGGAGGGCCTCAAGGACGGGCTGTGGAAAGCCCACTACACCATCCTCGGCATGGCCGAGCTCCCTGCCTCGCTGGTCAAAGGTGACCTCGGCGGCTTCAGCATGCAATTGGCCGGCGTGGTGGACGGCGCGGCGTACGCGGCGGCGCACCCGAAGGAGTTCGCGAAGGCGGCCCTCAACTGGGAGATGTGGTCCAAGGACCCGCTGCGCGCGGCAGGCGAGATCACCCCGGAGCTGCTGCTCGCCCTGACCACGGGCGGCGCGAGCGTGCTGCGCAAGAAGCTGGACACGGGCGCGGGCGCGGCCGAGCGTCTGGCGGCTCGTAAGGAGGCGCTGGGCCGGGATGGCGAGGCGCACCGACGCGCGGACAGTGAGGGCACGCACGACAAGCACACCCACGACAAGAACTGCGAGGACGACCCGGTCGACGTCGCGACCGGCGAGATGCTGATGTCGGCCACGGACGTGTCCCTGCCCGGGGCGCTGCCGCTGGTCCTGGAGCGCACTTTCGTCTCCGGTCACACCTGCGGCGGCTGGTTCGGCCGCACCTGGTCCGCCACCCTCGACCAGCGGCTGGAGCTGGACGCCGACGGGATCGTGTTCGTCGCCACCGAGGGCATGGTGCTGCGCTACGGAGTCCCTCATCCCGAGGAGGACACCTATCCGGTGCGGGGCCCGCGCTGGCCGCTGCGCTGGGACGGCACGGCGGGCGGCACGATGCGGATCGAGATCCCCGAGCAGGGCCGCACCCTGCACTTCACGCCCCTGGCCGCCGACGGCAACGAACTCCCCCTCCAGATGATCGAGGACCGCAACGGCCGTTCCATCATCTTCACCTACGACGCAGACGGCACCCCGGTCGGGGTGGTGCACTCCGGCGGCTACCGGATCGCGATCGACACCGACCCGGAGTTGCTGCGCATCACCGCGCTGCGCCTGCTGGGCGTCGGCGACGCCGAGGCGGGCACCACGCTCGTCTCCTTCGGCTACAACGGCGCCGGCGACCTGACCGAGGTATTCAACTCCGCCGAAGAACCACTGCGGTTCACCTACGACGACCAGCACCGCATCACGTCCTGGACCGACCGCAACGGCACCAGCTTCGGATACGTCTACGACCACCGGGGCCGCGTGCTGCGCACCATCGGCTCGGACGACATGATGACCGGCCGCTTCCACTACGACGAGGCGTCCCGCACCACCGTCTACACCGACTCGCTCGGCCACCGCATCACCTACGTCTTCAACGAGTCATACCGGGCGACAGCGCGCACCGACGCCCTGGGCCACACCACCCGCACCGCATGGGACCCGCAGACCGGCCGCCTGCCGCTGTCGGTGACCGACCCGCTGGGCCACACCACGCGCTACGCGTACGACGACTCCCACAACCTCATACGCGTCGAACGCCCGGACGGCACGGCGGCCACAGCGACATACAACGCATACGGCCAGCCACTGGAAGTCCGAGAACCCGACGGCGCGACCTGGCTCCACACCTACGACGACCGGGGCAACCGAATCCGGACGACTGACCCGACCGGCGCGGAGACCCACTACACGTACGACGCCTCGGGCAACCTCACCTCGATTACCGACCCGCTCGGGCACACCACGAGCGTCGTGTGCAACGCGGCAGGCCTGCCGGTCGAGGTCACCGACGCCCTGGGCAACACCACCACCGTCCGCCGGGGCACCCACGGCCGTATCACCCGTATCACCGACCCCCTGGGCCACATCACCCGCCAGGGCTGGACCATCGAGGGCAAGCCTTCCTGGCGCACCCGGCCGGATGGCTCCCGCGAAACCTGGATCTGGGACCCCGAGGGCAACCTCGTCGAACACACCGACCCGGCGGGCAACACCACCCGCCACACCCACACCCACTTCGACCTCCCCGCGACCCGGACCGACCCGGACGGGGCGACGTACGCCTTCGCCTACGACACCCAGCTGCGCCTGACCACGGTCACCAACCCCCAGGGCCGGACGTGGACCTACACCTATGACGGGGCGGGCCGGGTCACGGCCGAGACGGACTTCAACGGCCGCACGCTCAGGTACGAGCACGACGCGGCGGGCCGACTGATATCCCGGGAGAACGGCGCAGGCGAAACCCTTGCTTACACGCGCGACGCGCTGGGACGCGCGGTCGCGTCGCGCACGGCGGACGGCGCGGAGACGACGTACGCGTACGACGCGGCGGGCCGCCTGATACGGGCGGAGAACCCGGACACGGACCTGCGCCGCACGTATGACGCGCGGGGCGGGGTCCTCACCGAGACGGTGGGCGGCAAGACCACGACCTACACCTACGACCGGGCGGGCAACCGCACCACACGCATTACGCCCACGGGACTTCGGTCAAAGTGGGCCTACGACGCCACTGGCCGCACCACGTCCCTCACTACTGCGGACAACTCGCTGCTCTTCGCCTATGACGCCGCGGGTCGCGAGACATCACGCACCTTCGGCGACGACGTCAGCCTGACCCAGACCTGGGACACCCTGGATCGCCTGACGACCCAGGCCCTCACCCACGGCAACGCTTCCACGCTGCTCCAGCACCGGGAGTACGCCTACCGCCAGGACGACCACCTCACCGAAATCCGAGAGCTGACCTCAGGCACCCGCCGCTTCGACCTCGACCCGGTCGGCCGCGTCACGGCGGTCCACGCGCATGGATGGACGGAGACGTACGCCTACGACGCAACGGGCAACTTGACTCGGGCCACAGCCCCCGATCACGAGGCGTCGGGCGACCGCCAGTTCACCGGCACGATCCTCCACCGCGCCGGCCGCACCACCTACGAACACGACGCCCAAGGCCGCCTCGTCCGCCGTACCCGCAAGTTGTTGAACGGCCAGACACGCACCTGGACCTACACCTGGAACGCGGAAGACCGCCTCACCAAGGCCACCACCCCCAACGGCGAGGAGTGGACCTACACATACGACCCCCTGGGCCGTCGCATAACCAAAGAACGCCTGGCCAAGGACGGCACAGCCGCCGACCAAATGCACTTCACCTGGGACGGCACCCGCCTGGCCGAACAAACCACAACGGACGGCACCGCAACAACCTGGGACTACGCCCCAGGAACCCACCGCCCCATATCCCAAACCGAGCGCCGAACCCCGCAGGATCCAATGGCGGAGGAAGCGTCATCCATCCTCCCCCTGGCAGACACCGCCCCTCAGTCGGAGTACGACGCCCGCTTCCATGCCATCGTCACCGACCTCGTCGGCACCCCCACTGAACTGGTCACCCCCGACGGCACCCTCGCCTGGCAACACCGCACCACCCTCTGGGGCACCCCTCTCCCCGCCCCTCCCGGCTCGGTCGACTGCCCCCTCCGCTTCCCCGGCCAATACGCTGACCTCGAAACCGGCCTCCACTACAACTACTTCCGCCACTACGACCCCGAAACCGCCCGCTACACCTCGCCCGACCCATTAGGCCTCCACCCCGCGCCCAACCACCATGTCTATGCCGGGAATCCCTTTGCCCAGCTCGATCCGCTAGGGCTACAGAATTGCAAGATCGACGCCGATTCCGTTAAACAACTCGAGGACGATGGGGTCAAGTTCACTCCAGACAAGCTCGTAGCCGCACAACGCGACCAGAACGGGAAAGTCGTATTCCTTGAAGAAGGGAATAGTAAAGCTGGCCTACAGCACATTCTTGAGGAACACGGCAGCCAATTCGAGCAAAAAGGTATCTCTCGCAGCGACATACCTGACCTCGTCATGTCCGCAGCTACACGGGGCGAGATAGTAGGCTATCAAGGAAAGGGAGCAGGAAGGCCGATTTATGAAGTGGAATTCCAAGGTGAAACACGGCGGGTTGCAGTCACCGTGGGAAGCAACGGATTCATAGTCGGAGCAAATCTGAAGAGCGTGGGATAATACCGTTATGAAACGCACCGTGCGTCTTGCCGCAGATTACGAGTGCTATCCCGTGTGGGTAGTTACTGAACGGGAAGTGGATAACGTAGCACCCGAATCGCTTCCGCTCAGCGGGAAACTCGCTCAGGATCTTGATCGTTGGGGGGACGAGTACGACGCAACGTACAACCGAGATGATCCCGCAGCCTCCGGCTTCACTTCCGAAGAGGCAGAGAAGAGCTTCGCTGAACAGGGACAGAGATTGGCTCGCCGCCTACGCGACGAACTCGACGAGACCTGGATCGTCTCCTACTTCAATCCATCAACAGCATCAGATGTCGAGATTGAATGACCGCATGCTCGACAATCACGAATCTGATCGCGCACGGCGGACTCGCGTCGCTGGTGCGCCTACCGATCGGAGCCGACTGCCAGATCTGACCGCGGTGGTGCGGCCCGATCTGGTAGGGATATCTGCGCGCCAACAGTCGCGGGCACGTCGCTGCGCGTGCTCGCCACTGCGGCTCTCGCGCGCCCGCACGCTCGGGGCCGATCACGCCGACTTCCGATTCGAGCGGGTGCGCAGCGCGGCTTGGCGACGGCGGGATGGAAAGTCCGCGGGGTCTACGGACACCACCGACCTGAGGTAGGTGGTGCGGATGGCGCACGGCGAAACCTGGGGTTCGCGTCGGAGCAGAACTCTTACTTTGTGGTGAGTATCGGACAGTGACACTCCGTGGTGATCGGCGTGTCACTGTCCGATACTCACCACAACTCAGGGCTCGGACGCGCCAAAGCGCCTTCGGGCCGCCACCTGTCCGCCTGGCCTCTACGGCAGGACGAGACAGGGGGCCATACGCCAGACGTCACTCCCGCTATGGCTCGTCGCAAACCTCGGGATGCTGCTTCGCCTCCTGCGGAAACTTGACGTTTCCGGCGTCGGTCATCCACTCCCGCCCGCCTTCAGCGGGACGCAGGAACGCGACGCGGGGCCCAGGCATCCTGTGGTCGAAAAGGAGATCGTCAACGTGACAGACGTCCTGGAGGACGCCGACCCGCCCCGTTGCGGCGTCGTACGCTTCCTCGCCCACCCTCGGGCCCCGGTACGGCGTCGGCCGGCTCATGCGGGCAACCCCCAACGGGCCGTACGGCCTGGCGTTTCGTGGGACGGGTGGCGGCGGCGCAAGATCTCGTATGCGGTCGCCTGGCCGTAATCCCCGTTCTGCTTGGCCTTCTCGCGCAACGCGGTGTACTCCTGGCACTTCGCGCAGATCAACGACCTCACCGTCGCTTCCCCCGCTCCAGGTGCTTGCGGATCGCCTTGGCCAGAGCCTCCGCGCGCTGCTCCAACTCCTGGGGAGTGGGGCGAGGACTGGAACCCCCCTGCGTCTCCTGTGAAGGTGTCTCCGCGCTCACCTCGCCACTCCCAACGCGCGCTCCCGCTCGTACTGGACGACGTACAGCCCCACAGGGTCGAAGTCCCAGAGAATCGGGAAGCGCTCAGCCGCGGGGATGCGCGGGAGGCGGAGCGTTGGCGGGTCCTCGTACGAGGCAGGGGAGGGCGCGGAGGGGGCGGACGACTCGACGGCAACGGGCATCGGAGGCGATACAGGAGTGCGGGCGGGGCGAGCCGCCGCGTACACCGCGCTATGCCGACCCCGGCCACCGATCGCGATGGCGTGCCGCACGCGCCGCAGCAGCTCTCTGGTTGCGTTCAGCGTGCGGCGCAGCCGGTGAGCTATGCGGACGGACACAACGTCCGGCACGGATTCGCTGATCTGTTCGGGGGGAACCACCATCAGGGGGCCTTCTTTCATCTGGCGCTCCTGCTCGTGACCAGTGGTCACCTTGCGTGGTTACAGCCTGTCGCCCCGCGCGTACGATCTGAAGTCATTGATGTCCCAACCGGCCCATCGGGAAATGAGGCTGCTCCATGCCAGCTCGGCCACGCGCACTGACGCCAGATCGTTCCGCCCGGCACCTGTTCGGTTCGGAGATGCGGCGGTTACGTGAAGCGGCAGGGATGTCCCTTGAGGCTTTGGCCCGGGTCACCAGCTTCAGCAAGAGCTCTCTGGCGCGGTTCGAGACGGCAGAATCCATGATTCCGCCCGAGCTGCCTTCCATTCTGGATGCCGCGTTCGGCACTGACGGCATCTTCGAGAAGCTGTATGCCCTCGCTCGCAAGGAGATCCACCCCGACCAGTTCCGTCGTCGCATGGAGCTTGAGGCACGGGCACGGATCATCCGGGAGTACGCCTGTCAGATCGTGCCGGGCCTGGTGCAGACCGAGGGCTATGCCCGTGCACAGTTCGAGAAGCACAACCCAAAGGCAACGCCGAACGAGATCGATGAGCTGTGGTCGGCTCGCGCGAGTCGGCAAGTACTGCTGCAAGCCGACCCCGCCCCGGACCTGTTCTACATCCTCGATGAGGCGGTGATTCGCCGCCACTTCGGCGGCCCGGCGGTCATGCGGGCGCAACTGGCCCGCCTCATTGACCTGACGGAAACCCCCACCACCGTGGTACAGGTTCTGCCGTTCGAGCACGGCGGGCACGCCTTGGTAGGCGGAACGTTGACACTGATGACTCTGGACTCCGGCAGTCAGGTCGCCTACGAAGAAAGCATCACAACTGGAACGCTGCTGGAAGGCAATGAGGCTGTCGCCTTCCTCCAGCGGTCCTACGATCTACTCACAGCGCATGCCCTCTCGCCGGGCGATTCAGCCGCGCTCATCCAGTCCACGATGGAGGCCTTACCAACATGAGCAGCACTCCCGACCTTTTCCGCGCGAAGTGGGTCAAGTCCAGCTACAGCGGCAACGGAGGCGGCAGCTGCGTTGAGTGGGCGCCGAACATCGCCACCTCCGGCATGGTCCCGGTCCGGGACTCCAAGTCCCCCGAGGGCCCGGCGCTCATATTCGAGGCCGCCGCCTGGGCGTCATTCGTGGCCTTCGCCAAGACGCGCGACATCTGAAACCCGTAGCGGGAAGCCCCGGGGCGCTCAGCCGGCCATGCCGGGCGCGCCCCACACCGGGAACCAGCGGCTCAGGTCCTCCTCGACCCGCAGATCGTCGCCGAGCAGCCCCCGCACCTGGATCTCGAGCGCGTTGTCGCGCTTCTCGCCGCGGCCGGGGAGCGGTGCGAAGGGGTAGAACATGCCGCGCTTGTAGAGGTACACCAGCGCCAGCGGCCGACCCCCCGGGTCCCGGAAGCCGACCAGGGAGCACAGCAGCTGCGGGCCGAAACCGGCGTCCTGCAACAGCGTGTTGCCCACGTGCAGATCGCTCACCAGGCCGCCAGGTCGTCCCGCGGCTGCCGCGACACCAGCCAGGTGTAGCCGTACTCGTCCCGGCTGAACTCCACGGGCACCCCGCCGCGTTCGGTGTCAGCGTCCAGCAGGGCCCGCACCTCCTACACCTACGACTAGGCAGGCAACCGCACCGAACAGATCACCCCGGGCGGCCTGCGCTCGGAATGGGCCGCCCTGCAACGCTCACCACGGCGGACAACTCCCTGGACTTCGCCTACGACGCGGCGGGCCGCGAGACCTTGCGCACACTCGGCGACGACGTGAGCCTGACCCAGACCTGGGACGTCCTGGACCGCCTGACGACCCATACCCTCACCCACGCCACCGCCCCCAACCACGAAACCCCCGGCGACAGCCACGTCACCGGCACGATCCGAAGCTCACCTGTGTCGGCCGCTGGTTACTTGATCTCTACTCGGATCTCGTTCCGCAGGTCAGCCGCGATCCTGGCGCCCTCTCCCAAGGACAACTTCTTCTTCGTGGCATCGACCACGGTCACCAAGCCGACCGTGCTGTGGTCGCCCCAGATACACAAGGGCGTGGTATCCGGCTGGCCGGGCTCAGCGTCGGACTTCTGGTACTGACACTTCATGATCCCGTTCTTGAACCCTATTGGTGTCTGCTTCTCCATGCTGCCGATGAATTCGGAGAACCGCGATCCTCGCCGTATGGTGTCGAAATACGCGTCCACGGACTTCGCCGGATCGTCCACCTTGCCGTAGAAGCCGACGAAGACAATGCTCTTGTTGTTGTCGAAGTCCGAGTTGAGGTCGGTTGTATCAATAGTTGACCAGTTGTTGTTGATGCGTTTCCCGTCACTGATACCGAGCAGGGTCGCCTCGTCGCTCGCCGCGCCCTGCTCCTGGGCTGAGTCACCCCAGACCTTGTACTGGCGCAGTACGGTGTCCGGCGCGGTGAGCTTGTAGCGCTTTCCGTCGTCGGGCACGGTCTCGGCGCTATCACCATCCCCGCCGAACAGCGCGAAGCCGCCGATGATCGCGCCAACAACGATCAGCACGCCGACCGCGATGCCGATGGTCTTCCGCTTGCTGCTACCTCCTTGCGGAGGGTGCGGCGGCGTGGGTGGGGCTGAGTTCGGCAGGTAGTCGAGCTGCGGTGGGTGGCTCTGATGCGGTGGGAAGGGGGGATACCCCGGCTGACTGGACGGTCTGAGGGCTTGCGGGTAGTCATGGCCCTGCTGTCCTGGACCGGCACCGTTGCTCTGGCTATATGGTCCCGACGGGGGCTGACTGTGACTCAAGGTGTTACGTCCCATCTGAACCTAGGTCCGATACCGGTGACTTTGCGTCCGAGGCCCGAGTTGTAGTGAGTATGGGACAGCGACACGCCATGGTGTCGGCGTGTCGCTGTCCCATACTCACTACAAAGAGGTTGAGCCGATAGGCCGTGTGGGGAGACTTGTGCCCATCTTTCCATCATGGCTGACCGATCCGCTCTGGGACCAATTCGCGACGCTGCTGCCTGCGCGCCCTACTGCCGATCCTGCCCAGCCCTTGCCACCGCCGCCGCGTCAGCAACCGGATCGTGTGCGACAAGCTGCGGCTGCTCCTACCAGGAGATCTCCGATACGACCTGCTCGGCGAGCACGATCCGCAACTGTCGCGACGAGTGGATCCGGCTCGGGGTCTTCGCCATGCTCAAGCTTCGTGGCCTTCGCCAAGACGCGCGCCATCTGACACCCGTAGCGGGAAGCCCCGGGGCGCTCAGCCGCCCATACCCGGCGCGCCCCACACCGGGAACCAGCGGCTCAGGTCCTCCTCGACCCGTAGGTCGTCGCCGAGCAGCCCCCGCACCTGGATCTCGAGCGCGTTGTCACGCTTCTCGCCGCGGCCGGGGAGCGGGGCGAAGGGGTAGAACGTGCCGCGCTTGTAGAGGTACACCAGCGCGAGCGGCCGACCCCCCGGGTCCCGGAAGCCGACCAGGGAGCACAGCAGCTGCGGGCCGAAACCGGCGTCCTGGAGCAGCGTGTTGACCGCGTGCAGATCGCTCACCAGGGCCGCCAGGTCGTCCTGCGGCTGTCGGGCCAGCAGCCAGGTGTAGCCGTACTCGTCCCGGCTGAACTCGACGGGCACCCCGCCGCGTTCGGTGTCGGCGTCCAGCAGGGCCCGCACCTCTTCCTGGAGCCGGTCGAAGGCGCCGCCCTCGACGCTCGCGAAGCACACCGAGCCAAGACCCGTGGGGGTGAACCCCGCCCCCGCCTGCAGTGTCACCGCGGCCGAGGGCAGCGCGAAGAGCTGGTCGAGGTCGGGCCGTGCGGGCTTGCTGCGGCCGAGGACGGCGTCCCAGAACCCCATGGCACCTCAGCTCCTCTCCGCCCGGTCGAGCTGCGCGGCGACCCGAGCCAGCTGGTCGAGTCGCTGCTCCAGCGTGGGGTGCGAGGACAGCAGCCGGCTCAGGCTCTCACCGCTGAGCGCCGGGGCGAAGAAGAAGGCGTTGAACGGCTCCGCCCGGCGCAGGTCGCGGGTGGGTATTCGGGCTATCTGCCCGGTGACCTTGGTGAGCGCGGCGGCCAGCGCCGAGGGGCGGCCGGTCAGCAGCGCGCCGGCGCGGTCGGCGCTGAGCTCGCGGTAGCGGGACAGCAGCCGGGTGAGCAGGAAGCTGATCGCGTAGACCACGGCGCTCACCAGCGGGATGACCAGCACCGCTATGGCGGTGCCGGGGTCCCGGCTGTTGCGGCTGCTCAGGCCGCCCCACAGGGCGACACGGGTCATGATGCCCGCCAGGACGCCCAGGAACGAGGCGATGGTCATGACCGCCACATCGCGGTGGGCGACATGCGACAGCTCGTGCGCGAGCACGCCCTCCAGCTCCTCCGGTTCCAGCCTCCGCAGCAGCCCCGTCGTCGCGCAGACCATCGAGTTCCGCTGGTTGCGGCCGGTCGCGAAGGCGTTGGGTACATCGGTGTCGGCGATGGCCACCTTCGGCTTGGGCATGTCGGCGAGCGCGCACAGCCGGTCGACCGCGCCGTGCAGCTCGGGCGCCTGCTCGGGGGTGACCTCCCGGGCGCCCATGGAGAACGCCGCGATCCGGTCGCTGAACCAGAACTGCGCCACGAAGAGCCCGCCCGCGATCAGCAGGATCAGCGGCCAGGCCCCGCGCAGCAGGGCCAGCAGCACGCCGACGAAGACCACATAGAGCAGACCGATGAAGAACATCGTGGTCACCATGCGGGCGGTCAGTCCCCGGTCGGGGGCGTATCGGGTGCGTGGCATGGATGCCTCCCAGCAACGGTGGTGGCCGGAATCTCTACACCCGATTCTGCTCCCTATAGCCGTCTTGTCAGAGTAAACCCGCCTTGCCCCGTCAAAACCTGTCACATAGGAGTGAAGGCTTTTGAGCTATTTGCCGTATTTGAAGTTGCGGAATCAGGGCTGCGACGGCCCCGGCTACCCGCCGAGCTGCGCCAGACCGTCCGTGGCGATCTTCTCGAAGACGGCGAGGTCCGCCGCGAAGACCGAGTCGGGAATCGGCCAGTGCAGCACGATCTCGTCGATGCCCAGCCGCGCGTGCTCCCCCGCGAAGTCCACGAACGCGTCGAGGGAGGACAGCGGCCGCCCCGGGTCCGGGGTGAAGCCGGTGAGCAGGACCTTGCCCAGCTCCGCCACGTCCCGCCCGGCCTCGGCGCAGGCCTCGCCCAGCCGGTCGATCTGGCGCCCGATGGCGGCCACCGACTCGGCCGGCGTCCCCGTCTCGTAGATCTTCGGGTCGCCCGTGGTCACCCACGCCTGCCCGTACCGCGCCGCGAGCCGCAGCCCGCGCGGGCCGGTGGCGGCGACGGCGAAGGGCAGCCGGGGCCGCTGGACGCAGCCGGGGATGTTGCGCACCTCACGGGCGCTGTAGTGCCGGCCCTCATAGGTCACCGCGTCCTCGGTCAGCAGCCGGTCCAGCATCGGCACGAACTCACCGAAACGGTCGGCCCGCTCACGCGGCGTCCACGCCTCCTCCGCCCCGGACAGCAGCGCCGTCGCGTCGAAGCCGGAGCCGCCCGCCCCGATGCCCAGGGTGATCCGGCCGCCGGAGATGTCGTCCAGGGAGATCAGCTCCTTGGCCAGCGTGACGGGGTGGCGGAAGTTGGGCGAGGTGACCAGGGTGCCAAGACGCAGCCGGGACGTCGCCGCGGCCGCCGCGGTGAGGGTCGGGATCGCCCCGAACCAGGGTCCGTCGCGGAAGCTGCGCCACGACAGGTGGTCATAGGTGTACGCGGCGTGGAAACCCAGCTCCTCGGCGCGCTGCCACACCTCGCGGCCGCCTTCGGACCAGCGGCGTACGGGAAGGATCACGGTGCTCAGTCGCATGCCACCGAGCCTAGGCCAGCCTGAAGGCACTCGTGCGCGGCATATGCGGGAGGATGGGTGCCGTGACTCCAGCAACCGAGCAGTCCGAGACCCCGGCCGCAGGCAGATCCCACTCCACCACCCCCCGGCCCCGGCTGGTCGCCACCGACCTCGACGGCACCCTGTTGCGCAATGACAAAACGGTCTCGGACCGCACCGTCGCCGCCCTTGCCGCGGCGGAGCGTGCGGGTATCGAGGTGTTCTTCGTCACCGGCCGGCCGGCCCGCTGGATGGGCGTGGTCAGCCAACATGTACACGGCCACGGCCTGGCCATCTGCGCCAACGGCGCGGCCGTCGTCGATCTGCACGACGGCGGCCGGCTGCTCGAGGCGCGCCCGCTGCCCGTGGACCGGGCGCTGGCCGTCGTGGAGGCGCTGCGCGGCGCGGCCCCCGGCACCTCCTTCGCGGTCGAGCGCACCGAGGGCATCGCGTACGAGCCGGACTACCCGCCCTTCAGCCGAGACCCGAGCGCGGTGATCGCCGCCGCCGAGAAGCTGCTGGACGAGGACGGCGAATGCGGCGGTACGCCGGTCCTCAAGCTGCTCGCCCACCACCCCGCCATGGCGCCCGACGCCTTTCTGGAGCTGGGCCGGGCGGTGGCGGGGGCACACGGCGACTTCACCCGCTCCAGCCCGACCGCCCTGCTGGAGATCAGCGGACTCGGGGTGAGCAAGGCCAGCACCCTGGCCCGGTGCTGCGCCCGGCGGGGCATCGCCCCCGAGGAGGTCGTGGCGTTCGGCGACATGCCCAACGACCTGGACATGCTGGCCTGGGCGGGCACCTCGTACGCGATGGCCAACGCCCACCCGCACGTGCTGTCGTCGACCACCAGCCACACCGCGAGCAACGAGGAGGACGGCGTCGCGGCCGTCATCGAACGGATCCTGGAGGAGATCCAGGAAGGCTGAGGCCCGGGCCGGGGCGGATCGCCCCCCGGCCATGCGGCCGGAGGGCGGTTCCACGAGCCCGAATGCGGTACGACCCGAATCGATCCGAATCGGTTTACCAGAAGAAGACGGCGTATCCGGCGCCCCCGGGGTTGCCCGCCGTGCCGGGCGCATTGGCCGCGCCACCCACGCCGCCGTCGCCGCCCTCGCCCCTGATCCCGGGCGGGTCGACGATGCCGTCGACCTCTTCGCCGCCCCCGTCTCCGGTCTGGCCGCTGTCGCCGGTCCGGTTCACACCGCCCGTGGAGCAGAAGCCCGTGCCGCCGGCGCCGCCCGCACCGTCGGCGCCATTGGTGGCGCCCACCCCGGCGTTACCGTGGAGGCCACCGGCGCCGCCGGTGGCGCTGAGGAGAGTGGTGCTGCTGGGAGCGATCACGCTCGTGGTGCCACCGGTGCCGCCGTTGCCACCGTTGACACCGATGGGCCCGGCGGTACCGACGGTACCGGCGGTACCCAGGTTCACCGTGTAGCTCTGCAGGGCCTGGACCGGGATGACGCACCAGGTGAAGCCACCGGCGCCGCCGCCACCGCCGTTGCCGCCGACACCGGTACCGGTCGGGGTGGCGCCGCCACCGCCACCGCCGCCGCCACCGCCGGCGCCCCAGGCCTGGACGTGTACCGAGGTCACGCCCGGGGGAGGCGTGAAGGTCCCGTTCGCGGTGAACTCCCGCACGCCGTGCAGGACGGTGGGGTACTGCGGCGGTCTGGGCGGATTGGGGCGACCGTCCAGGGGGCTCTCGTCCGCGATGGCGGCGGGGGCCGCGGTCAGCAATTGGCTGCCCAGGGCCACTGCGCTCACTGCGGCGGCCAAGACGGCCCGGTAGCGCGTCCGGGATCGTTTGGAGGTTGCGCTCTGGCTGTTCACGTGATGACTTCCTTCCCCGCGTCGGGCCAACAACTGTCGCGGAGTGCGATGGGACGGTAAGAGGACAAGCTGCCAAGCTGACAAGCTGACCAAACGGCCCGCGAAGCTCATCCCACTGCCCGATAGCGGGGTTCGCATGCTGACGCAGCGATAGTTGGCCCGCCCAGGTGAGGAGTTGCCCTGACCGGCCTAACTCCCGGTCGGCGCAGGCCTCACCCGGGCCGTCGAGGCCGCCGCGTAAACCGTCCTTCGTGAAAAGTCATCTGGTCCGCGCCGCGGCCCCGACCGGGGGAGCAGCGGCCACCAGGGCCCGGCCCTCCGCGGCCTCGCGCTCCAGCATCCTCCGGAACGGCCCGTCCGCCTCGGCGAGTTGGGTGTAAGCCCCGCGCTGCACGGCCCGGCCCGCGTCGAGCGCGATCACCTCGTCGACCGCCTCCAGACCGGCCAGCCGATGGGTGATCAGCACGGTCGTACGGCCCCGTGTGGCGGACAGCAGATCGGCCGTCAGCGCGTCGGCCGTCGGCAGGTCCAGGTGCTCGGCGGGCTCGTCGAGCACCAGCACCGGGAAGTCCGCGAGCAGCGCGCGGGCCAGGGCGAGCCGCTGCCGCTGCCCGCCCGACAGCCGCGCGCCCGACTCGCCGACCAGCGTGTCCAGGCCGTCGGGCAGCCCGTCCACCCACTCCAGCAGCCGGGCCGCGGCCAGCGCCTCGCGCAGCTCGCCGTCGCTCGCGTCGGTGCGGGCCAGGCGGAGGTTCTCGCGCAGCGAGCTGTCGAAGATATGCGCGTCCTGGGCGCACAGCCCCACCGATCGCCGTACCGCGTCGGGGTCCATGGCCGCGGTGTCGCGGCCCGCGAGGGTGTACGTGCCCGACCTCGGGTCCAGGAAGCGGAGCAGCACATGGGCGAGGGTGGTCTTGCCCGAGCCGGACGGGCCGACGACGGCGACCCGGCGGCCCGGGCGCAGCTCCAGGTCGAACCCGTCCAGGGCGGGTTCGGACCGCCCCGGATACCGCGCCGAGATCCCGCTCAGCACCAGGGGGTACGTCCCCTGCGGGGCCTCCGTGGCCGCCGGGGCCGGGCCCTGCTCGGGTGCCTCGTCCACCACGTCGTACACCCGCCGCGCGGCCCGCCGCACCCGCTGGCGGTGCTGCACCGCCAGCGGCAGCCCCGCGACCGCCTCGAACGCGGCGAGTGGCATGAGCACCACGACGGCCAGCCACACCCCGTCGAGCCGGCCGTCGGCCACCGCCCGCACACCGACGAACGCCGAGGCGGCCACGGTCAGCCCGCAGACCAGCGCGGACAGTCCGGCGCCCACGCCGGTGGCGGCCGCGGCCCGCCGGGCGATCCCGGTGAGCCGGCCGTCGGCGCGGCGCACCTCGTCCAGCCTGCGCGGCAGCGCACCGGCGACGGTCAACTCGGCGGTTCCGGTGAGCAGATCGACGACCTGCGCCGACAGCGCGCCGCGCGCCGGGGCCAGCCGGCGCTCCGCGTGGCGGGCCAACGCCCCGGAGACGAGGGGCGCCACGATCCCCGCCACCAGAAGGCCGGCCGCCAGCACGGCGCCCGCCTCCGGCAGCAGCAGTCCGGTGACGCCGACGGAGGCCACGCCCACGGCCAGCGCGGCGCCGACGGGCAGCAGCCAGCGCAGGAAGTAGTCCTGCAGCGCGTCCACATCGGCGACCAGCCGGGAGAGCAGATCGCCACGCCGGGCGTCCTTCAGCCCGACCGGCGCCAGCCGCTCCAGCCTGCGGTACACCGCGACCCGCAGCTCGGCCAGCACCCGCAGCACGGCGTCGTGCGAGACCAGGCGCTCGGCGTAGCGGAAGACCGCCCGGCCGATCCCGAACGCCCGGGTCGCGGTGACCGCGACCATCAGATAGAGCACGGGAGGCTGCTGCGAAGCGCGCGAGATCAGCCACCCGGAGACGGCCATCAGCCCGACGGCGCTGCCCAGGGCGAGGGTCGCGAGCAGCAGCGCGAGCGCGAACCGCCCCCGCCAGGCGCGCGCCGACGTCCGCACCCACGCGAGCGGCGAGCGGCGCTCCCGGTCCGCTTCCGGCGTCGGCGGGGCGTCGGGGGCCGCCACCTCACGGTCGGCGCCTTGGTGGGAGCCGTCCACCGGAACGGCGCGCGGGGCCGGGACCCTGGGCCCGGCGGTGGGGCCGGACAGCCGCACCACGCGGTCGGCGAGGGGCAGCAGCGCCGGGCGGTGGACGACCAGGAGGACCGTACGGCCCTCGGCCAGCCGCCGTACCGCCTCGACGACGGCCGCCTCCGTCTCCCCGTCCAGGCCGGCGGTCGGCTCGTCCAGCAGCAGCACCGGACGGTCGGCCAGGAACGCGCGCGCCAGCGCGATCCGCTGCCGCTGTCCCGCGGACAGGCCCGCGCCCATCTCGCCGAGGCGGGTGTCGGCCCCGTGCGGCAGCGCGTCGACGAAGCCGAGCGCGCCCGCGTCCCGCAGCGCGGCCCGCACGGCGGCGTCATCGGCGTCCGGCCGCGCCAGCCGTACGTTCTCGGCGACCGTGCCGGCGAAGAGATACGGCCGCTGGGGCACCCAGGCGACCTGGCCGCGCCAGCTGTCGAGGTCGAACGAGGCCAGGTCCCGCCCCGCGACCAGCACCCGGCCCGCGGTCGGCTCGGCGAATCCCAGCAGGGCGCTCAGCAGCGTGGTCTTGCCCGCCCCGCTGGGGCCGACGAGGGCCACCGTCTCGCCCGGCAGGATCTCGAACGAGGTCTCGGCCAGGGACGGTTCGGCGCGGCCCGGGTGGCGGACCACCAGCCCCTCCACGCTCAGCGCCGCGCCCCGGGCGTCCGGGGCGGGCTCGGCGCCGGTGGCCCTGGGCTCGCGTTCGAGGACGGTGAAGACCTCGTCCGCGGCGGCGAGCCCTTCCGCCGCCGCGTGGTACTGCGCGCCCACCTGCCGCAGCGGCAGATACGCCTCGGGGGCGAGGACGAGCACCATCAGCCCCGTGTAGAGGTCCAGCTCGCCGTGGACCAGCCGCATCCCGATGCCGACCGCGACGAGGGCGACCGAGACGGTGGAGAGCAGTTCCAGCGCGAAGGAGGACAGAAAGGCCAGCCGCAGGGTGCGCAGCGTCGCCCGCCGGTAGTCGGCGGTGATGGCACGGATCGACGCGGCCTGGGCCTTGGCGCGGCCGAAGACCTTGAGGGTGGGCAGCCCGGCGACGACGTCGAGGAAGTGTCCGGACAGCCGGGACAGCAGCCGCCACTGACGGTCCATCCGGGACTGGGTGGCCCAGCCGATGAGGATCATGAAGAGCGGGATCAGCGGCAGCGTGGCGGCGATGATCAGGGCCGAGAGCCAGTCGGCGGTGACGATACGGGCGAGCACCGCCACCGGCACCACCACGGCCAGGCCCAGCTGGGGCAGATAGCGGGCGAAGTAGTCGTCCAGGGCGTCGATGCCCCGGGTGGCCAGGGTGGTGAGCTCCCCCGTACCGGCCGGACCCGCGCCCGGCTCGGACCCCGGCTGTTCGGACCCCGGTCGCTCGGGCCCCGGCCGGTCGGACCCCGGCCGGTCGTTTCCCGGCCGGTCGTTTCCCGGTCGGCCGGAGCCCATCCGCTCGGGCCCCAGCCGCACCGCATGCGCGAGCAGCCGCAGCCGCAGCTCGGACTTGACGGCCGCCCCGGCCCGGTGGGCGGCCAGTTCGGTCAGCCAGGCGACCACGGCGCGGCCGACGGCGACGGCCGCCAGCAGCGCCAGCGGACGCCCGAGCTCTCCGGGCGCCGCCCCGTGGACGAAGGCGGCGACCACCACCTCGGCGATCAGCATGGCCTGTGCCACCACCAGCCCCGCCGACACCAGCCCCAACGCCACGGACGCGGCGAGGAACAGACGGGTCGCCCGGGCGTGACGCAGCAGCCGGGGATCGACTGGTTTCACGTGAAACACACCACCCGCGGGGTCAGTGACCGGTCGGCTCGGGGATGTGCTGGGTGCCGATCCGCTTGCGGAAGACCCAGTACGTCCACGCCTGGTAGGCCATCACCAGCGGAGTCATCACGGCCGCGATCCAGGTCATGATCTTCAGCGTGTACGGGCTGGACGCCGCGTTCGCCGCGGTCAGGCTCCACCTCGGGTCCAGCGAGGACGGCATGACGTCCGGGAAGAGGGCGAGGAAGAGCATCGCGACCGCCGCGGCGATGGTCACCCCGGACAGTGCGAACGCCCAGCCCTCCCGCCCGCGCCGGTTCATCACCAGCGCCGCGAGCAGCGCGACCGCCGAGACCAGCAGCGCGCCCAGCGACCGTCCGTTGCCGCTGTCGTGCTGCGTCCAGCCGAGGAAGGCCACCGCGAGCACGGCGGCGGCCGGGCCGAGACCCGCCGCGAACCGCCGCGCCCGGGTCCGGATGTCCCCCACCGTCTTGAGCGAGGCGAACACGGCGCCGTGGAAGGTGAACAGCACCAGGGTGAGCGCCCCGCCGAGCAGGGCGTACGGGTTGGCCAGGTCGAGAAGGCCGCCGGTGTAGTTCTTGTCCGGCCCGATCGGCACCCCGCGCACCATGTTGGCGAAGATCGCGCCCCAGAGGAACGCGGGCAGCAGCGAGCACCAGAAGATCACGTTCTCCCAGTTGCGCTGCCAGCGCTCCTCGGGGCGCTTGTGCCGGTACTCGAAGGCGACGCCGCGCAGGATCAGGCAGACCAGGATGGTCAGCAGCGGCAGATAGAAGCCGCTGAAGAGGGTGGCGTACCAGTCGGGGAAGGCGGCGAAGGTCGCCCCGGCCGCCGTGATCAGCCAGACCTCGTTGCCGTCCCAGACCGGGCCGATGGTGTTGATGAGCACCCGGCGTTCCGTACGGTTCCGGGCCAGCGGCTTGGTCAGCACGCCGATGCCGAAGTCGAAGCCCTCGAGGAAGAAGTACCCGGTCCACAGGACGGCGATCAGAACGAACCAGACGTCGTGAAGATGCAGTGACATGGCTCTCTCCGGTTCAGTACGCGAAGGTCAGCGGCTTGTCGGCGTCGGCGGCGTCGGCGGCGTCCTGCTCCCCCGCCGCCCCGGCGCCCGGTCCGCCGGAGGGCAGCCGCAGCCGGGGATCCTTGGCCGGCGGCTTCTCGTCGATGTCCGGACCGGCCTTGGCGTACTTGGTCAGCAGCCGCACCTCCACGACCGCGAGCACGCCGTACAGCAGCGTGAAGACGCCCAGGGAGATGAGGACCTCGGTGCGGCTGACGCCGGGGGAGACCGCGTCGGCGGTCTTCATCAGCCCGTACACCACCCACGGCTGACGTCCCATCTCGGTGAAGATCCAGCCGAAGGAGTTGGCGATCAGCGGGAAGCCCATGGTCAGGATGCCGATCCGCCAGGACCACTTGGTCAGCAGGGGGCTCATCTCGCGCTCCTTGGTGAGCATGAGCCGCGGCACCTCGTCCTCCCCGGTGCGGAAGGCGGGGGACAGCCACTTCTTGCGCCGGGTCGTCCACAGCCCGATCAGCGCGGCGACGAACGAGGTCATCCCGAAGCCGATCATCAGCCGGAAGCCCCAGTAGGTCATGAAGATGCTGGGGATGTAGTCCTCGGGCTGCCCGCCGTAGGCCGCAGCCTCCCGCTCGGCCACGTCATTGATGCCGGGGACGGAGTCGGTGAAGTTGCTGTGCGCGAGGAACGAGAGCATGCCGGGGACCTCCAGCTCGACGCTGTTGTGTCCCTTGCTGACATCACCGACGGCGAAGACCGAGAAGGGCGCGGGCGCCTGGGTGTCCCACAGCGCCTCGGCCGCGGCCATCTTCATCGGCTGCTGCTCGAACATCACCTTGCCGAGCTGGTCGCCGCTGATCGCGGTGCCCATACCCGCGATCACGGCGACGACCAGACCGACGCGCAGCGAGGCGCGCATCGCCGGGATCTGCTTCCTCTGCTTCTCGCCGAGTTCCTCGCCGCGGTCCTGGCGGCGCTTGGCCCGCCACAGGTGGAAGGAGGCGATGCCCACCATGAAGGCGGCGCCGGTGAGGAAGGCGGCGGCGAGGGTGTGGAAGACCACGACCAGGGTGGTGTTCTGGGTCAGCACCGCCCAGATGTCGGTGAGCCGCGCCTTGCCGGTGGCCTTGTCGATGGCGTAGCCGACCGGGTGCTGCATCCACGAGTTGGCGGCGAGGATGAAGTACGAGGACAGGATGGTGCCCAGCGAGACGAGCCAGATGCAGGCACAGTGGATCTTCTTCGGCAGCTTGTCCCAGCCGAAGATCCACAGTCCGATGAAGGTGGACTCGAAGAAGAAGGCGAGCAGCGCCTCCATGGCGAGCGGGGCGCCGAAGACATCACCGACGAAGCGCGAGTAGTCCGACCAGTTCATGCCGAACTGGAACTCCTGGACGAGGCCGGTGACCACACCCATCGCGATGTTGATCAGGAAGAGCTTGCCCCAGAACTTGGTCGCGTGGAAGTACTTCTCCTTGCCGGTGCGGACCCAGGCCGTCTCCAGACCGGCGGTGATGGCCGCGAGAGAAATCGTGAGCGGGACGAAGAGGAAGTGGTAGACGGTGGTGATGCCGAACTGCCATCGCGCCAGCGTCTCCGGCGCCAGAGCCAGATCCACGGGAATCTCTCCTTACGGTCTTGCCTGCAGGGCTCGCCTGCGCCCCTCAAGGGAGCTTGTGAAAGTATTCACATTCACAAGCTATGATACGCACACGCTTGCGCCCCTTCTCACCGGGGGGTGGAAGGGGCGCAAGCGGAACGTATCGGTAAGATCCGCGCGGCATCCCGGCCGGTCGCGGGCGGTGGCCCGGCGCCGACGGCCGTGGCGCGTCACAACTCCTTGCGGAACTCCTCGGCGGCGCGCAGGAAGATGTCGTTCGCCTCGCCCTCGCCTATCGTCACCCGCACCCCCTCGCCCGGGAACGGGCGCACCACCACACCCGCCGCCTCGCACGCCGCCGCGAAGTCCACCGTGCGCTCCCCCAGCCGCAGCCATACGAAGTTCGCCTGCGAGGTGGGCACCGTCCAGCCCTGCCCGACCAGCGCCTCGCTCACCCGCGCCCGCTCCGCGACCAGCGCGTCCACGCGCTCGCGCAGCGCGTCCTCGCTGCGCAGCGAGGCCACCGCCGCGTCCTGCGCCAGCTGGCTGACCCCGAAGGGCACCGCCGTCTTGCGCAGTGCGGCCGCGACCGGCTCATGCGCGATCGCGAAACCGACGCGCAGCCCCGCCAGGCCGTACGCCTTGGAGAAGGTGCGCAGCACGCACACATTGGGCCGCTCCCGGTACAGCTCGATACCGTTCGGCACCCGCTCGTCCCGGATGAACTCGATGTACGCCTCGTCCAGCACCACCAGCACATCGGACGGCACCCGGTCGAGGAAGCGGGTCAGACCGTCCCGGCCCACCACCGTGCCCGTCGGATTGTTGGGGTTGCAGACGAAAATCAGCCGCGTGCGCTCGGTGACCGCTTCCGCCATCGCGTCAAGGTCGTGCACCTCGCCGTCGGTCAGCGGCACCCGCACCGACGCCGCCCCGGAGACCTGCGTGATGATCGGATATGCCTCGAAGGACCGCCAGGCGTACATCACCTCGTCGCCGGGCCCGGCCGTCGACTGCACCAGCTGCTGGGCCACGCCGACCGAGCCGGTGCCGGTGGCCAGGTGCTCGGGCGGCACATCGAAGCGCTCGGCGAGCTCGGCCATCAGGGCGGTGCAGGCCATGTCGGGATAGCGGTTGAACGAGGCGGCGGCGGCCGTCGCGGTCTCCAGCACCCCCGGGAGCGGCGGATAGGGGTTCTCGTTCGAGGACAGCTTGAAGGCCGCCGGGCCGCCCGCCGCGCTCGGCTTGCCGGGCTTGTACGTCGGAATGCCGTCCAGCGCTCCACGCAGCTTGGGGCTCTTCTCAGTCACCGCGGCTCCTCCTCGACCGTCCCGTCCGTGCGCCGCCCGCGCACGTCGATACCTCACACTGTATGAGGCATCCTGGGCCCGGCCTATCGACGGGCGAGCCCCGGGCACGCGGTACCAGGACCCCGCGCCCGGGGGGCGCGAGAAACCCGGCGCGCGGGGCGCGAGGACCGGCGCACAGGCCGGCCGACCGGGGTGCGGGATGGCGTACGGCTGGGCACGGGATGGCTCATAGCTCGGGATGGCTCATTAGCTGAGGGGGAGCGGTTCCGCTTCTGCCGCGCGCCGGTGGCGAGCGCCCTGGCGCGCATCACCCGTGCAGGTGAGTTGAGACCTCATCGAGACAACGACCAATCGGCAGGCATGGATATGCCAGAGGCGACTACTGCCGCACCCAGGCCATCAACTGGCTTGATTTCCAAGGGGATTGGCCATAGCGCTCATGCAGAAACGTGCCTTCGGCGGGCCGAGCGTACCCCAGCGCGAAGGGGCCACCCTCGCCCTACTATCGGCTCGCCATGACAGCAGCAGGGAAGCACCAGGTGAGCCGGTCGACCGGCCGCCGGCTGGGACGGGCGGGCATCCGGGACGTGGCCGCCGCAGCCGGGGTCTCGATCACGACCGTCTCCGACGCGCTCAACGGCAAGGGCCGGCTCCCGGACGCCACCCGCCGCCATGTCCGCGAGGTCGCCGACCGGCTGGGCTACCGCCCCTCCGCCGCGGCCCGCACCCTCCGTACCGGCAAGTCCGGCCTCATCGGCCTGACCGTGACCACCTACGGGGATGAACCTTTCACCTTCACCGAATTCGCGTACTTCGCCGAGATGGCGCGCGCCGCCACCTCCGCCGCGCTGGCCCGCGGCTACGCCCTCGTCATCCTGCCCGCCACCTCCCGCCACGACGTGTGGTCCAACGTCGCCCTCGACGGCACCGTCGTCATCGACCCCTCCGACCACGACCCCGTCGTCACCGAGCTGCTGCGCCAGGGCATCCCCGTGGTCAGCGACGGCCGCCCGGCCGGCACCCTCCCCGTCACCGCCTGGGTGGACAACGACCACGAGGCCGCCGTCCTCGGCCTGCTCGACCACCTCGCCGACTCCGGCGCCCGCCGCGTCGGACTGCTCACCGGCACCACCACCGACACCTACACCCGGCTGTCCACCACCGCCTATCTGCACTGGTGCGACAGGGTCGGGCAGGACCCGGTGTACGAGAAGTACCCGGCCCACGACCCGTGCGCCGGAGCCGTCGCCGCCGACCGCCTGCTGGCCCGCCCCGACCGCCCCGACGCCGTCTACGGCCTGTTCGACCCCAACGGCACCGACCTGCTGGCCGCCGCCCGCCGCCACGGTCTGCGGGTCCCCGACGACCTGCTGCTGGTGTGCTGCAGCGAGTCCGCGATCTACCGCACCACCGAGCCGCCCGTCACCACCCTCTCCCTCAAGCCCCGCCGGATCGGCACCGCCGCCGTGCAGCTCCTGATCGACGCCATCGAGGGACCGTGCGCCGAGCATCCCGTCGAGCGGGTCATACCCACCGAACTGATCGTGCGGACGTCCTCCCAACGGCGTCCGCCACGCACCACGGTGAGCGCGCCGCGCAGCCGTGCCGGGGGTTGACCTGAGGAAGACTTGAGGATGACGCGAGACGCACCCGAACCCGATCGGCTTTCCCTACCGGGCCAATCCGGGATAAAAGACCGTCGAAGTGGGACCGCGCCCCGATTGACGGCCCCCTGGTGCGTCACAAGCCCGTACGGTCATTCCTATGATGGGCGGACGACACCACGGACCGCCCTCGACCAGGCATGGTCCACACGGTGGCACGGCGGCGCGATGGTGGAGGGGTCGATGACTCAGGGGGCCGGTCTGGGAGCCACGGCACGGACCACGGCGGCAGTCCCGCCCGTACCCGCGTACGGCACGTCCACCGCGCCCGGCCCGCTCCAGGGCAGCGCGGTTCCCCCCGCCCCGAACCCGTACGGCGGGATGTCCCACGGCGCGGCCCCGCACGGCCGGGTCCCCCGCGACCCGGCCCAGCCCGCCCCGCCTCCGGCGCCCGCCGCGCAGCCCGCGCCCCCCGCCGCGCCCGCGCCCCCCTTCGCGCCGACACGGCCCGCGGAGTACACGCCCACCGAGCGCTCCCTGCCGGTCATGGGCCCCGGGCACACCCTCCCGGACACCCCCCTGGTGCCCCCGCAGGACCGCCCGACCGTCGAGCTCACCCCGGTCCCCGACCCCGAGCGCGCCCAGGCGCCCGAGGCCGACGGACCCGGCCCGCTGTACGTGGTCGGCGACGTCCACGGCTACCTCGACGAACTGCGCGAGGCGCTGGCCGCCCAGGGGCTGATCGACGCCAAGGGCAACTGGTCCGCCGGCAACGCCCGGCTCTGGTTCCTCGGCGACTTCACCGACCGCGGACCCGACGGCATCGGCGTCATCGACCTCGTCATGCAGCTCTCCGCCGAGGCCGCGGCCGCCGGCGGCTACTGCAAGGCCCTGATGGGCAATCACGAACTGCTGCTCATCGGCGCCAAACGCTTCGGCGACACCCCCGTCAACTCCGGCGCCGGCACCGCCTCGTTCCAGGCCGCCTGGCTCCTCAACGGCGGCCAGCGCACCGACATGGAGCGGCTGGAGGACCACCACCTGCAGTGGATGTCCCGGCTCGACGCGATGGCCGAGCAGGACGGCCATCTGCTCGTGCACTCCGACACCACCGCGTACCTCGAATACGGCGACTCCATCGAGGCCGTCAACGACACCGTGACCGAGACGCTGCAGCGCAGCGACGCCGACGAGTGCTGGGACCTGTTCCGCAAGTTCACCAAGCGCTTCGCCTTCCGCGACGAGGACGCCGGCCCCCTGGCCGTCCGCGAACTGCTCGACACCTACGGCGGACAGCGCATCGTCCACGGACACAGCCCGATTCCGTATCTGCTCGGCGAGGTCGGCTCCGAGGACGACGAGGACGGCGGCGCGCCGACCGTCGAGGGCCCGCACATCTACGCGGACAACCTCGCCGTCGCCATGGACGGCGGTGTCACGATGGCCGGAAAGCTGCTGGTCGTCCAACTTCCGCTGAATGACTGAGGATTTTGAGGGTTCATACCACGCCGCGCGGGGAAGATAGACAGTTTCACCGACGCGGAGCGAATTCGGGAAACCTACTGTCACCCCGCGCCGGATCGGCTCTACCATCGGCTTATCCGTAGCAGGCTCTCCTCCGTTTCCGCCCCACTGCCCGGTGACAGCCGGCATCAAGGCCCTACGGAGCATCGGGGGATGCACATGAACAGCGCTCCGCACCTGCTGATCGAGGACCGCCCGGAGTTCGAGCGGGTTCTCGACGAGGCGCTGCGTACCGCGGACCGCCGCGCGAATCTCAGCGGCGTCGGGCAGCGGCTCAACAGCGAGCAGCTGCGCACCATGGCGATGAACGCCGCGGCCGCCATCGCGGCGTGCGCGGCCGACGAATACCACGACTATGTGACCGCCCGTGAGAAGCTGCGCCAGCCGGCGCCGTCCGGCTGGCCCGACACCGTCGCCCCCGACACGATCGGCGACAACGCGTTCCCGGCCGCGGACGCGGCGGAGAACGGCGCGGCGGGCGAGGTGACGACCGCGGGCGGGTTCGCCACCGCGGTGGGGGACGCGGCGTCCGGCGCGGGTCTCGCCGCCGTGCTCTCCGTCCTGGCCCCGGTCCTGGCCGGCACCGCGGCGGTCATCTTCCTCCTCGTCGGCTATCTGCTGCACCTGCTCGACCCCACGCCGTCGATAGCCCAGCCGATGGTCACCGCGGGCTGGCTGTTCGCCGCGCTCACCGCCGCGGGCCTGCTGATCGCCGCCGTCGGCCTCCTGCTCACCGCGATGCGCAACGGCACCGGCGCGATCCGGGGCAGCGCGCGCAGCGCGCAACGCGAAGAGGTGGACCGCACCAGAGAGGCCTGGCGACTGGCGCTGCTTGAGCGCGGCGTGGTGCCCTTCCTGCGCGACGCGCTCGCCGACCCGGCGGCCGCCGACGGCTCCCACACCTCCCCGGCCCCGCCCCCCGCCTCCTCCCCGACGCGCCCCTCCTCGACCTACGTCCCCACCCGGTCCGAGGCCGTCGGCCGCACCCCCCACCTCGGCTACAGCCGCCCCGGCTTCTCCACGAAGGGCGACGTCCCCAAGACCCGCCCCCGCTTCACCAGCCCGGACTTCACCAGCCCGGACTACGGCGATCCGGAACACCAGCCGGACTAGGCGATCGGCCGGCCCGCCGGCCGAGCACCCCGCCCGGTGATGGCGAGCACCCGAGCGAAGGCATCGGCCCCGGGCCCTGGATCGGCACCCTCCCCGAACATCCCCGAGGCGCCGAGGCCCGGACCGAGCGGCACCAGCCATTCCAGCGCGGCCTCGGCCAGCCCCGGCTCCGGCGTGAAATCCACACCGAGGGCCTGGGCGAGATCCCAGGCGTGCACGCAGACATCCCCCCAGCGGATCATCACGGCGGCGTCCCCGCTCAACTCCCCGAACACCGGATGCCGCACCATCCGCTCCAACGCCCCCTCCCCCTCCGCCGCCCACTCCACCCGCGCCGCCCACACCTCGACGGTGTCACCGGGCGCGGCGACGACTTCCTCCCCCGTCAGGAGGGAGGTCGCCATGACGTGCCCGGCGATCACATGGCGCACCAGGTCGCGGATGGTCCACTCACTGCAGGGAGTGGGCAGCTCCCAGTCCTCCTCCTTCGCCTTGCCGAGTATGTCGGCGAACTGGGCGTTGACGACGCGTAGTGCGTGTCGGTTGTCCATCGAGGCTGCTCCAGGGGTCGTCGTTCAGGGTCGGTGATCTCGCGCCAGCGGAATGGTTCACTCCCCACCTTTTGAGCGAACTCGCCCTTAATCGTGGGTTGTTTGCCCATCGGGATCCATAACGTCCGGCATGGAGGTGATGCTCCCGTGAGCACACAGAACACCCCGCCGAACCCGGCGGGCAAGCAGGACGCGATCAACATCAACGACTTCGTTTTCGCGGCGACCGGAGCCCGCGTACGGCGACTCACGATGCCCGATGGGACCCACTGGTTCCCGGCAGTGGATGTGGCCAAAGACCTGGGCTACACGAACACCCGTCAGGCGCTTATCTGGCACGTCCCCGAAGACTGGCGCGTAAGTCTCGAAGAGCTTGCGCAAAGCGTCTATGGGAGTGATAGTTCGCGCAATATTGCAGGTCACGGGCTCAAAAAGTCTATGCGCATGGTGAGTCTGCCCGGCCTCATCCGGCTGGTCAACGGCTGCACCAAGCCGGAGTCCGAACCCTTCAAGAACTGGGTGACCGAGGTCGTGGTCTCCATCCAGCGGCACGGTTCGTACGAGCTCGAAAAGGCCGAAGTACAGCCCACGGCCCCGGACGCCCCGACCGCCTACGCCATGCCGAAGGAGGTCGCCGACGCCATCGTCCGGCTCGAGGAGCACAACCTCGACATGGACGCGCAGATGCTCGCCATGCAGCGCGAGGCCCAGGAACTGCGCCGCGAGAGCGTCGAGATGATGCGGAAGTCCGTGGAGGCACAGAAGGAGGTCGCCAAGACACAGCGGGAAGCGCAGCGCGACGCGGAGCGCGTTCAGCGCGAGATGATCGAGGCGATCCGCGAGTCCACCGCCGTCCAGCGGGAGTCGTTCACCGCCGGGCAGACCGCAGTCCATGTGCTGATGCAGTACATGAGCGAGATCCCCATGGCGATCAACCGGCTCGCTGACCGCTTCGGGGACATCGGAGACAGCACACGCCAGCGGGATCTGCCCGCGCCGACCCCCATGACACCGGCCTCGGTGATCGCCGAGTGGCGCGAGCGCAACCTCGTGATCACCGCCGATATCTGGGCCGTGGCCCTGCACATCCTGCCCGCGATCATCGACCAGGGCGAATGCCTGTACCCGCTGAGCACCATCGCGTCCAAGACCGGGCTCACCGAGCACCGCGTGCATGACGCCCTGCGCATGCTGCAGAAGCGCGGCTGCATCCGGCAGACCGGGCTGACCCCGGACGGCGCTCCGGTGTACGTCCTGAAGTAGTCCACGTGAAGTAGTCCACGTGAAGTAGCCCGGCCCCAGCACGGCACGAGGGCCCGAAGTCGCAATCCGAAGTTGCGGCTTCGGGCCCCCCGCACATTACCGCCACTCAGTCCGCGATCGGCAGATATACGCGATTACCCGCCGCCGCGAACTCCTTCGACTTCTCCGCCATCCCGGCCTCCACCTCGGCCGTGTCCATGGCGCCCCCGTGCTCACGCCGGATGTCCTGGGAGATCTTCATACTGCAGAACTTCGGCCCGCACATGGAGCAGAAGTGCGCCGTCTTCGCCGGTTCCGCCGGAAGCGTCTCGTCGTGGAAGGAGCGGGCCGTGTCCGGGTCGAGGGCCAGGTTGAACTGGTCCTCCCAGCGGAATTCGAAGCGGGCGTCGGACAGGGCGTCGTCCCACTCCTGGGCGCCGGGGTGGCCCTTGGCGAGATCGGCCGCGTGGGCGGCGATCTTGTAGGTGATGACGCCGGTCTTGACGTCGTCGCGGTCCGGCAGGCCCAGGTGCTCCTTCGGCGTGACGTAGCAGAGCATCGCCGTGCCCCACCAGGCGATCATCGCCGCGCCGATGCCCGAGGTGATGTGGTCGTAGGCGGGGGCGATGTCGGTGGTGAGGGGGCCGAGCGTGTAGAAGGGGGCCTCCTCGCAGATCTCCTGCTGGAGGTCGACGTTCTCCTTGATCTTGTGCATCGGGACATGGCCCGGGCCCTCGATCATCGTCTGGACGTTGTGCCGCTTGGCGATCCGGTTGAGTTCGCCGAGCGTGCGCAACTCCGCGAACTGCGCCTCGTCGTTGGCGTCGGCGATGGAGCCGGGGCGCAGTCCGTCGCCGAGCGAGTAGGTGACGTCGTACGCGGCGAGGATCTCGCAGAGCTCCTCGAAGTGGGTGTAGAGGAACGACTCCTTGTGGTGGGCCAGGCACCACGCCGCCATGATGGAGCCGCCGCGCGAGACGATGCCGGTCTTGCGGCGGGCGGTCAGCGGGACGTACGGCAGTCGTACGCCCGCGTGCACCGTCATGTAGTCGACGCCCTGCTCGGCCTGTTCGATGACGGTGTCCTTGTAGATCTCCCAGGTCAGCTCCTCGGCCTTGCCGTCGACCTTCTCCAGGGCCTGGTAGAGCGGCACCGTGCCGATGGGGACGGGGGAGTTGCGCAGCACCCATTCGCGGGTGGTGTGGATGTTGCGGCCGGTGGAGAGGTCCATGACCGTGTCGGCGCCCCAGCGGGTCGCCCAGGTCATCTTCTCGACCTCCTCCTCGATGGAGGAGGTGACGGCGGAGTTGCCGATGTTGGCGTTGACCTTCACCAGGAATCGCTTGCCGATGATCATCGGCTCGATCTCCGGATGGTTGACGTTGGCCGGGAGGACCGCCCGGCCGGCCGCGATCTCCTCGCGGACCACCTCGGGAGAGACGTTCTCGCGGAGCGCCACGTACTCCATCTCCGCGGTGACCTCGCCGCGGCGGGCGTACGCGAGCTGGGTCACGGCGGCGCCGTCCCGGCCCCGGCGGGGCTGGCGGGGGCGGCCGGGGAAGACCGCGTCGAGGTTGCGCAGCCCGCCGCGCGGCGAGGTGTGCTTGATGCCGTCGTCCTCGGGGCGGACGGGGCGGCCCGCGTACTCCTCGGTGTCGCCGCGGGCGAGGATCCAGTTCTGCCGCAGCGGCGCGAGGCCGCGGCGGACATCTGTCTCGATCTGGGGGTCGGTGTACGGGCCGGAGGTGTCGTACAGCGTGACGTCCTGGCCATTGGTGAGGTGCACTCGGCGGACCGGGACCCGGAGGTCCGGCCGCGAGCCGGTGACATATCCCTTATGCCAGCCGCCCCGGGCGGAGCCCGTATCGGACTGCGTGCGCTTTTCGGGCGTGCGTGCATCCTGCAGAGTCATTGAGACCCACTCCCTACGCCGGCATTACCCGGTAACAGGTTCAGCGGTCGGCGCAGCATGGAGCCCGGGGTCATCCCCGGGCCGTCACCATCAGCGCCCTCTCAGCCCGGTGCTCCGAGCTCCCGCGATTGCAAAGGTGTCACCCACGCTAACGGTTCTCCTGCGGCGATGAACAGAGGGCCCTCGCTCTTGCGATGATCTGACGGTGACCTCGACACCGCAGCAGAGCCATGCCCACGGCCATTCGCACAGCCATGGCCCAGCCACGCCCGTCTCCACCCATCTGCGCAAGGTCATCGCGGCGGTGCTCATCCCGTTCACCGTGGCCGTCGTCGCCGGCCTGATCGTGCTGTGGCCGGGGGGCACGCCCGACCACAAGGCCCATGAGCGCAGCGGGCTCGGCTTCGACCAGCAGACCGTGGCCGGGCGGGTGGTGAAGGTCGAGGAGGTCAACTGTGCCGATGTCAACGCCCAGCCGCAGCAGCCCACCGAGCCGGGCCAGGCGGCCGCGGAGCAGGGGGGCGCGGCCGGGGGACCCGGCAAGAAGACCATCTGCGAGAAGGCGACCATCGAGGTCACATCAGGGAAGGACAAGGGCCGCACATTCGAGGAGATCGTGCAGCCGAACGCGTCCCGTAAGTTCTCCGCCGGGCAGAAGCTGAAGCTGGCGTACGCGCCCAAGGCGCCGAAGAATCTTCAGTACTCCGTCTCCGATGTCGACCGGACGCTGCCCATGGCGCTGCTCGCCGGGCTGTTCGCGCTCGCGGTCGTGGCCGTCGGACGGCTGCGCGGCGTCTTCGCGCTGGTGGCGCTCGCGGTCAGCTTCGGGGTGCTGACGCTGTTCATCCTCCCGGCGATCCTCGACGGCTCCAACCCGCTGGTCGTCGCGGTGATCGGGGGCAGCGCGATCATGCTCATCGCGCTGTACATGTGCCATGGGCTGACGGCCCGTACGTCCGTCGCCGTGCTCGGCACGCTCATCTCGCTGCTGCTGATCGGCCTGCTGGGCTCGCTGTTCATCGGCTGGGCGAGCCTGACGGGCAACACCGACGACCAGACGGGGCTGGTCCACGGCCTCTATCCGAACATCGAGATCCGCGGTCTGCTGCTGGCCGGGGTGATCATCGGATCGTTGGGTGTACTGGACGATGTGACCGTCACCCAGACCTCCGCGGTGTGGGAGCTCAGGGAGGCTGACCCCACGGCGGGCTGGCGCAAGCTGTACGCGGCCGCGATGCGCATCGGGCGGGACCATATCGCGTCCGTCGTGAACACCCTGGTGCTCGCGTACGCGGGTGCCTCGCTGCCGCTGCTGCTCCTGTTCTCGATCGCGGACAGCGGAGTGGGGACGGTCGCGACGAGCGAGATCGTCGCGGAGGAGATCGTACGGACGCTCGTGGGCAGCATCGGCCTCGTCGCCTCGGTGCCGGTGACCACCGCGCTTGCCGCGCTCGTGGTCTCCGCGGACCGCGCGCCACAGGGCGGCGCGGAGCCGGGTGGCCACGGGGGCCGGGGCGGGCGCGGGCGGCGGCGTCGGGCGCGCGGGCGTCAGCCGGCGTAACGGTCCTCCGCGAGGATCCGGTCCAGCTCCGCGTCCAGGTCGCCGACCGGGTCGCAGGCCGCCTGCTCCTGACCGAACGGAACCACCCGGTCCGTACGGTCCAGGAAGGCCACCAGCGGCGCGGCACCGGCCCGGAACAGCGCCCGCTCGGCCCCCACCTGGAGTCTGATGAAGACGTCCGAAAGCCCCTCCGGTGAGGCCGGGGCGATGCGCACATCGCCCTCGCCCGAGGGTTTGCTCAACCCGTCCAGCAGCAACTCCCGGGCGAAGGCCCAGCTGACGGGCGCGTCGCCGGGCAGATGGAAGGTGATCTCGACTGCGTACGGGTCGCTGCTGTCGTAGGCCAGCTCGACCGGGATCCGGAAGGAGAGGTCCTGGGAGACCAGGAAGGTCATCGTCACTTCTGCCTGGACTGTGTCGCGCATGTCACGCATCGTTCGCCGCCCCGAGTTGATTGCGAATGGCCAGGTTTGAACGGCCTGGCCTCTTGACGCCGTGGTCCGCCTACCTCCAGCGGGCCACAAGAAGTGAATTTTCAGATATTGATAGGGATTGGGAGGGAGCTGATATCTCGGCCGACTCTGGAGCGTAGCGACTCGACTGCGGGGCGGAGTCGGTTTGCCTCATGTGAGGGACTGGAAATGGCCAGAGTTGCCGCGGCTGTCCGCGCGGCTGCGATCGAGGAGGCGGGCGCGGGCGAGTGGGATCCGCTCGCCGGGCCGGGCGGGGCGGCGCCGGCCTATGACGTGGGAGTTCAAAGCCGGTTCACCGGCCGCGGCCAAGTTCGCTTTCGTCAACAGGCACCCCCGGGGTGTGTTGCGAGGCAGACGCCCGGAACGGGAGACGTCGAGCACTCGAACTCTAACCGGAACGGTGCCGTCAAGCTGAGGTTTGGATCGCGCGTATCCCCCACGCGGCGTACCCCAGGCCCGCTGCGGCGCACCCGCGGCGCGGGGTCACCAGTCGCCGCGGGGTCACCAGTCGCCGCGGGGTCACCAGTCGCCGCGGGACGACGAGGACGAGCTGAACTTCCGCACGAGGTAGATCAGACCGGCGACGAGCGCCACCAGCAGCAGCGCCTTGAAGACCAGACCGACCACGAACCCGACCACGTTCATGATCAGGCCGCCGAAGACGGCCAGCACGAGGATCGGAACGGCGACCCATGTCACCCACCACGGCAAGCCCTGAAATATGCCCTTCGTCGCCACGTCGGTCCCTGCTTTCTTCGCTGAGCGAGTCGGTACGGGCCGGCCTTGCCGCCGGCCCGATCCCCTCTTCGATGCTAGGACGGCCGACAAGCGAACACAGGTCCCGCGTCCCCCGTCCTCCCCTGACCGAACCCCTACGGGACGCGGGACGCGCGCATCAGCTCTCAGGCGGAGAGAAGACGACCATGACCCGCAGGTCCTCGGTGATGTGGTGGAACTTGTGTGCCACACCGGCCGGTACGTACACCACGCTGCCGCGCGCCACCTGTGTGGTCTCCATGCCCACCGTGATCGACGCCCGCCCGCTCACCACCAGGTACACCTCGTCCTGGCCGTGCGGCTGCTGCGGATCGGTCTGGCCCGCGTCCAGCGCGTACAGCCCGACGGACATGTTCCGCTCGCGCAGGAACTGCAGATACGCGCCGTCGTTCGCGGCCCGCTCCGCCTCCAGCTCATCCAGCCGGAACGCCTTCATTCGCCTCTCCGCCCCTTGCTCCCCGGCCCTGCCCAGCGCGGGGCCTGTTCTGCGACGATCTCAACCATGAAGAATCTTCTCGTCAAGACGATCGCCAACGCGGGCGCCCTCTGGGTGGCCATCTGGCTCCTCAAGGACATCACGCTGACCGGTGAGAACACCGGCCGCAAGGCGATCACGCTCATTCTTGTGGCGCTCGTGTTCGGCCTGGTGAACGTCGTGGTCAAGCCAGTGGTCAAACTGCTGGCGTTTCCGCTGTTCATACTCACCCTCGGGCTGATCACCCTGGTGATCAACGCCCTGATGCTGCTGCTGACCTCCTGGCTGGCCGACAAGCTCGACCTGGCCTTCCATGTCGAGGGCTTCGGGACGGCCGTGATCGGCGCGTTGATCATCTCCATCGTCTCCTGGGCCCTGCACGTCGTCCTGCCCGACGACAAGGACTGAGCGCCGTCGAGCATGATGGGACGCATGAGAGCCCCGTCGCCCTATCGCGTCTGTTTCGTGTGCACCGGCAACATATGCCGGTCGCCGATGGCCGAATCCGTCTTCCGCGCCCATGCCGAGGAAGCCGGGCTCGACGGCCTGGTCGAGGTGGACAGCGCGGGCACGGGACCCTGGCA
The DNA here is from genome assembly GCF_042959105.1 of Streptomyces sp. NPDC007917. Taxonomy (NCBI): domain Bacteria; kingdom Bacillati; phylum Actinomycetota; class Actinomycetes; order Kitasatosporales; family Streptomycetaceae; genus Streptomyces; species Streptomyces sp. NPDC007917. The sequence goes on from NZ_JBIBKK010000032.1 coordinate 68,282, forward strand.
CGAGGGCGACGGGGCGGATCACCGCACCGTCTCCGTGCTCACTGCCCACGGCTATGAGCAGAGTCACATCGCCCGGCAGTTCCAGCCCGCGTGGTTCTCCACCCTGGACCTGGTGATCGCCCTGGACAGCGGCCATCTGCGGGAGCTGCGCGCCCTCGCCCCGACGCCCGAGGACGCCGCGAAGGTGCGGCTGCTGCGCGACTACGACCCGGACGCGAACCCGGACGGCTTCGGCGGTCCGGACGTGCCCGACCCGTACTTCGGCGGGACGGACGACTTCGAGGCGTGCCTGGAGATGATCGAGGCGGCGAGCGAAGGGCTGCTCGACGCGGTGCGGGAAGCGCTCGCCGCCCGGGACCTCCCCGCGCCGGCCGACTCAGCCACCCCGGCCGGCTCAACCACTCCTGCCGCCCCGGCCAATTCTGTTATCCCCGTCACACCCACGACCGCCCCGGAAGAGAACGCATGACGAGCGAGCGCATGACCGGCGGGCGCGCGCCAGAAGCGGCGGGCGACGGCACGCGGGCCGTACGGGCCGGGCTGCCCGAGCCCGAGGCGTACGAGCCGACCCTGCCGGGCCCGGCCTTCGCCGCCCACTACCACCTGCCCGGCGACGCCGACGTCCACCAGGGCCCGTACACCTACGGCCGCGACGCCAACCCCACCTGGACCGGGCTGGAGCGGGCCATCAGCGAGCTGGAGTCGCCGGACGCCGACGCCGAGACGGTGGTCTTCGCCTCCGGCATGGGCGCGATCTCCGCAGTGCTGCTGTCCCAGCTGGGGCAGGGCGACGCGGCCGTGCTGCCCTCCGACGGCTACCAGCTCCTGGCCCCGCTCGGCGAGCGGCTGAGGGGCTACGGCATCGAGGTGCGCACCGCGCCCACCGGCGGCGATGCCCAGCTGGCCGTCCTGGACGGCGCGCCGGACGCGGACGGCGGACCCCGGAACGGACCGCGTCCCGCGAAGCTGCTGTGGATCGAGTCCCCGGCCAACCCGGGCCTGGACGTCTGCGACATCCGCCGGCTGGCCGACGCCGCCCATGAGCGGGGCGCGCTGGTCGCCGTCGACAACACCCTGGCCACCCCGCTGGGACAGCGCCCGCTTGACCTCGGCGCGGACTTCTCCGTCGCCAGCGGCACCAAGGCGCTCACCGGCCACGGCGACGTCCTGCTCGGCTATGTCACCTGCCGCGACCGGGGCCTGGCCGCCTCCGTACGCGCCTGGCGCAAGATGGCCGGCGGGATCCCCGGCCCGATGGAGGCCTGGCTCGCGCACCGCTCCCTGGCCACCCTCCAGCTGCGCGTCGACCGCCAGGCCCGGACGGCGCTCGCCCTGGCCGAGGCGCTGCGCGAGCGCCCCGAGGTCACCGGGGTGCGTCACCCCGGGCTTGCGACCGACCCCGCGCACCGCGTCGCGGCGGCCCAGATGCGCGGCGGGCGCTTCGGCTGTGTGGTCTCCTTCGTGCTCCCCGGCCGGGAGCACGCCGAGCGCTTCCTGGCCGCGCTGCGCCTGGTCGACGACGCGACCAGCTTCGGCGGCGTACGGTCCACGGCCGAGCGGCGCGGGCGGTGGGGCGGCGACGCCGTGCCGGACGGCTTCATCCGCTTCTCGGTGGGCGCCGAGGACCCGGACGACCTGATCGCCGATGTGCTGCGGGCACTCGCCGAGGCACAGGACGAACCCAGATCCACGGCGTAGCGGGATCAGGCCACGCCGGGCGGGCGTCTCGAGTCTCCCCCCTCGTGACTCGAGACGCCCCGGTTCCCTCATGGAGAACCGCTTGAACAAGGCTAGTTGACTCAGCGTCAGTGTCCAATCACAGTAGCGACATGGACCTATCGGCATATTTATAGTTGGCCTGCGGCGTGGGTGCGTCGAGCGGAGGGGAACCGCATGGATCTGGCCCTCTTACGCACATTTGTCACGGTTCATCGGGCCGGCTCCTTCACCCGCGCCGCCGCCCTGCTCGGGCTCTCCCAGCCCGCCGTCACCGGCCAGATCCGCACCCTCGAACGCCAGCTGGGCCGCCCCCTGTTTCTGCGCACCGCGCGCGGGGTCGTCCCCACCAGCGTCGGCGAAGAGCTCGCCCACAAGGCCGCGCCCCATCTCGACGCGCTGCTGGAGATCGCCGAGGCCGGGCTCGACGACAGCTCCGCCAACCGCACCCTGCACCTCGCCGGCCCCCCGGAGTTCACCGCGCTGCGCGTGCTGCCCGCCCTCGCCCCGCTCGTCAACCAGGGCCTCGCGGTGCGGTGCGCCTTCGGCAGCGCCGAGGAGCTGTTCGAGGGGCTGGCCGCCGGCCACCACGACCTGGCCGTCACCACCGCCCGCCCCCGCGGCCGGCTGCTGGCCGCCGCCCCGCTGTGCGACGAGGAACACGTACTGGTCGCCGCGCCCCGCTGGGCGGCCCGGCTCGGCGGCCCCGCGGTGTTACAGGTCAAGGGCGTCGGCGCGCTGGAGCGGCTGCCGGTCGTCGAGGTCCATGAGAGCCTGCCGCTGATCACCCGCTACTGGTCGGCCGTCTTCGACACCCCGCCGATCACCGCGGGCACCGTCATCGCCCCCGACCTGCGGGCGGTGCTCACCTGCGTCGCGGAAGGCGTCGGGCTCGGCGTCCTGCCGCGCTATCTGTGCATGGACGCGCTGGACGCCGGGGAGGTCGTCGCCCTGCTCAACCCGCCGGTGCCGCCGCTGCGCACCTACTTCCTGGTGACCCGGACGGGTGCGCTCGCCCTGCCGCATATCGCGCGGGCGCACGAGTGGCTGCTGCGCGCCGCTGTTGACTGGTGAGTAAAGGGTTTCACCGGGCGACGCTTGCGGCAGATGTCCACCATGACCGAACGACCTGTGGTCAAGCGCACCGCCCGCGCCATCCTGCTCGACGGGGGCCCCGAGCCCCGGCTGGTCCTGATCAAGCGCACCAAGCCCGGCGAGGCGCCGTACTGGATCACACCGGGCGGCGGGGTGGAGCCCGAGGACGCCACGGTCGTCGACGCGCTGCACCGCGAGGTCGACGAGGAGCTCGGCGCGAAGGTGACGGACGTGGTGCCCGCCTTCGTCGACACCGTCCCGCACCCCGACGAGACCTCGCCCGGTGTGAAGGTGCAGCACTTCTTCGTGTGCCGCCTGGGGTCCATGGACCTGTCGCGGCGGCACGGCCCGGAGGTCGACGAGCCCTGCGGGGAGTACGAGGTGGTGCGCGTCCCCTTCACCCGTGAGGGGGTCGCCTCGGTGGGCGTGGTGCCGCCGTCGCTGCGCGCGTATCTCGACGCGAACATCGAAGGTGTGCTGTCGCTGCTCGCCGACGACCTGGGCTGACCCGCCCCGCCGGCACGGCCGGGGACCGCGGTTACCAGGCGTCGCGGCTACCAGGCGTCGCGGCTACCAGGCGTCGCGGCTACCAGGCGTCGCGGCTACCGGAACCAGCCGCTGAACGGCTGTCCGGCCCCCTCCGCCGCCCGCTCCCGCGCCCTGGCCAGCACGCGCTCGGCCTCCCGCTGCCACTCCTCGGAGCGCGCGGGCCCAGGGCCATGGCCATGGTCCGCCTCCGGCTCCCGGCCGGCCACGGGCGTGCGCCGGCCCTCCCGCACGTCGGCGGCGGCGCCGAAGAAGTCGCCGCCCTTGCGCCTGACGTCGTCCGTGCCCCAGTCACGCTCCTGGTCGGCGGTCTCGCGCTCCACGCCGGCGTCAACCCCGCCGTCCACCCCGCCGCCCCCGGCACCGGCACCGGCACCGGCGCCGTACCGCCGCTGGACGGACGCCTTCTGCAGCCGCGGGATGTGCTTGGCGCAGTGGATGTACGCCTCCTCGACCGTCACCTCGACCCACACCGCGGCCCGCCGCCCCGGCACCGGGTCGACCGGCAGCCCGGGGTGGACGGCGCGCATCTCGGCGTCCTCCACGACCCGTGCCCGGCCGTTGATGTGCAGACCGATCCGGTCACGCAGGAAGTCGATCATGAGGATGCCGAGGTGGGGGTTCTCCTCGATGTTCCCGAGGCTGGCCATGACGCCATTGCCCCGGTATTCGGGGTAGGCCAGGGTCCTGTCGTCGAACACCCGCAGAAAGCCGGGCGGCCCGGCCCGGAAGGTGCTGTCGCACTCGCCGTGCCGGTCGGCCGTCGCCAGGAAGAACATCTCCTGGCGGCTCACGAACTCCCGCATCCGGTCGTTGAGCCGGTCCAGCACCTGCTCCTCGTAGAAGCGGTCGGCGCGGTCACCCGTGCCCAGGCGCCGCTGCAGCCGGTGTTCGCCGTCGCTGCCCGGACGTCTCGTACGCTCCACGCCGCCCGTGGGGGCGATGGCCGGGGCGGCCCAAGCCGTCGCCGCCATCGCCGTCGTCTCCGTCGTCGCCCTCTCGTGCTCGACGTCGTCCACGCTCACTTGTCCCTCATCCTGCGATCGCTCGAGTCAGTGAAGCACTGCTCTCCCAGCCCCCAGTCCCCTGCTCCTCACTAGTCACTACTGCGTCGTGGCCCCCCGCCGCGTTGCAGTCCCCCCGCTAGTCCCCCGCCGCGACGAGCTCTTCCAGCGAGTCGTGCCGTATGCGGTGGGACGGGATTCCGATGCCTCTCAGGGTGTCCACACTGCTGCGGATCATCCCGGGCGGCCCGGACAGGTACGCGTCGTAGGTGGTCCACGGCCCGTACTGGCGGACGGCGTCCGGGAGCCGGCCGCTGAGCCCGTTCGTCGGGCTGTCGGAGACGACCGGGCGGACCGAGAGCCAGTGATGGGTCTGCGCCAGCCGCAGCATGGTGTCGATGTCGTAGAGGTCGTGGTCGCTGCGGGCACCGTAGAAGACCTCGACCGGGCGGTTGCGGCCGTGCTCGGCGACGTCCTCGACCAGCGCCTTGATCGGCGCGATTCCGGTGCCGCCGCCCAGGCAGAGCAGGCCGTTGTCGGTGGAGTGGTCGACCGTCATCGAGCCGGCCGGGGGGCCGAGGCGGATCACATCGCCGGGGCGGGCGCGGTGCACCAGCGCCGAGGACACCCAGCCGGCCGGCACCGCCTTGACGTGGAAGGACAGCAGCCCGTCCGGGCGGGGCGCCGAGGCGAAGGAGTAGTGCCGCCACACCCGGGGCCACCAGGGGGTCTCCAGGGAGGTGTACTGGCCGGCGAGGAAGGGGTACGGCTGGTCGGGGCGCAGGGTGATGACCGCGATGTCCTGGGTGCGCAGCTCATGGCCGACGACCTCGGCCTGCCACCACGCGGGCGCGCGCAGCTCGTCCTCGGCGGCCGCGTCGATCATGATCTGCGAGATGGTGGTGTACGCCCGGACCCAGGCGCCCTCGGCCTCATCGCTCCAGGTCGAGGTCGCATAGCGGGTGAGCGCGCCGATCAGGCACTCGCCGACGGCCGGGTAGTGCTCCGGCTGGGTGCCGTACTTGCGGTGGCCACGGCCGAGCCCCGAGAGGTATTCGGTGAGGATGTCCGGGTCGTCCACCAGCTTGGCGGCGGTCAGCAGGGCCCTGAAGAGCCGGTCGCGCTGGGCGTCCATCGCGGCGGGGAACAGCGGGCGCAGATAGGGGTGCTGGACGAAGAGCAGGGCGTAGAAGTACGAGGTGACCTTGTCCGAGATGGGCTCGATCTCGGCCATCGTGCGGCGGATGAGGACCGCGTCCTGCGAGGCGGTGGGGTCCTCGGAGAGCAGGCTCACGGGCCGGACGTCCTGTGCGCCGGGCGTCTCGTCGGGGCGCTGGTGCTCCTCGTGCTCCCGTGCGGCGGGCGGCCGGGCCTCGGCGGGCGGGGCGTGGTCCCGCCGCGCGGGTCTGCTCCACTCGTCGGAGGGCGGCGGCGTCCCGGCCCCGGGTGGGGGCGGCGGCGCGGTCTGTGCCGGGGGCGGCGCGGCTTGCGCGGGCGGCGCCGGGGGCGCAGGCGGGGTACGGCGGTCGGCGCCCGTGCCGACCGGCCGTATCGGGCTCACCGGGCGGCTGGGCTCCCGCCGGCCGGCCTCCTGGTCCGCGCCCGGAGACCCGTCCTCGTCCCGCCTCTTGCTCGGGGTGAACCAGCCCCAGTCGCCACTGCTTCCGCCGGAACCGTCGTTGCCGGCCGACGACGTGGTGGTCGGAGCGTCCATGGTTGCCTCGCCTCGAACATCTTTCTGTCGGTCTTCGCACTTCCGAAGCCGGAATGTGCCCGCAATTCCCCGCTCTGTTCCACTGGTTCAGATGAGATTGGTCCGGACGGCCCGCCCCGTACTTCTCCATGGGCAGCATGCCATGCTTGTTCGCCGGACAGGACACATAGCCGGAACTCCAGGTAACGGCACCCGTGTTCCGTTAGGCTGGATTGTCCCGATGTAGCCCCCGCGACACAGCCGCCGCGCAGAACCTGGACCCGACCCTACCGGGCCCGGATGAATTAACAAGCCCCAAGTCCAGCGGCTCCATTACACCCATGAACCAGCGTAATTACCGGTAGTTACCAGTCAATTCGTAGGCCTCCCTCAGATCGCGGCCGGTATAGCCGTGCGATGCGATTTCGCTCACATGATGATCGGCGTTGACCGCGATCGAGAGCGGCACCACGGCGAACAGCTCGGCGTCCGACATCGAATCGCCGTAAGCGACACAGTCCTCCCTGCTCAGCCCGTACTTGGCACAGAGCTCATCGGCGATGCGCACCTTCGCCGCCGCAGTGAGGATGCCCTCCGGATCGACCGGCTCGCGGAACGGCACGGCCGGCCAGCGCGACCCGTGCGCGGCGTCCGCGCCCCATTCCAGCAGCCGCTCCACGAAGAACCCGGGAGAGAGCGAAATCACCGCGCAGCGCTCACCGCGCTCCCGGATGTCCGCCCACACCTCACGGATTCCCATCAGCCACGGCGCCCCCTCGAACGCCGCCGCCACGTGCCGCTCCGTCAGCTCCCCCCACAGCGCACAGGCCCGCTGCGCGAACTGGGCGGTACTCAGCTCCCCGCCCGCGAACGCCCGCTCCAGCGCGTCTATCTCCCGCTCCACCCCGAGCTGACGGGATATCTCGACGGCGGCGGCCGAGCCGTGGATGAGCGTCCCGTCCAGGTCGAACAGATGCAGTCTGGTCATGGAAGCTGAGCCTAGGGCCTGTCCACGACCCGGTACGGCGGGCTCGGAGTACGGCGGGAGTAGGTGCGGATACTCCCGCCGTCAGACGCGGTACGGAGCGCCGCGCACGACCGTGGAGGAATGCAGCCGAACCTTTCGCGGCCCGCCCGCAGGGCCCTTCTCGTCGTCCATGTCGTCGTCTCCGTCGGCTGGCTCGGGCTCACGCTCTGTCTGCTCGCGCTCGGCATCGCGGGGGCGGCCTCGGGATCGGCGGACACCGCCGAGGCCGCCTACCGGGCCATGAAGATCTTCGGCGACTGGCTGATCGCGCCGATCAGCCTGGCGTCCCTGGTGAGCGGGGTGGCGCTGTCGCTCGGCACGCCCTGGGGGCTGGCCAGGTACCGCTGGGTGTACACCAAGTTCTGGCTGACGGTGCCCGCGGCCGGCGCGTCCGTCTTCGCGCTGCGGGCCGAGATCTCATCGGCCGCGGCCGATGCCTCGGCCGGCCGGGTGGTGCCTTCCGCCGTCGATCTGGTCATCGCGCCCTCGGTGGCGCTGGGCGTCTATCTGTTCCTCACCGCGATCTCGGTCCTCAAGCCGTGGGGGCTGACGGCGCGCGGCCGTCGGCAGCGGGCCGGAAGCCGTGCCTCCGGGGCTGGGGCGCGGGACGGGGCCCAGGCGCGGTCCGGCCGCCGCGTGGCCGCCCGCTCCCAGGTCCGCTCGCGGGCGTGACGGGGCGTACGGGGGGCCGTGCGGCGGCCGGAAACGGGGGTGACGGACGGGCGCGTGGCGGTGGGTGACGGGCGGGTCAGCGTACGGCCGCCGCGTCCTCCCGCGCCTCGTCGGCGGTGGTGAGCCCGCCCGCCGCGACGACCCGCCCGGTGCGCGCGGTGCGCCGTTCGAGGGTGGCCGAGAGGACGGCGGTGCCGAGCGCTGCCGCGGCCATCAGGGCGCCGACCCAGTTGGGCGCGGTGTAGCCCATTCCCGCGGAGATGACGATTCCGCCGAGCCAGGCGGCCAGGGCGTTGCCCAGGTTGAAGGCGCCGATGTTGGCCGCCGAGGCGAGCGTCGGCGCGTCCGGCGCCTGGTCCATGACCCGCTTCTGCAGCGGCGCCACGGTCGCGAAGCCGAAGGCTCCGATCAGCATGATGGTCGCGGCGGCCGCGACCTTGTTGTGCGCGGTGAAGGCGAACGCCGCGAGGACGACGGCGAGGCCGCCGAGGGTGAGGTACAGCATCCGCATCAGCGCCCGGTCGGCGTAGCGGCCGCCGATCAGGTTGCCGCCGACCAGGCCGAGCCCGAAGAGGACCAGCAGCCAGGTCACGGAGGAGTCGGCGTAGCCGGCCACGTGCGCCATCATCGGCGTGATGTAGGTGATGGCGGCGAAGACCCCGCCGAAGCCGAGCACGGTCATGATCATGGCCAGCCACACCTGCGGATTGCGGAAGGCCGCGAGCTCCTGGCCGAGGCGGGCGGCAGCCGGGCCGGGCCGGGTGGGAACGAGGGCGGCGATGCCGGCCAGGCCGAGTACGCCGAGGCCGGCGACGGCGAGGAAGGACGCGCGCCAGCCGAAGGTCTGGCCGATCCAGGTGCCCATGGGCACGCCGACGACATTGGCGACGGTCAGGCCGGTGAACATGGTGGCGATGGCCTGGGCCCGCTTGTGGGGGGCGACCAGGTCGGCGGCGACCACCGCGCCGATGCCGAAGAAGGCGCCGTGTGCGAAGGACGCGAGCACCCGCCCGGCGAGCAGCAGGAGGAAGGCGGGGGCGAGCGCGGAGAGCAGATTGCCCGCGATGAACAGCCCCATCAGCGTCATCAGCATCTGTTTGCGGGTGAGCCGGGTGCCGAGCAGGGTCAGCAGCGGGGCGCCGACGACGACGCCGAGGGCGTAGCCCGTGGTCGCGTATCCGGCGGTGGGGATGGAGACGTGGAACTCGTCCGCCACTTCGGGCAGCAGTCCCATGATCACGAATTCGGTGGTGCCGATACCGAAGGCGCCGATGGCGAGCGCCAGCAGGGCGAGAGGCATGTCGGGGTCCTCAGGGCGATTGCACGAGTACATGATTGCGCGGAAGCTTTGAACGCGTTGACAATAGTTGCAGACGCGCTTTACTTGCAAGCGCCGTCTTTTTCGTCGAGTGGACTACCCTGGGGGCACCACACCCAAGGAGGGGACCCATGCCGGATGCGCCGACCGACGCGCCGCCCCCGGACAAGCCACTGCCCGGCGGGCGGGCCCTCGCCCAGGGCTGGTGCGCCCTGTCCGCCCTGCACGGCCGCATCGAGACCCACGTCGAGCGCGCGCTGCAGGCCCGGCACGGCCTGAGCGTCCGCGAGTTCTCGGTGCTCAATGTGCTCAGCGAGCAGCACGACGGCCCGGGCGGTCACCTCCAGATGCGCCAGCTCGCCGACGCCGTCGTCCTCAGCCAGAGCGCCACCACCCGCCTGGTCACCCGCCTGGAGGACCGCGGGCTGCTGTCCCGCTACATCTGCCCGGACGACCGCCGCGGCATCTACACCAACGTCACCGACGCGGGCCGGGAACTGCTCGGCCAGGCCCGCCCGACCAACGACGCCGCCCTGCGCGACGCCCTCCAGGACGCCGCCGCACGGCCCGAACTGGCACCGCTGGTCACGGCCGTCGAAGGGCTGTGGGCCCCCGCGTAGGCTGCCCGCCATGAGCGACTTCGAGATCCGCCGCGCGACCGCCGACGACATACCCGCCATCGTCGCCATGCTGGCCGACGATCCGCTCGGCGCCCGGCGCGAGTCCCCGGACGACCCGGCCCCCTACCGGGCGGCGTTCGAACGGATCGACCGCGATCCGGGCCAGCGCCTGGTCGTCGCCGTACGGGACGGCCGCACGGTCGGCACCCTCCAACTCACCGTCATCCCCGGCCTGTCCCGGCGCGGCGCCACCCGTTCGATCATCGAGGCCGTGCGCATCCACTCCGACGAGCGCGGCGGCGGACTCGGCACCCAGCTGATCCAGTGGGCCATCGACGAGTCGCGCCGCGAGGGCTGTGTGCTGGTCCAGCTCACCTCGGACGCGACCCGTACCGACGCCCACCGCTTCTACGAGCGCCTCGGTTTCGAGGCCTCACACGTGGGGTTCAAGCTCGCGCTCTGACCCCGCGGGCGGGTGCCTCAGAGCGCGGCGAGGTCGATCGCCTCGGCCATCCGCCGGTAGCCCGCGTCGTTGGGGTGCTTGTGGTCGCCGCTGTCGTACGCCGCGTCGAGCGCCAGCGGATCCGACGGCGAGGCCATGACCTCGGCGAAGTCGACCACCGCGTCGAACTCGCCGGAGGTGCGGATCCATTCGTTGATCGCGGCGCGCTTCGCCTCGGAGCGCGCCGTGTGGTACTCGGCGCCCTTGAAGGGCAGGATCGTCGCGCCCACGACCCGCACCCCCCGGGCGTGGGCCCGCGCGATCAGCTCGCGGTAGCCGGCGATCACCTGCTCGGCGGAGACCTGCGGATTGGGCTTGTAGGTGGGCAGATCCACCTCGCTGAAGCCGATGTCGTTGAGCCCCTGCAGCAGGATCACCGACCTGACGCCCGGCTTGTCCAGCACATCGCGCCCGAACCGGGCGCCCGCCCGGTCCCCGTACCAGGGCGAGTCGTGCAGCAGCAGGTTCCCCCCGATGCCGGAGTTGAGCACCGGGCGCGGGGTGCCGGCCGCCGCCAAGCGCTCCGCCAGCAGGTCCGGCCAGCGGCTGTTGGCGTCGTAGGTCGAGCCGAAGCCGTCGGTGATGGAGTCGCCGAAGGCGACCACGGAGCCGCGCCGTCCGGCGCCGCCGGTCAGCTCCACGTCCGAGAGGTAGTACCAGGAGTGGGTGGACGAGGTGAAGGCCGCGCCCGTACGGTCGGCCCCGTGATCGCCCTCCGCGCGGTAGCTCTTCGCATAGGCCTGGGCGTGGAACGTGGACGGACCGGTCGGCTCCGCGAAGTACAGCGTCACCGTCAGCGACTCGAAGGGCGCCACGCGCACCGGCGCCGCGTCGCTGGCCGTCTCGCCGCCCGCCGGGATCGTCACCGACCGGCGGTGCCCGAAGGTCAGCCTGCGCAGGCTCCCGGCCTCGACCGACGCGCCGGCCGCGGTCCGGGCGACGGTCGCGCCCTCGATGCGCAGCGGCTCGGTGCCGTACAGGTTCGACAGTTTGATCCGGGCCGCGGTGCCGCCGCCGGTCACCCGCACGACCTGGCGCACGGTCTGGTCGGCGAAGCCCTTGAGGGCCCAGTTCTCCTCGAAGCCCTCGCTGGGCCGCTGGACGGGCGCCGCCCACCCGGCCGACCAGGCGGTTTCGGGCCGGGCGCTCGCGGTTCGGGCGGTGGCCGGGCCCGAGGCGGCCAGGACGGCGGTCAGGGCGAGCAGGGACGCACCGACGCGGAGCGCTGAAGAGCGCATGACGGATCTCCTTCAACCGTGGCGGACGCGGGGCCGCCGGACGTGTGTACGGAGATCAGCCTGGGGCGCTGCGCGGGGCCCACCCAGCCCCCGCCGGTGCGTACCACCGCCAGGGTCAGGCACGGGCCCAAGCCGGGGCGCGCCTCACGCCCCCGGGCGCCACCCCTTCGCGTCCACCCCGCCCGGCACCGCCCCATCGGCCTCGTACGGCTCCCGTGTGAAGACGAAGGTGCCCAGATCGAGGTGGACGTTGTCCGCCCCGCCGTACGGACCGCCGCCCGCGCCCCGCACCACGCGCAGCGTCTCCCCCGCGTAGTAGCCGTCGAGCCCGGTCCAGGTGCCGTCCGGCTCCGCCCGGAACCGCGAGCCGCGGCCCCTCCCGTTCAGCGGGCGCAGCTCGAGCCCCCGCCCGGGGCGCAGATGCAGCAGGAAGGGGGTGGGGCCCCAGTACCAGGGCCCGGTCAGGGCCACCAGTTCCGGGTCGGCCTCGGGCAGCGGACGCCAGGGCGCGGGCACGGGGGGCTCGTGCTCGGCCGCGATCCGTACGAGGTCGGCGGCGACGGCGCCGACCGCGGGCCCGGAGGTGGCGTTGGCCAGCGCGATCCCGGCCAGCCCGTCCTCCGGGCTCGCCCACAGGGCGGCCAGGAAGCCCGGCATGGAGCCGGTGTGGCCGACGAGGACGCGGCCGTCGCGGCGGGTCAGCTGGATGCCGAGACCGTAGCCGGCGTCCCAGTCGTCGTCCTCGGGCGCGGCCGCCGGGGCCCGCATCTCGGCCAGCGTCCGGGGGTCGAGCACCCGTTCGTCCCCGTCCATCAGGAACGCGGCGTACCGGGCCAGGTCGGTGGCCGTCGACCACAGCTGCCCGGCCGGGGCCATCCGGCCGGTGTCCACGGCGGGTTCGGGCAGCAGCACATCCGCCCAGGGGTGCACCGCCCAGCCCTCGGCGTGCGGCGGCCGCGGCAGCGGCGAGGTGCGCGCCATCTCCAGCGGCTCCAGCACCTCGCGCCGCAGCACCTGGTCCCAGGGCGCGCCGCGCAGCTGTTCGACGACCGCGCCCAGCAGTGCGAAGCCGGGGTTGGAGTAGTGGTGGCGGCGGCCGGCGGGGTGGCGCAGCGGGCGCTCCCCGAAGATGTCGGCCGTCTCGGGGCGCAGTTCGCCCGGCGTGCGCTCCCACCACGGGCCTCGGGCCTCCGCCGCCAGGCCCGAGGTGTGGGAGAGCAGTTGGGCGATGGTCGCGTCCCCGGCCTCCGGCACGTCCAGGTGGCGGGACAGCGGGTCGCCGAGATGCAGCAGCCCCTCGTCGCGCAGCCGCATCACCAGCACCGCCACAAAGGTCTTGGTGAGCGATCCGATGCGGTACTGGGTGTTGGCGTCGGGCGACTGCCCTCCGGCCCGTCGCCCACCGCCCACCCGTCGCCCGCCTCCCACCCGTCGCCCACCGCCACCCTCAGCGGAGGCGCCCAGCTCACCGCGCGCCCCCGCCCACCACAGCCGCCCGTCCCGCACCACCGCGCCCACGAGGGACGGCGCGCGGCCCTCGCTCTGGCCGACGGCGATCCGGCGGAGCAGGGCGCGGTGGGTGGCGGGCAGCGGCTGTGCGGTCTCATCCATGGGCGCGGTCATGCCCGCACCCTATGTCCCGCGCCGCCTGTCCGACGGGGCGTTTCCCCAGGCCCGTCGGCCGGCTCTGGCATTGACGTCGGCGTCAAGGTCTACCGTCGTGGCCATGCGGATCGGAGAGCTGGCCGAACGGGCGGGTACGACCACCCGCACGCTGCGCTACTACGAGACGCTCGGGCTGCTGCCCGCGCGCCGCGCGGGCAACGGATACCGGGCGTACGACGAGGACGACCTGCGGCTGCTGCGGCAGATACAGACGCTGCGGGACTTCGGCTTCGGCCTGGAGGAGACCCGGCCGTTCGTGGAGTGTCTGCGCGCCGGTCACCCCGCGGGCGACTCCTGCCCGGCCTCGCTCGAGGTGTACCGCCGCAAGCTGGCCGAGCTGGACGAGTGCATCGCGCGGCTCAACGGCGTACGGCAGCAGGTCGGGGCACAGCTCGCCGAGGCGGAGCGGGCGGTGGCCGCGCTGGAGGCCGCGGCGACGGCACCGGGCGGCCCCGAGCCGCGCTGCGAGCTCGACCCGCATGACACGGACGGGACGACGGAGAGGAGAACGGAATGACGACGACGCAGACCGGGGGAGTGGTCACGGTCACGGACGACACCTTCCAGCGGGAGGTGCTGGAGTCCGGGCTGCCGGTGCTGGTGGAGTTCACGGCCTCGTGGTGCCCGCCGTGCCGGATGATCGCGCCGGTGCTGGCAGAGGTGGCCCGGGAGGAGGCACACCGGCTCAAGGTGGTCGAGCTGGACGTGGACGCCAATCCGGCCACCACTGCGGCGTACGGCGTGCTGTCCATGCCGACGCTGATGGTGTTCCGGGACGGGGAGCCGGTGCGGTCGATGGTCGGCGCCCGCCCCAAGCGGCGGCTGCTGGAGGAGCTGGCCGACGTGGTGTAGTCGCCGGCGCCCCTGAGCACTCAGGTCTGGGCCATGTCCACGAAGCGTGAGTAGTGGCCCTGGAAGGCGACCGTGATCGTGGCCGTCGGGCCGTTACGGTGCTTGGCCACGATCAGGTCCGCCTCGCCCGCCCGCGGCGACTCCTTCTCGTACGCGTCCTCGCGGTGGAGCAGGATGACCATGTCGGCGTCCTGCTCGATGGAACCACTCTCACGCAGGTCCGAGACCATCGGCTTCTTGTCCGTGCGCTGCTCGGGGCCTCGGTTGAGCTGCGAGAGCGCGATGACCGGCACTTCCAGCTCCTTGGCCAGCAGCTTGAGGTTTCGCGACATGTCCGAGACCTCCTGCTGACGGCTCTCGGGGCGCCGCGCACCGCCGGACTGCATCAGCTGGAGATAGTCGATGACCACCAGCTGCAGGTCGTTGCGCTGCTTGAGACGGCGGCACTTGGCCCGGATCTCCATCATCGACAGGTTCGGGGAGTCGTCGATATAGAGGGGGGCGGCGGACACATCGGGCATGCGGCGGGCCAGCCGCGTCCAGTCCTCGTCCGTCATGCTTCCGGACCGCATGTGGTGCAGCGCCACCCGGGCCTCGGCGGACAGCAGGCGCATGGCGATCTCGTTGCGCCCCATCTCCAGGGAGAAGATGACGCTGGGCATGTTGTTCTTGATGGAGCAGGCGCGCGCGAAGTCCAGGGCGAGGGTGGACTTGCCCATCGCGGGACGGGCGGCGATGACGATCATCTGGCCGGGGTGCAGCCCGTTCGTCAGCGCGTCCAGGTCGGTGAAGCCGGTGGGCACACCGGACATCTGGCCGCTGCGGGAGCCGATGGCCTCGATCTCGTCGAGCGCGCCCTCCATGATGTCGCCGAGCGGCAGATAGTCCTCGCTGGTGCGCTGCTCGGTGACGGCGTAGATCTCCGCCTGGGCGTTGTTGACGATCTCATCCACATCGCCGTCGGCCGCGTATCCCATCTGGGTGATGCGGGTGCCGGCCTCGACCAGACGGCGCAGCACCGCGCGCTCATGGACGATCTCGGCGTAGTACTCGGCGTTGGCGGCGGTGGGGACCGACTGGACGAGGGTGTGGAGATACGAGGCGCCGCCGACGCGGGCGATCTCGCCGCGCTTGGTCAACTCGGCGGCGACCGTGATCGGGTCGGCCGGCTCGCCCTTGGCATAGAGGTCGAGAATGGCCTGATAGACCGTCTCATGGGCGGGGCGGTAGAAGTCGTTGCCCTTGAGGACCTCGACGACATCGGCGATGGCGTCCTTGGACAGCAGCATGCCGCCCAGGACCGACTGCTCGGCATCGAGGTCCTGCGGCGGTACGCGCTCGAAGCCCGCTCCCTCCCAGCCACCCGACTCCCGGCCGCGCTCATGCTGTTCGTCACGGCCGCGACCGCCTTCGCCGCGCCGGAACCGGGGGGAAGGGAACCGGTCGACCGGGCCGGAGTCCGCCCACGGGTCGTCCATGGGCTCGGGCATGCTCACCCCGCCACCTCCTCCCGTCCGCGGTGCGGACCTCACCGCGCGTCTCTTTCTTACGCCACGGCTATGACAAACAGGGCGCCCGACTTCCGGTTCCGACGCATCGGGTTCGGGGGGAATCGAGGCCGGAACAGGCGGCGGGCGCCGGACCACGGTAGGCCTCTCTCCCCCCTCAGCCAACTTGGTTATCCACAGGGCATGTGGATGACGGGTGACATCCTGTGGAGAAGTCCCGCGATCCTGTGCACGGGCCGGGGGACAGCGCTGTGGACAAACACACAATCACCCCAGACTTACGCCTCTGACCTGCGACTTCTTCATCCAGGGGCTGTGCAGGAGAAAAACTTCTCCGCCTCGATCAAGATCACGACAAACGGCGCAGAGGAGAGCGTCCCGCACCTTCGCATGTAAGGGATGCCATTGGGTTGTGTCTCTTACCTGTGGAAGATTAGATTGCCCTCATGACTCTGGCCCCCGCGACCGAGCGGAAGACCGCCCGGCGACACGATCGCGAGATCGTCGCGCTCGCCCTCCCCGCCTTCGGCGCACTGGTGGCGGAACCCCTCTTCGTGATGGTCGACAGCGCCATCGTCGGCCACCTCGGCACCCCGCAGCTCGCCGGGCTCGGCGTCGCCGCCGCCCTTCTCACCACCGCCGTCAACATCTTCGTCTTCCTCGCCTATGCCACCACGGCGGCCGTCGCCCGCCGTGTCGGCGCGGGCGATACGGCCGGAGCGCTCCGCCAGGGTCTTGACGGCATCTGGCTCGCCCTCCTCATCGGCGGCGCCGTCATCGCCGTCGCCCTGCCCACCGCCCCGGACCTCATCGGCCTCTTCGGGGCATCGGACACGGCGGCCCCCCACGCCGTCACCTATCTGCGCATCAGCGTCCTCGGCATACCCGCGATGCTGGTCGTGCTCGCCGCCACGGGTGTGCTCCGCGGCCTCCAGGACACCCGGACCCCGCTGTACGTCGCCATCGGCGGTTTCATGGCCAACGCCGCGCTGAACGCCGCCCTGGTCTACGGCGCCGGACTCGGCATCGCGGGCTCCGCCTGGGGCACGGTGATCGCCCAGTGCGCCATGGCCGCTGTCTACCTCGCCGTGGTCGTACGGGGCGCCCGGCGCCACGGCGCCACGCTCCGCCCCGACCTGGCCGGGATTCGGGCCTGCGCCCAGGCGGGGGTGCCGCTGCTGGTCCGCACCCTGGCCCTGCGCGCCGTCATGGTGATCGTGACAGCGATGGCAGCCCGCCTCGGCGACGACGAGGTCGCCGCCCATCAGGTCGTCCTGTCCCTGTGGAACCTGCTGGCGTTCGCCCTGGACGCCATCGCGATCGCGGGCCAGGCGATCATCGGGCGCTATCTGGGTGCGAGCGACGCCGAGGGGGCGCGCGCCGCCTGTCGCCGGATGGTCCAGTGGGGCATCGCCTCCGGGGTGGTGCTCGGGCTGCTGGTCATCGCGGCCCGGCCGCTGTTCATCCCGCTGTTCACCTCGGACCCGGCGGTACGGGACACCCTGCTGCCCGCCCTGCTGGTGACGGCCGCCATCCAGCCGGTGTCCGGGGTCGTCTTCGTCCTGGACGGGGTGCTGATGGGCGCGGGGGACGGCGGCTATCTGGCCTGGGCGATGCTCGTCACGCTGGCCGTCTTCGCCCCGGTCGCGCTGCTAATGCCCTCTCTCGGCGGCGGCCTCACGGCCCTGTGGTGGACCATGGCGCTGATGATGTCGGTCCGGCTGGTCAGCTTGTGGCTGCGCGCCCGCTCGGGCCGCTGGATCGTCACCGGCGCGGTACGCGGCTAGGCCCAGCCCGGGCCCAGAGATCGGGCGGCCGCCCGGGCCACCACACCACGGGCGCCCGGCGCCGATACCTCCAGCCGAACGCCGATACGTCCAAGGGCCGCGACCCCGGCGTGGGTCGCGGCCCTCAGTCGTGCTGTGCAGCGGGCACCTCCCAGCTACCGCTGGGGGAACCTCGGTCAGGCGGCGATGACCTCGACGCCCACCTTGGCGGCAACCTCGGCGTGCAGACGCACGGACACCTGGTGAGCGCCCAGGGTCTTGATCGGGGCGGCCACCTCGATCCGGCGCTTGTCCACCTCGGGGCCACCCGCGTCCTTGATCGCCGAAGCGATGTCGGCCGGGGTGACGGAGCCGAACAGACGGCCCGCGTCACCGGCGCGCGTCTTCAGGCGCACCTTGACGCCCTCGAGCTGCGCCTTGACCTCGTTGGCCTGCTCGATCGTGGCGATCTCGCGGATGCGACGACCGCGGCGGATCTGCTCGACGTCCTTCTCGCCGCCCTTGGTCCAGCGGATCGCCAGACCACGCGGAACCAGGTAGTTACGGGCGTAACCGTCCTTGACGTCCACGACGTCGCCGGCGGCGCCGAGGCCGGAGACCTCGTGGGTGAGGATGATCTTCATGACTCGGTCACCCTTCCCTTATCGCGCGGTGGAGGTGTAGGGCAGCAGCGCCATCTCGCGGCTGTTCTTCACGGCCGTGGCGACATCACGCTGGTGCTGGGTGCAGTTGCCGGTGACCCGGCGGGCACGGATCTTGCCGCGGTCGGAGATGAACTTCCGCAGCAGGTTCGTGTCCTTGTAGTCGACGTAGGAGATCTTCTCCTTGCAGAACACGCAAACCTTCTTCTTAGGCTTGCGAGCAGGCGGCTTCGCCATTGTCTCTCTCCAGTGTGATCAAGAAGTTTGTGCTGGTCGCCCTGACCAGACCGGGCACCGTTTCACGTGAAACAGCGGTTTCACGTGAAACAGCGCATCCGGGCCTAGAAGGGCGGCTCGTCCGAGTAGCCGCCGCCGGAGTTGCCGGAGCCACCGCCCCAGCCACCGCCGCCGCCCTGGCCGCCGGCCGGGGCGCTGGTCGCCCACGGGTCGTCGGCCGGAGCACCGCCGCCGCCCTGCTGGCCGCCGCCGGGGCCGCCGCCCCAGCCACCGCCGCCGCCCTGGCCGCCACCGCCGTATCCACCCTGGCCACCACGGCCGGTGGTCTTGGTGACCTTCGCCGTGGCGTTGCGCAGGCTGGCGCCGACCTCGTCGACGTCCAGCTCATAGACCGTGCGCTTGACCCCTTCGCGATCCTCGTAGGACCGCTGCTTCAGCCGGCCCTGCACGATGACGCGCATGCCGCGCTGAAGCGACTCGGCGACGTTCTCCGCGGCCTGCCGCCACACCGAGCACGTGAGGAAGAGGCTCTCGCCGTCCTTCCACTCGTTGGTCTGCCGGTCGAACGTACGGGGAGTGGACGCGACACGGAACTTCGCGACCGCCGCACCGGACGGGGTGAAGCGCAGCTCGGGGTCGTCGACGAGATTGCCGACGACCGTGATGACGGTCTCGCCTGCCATTGGGGGAACCTCTCGGCGGGTACTGCTGGGCTGCTTGCTACTCGTTGCGATACGGCCCGATGACCGCTGAGCGCTTACGCGGTCAGTGGGTCTCGGGACGGAGGACCTTGGTCCGGAGGACCGACTCGTTCAGGTTCAGCTGGCGGTCGAGCTCCTTGACGACCGCGGGCTCGGCCTGCAGGTCGATGACCGAGTAGATGCCCTCGGGCTTCTTCTTGATCTCGTACGAGAGACGACGACGGCCCCAGGTGTCGACCTTCTCGACCTTGCCGTTGCCCTCACGGACGACGGAAAGGAAGTTCTCGATCAGCGGGGAGACAGCGCGCTCCTCGAGATCGGGGTCGAGGATGACCATCACCTCGTAGTGACGCATGTGGAACCCACCTCCTCTGGACTCAGCGGCCACGGTCGATCCGTGGCAGGAGGGTCGTGATGCGTACCGCACCGGTGTCTGCGCAGACACCACTGCGGACGGTACACACTACCCGCCGACCGCCGCCGGGTTGAAATCCGGCCGCCTCCCACCGCAATCTGTACACATCGGGTGTGAGCGGCGTTACAGTTTCGCCGCTTTGCCATATGTGCCCATACGGAGGTGCCCCATGGCACAGGCAGCACGACCGCACCACGGACTCCTCTCCTTCCTCGACACCGACGGCAAGCCACATCCCGTCGAGAACTCCTTCGCCGCGGCGACCCTGCTGATCGGCGTGATCGCGTTCATCACCGCTCATTTCCCCCATCTCCACCTGGTCAGCTCGTGGGCGGGACTGATCGGCATCGCCACCGGACTGTGGGGACAGCTGATCTCCGCGACCACCGGGGAGCGCTTCCTGTTGATCATCGGGCTCGGCGCAGCCGGCGTCGGTTTCTATCTCGGCATGGCTCACGGCGGCCTCTTCGGCGGCGTGCTGGGCTGAGCTCGGGCCCGGTCCGTTGCCCCCGGGCCCAAACGGGGCGCGTCCTTGTCGCAGTAGGCTTCGGCGCGAGAGCCGGAGCCCCGACCCTGGGGACAAACCTGCCGAGGAGCGCCCCGCATGAGCCTGACCCTGAGGACGATCAGCCGAGAGCAGCATCTGGCGTACATCCAGAGCCTGCCCGCGGCCAGCCACATGCAGGTTCCGGCATGGGCTGACGTCAAGACGGAGTGGCGCTCGGAGAACCTCGGCTGGTTCGACGCCAGCGGCCAGCTGGTCGGTGTCGGCCTCGTCCTCTACCGGCAGCTGCCCAAGATCAAGCGCTATCTCGCCTATCTGCCCGAGGGCCCGGTCATCAACTGGTACTCGCCGCACCTCGAGGACTGGCTGCGCCCGATGCTCGCGCACCTCAAGCAGCAGGGCGCCTTCTCGGTGAAGATGGGCCCGCCGGTCATCATCCGCCGCTGGGACGCCGCCGCGATCAAGTCCGGCATCCAGAACCCGGATGTCAAGCGGCTGCGGGACATCGAGGCCACGTTCATCGAGCCGCGCGCCTTCGAGGTCTCCGACCGGCTGCGCCGCATGGGCTGGCAGCAGGGCGAGGACGGCGGGGCCGGCTTCGGCGATGTCCAGCCCCGGTACGTCTTCCAGGTGCCTCTGGAGAACCGCTCCCTGGAAGATGTCCACAAGGGCTTCAACCAGCTGTGGCGACGCAACATCAAGAAGGCCGAGAAGGCCGGTGTCGAGGTCGTCCAGGGCCAGTACGAGCATCTGGCGGAGTGGCAGCGGCTCTACGAGATCACCGCCGAGCGCGACCACTTCCGCCCGCGCCCGCTCAGCTACTTCCAGCGCATGTGGCAGGCCCTCAACTCCGAGGACCCCAACCGGATGCGGCTGTACTTCGCCATTCACGAGGGCGAGGCCGTCGCCGCCGCCACCATGCTGATCGTCGGCGGCCACGTCTGGTACTCCTACGGCGCCTCCGCCAACCACAAGCGCGAGGTCCGGCCCTCGAACGCGATGCAGTGGCGCATGCTGCGCGACGCCTACGCGCTGGGCGCCACCGTCTACGACCTGCGGGGCATCAGCGACTCGCTGGACGAGAACGACCACCTCTTCGGTCTCATCCAGTTCAAGGTGGGCACCGGCGGTCAGGCCGCCGAATACCTCGGCGAGTGGGACTTCCCCCTCAACAAGCTGCTGCACAAGGCGCTGGACATCTACATGTCGCGACGCTGACTTCCCCGAATTCTCGACTCTCCACCTACGCTGCATACCTTCAATACACCGCGGCCACGAGAAAGGTTCCGGGACCGGTCAATGGCGCTCACCCTCTACGTCGACACCGCGCGCTGGCGGGCTCACCAGCAGTTGGTGATCCAGCAGTTCCCCGGCATAGTCCCGGTCTGCAAAGGCAACGGGTACGGCTTCGGCCATGAGCGGCTGGCCGAGGAAGCCAGCCGCATCGGCTCCGACATCCTCGCGGTGGGGACCACGTACGAGGCCGCCCGGATGAAGGACTACTTCAGCGGTGACCTGCTGGTCCTCACCCCCTTCCGCCGGGGCGAGGAGCCCGTGCCGCTGCCGGACCGGGTGATCCGCTCGGTCTCGTCGGTCGACGGTGTCTACGGCCTGGTGAACGCGCGCGTGGTCATCGAGGTCATGAGCAGCATGAAGCGCCATGGCGTCGCGGAGGCGGACCTTCCCAAGCTGCACGCCGCGATAGAGAACGTCCGGCTGGAGGGCTTCGCCATCCACCTCCCCCTGGACCGCACGGACGGACTGGACGGGGTCGAGGAGGTCATCGCCTGGATGGACCGGCTGCGCGCCGCCCGGCTGCCGCTGCACACCATGTTCGTCAGCCACCTCAAGTCCGAGGAGCTGGCCCGGCTGCAGCAGCAGTTCCCGCAGACCCGGTTCCGCGCCCGCATCGGCACCCGGCTGTGGCTCGGCGACCACGATTCGACCCAGTACCGGGGCGCGGTGCTCGACGTCACCCGGGTCGCCAAGGGCGACCGCTTCGGCTACCGCCAGCAGAAGACGGCCTCCGACGGCCATCTGGTGGTCGTGGCGGGCGGCACCTCCCACGGCGTCGGCCTGGAGGCCCCCAAGGCCCTGCACGGCATGATGCCGCGCGCCAAGGGCGTCGCCCGCGCCGGGCTCGCGACCGTCAACCGCAACCTGTCGCCGTTCGTGTGGGCGGGCAAGCAGCGGTGGTTCGCCGAACCGCCGCATATGCAGGTGTCCATCCTGTTCGTACCGGGCGACGTCGCACCCCCCCAGGTGGGCGACGAACTGGTGGCCCATCTGCGGCACACCACGACCCAGTTCGACCGGCTGCTCGACCGCTGAGCCACCCGGCCGAGTCCCCACCGGTCACAACGGTCAGGGCCCGGAGCCGCGCGACGATCGCGGCTCCGGGCCCTTCGCGGTTCCCGTCCCGTCCGGCGGGAGCTCACTCGCGTCTGACGCCCCACTCCACCCGGGCCGGCCCTTCGTAGGCCGTCGCGTGCCGCGCCTCCCCCAGGACGAACGCGTCCGGGGCCCGGTCCAGCACGCCGCCCGACGGGTCGTCCGACCCGTCCCGGCGCACCACGTCCCGCTCGGGCACCAGCACATCCCTCACGACCAGGGCGCACAGGTACAGCGTCCCCAGCACATGGACGATCACCGCCAGCTGGTACCCCTCCGGCGGCAGCCCCCGGTGCTGGTCGCCGCTGCCCGTGTACGCGAGGTACATCCAGATCCCGAGGAAATACAGCACCTCGCACGCCTGCCACACCAGGAAGTCGCGCCACCGGGGCCGGGCCAGGGCCGCCAGCGGGATCAGCCACAGCACGTACTGCGGCGAATAGACCTTGTTGGTGACCACGAAGGCGGCGACGACCAGGAACGCTATCTGCGCCAGGCGCGGGCGCCGCGGCGCGCACAGGACGAGCGCGGCGATACCGGCGCAGGCCAGCAGCATCAGCAGCGTGGCGTACACGTTGACGTTGTCGAGGGGGTCCCCGGTGCGCTGGGAGACGACCAGCCACAGGGAGCCGAAGTCGACCGGCCGGTCCCGGCTGAAGGTGTAGAAGGTGAGCCAGCCCTCGCGGATGTGCAGGCCTCCGCGGCTGCTGATCATCACCGGCACGTTCACCACCAGCCAGGCCCCCAGCGCCCCGCCCAGCGCCGTCCCGAAGGCGCGCAGCCGGCCGGCCCGCAGACACAGCAGCAGCAGCGCCCCGAGCAGCAGCACCGGATAGAACTTCGCGGCCGTCGCCAGTCCCAGCAGGATGCCCGCCGCCACGGGACGGCTGCGCGACCACATGAGTATCCCGGCGGATGTGAGCGCGACAGCGAAGAGATCCCAGTTGACGGTCGCGGTGAGCGCGAAGGCGGGGGCGAGGGCGACCAGCAGGGCGTCCCAGGGACGGCGGCGGTGCGTGCGCGAGACACAGACGGCGACGACCGCGGCGCAGACCATGAGCATGCCCGCATTGATCATCCAGTAGATCTGCTCCTGGTGCTGGAGGGATCCGCCGTGCGGGGTGAGCCGGGCGGCGACCTCCATGAAGAGGCCGGTGAGGACCGGGTACTCCAGGTAGTCCATCCCGTCCGCCGCGCCCGGTATGCGGTCGAAGTACGGAACGACGTTCTCCGCGAAGCCGCGGCCCACGTACAGATGCGGCATGTCGGAGTAGCAGGCGTGGGTGTACTGGGCGGTGGCCCCGTAGAACCAGCCGCCGTTGTAGCAGGGCAGCTTCTGCACCATGCCGAGGGCGAACATCCCGATGGCGACGAGCGCGATGATCCGCACCGGCGTCCACCAGCTGACCCCGAACAGCGCCCGCCGCCCGGCCGGCCCGCCGATCAGCTCGCTGCCGGCCGCGGCCACCGCGTCTTCGGCGGTCGGCCGTACGGGCTCGGCCCCCGGATCCCTGCGCACGCTCGTCATGGACCCATCCTGCCGTACGAGCCGGGCCGAGGCCGTGAGGCCCGCCTCCAGGGCCCCGGACGGCGAAAGGGACCGGAATCCGGGGGAGGGCCGGGAAATGGCCGGGGGCGGGCTCCGACGCCCCCCTGGGAGGGCCCGTGCGGGTCCGGGAGCCTGGAGAAACGGCGGCGGGGGGGGGGGGGGGGGGGGGGGGGCGCCGGCGCCCCCCCCCCCCCCGGGGTGGGGCGGGGGGGGGAGCACGACGGCGGGCCGGCCGCGCACCCAGCACACC
>NZ_JBIBKK010000032.1:92223-121934 GCF_042959105.1 Streptomyces sp. NPDC007917
GGCGCCGGGGGTTTGCGGCGGGGCCCCCCCGCGCCGGGGGGGGGGGCCCCCGGGGGGGGGCGCCCCGGGGGGGGGGGGCCCCCCCCCCCCCCCCCCGCCGATGGTGGTGGGGGGCGAGGGTCGCTCGCCGGGGGCTCAGCCGCCTCCGCCGAACCAGCCTCCGTTGTCGCCGCCTGGTGTCTCCGTAGTCGGAGTACTGGTGCCGCCGCCCCCGTCGCCTCCATTGCCTCCGTTGCCGTTGCCCCCGTTGTTGGCTCCTCCGTTGCCGTTGCCTCCGCCGTTGTCGTTGCAGCCGATCTCCAGCGGGTCGCAGGTCTGCGTCGGGGAGGGGCTGTTGGACGGCGTCTCCGAGGACGGCGTCTCGCTGGGCGTCTCGGAAGGCGTCTCGGACGGGGGCTGCGTGGTGGTCTTGGAGGGCGTCGGGGTGGGGCTCGCGCCGTCGCCGAAGATCTTCTTTCCGATCGGCTCGGGCTCCGGGAAGTTCACGACCTTCTTGCCCTTCATCGCCTCGCGCATGTAGTCGGCCCAGATCTCGGCCGGGAACGAGGCTCCGTGGATCGACGCATTCGGGTCGCCGGTGCCCACGCCGCGCATGGAGAGGAATTTCTGCTTCTTGGCCTTGTCGTCCACCCGCCACATGCCGATCGCGGTGGACAGCTGCGGGGTGTAGCCGGAGAACCAGGCCGACTTGTTCTCGTCGGTGGTGCCGGTCTTGCCCGCGGCGGGACGGCCGATCTGCGCCGCGGTACCGGTGCCGTGCTCGACGACGTTCTCCAGGACGTCGGTGACGTTGTCGGCCACACTCGCGTCGAACGCCGTCGTGAGCTTGGCGACCTCCTCGTGGTTGTAGACCTCCCGGCCCTTGTGCTCGACCGAGTCGACCGAGTACGGATCGGCCTGCTTGCCGCTGGCCGCGAAGGTCGCGTACGCACCGGCGAGCCGGATGGCACTGGGGGCCGAGGTGCCCAGGGAGAACGTCGGGGTGATCGAGGCCATCTGATCCTTGCTGAGGCCCGCGGCGAGCGCGGCGTCCCGCACCTTGTCGGTGCCGACGTCCATGCCCAGTTGGATGTATGGGGTGTTCACTGAGTACTGCATCGCGGTACGCAGGGTGATCTTGCCCTTGTCCTCGTCACCGTCGTTCCGCTGGTGCCACTCCTTGCCGTCCTTGTCGTGCCAGACGGTCCCGTTGTAGTCCCGCAGCGTCAGCTTGTTGTCGCCGTCGTAGACGCTGTTGGGAGAGACGGGGGTGCGCATCGCGTCGGGCTGGTCGCGCTCCCCGTTCTTGTCACGGACGCCGTCTTTCATGGCGGCGGCCAGCACGAACGGCTTGAAGGTGGAGCCCACCTGGACGCCGGTGTAGTCGGCGTTGTTGGTGTAGTGCTCCAGGGCGTTCTTACCGCCGTAGATGGCGACGATCTTGCCCGTCTTGGGCTCCACCGAGGCCCCGCCGAACTGCACGTACTTGTCATACTTCGGCCGCACATCCGGCTTGATGTTCTCCTTCGTCACCTTCTTCACGGCCGTCTCGAGCTGGTTCATCTTGTTCCGGTCGAAGGTGGTGTGGATCTGGTAACCACCCCTGTCCAGCATGGTCTTGGTGATCTTCGTGTTCGCGATGATGTAGTTGTCGGCGAGCTCGGTGAGATAACCGATCTGGCCTTCCTTGTTCGTCGCGATCTTCGGCTTCCGGGGCATCGGGAACTTCTCGTCGAGCGCCTTCTGCCTCTCGGCCTCCTTCATCTTCCCCACCTCGACCTCGCGCTTGAGGATCCACGCCCAGCGCAGCTCGGCCCGCTTCCTGTTCGCGTCCTTGCTCGCGTTGGCGCCGTAGCCGCCGGCCGGGTCGTAGAGGTTGGGGCCGTTGAGGGTGGCCGCGAGGAAGGCGCTCTGGCTCGGGCTCAGGTCCTTGCAGTCCGTGTCGTAGTACGCGCGGGCCGCCGCCTGGCAGCCATAGGCGCCGCGCCCGTAGTACGCGGTGTTCAGATAGCCGGCGAGGATGTCGTCCTTGTCCATGGTCGCGCCGACCTTTATGGAGATGAACAGCTCCTTGGCCTTGCGCGTGAGGGTCTGCGACTGGTCGAGGTAGGTGTTCTTCACGAACTGCTGGGTGATCGTGGAGCCACTCTGTGTCGCCCCGCCCTTGGCCATGTTGACCACGGCTCGCGCGATACCCATCGGGTCGACGCCGGCGTCGTCGTAGAAGCTGGCGTTCTCCGCGGAGATCACCGCGTTCTGCAAGTCCTCGTCGATCTCGCTCAGCGGCACGATCTGGCGGTTGTATTCGCCCTTGCCCGAGACCACCATCTGCTTGCCGTCTGCCCAGTAGTAGACGTTTTTCTCGACCTTGGACGCGGCCTGCGCGGTGGGCACCTCCACCAGCCACAGCCCGATGCCCACGGCACCGACGAGCATCGCGAAGAAGAAGAGGAAGGTCCCGGTCACCAGCTTCCAGGACGGGACCCAGCGCCGGAAGCCGTCCTTACCCGCGCGTGGGTAATCGATGAAGCGCTTCTTCGCGGGCCGCCCATCGCCTCCCGCTCCACGGCCGCGGCCGCCCCGGCCACCGCCGGTGGCGCGCCGGCCGCCGCCGTGGCCACCACGGCCCGCGCCCCCGGCATCGGGATCGGCTCCTCGTCTGCGGCTGCCGCCGCGCTGTGCGGCGCGCCGGGCTTCGGCCCGGCCACCATAAGGACGCTCCTCCCCGTGCGGGGCGGATTCCGACCCGGTGACGCTACGCGGTTGGGCCGCGCGGCGGCCTGAAGACTGCTGCGCGGCGCGTCGGGCCGCTGCTCGTCCGCCGCTCTGTGGCTGCGGCGGCTTGCGACGGTGCTCGCTCATGGAACGACTACTCCTCGGGCAGGCGCTATCGCCTGAAAGCGGCAGGTGGCTTTCGGTCCCCCCGATGTGCGCTCCGGCCGCCACCGGCAACCGGGCACACTGCATCCAGGACGAGGACGCCTGCGGGCGTCGCTTGGTTCCCAGTGCTGTGCATGGCGAACAGAGTACGCACGGCCAAAACCAGCCGAGGCGTGATCTTCACTCCATAACAGTCACTTTGCGTCCCACGAATTGATGATGTGACGCCGTTCACCATGGCTCCCCTTGTTCGCACCAGGATCGCGGTTCTATCGTCTGGATGTATCGAGCCGATACATCAGCTCGGCATAAAGGACCCGGGAGACAGGAGAGGCGGGAATGGGCAGACGCTCAGGCATCCTTGAGTTCGCCGTCCTCGGCCTGCTCCGCGAGTCCCCGATGCACGGGTATGAGCTGCGCAAACGCCTCAACACCTCGCTTGGGGTGTTCCGTGCGTTCAGTTACGGCAGCCTCTATCCATGCCTCAAGACGCTGGTCGCCAACGGCTGGTTGATCGAGGAGCCCGGCAGCGCGCCCGAGGAAGCTCTCGCGACGACGCTCGCCGGCCGCCGCGCGAAAATCGTCTACAGGTTGACGGCGGAGGGGAAAGAGCGTTTCGAGGAGTTGCTCGCTCACACCGGCCCGGACGCGTGGGAAGACGAGCACTTCGGCGTCCGCTTCGCCTTCTTCGGCCAGACGTCGCGGGATGTGCGGATGCGGGTCCTGGAGGGGCGGCGCAGCCGCCTCGAGGAGCGCCTGGAGAAGATGCGCGCTTCTTTGGCCCGTACCCGTGAGCGGCTTGACGACTACACCCTCGAGCTGCAGCGGCATGGCATGGAGTCGGTGGAGCGTGAAGTCCGCTGGCTGAACGAGCTGATTGAGAGCGAGCGGGCCGGGCGCGACCAGCGCGGCGGCCCCGCGGGCCAGGACCTGCCCCAGGAGCAGGAACGGGGCCGGTCACTCGAGCTCGATCCGCCAGGAGAGCAGGACCAGTCAGGAGATACGGGCGGCCTGCCCCGGCACCGGGGTGGTTCCCGGCCGGATCCGTCCGATGACACCGCCAAGTGAGGCCCCGCATATCCGCAGGGCTTCGTCGAGTACACACAGGGAGCAACCGGAATGGGTTCGGTTCGTGTAGCCATCGTCGGCGTGGGCAACTGCGCCGCCTCGCTGGTGCAGGGCGTCGAGTACTACAAGGACGCCGACCCGGACACTCGCGTGCCGGGTCTGATGCATGTGCAGTTCGGCGAGTACCACGTGCGTGATGTGGAGTTCGTGGCCGCGTTCGACGTGGACGCGAAGAAGGTCGGCCTCGACCTCGCCGACGCGATCGGCGCCAGCGAGAACAACACCATCAAGATCTGCGACGTGCCCTCGACCGGTGTCACCGTCCAGCGCGGCCACACCCTCGACGGCCTGGGCAAGTACTACCGCCAGACGATCGACGAGTCCGAGGAGACCCCGGTCGACGTCGTCCAGGTCCTCAAGGACCAGCAGGTCGACGTTCTGGTCTGCTACCTCCCGGTGGGTTCCGAGGACGCCGCGAAGTTCTACGCCCAGTGCGCCATCGACGCCAAGGTCGCCTTCGTCAACGCGCTTCCGGTCTTCATCGCCGGCACCAAGGAGTGGGCGGACAAGTTCACCGAGGCGGGCGTGCCGATCGTCGGGGACGACATCAAGTCCCAGGTCGGCGCCACGATCACGCACCGGGTGCTGACCAAGCTGTTCGAGGACCGCGGCGTGGTCCTGGACCGCACCATGCAGCTGAACGTCGGCGGCAACATGGACTTCAAGAACATGCTGGAGCGTGAGCGCCTGGAGTCCAAGAAGATCTCCAAGACGCAGGCCGTCACCTCCCAGATCACGGACCGCGAGCTGGGCGAGGACAACGTCCACATCGGCCCGTCCGACTTCGTGGCCTGGCTGGACGACCGCAAGTGGGCCTATGTCCGGCTGGAGGGCCGCGCGTTCGGCGATGTCCCGCTGAACCTGGAGTACAAGCTCGAGGTGTGGGACTCCCCGAACTCCGCGGGCGTCATCATCGACGCGCTGCGTGCCGCGAAGATCGCCAAGGACCGCGGCATCGGGGGCCCGATCCTCTCGGCCTCCTCGTACTTCATGAAGTCGCCGCCGGTGCAGTACTTCGACGACCAGGCGCGGGAGAACGTCGAGAAGTTCATCAAGGGTGAAGTCGAGCGTTAGCGAGACACAGCGCTGTGCGCTAGCGAGACACGATGCTGCGCGCTAGCGAGACACAGCGCCGTGCGCTAGCGAGACACAACGCTGCGCAGGTGCCGCAGAGCGCGGCTTGATCACGGGCCTCCGGGTAATCCACCCGGAGGCCCGTGTGGTGTGTGAGGCTGGCGTCATGCCCGTTGTGCGTGATCTCCGCGTACTGCTACAGCTGCGCGACTTCCGGCACCTCCTGGCCGTTCGCCTGCTGTCCCAGCTGGCCGACGGCGTCTACCAGGTCGCGCTGGCCACTCATGTGGTCTTCTCCCCCGAGAAGGAGACCTCGGCCGCGGCGATCGCCTCCGCCATGGCGGTCCTCCTGCTCCCCTATTCCCTGCTGGGCCCCTTCGCCGGCGTCCTGCTGGACCGGTGGCGCCGCCGCCAGGTCCTTCTCCACGGCAACGCCCTGCGCTCCGGACTGGCCGCCGGAACGGCCGTTCTGATCCTCGCGCAGGTTCCCGACTGGCTCTTCTACGTCTCCGCCTTGTCGGTCACGGGCGTCAACCGCTTCGTTCTGGCCGGTCTCTCCGCCTCACTGCCGCGCGTCGTGGACAGCCAGGAGCGCTTGATCATGGCCAACGCCCTGTCTCCGACCGCGGGAACGCTCGCCGCCACCGTCGGCGGCGCCCTGGCCCTCGTCGTGCGCATCGCGGTCCCGACCGGCGCATCGTCGGACGCCGTTGTGGTCCTGATGGGCGCGACGCTCTATCTCAGCGCCGCGGTCGCGGCGCTGAGGATGGCGCCCGGACTGCTGGGGCCCGATCCATCGGCACTCCAGCCGCGCCTTGGCGCGGCGCTGTTGAGCACCGTGCGCGGCCTGGTCGCCGGTGTACGCCATCTCTTGGAGCGCCGAGATCCCACGGTGGCTCTGTCGGGGATGACAGCGATGCGTTTTTGCTACGGAGCGCTGACGGTGATGGTGTTGATGCTCTGTCGCTACGCATGGGCCAAGACCGAGTCGGAGGGCTTGGCGCTCCTGGGACTCGCCGTGGCCGTCTCGGGTGCGGGTTTCTTCACGGCGGCGGTGGTCACGCCCGGAGCGGTGGCCCGGCTGAGTCCCGCCTCCCACACGGACGGCCGGCTGCGCTGGATGGTGGTGTGCGCGGCGGCCGCGACCGTATTGGTGCCGGGGCTGGGGCTGCCCTTCGAACCGGCCCCGATGCTGGCCGCCGCCTTCGTCCTCGGCCTCGTCACCCAGGGCGCCAAGATCGCCACCGACACCGTTGTGCAGTCCTCGATCGCCGACGACTTCCGCGGCCGGATCTTCTCCCTGTACGACGTCCTCTTCAATGTGGCCTTCGTCGGGGGAGCAGCGGTCGCCGCGCTGACGCTGCCTCCCGACGGACGCTCGGTCGCCCTGGTGATCCTGGTGGCCGCGCTCTACGCGGCGACCGCCCTCGTCGCCATGTTTCACGTGAAACATGGCGAACGTGAGGTGGGGCAGACCGATGTTTCACGTGAAACCTGATGCGTCAGCCCTGGGGCTGAGCCGCCCACCATTCCTGAAGCGCCACGACGGCGGCGTCCCGCTCCATGGGGCCGTGCTCCAGCCGCAGCTCCAGCAGGTGTTTGTACGCCTTGCCGACCTGCGGACCCGGCCCGATCCCCAGAATCTTCATGATCTCGTTGCCGTCCAGGTCCGGCCGGATGGCATCCAGCTGCTCCTGCTGCTGCAGCCGCGCGATGCGCTCCTCGAGCCCGTCGTACGCGCGCGACAGAGCGCTGGCCTTCCTCTTGTTACGCGTGGTGCAGTCCGAGCGGGTCAGCTTGTGCAGCCGCTCCAGCAGCGGTCCCGCGTCCCGTACGTAGCGCCGGACCGCCGAGTCCGTCCACTCGCCGGTGCCATAGCCGTGGAAGCGCAAATGCAGCTCGACCAGGTGGGAGACGTCCTTCACCAGTTCGTTGGAGTACTTGAGCTTGGTCATCCGCGACTTGGTCATCTTGGCCCCCACCACCTCATGGTGGTGGAAGGAGACCCGGCCGTCCTTCTCGAAGCGACGAGTCCTGGGCTTCCCGATGTCATGCAGCAGAGCCGCCAGCCGCAGCACCAGATCGGGCCCGTCCTTCTCCAGGGCGATGGCCTGCTCCAGCACGGTCAGCGTGTGCTCGTAGACATCCTTGTGACGGTGGTGCTCATCACGCTCCAGGCGCAGCGCCGGAAGCTCCGGGAGGACATGGTCGGCGAGCCCGGTGTCGACCAGGAGCCGCAGCCCCTTGACCGGGCGGGCGGCCAGGATCAGCTTGTTGAGCTCGTCACGCACCCGCTCCGCCGAGACGATCTCGATCCGCCCGGCCATCGCCTTCATCGCGGCGATCACCTCGGGCGCCACATCGAAGTCGAGCTGGGCGGCGAAGCGCGCGGCGCGCATCATCCGCAGCGGGTCGTCGGAGAAGGACTCCTCAGGGGTGCCGGGTGTGCGCAGCACCTTCGCGGCGAGGTCTTCCAGACCGTGGTGCGGGTCGATGAATTCCTTCCGCGGGAGCGCGACGGCCATCGCGTTGACCGTGAAGTCCCGACGGACCAGGTCTTCGTCGATGGAGTCGCCGTAGGAGACCTCGGGCTTCCTCGACGTACGGTCGTACGCTTCTGACCGATAAGTCGTGATTTCGATCTGGAAGCTCTGACTCGACCCGTTTCCGTTTCCACCCTCCTTGCGACAGCCGACGGTGCCGAAGGCGATGCCGACCTCCCAGACCGCGTCGGCCCAAGGGCGGACGATCTTCAGCACGTCCTCAGGACGGGCGTCCGTGGTGAAGTCCAGATCGTTACCGAGACGGCCCAGCAGCGCGTCCCGTACCGATCCGCCGACCAGGGCAAGGCCGAACCCGGCCGCCTCGAAGCGGCGGGCGAGGTCGTCGGCTACGGGAGACACCCGCAGGAGCTCGCCCACGGCGCGGCGCTGCACCTGGCTGAGCTCGTTGGTCGACTGCGGGTGGTGGCTGTCAGTGTTGGCGTTCGGCACAACAGAACAGGGTACGTGGCCGCACGCCCCGGAGCCTCCTCGCCGAGCGGACGCATCGAACCGGTGACGATCTTGTGGAGCCCTCCACAGCACTTCGTCACAGCGGGCATCGTTACCATTTCGTGGACGCATTTTGGTGTGACCACTGACGACCACTGACGACGAGGGACGGGCGAGCGCGTGGCCGAGCCGGCAGAGCTCCAGGGGACAACTTCCGCTCGCGCCCGTCGATGGCTGCGGCGCACGGCGGCACTCCTCACCGCGGCGCCCGTCCTCGCGGGCGTGCTGCAGATCCCGGCGGCTCCCGGTGCCCACGCCCAGACCGCCCCGGCCCGGACCGCGCACACCCAGGCCGCGCCGGCCCAGGCCAAGGCGAGCGGCTCGCGCACCGTTGACGTCTCCATCGACTCGCTCACCCCCGTCGCCCCTTCGAAGAGCGATACGCTCACCATCAGCGGCACCGTCACCAACAACGGCCGCTCGACGATCAAAAGCTCCTACGTCAGCCTCAGGGTCGGCCCGACCATGAACGGCCGCAGCGACATCGACACGGCCGCCAAGCGGAAGGGCTATGAGATCGGCCTCGACGGCACCGAGGTCGCCGAGAAGTACGAGCAGAAGATCGGCAGCCTTTCCGCCGGTATCAGCCGTGACTTCGCCCTCTCCATACCGGTGAGGGACCTCCAGCTCGGCGAGAGCGGCGTCTATCAGCTCGGTGTCGCCCTCACCGGCCAGACACGGAGCCAGCCCTGGCCGCAGGTCATGGGCATCGAGCGGACCTTCCTGCCCTGGCAGCCGACCGACGCTCCCAAGAAGAGCAAGCTCACCTATCTGTGGCCGCTCATCTCCTCCACCCACCTGACCGCCCGGACAGGCGCCGATGAGCAGCAGACGCCGATCTTCCAGAACGACGACCTCGTGGCCGAGCTCGCCCCCGGCGGACGGCTGCAGCAGCTCGTGGCCCTGGGCAAGAACCTGCCGGTCACCTGGGTGATCGACCCGGACCTGCTCGCCACGGTCGACGCGATGACCAAGCCGTACGAGGTCCAGGGCCAGACGGAGGACGAGACGACGGACGGCCGGGGCCAGACCGTGGCCAAGCAGTGGCTCAACGACCTGGAGCAGGCTGTCGAGGGACACCAGGTGGTGGCCCTGCCCTTCGCCGATCCCGACCTCGCCTCGCTCGCACACCGCGGCAAGAACGTCACGGGCGCCCTCAGCCACCTCCAGAACGCCACCACGCTCGCCTCGACGACCGTGGACACCATCCTGCATGTGAGGCCCCGCACAGACTTCGCCTGGCCGGTGAACGGCGCCGTCGACTCCTCGATCGTGGACGTCGCCACCTCCGCCGGCGCACACAACATCATCGCCCGAAGCGACAGCCTGCGCGAGAACGGCGGCCTGCAGTACACCCCCACCGCGGCCCGCCAGATCGGCGGAGGCAATACGGCGGTGGTCGCGGACGCACGGCTGTCCACCGCCTTCACGGGCGACATGACGCGGGCGGAGAACGCCACGCTGGCCGTCCAGCGGTTCCTCGCCCAGACCCAGATGCTGACCCTGCAGGCGCCGGACAAGCAGCGCAGTGTCGTCGTGGCCCCCCAGCGGATGCCCACCGCCAGCCAGGCGCAGGCCATGGCGGCCGCCCTGGGCGGCCTGACCGGACGCTGGACGCAGCCGCTCAGCCTGGGGCAGGCCGCCAAGGCCCAGCCCGATCCGCGCGCCACCCAGCGGGTCCCCGCCGCCCGCTCCTACCCGGCCGCACTGCGCCGCCAGGAGTTGTCCACCGACGGATTCCGGAAGATCCAGGAGACCCAGGCCGCCCTCGACAAGTTCGAGGTGATCCTCACCGCCAAGGACCGCGTGGTCACCCCGTTCGGCACCGCGATCATGCGGGAGATCTCCACCTCGTGGCGCAACGACCCGCGGGGCGCGACAGGGTTCCGCGACTCCGTCCAGGCCTACCTCCAGGGCCTCACCGAGAAGGTGCGCCTCGTCAACAAGACGGACATGACCCTGTCCGGGCGCAGCGCCACGATTCCGGTGACCGTCCAGAACAACCTTCTGCAACCCGTTGAGCTGCGGCTGGTCCTCCGGTCCCAGCAGGGCAACCGCCTGGCGGTCAGCGACCCCCAGGTGGTCACGGTCCAGGGCGGGCACAGCCAGTCGGTGAAGTTCGGCACCACGGCCAACGCGAACGGACGCGCCTGGGTGACGGCCCAGCTGTACACCGTGGACGGCCAGGCCTACGGCCCCGAGATGTCCTTCAAGGTGAATGTCACCGAAATCACGTCCACGGTCATTCTGGTGATCGCGGGCGGGGTGCTGCTGCTCGTTCTCGCCGGGATCCGGATCTACCTCCAGCGCAAGCGGTCCGCCGCCAGGAGTGATGAAGACGCTGCGGGGAACGGCGAGAAGCAGGACGGAGAACAGGACGGAGAAGCGGCGGAGGACGAGGGGACCGAGCCCGGCGAGGGGGAGCGCCCGCGCGCCCTGGTGCCCGGGCAGGCGAGTGACCCGGCGCCGGACACCGGATCGCAAAGCGCTGGCCCATCCGGCTCAGGTGAGAAAGTGGACCATTGAGCAATGGCATGGCCGACCGGCCGCAGCGGACGATGAGGTGGGGTGGCGATGAACGCGCCGTATGACGGTGATCGCGGCCATGGCGCGGGCAATGACCCCGCCGGCCGGGTACCGCCGCCGCAGAGCGGCCCGTACGCCCACCAGAGCCCTTACGGACCGGAGCCGCACCAACAGGACCCGTACCTGGGGGACCCCCGCGACATCTCATACAGCCAGCTGCCGTACGTACAGGACCCCTATATGCAGGATCCGTACGTCACCGGTTCGTTTACGCCCTACCCCTACACGGCGCAGGACCCCTACGCGGGACGGCAGGACTCCTACGGCCACGATCCGCTGACGGATCCGCTGTACGACCAGGGCCAGGGCGGGTACCACGCGCCTCAGTCCGGCGGCTACCAGCAGCCGTACCAGCAGCAGCCCGCCCCTCCGCAGGGGCACGATCCGAGGCTGTGGTCGCCCGAGGCCGCCACCCCCCAGGGCCCCGCCCCCCAGCAGTACGGCGGCGACATCGAGGCCACGCAGTATCTGGGCACCGGCCCGCAAGCCGGCTACGACGCCGGGGATCAGCAGCAGCCGGACGCCTTCGCGCACCTCTTCCGCGACCAGCAGCCCTACGAGCCGCAGCGCCCCCAGCAGCCCCCGGCCGGGTATCCGCCCGCAGGCCCCCCGCAGGGGCAGGCGCCGGTGTCCGAACCACCCGGCCCCGTTCCCGCCCAGTCGGCCGCCCCCGCGGGGGCGGCCGCGGCAGTGGCCGAGCCGGAGACGGCCGAGCCCGAGCAGAAACGCTCGGGCGGCCGTGCGGCGAACCTGCTGAAGTCCAGCGCGGTGATGGCGGCCGGAACGCTGGTCTCCCGGCTGACCGGCTTCGTCCGTCAGGTGGTGATCGTCGCCGCCATCGGTGCGGGCACCCTCGGCGACACCTACGCGGTCGCCTACCAGCTGCCCGCGATGATCTACTTCCTCACCGTGGGCGGCGGCCTCAACTCCGTCTTCGTCCCGCAGCTCGTGCGCTCCATGAAGGAGGACGAGGACGGCGGCGACGCCTACGCCAACCGCCTGCTGACCCTGGTGATGGTCGTCCTCGCGGCTCTCGTCGCGGTGTCGGTGTTCGCGGCCCCCACGCTGGTCCGTATGCTCTCGCCGTCCATCGCGGGCGACCCCCACGCCAACGAGGTGGCGGTCGCCTTCGCACGCTACTGCCTGCCCACCATCTTCTTCATGGGCGTGCACGTCGTGGTCGGCCAGATCCTCAACGCGCGGGGCAGCTTCGGCTCCATGATGTGGACCCCGGTCCTCAACAACATCGTCGTCATCGCCAGCTTCGGTCTGTTCATCTGGGTGTTCGGCACCTTCAGCTCCTCCAAGATGGCGCCCGGCTCCGTCACCCCCGAAGGGGTCCGGCTGCTGGGCGTGGGCACCCTCCTCGGCCTCACCGTCCAGGCGCTGGCGATGTTCCCCTATCTCCGGGCCGCCGGCTTCCGCTTCCGGCCCCGTTTCGACTGGCGCGGCCACGGCCTGGGCAAGGCCGCCAAGCTCGCCAAGTGGACCGTGCTGTTCGTGCTCGCCAACCAGGCGGGCAACGTCGTGGTGACCCGGCTCGCCACCGCGGCCGGCACCAAGGCCAACAACCAGGGCTTCCCCGGCACCGGTCTCCTCGGCTACCAGAGCGCCCAGCTCATCTGGGGAATGCCGCAGGCGATCATCACGGTCTCCGTCATGGCCGCCCTGCTGCCCCGGATCTCCCGCGCGGCCCACGACGGGGACACCGGCGCGGTCCGCGACGACATCTCGCAGGGCCTGCGCACCTCCGCCGTCGCCATCGTCCCGCTCGCCCTCGGGTTCGTCGCTCTCGGCATCCCCATGTGCACCCTGCTGTTCGGCTCCTCAGGCACCGAGCAGGCCCGCTCGATGGGCTACATCCTCATGGCCTTCGGCCTGGGACTCATCCCGTTCTCGGTGCAGTACGTCGTCCTGCGCGGCTTCTACGCCTACGAAGACACCCGCACCCCCTTCTACAACACGGTGATCGTCGCCGCCGTCAACGCCGCCGCCTCCGGGCTCTGCTACCTCATCCTCCCCGCCCGGTGGGCCGTGGCCGGCATGGCCGCCTCCTACGGCCTGGCCTACGCCATCGGCGTGGGCGTGGCCTGGAAGCGGCTCCGCAAGCTGCTGGGCGGCGATCTGGACGGCCGGCACGTCATCCGCACCTACACCCGTCTGGTGGGAGCGGGCATCCCGGCCACCCTCATCGGCGGAGCGGCCGCCTACGTCATCACCGGGGCCCTGGGCGCCGGCATGGCGGGCTCCCTAGCGGCTCTGGCCGGTGGTGGGCTCGTTCTTATCGCGGTCTTCTACATTGCGGCGAAACGGATGCGCATTGAGGAGCTGACCGCCATGGTCGGTATGGTCCGCGGACGACTTGGTCGCTGATCGTTCAGCACAACCATCGTCTGCCACCGTGTGTCGTGCATAGCGGCGGACTGTGGGCACAATTGTCTTGGCTCGGAGTAGGCGCAACGGATGGGGAGGCAGGAACGACGGTGGCGGAACGGAGCACGGCTGCCGTCGACGTGGCCGACAACAGCGGAGATGACTCGCTGACCGCCGAGGCGGGCAAGGCCACGTCCGACGGGGTGGGAACCGAAACGAAAGCCGATAAGGAAGCGAAGGCCGCGGGCACCGACACCAAGGGTGCCGCGGCCGACACGAGCGCCCCCGAGCTGCACAGCGGCCACAAGTTGGCCAGACGCTACCGCCTGGAGGAATGCGTCACCCGTCTGGACGGATTCAGCAGCTGGCGTGCCGTGGACGAGAAACTCCGCCGCGCCGTCGGAGTCCACGTGCTGCCGGCCGACCATCCGCGGGCCCGCCCGGTGCTGGCCGCCGCCCGTTCGGCGGCGCTGCTCGGCGACCCCCGCTTCGTCCAAGTCCTCGACGCCGTCGAGGAGAACGACCTCGTCTACGTGGTCCACGAGTGGCTTCCCGACGCCACCGAACTCACCGCCGTACTCGCCTCCGGGCCGCTCGAGCCGCACGACGCCTACCAGCTCGTCAGCCAGGTGTCCCAGGCCATGGCCGCCGCCCACCGCGAAGGCCTCGCGCATCTGCGGCTCAACCCCGGCTCCGTGCTGCGCACCGAATCGGGCCAGTACCGCATCCGCGGCCTCGCCGTCATGGCCGCCCTGCGCGGCATCAGCTCCGACCACCCGCAGCGCACCGACACCGAAGCCATCGGCGCGCTGCTGTACGCCGCGCTGACCCAGCGCTGGCCGTACGAGAGGGACGCCTACGGCCTGTCCGGGCTGCCCAAGGGCGTCGGGCTGATCGCGCCCGACCAGGTCCGCGCGGGGGTCCACCGCGGCCTGTCCGAGCTGGCGATGCGCGCGCTCGTCAACGACGGCGCCACCGCCTCCCGGCAGGACCAGCCCTGCACCACCCCCGAGGAGCTGTCCAAGGCCGTCGCCGCCATGCCGCGGATCCGCCCGCCGGAGCCCGCCTTCACGGCCCCGGACGCCTTCCAGCGCACCACGTACCAGCAGGGTGTCTACGGCCAGCCGCCGCACCGCGGCCGCCCGTCCCTCGCCACCGGCCCGGCCGCCCCCGTGCCGCCCCCGCCCCCGCTGCAGAGCCGCACCGGCAAGGCCCTCAAGTGGACCGTCTCGGCCCTTCTGATCGCGGCCCTCGGCCTCGGCAGCTGGCAGCTCGCGGACACCCTCCTCAAGGAGGAGAAGAAGTCCCCTCCGAGCCGGTCCCAGCAGAAGGGGAACGACGACAAGCCCACGAAGCCGGCCAGCAAGCCGATCAAAATCGTCAACGCCAAGGAGTTCGCTCCCGACGGCAGCCCGCAGAACCTCGCCCAGGCCAAGCTCACCTACGACGGGGACGCGTCGACCACCTGGCGCACCAGCAGCTACATCGACGGTCCGCATTTCGCCCCGAGCGTCAAGAAGGGCGTCGGAATCATCTACGACCTCGGCTCGAAGCGGACGCTGGACAGCGCCTCCCTCGGGTTGCAGTACGGAGGCTCCTACACGGAGGTCTCGCTGTACGCCACGGATTCCCTCTCCCCGTCCGTCTCGGCGTCCGCCCCTGTCGCTTCGTTGAGAAAACTCGACTCGGTCAAGACCACGAGCAAGTCCGCCGAGCTGAAGATCAAGAGCAAGGTGAAGACCCGCTACGTCCTCGTCTGGTTCACGGCACTTCCCTACTCCGCCCCAGAACCCAACTACGAAAACCCCTACAAGCAAGCCATCACGGACGTGAAGTTCACCGGCTGAGCCGGCCGGGCGGGGAGGGGGCTCCAGGGTGGACAACGCCAGATTCGGCGACACGAGCGACGGCGACCTGCTCAAGCGCCATGTCGCCGGCGACCCGGATGCCTTCGGTGAACTCGTGCGACGCCACCGCGACAGACTCTGGGCGGTGGCGCTGCGCACCCTCGGCGACCGTGAGGAGGCCGCCGACGCGGTCCAGGACGCGCTCGTGTCCGCCTACCGGGCCGCTCATACCTTCCGGGGCCAGTCGGCCGTCACCACCTGGCTCCACCGCATCACCGTGAACGCCTGCCTGGACCGGGCCCGTAAGGCCGCCTCCCGTCGTACCTCCCCCGTCGCCGAGACGGAGCGGCTGGAGCAATTGCTGGAACCCCACGAGTCGGCGGCCGCTCCCGCGGAGCGCGGAGATCTCCACCGTGAACTGCTCCGCGCGCTCCGCACCCTGCCCCCCGAGCAGCGGGCGGCCCTCGTACTCGTCGACATGCAGGGCTATCCCGTGGCCGAAGCCGCAAAAATCCTGGAGGTCCCCACCGGCACGGTCA
Organism: Streptomyces sp. NPDC007917; assembly: GCF_042959105.1. Lineage (NCBI taxonomy): Bacteria > Bacillati > Actinomycetota > Actinomycetes > Kitasatosporales > Streptomycetaceae > Streptomyces > Streptomyces sp. NPDC007917. The sequence continues at coordinate 107,683 of NZ_JBIBKK010000032.1, forward strand.
AAAGCCGCTGTGCTCGGGGACGCGCACGCCTGCTGCCCATGCTGACCCATCTCCATCCGAACGGGAGGGGTAGCGACTCGCCGCGCGGGGCAAGGAACCGGACGCAGGGGACATCCGTCCCACCGGCGGCAGGACCGAACGACGCAGATGCCGTGAAGGGCGGAGGTGGCCGAGCGTGACATCGTCGACCGACACGGATGAGCATCCGGAGGTCACGGAGATCTCCGCACTCACCGAAGGGCTGCTGCCCCCCGACCGCACCGCCCATGTCCGCGGCCACCTCTCCGCCTGTGAGCTGTGTGCCGAGGTACGAGCCTCCCTGGACGAGATCAGGTCGCTGCTGGGGACATTGCCCGGTCCGGTGCAGATGCCGGCCGATATCGCGGGGCGCATCGACGCGGCGCTCGCCGCCGAAGCCCTCCTCGACGCGACCACCCCGGATGACCGCGCCGATGTTTCACGTGAAACTTCGACGCTCGACTCCTCACCCGACGCGGCTCCGACCGTTTCACGTGAAACTTCGGAGCCGACCCGCCCCCGGAAGGCGAGCGGCGAAGCGACGCCGATCTCGTCCGGCGCCGCCGAGCGACCGGCAGGACGCCCGCGAGCCACCACCGGACCGGGCCGTACGAAGTCCCGGCCGGGCAGTCGGCGCCCGCAGGCCCGGCGCTGGCCCAGGGCCGTCCTCGGCACCGCCTGCGCGGCTGCCGTGATCGGTCTCGGCTCCTTCCTCATCCAGTCGGGCTCCGCCCACGACGACAATGCGGCCGACGCCCAGACGGCGAAGAGGCAGCCCTCGTCCCGTACGGAAACGCTGTCCGCGGCGACCCTCAAGGCCCGGGTGCATGCCCTCCTCGCCGGCCAGAAGTCGTCGACCGCCTCCGGCGATGTGCGCGCGCAGGACACCCCGGACATGCCGCTGCGCGCCGAGGACCCCCCGGTGCCCAGCTGCGTACAGGCCGGCACCGGCCGCTCGGAGGTCCCGCTTGCCGCGCAGGAGGACACCTATGCCGGCAAGGACGTCTATCTCGTGGTGCTGCCACACCGAGCGGACAGCAAGCTTGTCGACGCCTTTGTGATCGACTCGGCGTGCGTCGCACAGTCACCGTCGACCGCCGGCACCCGCCTCGTGGCCCGCACCTACCCGCGAGACTGAGGCGGGCGGCACACGGCACACGGCGAGCCGCCTGACACCACCCGGGAATGCGCGCCCCGTAGGATCCGTTGGGTGGGGTGGCAGGGGATTTCCGGGGAACTCCGGACGTCGCCGCCCTCAGTCAGCAGTCGGCACTCGGCAGAGACAAGGAAGACATCCGTGAGCGACGTCCGCAACGTGATCATCATCGGTTCCGGGCCCGCGGGCTATACGGCCGCGCTCTACACCGCCCGGGCTTCCTTGAAGCCGCTGGTCTTCGAAGGCTCCGTGACCGCCGGTGGTGCTCTGATGAACACCACCGACGTGGAGAACTTCCCCGGCTTCCGTGACGGGATCATGGGCCCCGACCTGATGGACAACATGCGGGCCCAGGCGGAGCGCTTCGGCGCCGAGCTGGTCCCGGACGACGTTGTCTCGGTCGACCTCAGCGAGGACATCAAGACCGTCACCGACTCCTCCGGTACGGTCCACCGAGCCAAGACAGTCATCGTCAGCACCGGCTCGCAGCACCGCAAGCTGGGCCTGGCCCACGAGGACGAGCTCTCCGGCCGCGGAGTCTCCTGGTGTGCCACCTGCGACGGATTCTTCTTCAAGGACCAGGACATCGCCGTCATCGGCGGTGGCGACACCGCGATGGAGGAAGCGACCTTCCTCTCCCGCTTCGCCAAGTCGGTCACCGTGGTCCACCGCCGTGACACGCTGCGGGCCAGCAAGGCGATGCAGGAGCGCGCCTTCGCCGACCCCAAGATCTCCTTCATCTGGGACAGCGAGGTCACCGAGATCCACGGGGGCAACAAGCTCTCCGGCCTGACCCTGCGGGACGTCAAGACCGGCGAGACCTCCGAGCTGCCGGTCACCGGACTGTTCATCGCCATCGGTCACGATCCGCGCACCGAGCTCTTCAAGGGCCAGCTCGACCTGGACGACGAGGGTTACCTGAAGGTCGACTCGCCCTCGACCCGGACCAACCTGCCCGGTGTCTTCGCCGCGGGCGATGTGGTGGACCACACCTACCGTCAGGCGATCACCGCGGCCGGCACCGGCTGTTCCTCCGCGCTGGACGCCGAGCGGTACCTCGCCGCTCTCGCCGACAGCGCGAACGCCACCGCCTGACCCCACCTACCCCTCTCTGCACCAAACCGATAAAGGAGATGAACCATGGCCGGTGCCACGGTGACCGTCACAGACGCCGACTTCGAGGAGACCGTCCTCAAGAGCGACAAGCCGGTGCTCGTCGACTTCTGGGCCGCGTGGTGCGGTCCGTGCCGCCAGATCGCTCCCTCCCTGGAAGCCATCGCGGCTGAGCACGGCGACAAGATCGTCATCGCCAAGCTCAACATCGACGAGAACCCCGCAACCGCCGCGAAGTACGGCGTGATGTCGATCCCGACGCTGAACGTCTACCAGGGCGGCGAGGTTGCCAAGACCATCGTCGGCGCCAAGCCGAAGGCCGCCATCGAGCGCGACCTGGCCGACTTCATCGGCTGACCCCGTCAGCCGCCGCTCCACCATGAAGGGGCTGCCCCGCCTGGGGCAGCCCCTTCATGTTTCACGTGAAACCGTGGCCCACACACACCGGCCTTCGCATGCACCGGTCTCATCCGCGCGGCCCTACAGCGGCCGCAGTGCCGGCTCCTTCTGGACCGCTCCGAGCAGCCGGTCCAGCGCCAGCTCGACGTCCTCCTTCCAGGAGATCGTCGTCCTCAGCTCCAGCCTCAGCCGCGGATACCGCGGATGCGGCCGTACCGTCTTGAAGCCCACGGCCAGCAAATGATCCGCGGGCAGCACACAGGCCGGTTCCTTCCAGGTGGCGTCCCCGAAGGCCTCGATCGCCTTGAACCCGCGCCGTATCAGATCCTTGGCCACCGTCTGCACCATCACCCGGCCCAGACCCTGCCCCTGGTACCCGGGCATCAGCCAGCCGGTCATCAGCTGCACGGCGTCCGCCGCGACGGGGCTCGTCGGAAAGGCCGTGGACCGCGGCACATACGCCGGGGGCGCGTAGAGCACAAAGCCCACCGGCACATCATCCACATAGACCACTCGGCCGCATGAACCCCACTCCAGCAGAACGGCCGAGATCCATGCTTCCTTCTCCAGCTCCGGACGTCCGGCCCTTACCGCGGCCTCGCCGCTGACCGGGTCGAGCTCCCAGAAGACACAGGCGCGACAGCGCTTGGGGATGTCCGGGAGGTTGTCCAGCGTGAGCGGTACGAGCCGACGCCCCATGAAGCCAGTCCCTCACTTCCGTCGCCGGCCGCACTCCGAGCGGCCAACAGCGCACTACGCCCCCTGAGCAGACTGCCGACGAATCCGCCGACGGCCCCCAGGCCCAATCCCGTTGCCAGCAGTCCCGTGCGACTTACCGATCGCACGGCCTTGCCCTCCGCATAAGACGCCTCCATATGGATCCGTCCTACCTGATCGCATCGTATCCGTGCCGAGATTGCACTGATACCGCCCTTGAGCAAAGAGCGGGTCGTGTTCCGACCACGCCGGAATACGACCCGCCCCGCTCTGCCCGTAGGACCGGTTGTCCTACTCTTCCTCTTCCGTTGCTTCCGAGAGCCGCTGCTCCAGAACCGGCCCCTCGCCCGGGGCGAGCGAGCCGAGGATGCGCTCCAGATCCTCCATCGAGGCGAACTCGACGACGATCTTCCCCTTCTTCTGGCCGAGGTCCACCTTTACCCGGGTCTCAAAGCGGTCGGAGAGCCTGGAGGCGAGATCCGTGAGCGCGGGGGAGATCTTCGTGCCCGCGCGCGGCCCCTTCGCCTTCGGCCTGCCTCCCGACCGCGAGCCCATGAGGGTCACGATCTCTTCGACCGACCGCACCGAAAGCCCCTCGGCGACGATCCGGTACGCCAGCTTGTCCTGCTCCTCCGGGTCATCGACACCGAGCAGCGCACGGGCGTGGCCCGCGGAGAGAACGCCCGCCGCAACCCGGCTCTGCACCTTGGGCGACAGCTTCAACAGCCGGAGCGTATTGGAGACCTGGGGGCGGGAACGCCCGATCCGGTCCGCCAGCTCGTCATGCGTGCACTCGAAGTCCTTCAGCAACTGGTCGTAGGCGAACGCCTCTTCCAAGGGGTTGAGCTGTGCGCGATGCAGGTTCTCCAGCAGCGCGTCCAGGAGAAGCTTCTCGTCCTCGGTCGCCCTGACGATCGACGGAATCTTCTCCAGCCCCGCCTCCCTGCAGGCCCGCCAGCGACGCTCGCCCATGATGAGCTCATAGCGCTCGGGGGCCAACTGCCTGACGACGATGGGCTGGAGAAGCCCGACCTCCTGGATCGAGGTGACCAGCTCGGCAAGGGCGTCCTCGTCGAACACCTCACGCGGCTGCCGCGGATTGGGGGTGATGGAGTCCAGCGGCAGCTCGGCGAAGTGTGCTCCGGCCACCTCCTCCACGACGGGCTGAGGCAGTTCCTCCGGCTGCTGCGGCACGCTCTCGGTCTCGGGTGGAAGGCCATGGGAGGGCAGCGAGGTCACCTTGGCCGCGGCCACGCCACGCTCCTGTGTCAGCACCGGGACCGCCGACGGCGAGGTGGACACCCCCGTCGCCGTGACAGGTCCCGCCGCCGGCGCGGGCCCGGAGCCATCCGTCCCCTTCGGCGCGGGAGGGATCAGAGCCCCGAGCCCACGGCCCAGTCCTCTGCGTCGCTCACTCACTGAATCCCCTCCTGCATGCTGTGCTGGTCGTGCGGGCTGATCTCTGGGACGGTATGCGCCCGCTGGGCGTCATAGTGGACGTTGGCCCCTCTGAGCGCGATCTCCCGGGCCGCTTCGAGATAGGACAGCGCCCCGCTGGACCCCGGGTCATAGGTGAGGACCGTCTGCCCATAGCTGGGGGCCTCGGAGATGCGCACCGATCTGGGGATGCTGGTCCGCAGCACCTCATGGCCGAAGTGGCTGCGGACCTCATCGGCGACCTGGGAGGCCAGCCGGGTCCGGCCGTCGTACATCGTGAGCAGGATCGTCGAGACATGGAGCTTGGGGTTGAGATGCCCCCGCACCAGATCGACATTGCGCAGCAGCTGCCCCAGCCCCTCCAGGGCGTAGTACTCGCACTGGATCGGGATCAGGACCTCGGCCCCGGCGACGAGCGCGTTGACCGTCAGCAGGCCGAGGGACGGGGGGCAGTCGATGAGGATGTAGTCCAGCGGCTGCTCATAGGCCTGAATGGCCCGCTCCAAACGGCTCTCCCGCGCCACCAGCGAGACCAGCTCAATCTCCGCACCCGCCAGATCGATCGTGGCCGGGGCACAGAACAGCCCCTCCACATCGGGAACGGGTTGCACCACATCCGACAGGGGCTTGCTGTCGACCAGCACGTCATAGATCGACGGAACCTCGGCGTGGTGATCGATTCCCAGCGCCGTCGAGGCATTGCCCTGCGGATCGAGGTCGATGACCAGCACCCGGCCGCCGTGCAGGGCAAGGGAAGCGGCCAGATTGACCGTGGTGGTGGTCTTGCCGACCCCGCCCTTCTGATTGGCGACCACGATCACCCGGGTCTGCTCCGGCCTGGGCAGTCCCTCGCCCGCGCGGCCCAGGGCTTGGACCGCCAGTTCGGCGGCACGACCAATGGGGGTGTCGTCCATCGGGGGCGGTGTTTCACGTGAAACATCCTCCCCCGCCGATTCAGTACGGGGACCGGGGACCGGATCGGTCATCGGCCCCGCGATGTTGGCGTCGGACCGCAAGGATTCACTCTCCTCGACATCAGGCTCGCGATGAACAGAGCCTGCCATGCTTTTGGGGTTGTGAACCAGCGAGGTCCGTTCTCCTGTGGATGAATCCACGTCCCGTCGGGGCCGACGGTCGCGCGGCAACGCGGCCGCACGCCCACGACTGATGATTCCATGCAGCAAGGAGCGACGTTTCACGTGAAACACGATGCACGGACAGCCTCACCGATTCGTCGCGACACTCCGGTATGCGTAGTTTTGGCAGCTTGTATGGAGCAGCCGTGCCCGTCCTATGGAGCAACGTCGGCTGCAGAGATCACGGACCGGCCCCGACCGCTCAGCGGCGGCGCCGGGGGCCCTTACGGGCCGCCTTGGCCCGCTTGGCGGCGAAACGCACACCGCCGGGGCTCTCTCCGACCTCGACCCGCACCACGGTGGAGAGCGGATCGACGATGCCCTCCCCGACATGGAGGACCGAGGTCCCGACCACCCCGAGCTTGCTCAGCGCGGCGCGGGCGTGCTTCAGCTCCTCCTCCGCCGTGTCCCCCTTGAGCAGCAGCATCTCTCCGTACGGGCGCAACAGCGGAACCCCCCAGCCGGCGAGCCGATCCAGCGGAGCCACGGCGCGCGCCGTCACCACATGCATCGCGGGCAGCTTCCCCAGGACCTCCTCGGCCCGGCCCCGCACCACCGTCACATGGTCCAGCCCCAGCAGCTCGACCACCTCCTGGAGGAAGTTCGTACGGCGCAGCAGCGGCTCCAGCAGCGTGATCCGCAGATCCGGGCGGGTCAGGGCCAGCGGAATTCCGGGCAGCCCGGCGCCCGAGCCCACATCGCACACGGTGACCCCTTCGGGCACCACCTCGGAGAGCACCGCGCAGTTCAGCAGATGGCGCTCCCACAGCCGCGGTACCTCACGGGGCCCGATCAGACCGCGGGTCACCCCGACGTCGGCGAGCAGTTCGGCGTACCGGACGGCCTCCAAGAAGCGCTCACCGAATACCTCCCGCGCCTCCTCGGGGGCCGGGGGGAGCTCCGCTGCTTCCGTCACGGGAAACCGTCCTTCCATACCGAACACTGTGGTGAACGCTGATGCGAGGCTGACAGCTGATGCAAGGCTGACAAGATTCGGCCCCGCCTGCGAGCAGACGGGGCCGTGTGGATCATGAGGCTGGGCCGGTTCAGACCGGAAGCACGACCACGCGACGCTGGGGCTCCTCGCCCTCCGATTCGCTGCGCAGTCCGGCGGCCGCCACCGCGTCGTGCACGACCTTCCGCTCGAAGGGCGTCATCGGCTTCAGCTTCACCGGCTCACCGGTGCCCTTGGCCTCCTCCGCTGCCTTGGTGCCCAGCTCGGTGAGCTCGGCGCGCTTACGGGCCCGGTATCCGGCGATGTCGAGCATCAGCCGACTGCGATCGCCGGTCTCCCGGTGCACCGCGAGCCGGGTCAGCTCCTGGAGCGCCTCCAGCACCTCACCGTCCCGGCCCACCAGCTTCTGCAGATCACGACTGGTCGAATCACTGATGATCGACACCGCGGCACGGTCGGCCTCGACGTCCATGTCGATGTCACCGTCGAGGTCCGCGATGTCCAGCAGCCCCTCGAGGTAGTCGGCCGCGATCTCCCCCTCCTGCTCGAGGCGGGTCAGGGTGTCGACACCCTCGGCAGCCGGGGTGGTGCCTTCCGTCACGGATGGACTCCTTCTTACTTCTTGGACGGGTGCTTGGGGCGCTGCTGGCCCTTGCGCTGCCCGGACTTGGCGGTACGGGAGGAACCGGAAGCCGAGCCGCCGGCCGGCTTACCGCCCTGCGCGCCCTTCTTCTGCGCCACGCTGCGCTGCTGCTTCTCCGAGCCCGGCTCCTCCGAGGCGGACTTGTCCAGCGAGGTCTTGGCGACCTGCGGCTGGGACTGCGCCGTGGCCCTGGCGTGGCCCGTGCCGCCCGACTGGCGCTGCGACTTGCTCTGCCGCTTGGGCTGCTGACGGTTCGCGCGAGCCGTCTCGGCCGCCTTCTTGGCCTCGACCTCGGCCGGCTCTTCCTTGATCTTCCCCTTCGCCAGCAGCCGCTCCTGGCGAGCCTTGTAGGCGACGCTGCCGGGGGTCGGGTTACGGCGGATGACGAACATCTGCTGGCCCATGGTCCACACGTTGGTGGTCAGCCAGTAGACGAGGACACCGACGGGGAAGTTGATGCCGAAGACGGCGAACATGACCGGGAAGACGTACATCAGCATCTTCTGCTGCTGCATGAACGGCGTCTTCACCGTCAGGTCGACGTTCTTGGTCATCAGCTGGCGCTGGGTGAAGAACTGCGACGCCGACATCAGGACGATCATGACGACCGTCACGACCCGGACGTCCGTCAGCGAGGCGCCGAGGGACTCGACCTTCGAGGCGGACGACATGAACTTCACGGACAGCGGGGCGCCGAAGATATGCGCCTGACGGGCGCTGTCCAGCAGCGACTGGTCGATGAAACCGACCGTGCGGTTGTTCGCGATGTGGTTCAGGACCTGGTACAGCGAGATGAAGAACGGCGACTGCGCCAGAATCGGGAGACAGCTCGAGAGCGGGTTGGTACCCGTCTCCTTGTAGAGCTTCATCATCTCTTCGGACTGGCGCTGCCGGTCGCTCTTGTAGCGCTCCTGGATCGCCTTCATCTTCGGCTGGAGCGCCTGCATGTTCCGCGTCGCCTTGATCTGCTTCACGAAGAGCGGGATCAGGCAGATACGGATCAGTACCACCAGCGAAACGATGGACAGACCCCACGCCCAGCCACTGTCCCGGTCGAAGATGAGGCTGTAGAACGCGTGGAACTGGACGATGATCCAGGAAACTACGTCATAAAGAGGACCGAGGATCGTGTCCACGAATCAGGCTCCTTGGGCGTTGGGCTGGGTCTCGGGCTGTGGGGCAGGCTCCCCGGCGGAGTGCCCGCCGAGGCGGTTGCGCAGCCGCTGGTGCCAGACCGGGCGCTTCCGGGGAGGAACGTGGTCGACGCCGCCGAGCGACCACGGGTTGCAGCGCAGGATGCGCCACGCCGTCAGCGCCGTTCCTTTCACCGCGCCGTGCCGGTCAATGGCCGTGTAGCCGTAGTGTGAGCACGACGGGTAGTACTTGCAGACCGGCCCCAGCATCGGGCTGATGGTCCACTGGTACAGCTTGATCAACCACAGCAGCGGGTACTTCATCGCGGCACCCCTCCCAGTAGCCGCCGCACTGCGGTGTCGAGGTCGCGGGCCAGCTGGTCGTGGCCCGCCTCGCCCGCACCGGGCAGCGCCCGTACGACCACAAGGCTACCTGCGGGAAAAAAATCGAGGCGGTCGCGCATGAGATGGCGCAGCCTCCGCTTCACCAGGTTGCGTACGACAGCACCGCCGACCGCCTTGCTCACGACGAAACCCGCACGCGCGGGGGGAGCACTCTCCCCAGGTGCGTGCGGGTCCGTTTCACCGCTGGCAAGGCCGCTGCGATAGTGCACGACGAGGAGTGGGCGGCCGGCCCTGCGCCCTCGGCGTACCGCGGCTGCAAAGTCCTCGCGCCGCCTCAGCCGTTTTTCGGTAGGCAGCACGTCATGGACCTTGCGTCAGGCTGTTCAGGCCGACAGACGGGCGCGACCCTTGCTACGGCGGGACGCGAGAATCGCGCGGCCGGCACGGGTGCGCATACGCAGCCGGAAGCCGTGGGTCTTCGCGCGGCGGCGGTTGTTCGGCTGGAAGGTGCGCTTGCTCACTCGGGGGCTCCAGAAATGAATCGTGTGGTGGCGGGACATCGCCTGGCTGTCACCGTGCGCCCACGAGTAGCTCGCAATACGCCCGAGTGCACCGCTTCATGATCGTCAGACCCTGGGTCCGCGACCCTTGCCCATCGGAGGCAGGCGGCAGCAGCCATCGACAACTCGACCTGGTTACGGTACGCGCGATTACGCCATCCGGTCAAACCGGCGCCGCCCGGTGGCGCGGCCGGGCGGCGCCCCACCAAGGCGCGGCCCCCCTCGGATGCGGGGGCAAGGGAACGCGGGGCGACATCGCATGGCACATTTGTACACACCCTGTGGACAACGACTTGAACCGCGCGCCATGGCCTGACTACCGTGGCTGAGCTCCGATTCCTTCCCGCCCGTCCCGAGAACCGCACATTCGTGGGACCTGTCGGCGTCCCCCCACCCAGCGAGTGAGAGAGCGTGCCCTGTGGCTGACGTACCCGCCGATCTTGCCGCAGTGTGGCCACGTGTGCTCGAGCGGCTGCTCGGAGAGGGCGGCCAGGGCGGACCAGGCGTCGAGGCCAAGGACGAACACTGGATCAAGCGGTGCCAGCCGCTGGCCCTCGTCGCCGACACCGCGCTGCTGGCCGTGCCCAATGAATTCGCCAAGGGCGTGCTGGAGGGCCGGCTGGCCCCGATCGTCAGCGAAACGCTCAGCCGCGAGTGCGGCCGCCCGATCCGGATCGCGATCACCGTCGACGACTCCGCCGCCGAGCCGATGGTCCCGCAGCAGCCGCAGCGCGACACGTACGAAAGTCGCGACACCTATGAAAGTCGCGACCCCCACGAGAACCGCGACCCCTACGAGAGTCGCGACGCCTACGAGGGCTACGACAACCGCGACGGATACGGCGGCCGGGACGGATACGGCCGTCCGGCGGGAGATGAGCTGCCGACGGCCCGCCCCGCCTACCCAGGCTATGAGCAGCACCGGCCCGAGCCCGGCGGCTGGCCCCGGCCACGCGACGACTACGGCTGGCAGCAGCCCCGGCTCGGCGGCTTCCCCGAGGGCGACCCGTACGCCACCCAGCGTCCCCAGCCCGGCTATGACCAGCAGCTCTACGATCAGCAGCCGCACTCCGACTACCGGGGCCCGGGCGCCGAGCGGCCTGGGTCCGCCCCTGGCCCGGGTTCCGGCCCGGGGCCCGATCGGTCGCCCTATGAGCAGTCACGCCGGGAGCTCCCCGACCCGCTGGATCGTTCCCGCGGCGGCCCGCCCGTGCTGCCCTCGCAGACCGGCGCCCCCGGCCCGCTCGCCGCGCAGCCGGCGCCCGCGCCCGGCCCCGGTGAGCCGACCGCGCGCCTGAACCCGAAATACCTCTTCGACACCTTCGTCATCGGCGCGTCCAACCGCTTCGCGCACGCCGCGGCGGTCGCGGTCGCCGAGGCGCCCGCCAAGGCGTACAACCCCTTGTTCATCTACGGGGAGTCCGGGCTCGGCAAGACCCACCTGCTGCATGCGATCGGGCACTACGCGCGCAGCCTCTACCCGGGGACGCGGGTGCGCTATGTGAGCTCCGAGGAGTTCACCAACGAGTTCATCAACTCAATCCGCGACGGCAAGGCGGACGCGTTCCGCAAGCGCTACCGCGACATGGACATCCTCCTGGTCGACGACATCCAGTTCCTCGCGAGCAAGGAGTCGACGCAGGAGGAGTTCTTCCACACCTTCAATACGCTCCACAACGCCAACAAGCAGATCGTGCTGTCCTCCGACCGGCCGCCCAAGCAGCTGGTGACCCTGGAGGACCGGCTCCGCAACCGCTTCGAGTGGGGCCTGATCACCGATGTGCAGCCGCCGGAGCTGGAGACGCGTATCGCGATCCTGCGCAAGAAGGCGGTGCAGGAGCAGCTGAACGCTCCGCCGGAGGTGCTGGAGTTCATCGCCTCCCGTATCTCGCGCAACATCCGCGAGCTGGAGGGGGCGCTGATCAGGGTCACGGCCTTCGCCAGCCTGAACCGCCAGCCGGTGGACCTCGGCCTGACCGAGATCGTGCTGAAGGACCTGATCCCCGGCGGCGAGGACGCGGCCCCGGAGATCACCGCCACCGCGATCATGGCCGCGACCGCCGACTACTTCGGGCACACGGTGGACGACCTGTGCGGCGCCTCGCGCAGCCGGGTGCTGGTCACCGCGCGGCAGATCGCGATGTATCTGTGCCGTGAGCTGACCGATCTGTCGCTGCCCAAGATCGGGGCGCAGTTCGGCGGCCGTGACCATACGACCGTCATGCACGCCGACCGCAAGATCCGGGCGCTGATGGCCGAGCGGCGCTCCATCTACAACCAGGTCACCGAGCTGACCAACCGCATCAAGAACGGCTGACGCGGCGCGCGGCGCGAGCCATCGCGCCGGGGCCCGCCCAGGGCGCTTGGGGAGGAACGACTCCCACAAGCGCCCTTCGCCGTTCCGGGCCCGTCCGCGACCGGCGACGCGGCGGCGCCGCGTACGGCCTGTTCGATTCCATGACCTCGGACGCCGCTTCTCCACAGATCAGCGGCCGATCCACCATCCACACCCTGGGGATCCCCGGACTGTCCAGTCTGTGTCCACAGGGGCGGCCGCCGAAGCGGTATCGAAGGAGGTCAGCCGGGTGTGGATTTGTGACAATCGACAGTCCACAGACTGTGGACGACCGAGTTACCCACAGAGCGGGCTCCGGGTTGTCCACCGCCCGCCCACAGCCAAGACCCCGTCACCCACAGCTTCTCCACACCCTCATCCACTGTTCGGCAAGGAAACGGGCGTGGTCACCGAGACGAGTGAAAGGCATCACACCAACGAGCCGGGTTGGGCTGTGGGGAAGGTGGGTAAAACTGGGGACACAGCTGGGGAGAACCGGGTCTCGCCTGTGCATCGGGTGTGCAGAACTCGGCGGCATCCACAGCGGAGCCTGTTTGTCCACTGCCGTCGCCCACAGGCCCGGTGGACAAAAAACAGATGCTGACCTGCGGGAAGCCAGTTGTCCACGGTTTCCACAGGGCCTACTACTACGACCACTTAGTTAGAGCGAGAAATTCGTTTCGAAGTGGGGCCTGTGCACAACCGGGCTCCGAGCCGCCCGACACCTCGGGCGCCGATTTGACCCCGAGCCGCACCGACTGTCGGCGGCGTACGTCAGACTGGTCTCCGGCGATAGCGCCGACGACGAAGGCCAGCAGGGCGAGCCAGCAACAGCAGGAGGCGGTTCCGGTGAAGATCCGGGTGGAGCGCGATGTACTCGCGGAGGCAGTGGCCTGGGCGGCCCGCAGCCTTCCGGCCCGTCCGCCGGTACCCGTCCTCGCGGGGCTGCTGCTGAAGGCGGAAGACAGCGCCCTCAGCCTCTCCGGCTTCGACTACGAGGTCTCGGCCCGTGTGTCGGTGGAAGCCGACGTGGAGGACGACGGCACGGTCCTGGTCTCCGGCCGCCTCCTCGCCGACATCTGCCGCGCCCTCCCCAACCGCCCTGTGGAGATCTCCAGTGACGGTGTGCGGGTGACCGTCGTCTGCGGCTCCTCGCGATTCACACTCCACACACTGCCTGTGGAGGAGTACCCGGCCCTGCCGCAGATGCCGACGGCGACCGGCACCGTGCCCGGCGACGTCTTCGCTGCCGCGGCGGCCCAGGTGGCCATCGCGGCCGGCCGTGACGACACCCTGCCGGTGCTCACCGGTGTGCGGATCGAGATCGAGGGGGACACGGTCACGCTGGCCTCCACCGACCGCTACCGCTTCGCGGTCCGCGAGTTCCTGTGGAAGCCCGAGACGCCCGACATCTCCGCGGTCGCGCTGGTGCCCGCCAAGACGCTCCTGGACACCGCCAAGTCGCTGACCAGCGGTGACACCGTGGCCCTCGCGCTGTCCGGCTCGGGTGCCGGAGAGGGGCTGATCGGTTTCGAGGGCGCCGGGCGCCGTACCACGACCCGGCTGCTCGAAGGCGATCTCCCGAAGTACCGCACGCTGTTCCCGACCGAGTTCAACTCCGTCGCGGTGATCGAGACCGCTCCGTTCGTGGAGGCCGTCAAGCGCGTCGCCCTGGTCGCCGAGCGCAACACCCCGGTCCGGCTCACCTTCGAGCAGGGCGTGCTGATCCTGGAAGCCGGGTCGAGCGACGACGCACAGGCTGTGGAGCGCGTCGACGCCCAGCTCGAAGGCGACGACATCTCGATCGCCTTCAACCCGACCTTCCTGCTGGACGGGCTGAGCGCGATCGACTCCCCGGTCGCCCAGCTCTCGTTCACCACGTCGACCAAGCCGGCTCTGCTCAGTGGCAAGCCGGCCATGGACGCCGAGGCGGACGAGGCGTACAAGTACCTGATCATGCCGGTGCGGCTCAGCGGATGAGCGGGTGTGGCCCACAGCTGAGCGCCAACGCCTGGGCGTACGCTCGGACTCAGGTGCGAAACGCAATGACTACGGCATAAAGGATCACTGATGGAGCTCGGTCTCGTCGGTCTCGGCAAGATGGGCGGCAACATGCGCGAGCGCATCCGCCGCGCAGGTCACACCGTCATCGGATACGACCGCAACCCGGACCTCGCCGACGTCCACAGCCTCGGCGACCTTGTGGACAGGCTCGAGGGGCCGCGGGTGGTGTGGGTCATGGTGCCGGCCGGTATCGCGACCCAGACCACCATCGACGAGCTGGCCGAGCTGCTGTCGCCGGGCG
>NZ_JBIBKK010000033.1:0-121667 GCF_042959105.1 Streptomyces sp. NPDC007917
AGCGGGTACTTCCTCGGGGCAGGCATCGTCTGGTCTCCTCTCCTGAGACCCATCTGACCCGCTGTCACCTCTCCCCGCATCTCGGGGGAACCTCAGACCCGCGGCGGCTGCTTGCTCTGCCGGGGCCGGGAGCAATGGCCGCACCACCCTGTTGCGTCGCGGAGATAGCCCGGTTCGCCGCAGCGCGGGCAGGGCTGCAGGGCCGCGGTCCGCTCGGCCTTGCGGCGGCAGTCCCGGCATAGCCGGTTCCCGGCCGCGCGGACCGGGTGAGCGCACTGTTCGCAGACGCGCGAACAGATGATGCACCGGCCGGTGTCCTCTTGAAGCACCCGGTCCTTGCCGCAGGACGGACACGTCCTCTTCGTGGCCTGTTCCTTCATACGGCGCCAGCACAGGCAGCAGTGCTCGCGGTCGCGATAGCCGACCGGGGCACCGCAGGTGACGCAGTCCCGTTGCCTCTTGCCCACCGCGGTCTCCGCCGGTCACAGGGGCGGCATCGACCGGCCCCGTCCGGAGGCGGCCTGCGGGAGGTCGGCGACCGGCCGGGGCGGTGCGACGGGCCGCTCAACGGGGGTGGTGTCGACCTCGATCAGGTCGTTGGGGGTGCACTCCAGCGCGGTGCACAACGCGGCCAGCGTGGTCATCTTCACCTGCGACGGTTCCTTGGTGAACAGCGCGGACACCGACGCGGAGGACAGTTCCAGGCCGGCTTTCTCGGCCAGCAGACGCCGCAACTCGGTCCCGGTCCACACCTCGCGCTGGGCGGCGGCCATCCGAAGCCTCCATCGGATCTTCATGCCGTGGTGTCCTTCCCGGTCAGCTCGGCCAGAGTGCCGGCGACGGCCCGCTGATAGGCGTCCTCGATGAACGTCGCGGAGGGCCGGACATAACGCATGGTCGAGCTGACCGTCCAGTGACCGGGCATCTGCTGGATCGCCACCAGGTCGACGCCGCGTTCATAGTTGTGGGTCGCGCAGGCCCTCCGCAGGGCATGCGGGCTGAACCGCTCGGACGGCGGGCGTCCTTCGAGTTCCATGAGATAGCGGAGCCGGTTGCGGATCGTCCCACGATGCAGAGGCCCGCCGGACTCGTCGGCGAACAGCACCGGGGAGTAGGGGAGCCTTGGCCGCACGTCGTCCAGGAACCACCGCAGCACCAGGTCCAAGCCGTCTAGCATGGGCACCCAGCGCGGCCGCGGCCCGGAGGTGTGGGCCCCCTTACCGAAGCGGACGTGGAGTTTCCCGAACGGACCTCGCGAGAAGTGCACGTCCGGCTTGTCCAGCAGCGATGCCTCCTCCGAGCGGAGCCCGGCGTGATACAGGGTCCGGAACATCGCATAGTCCCTCGCGGCGGGTCCGTACTTCCTCGCCGTCGCAATCCGCTGCTTCATGAAGTCGAAGAACTCCGCCACCCGCTCAGGTGTCGGCGGCGGCACCAGGGCCGGGGAGTCGTCGCCGACATGCCGGGAGGCATTGAACTCGTCGACCGGGCAGACCAGCCGGATGCCGAACGCGGCCTCGATCTGGGCTGCCTTGCGGGCCTGCAGGAACCGGTGGAATCCCTTGAAGATCTGGACATACTCGCGCCGGGTCGAGGTCTTGCGGCCCTTGACCGCGAGGTCACCGACCACGCGGTCGATGTCCTCCGGGGTCACCTCCCACGCGGGCCGGCCCAGTGCGGTCAGCGTCCGCTCCAGCAGGCCGATGTCGTTGTCGATGGTCACCGGGCTGAACCCGCGGGCCCGCCACGAGGCGACGAACGCGTCGACACGCGCGGCCTGGAACTGCCACGGGTCCGTCGCCAGGGGCTCTTGCGGGACGGCCCCGCCCGCGATGACCTGGAGTCTGGCCTCGCCCACCGGCACACCTTCCTCGCACCTGAACGGTCAAGGCAGCACCTGGAAAACTGGAGTGCTACCGCGAGAACCAACGAGGACCCCAGGAGCGGGATACGGCCAGGTGGCAACGGCAACCCTTGTGAGGGAACAAGTGCCAGCCCCAGATGAATGGGGCCAGGTCTTCGGCGACGAGGTCCTCGCCACCGCCATCCTCGACCGACTCCTCCACCCCTGCGAAGTGATCTCCATCAACGGCCCCAGCTACCGGCTGGAGAACCGCCTCGAAGCCATCGAGCGAGAGAACGACGTGGCCTGACCAGCTGCGATCAGGACACCGGGCTCTCACCCGGCGGGATGAAGGCGTCGGCGCCATCAGCATCCTCGACATGCCCCTGGGCATCGACCGTGATGGCCGTCGCCCGCCCCTGCGACGTGATGAGCCAGGCCAGCACTTGTTCCGTCAGCGGTGTTCCCCCCGGGCCCTCGTCCTTCCAGTGCACCCGCCACCCCCCACCAGGCACCGCAGCCACAACCTGATCGGCTCGCTCCAAGTGAGAGAAGTCCTCGTAGTCCGTCACCGCACGCAGGGCTCCACGCTTGGGATCCACGACCAGAGCCGTCCCCGTCGCCTGGTCCCAGCCCTCCACACGCACCATGCGGCCGATCTCCGTGTCGGTCCCATTGAAGATCGCGATCCAGCCGGTCTGATTGAAATAACGAAGAGACACCGCCCCATCATCTCGAACAACGACGCTCGCGCTTCACAGGGCTCCATGCTCTGCACGTTCATCCGTACGCGGCTCTGCACATAGGCGAGCACGCCGACAAGCGCGCTCCAACAGATCATGGACCTCAGGCCTCGAGCCGTGCTGAAATGGATTGTTCTGGCTACGGCTGCATAAGCGCATGAGTCGGCCCGGCTGGTTCGCCATAGCTGGGTGGATCAGTCCCGCTCGGGACCAAGCCGTCTTGGATGGCCCGGGTAAGTTTTTGAGACCAGTAGTGCATAGATACAGAATTTTGGCACTTGAATTCAATTCTGGACAGATTGAGTTTCCCTGAGTTGCTGGTAGCCGTTTGCGGGCTCAGACTGATTCTTGGGCCGGAGACGGACTCGCCGCGCACCTTCGGATCAAGGTCTGCCGCTGTGTGTGACGGGCAGCTTCGAAGGTCGGTCGCAGTCACCCCGCACAGACTCAGCTCTTGCTCCGAGCGCCGTGCATCGGCCCTTGTGCGTCCTTCGAGGGCTGTGGGACCAGGAACTTGAAAGGAAACCCTTGACATGGCGGGTGCAGCACTGATGAAGGTCCTTGTCGCAGGAGCGGGCACTGACTTCGTGTTCGAAGCCGCCATACGCCTCGCTGAGAAGGGCTTCGATGTGATCGCCGGAGTGGAGATCTACGCCCAGGTGCAGACGCTGAAATGGCAGGCGGCTGAGCACGGGGTCAGGCTTCGGGTCGAGAAGCTCGACGTGACCAACGAGGGAGACCGTCGCAAGGCCCTCGACTGGGGTGTGGAGATTCTGGTGAACAATGCCGGTGTCGGTGAGGGGGGCTCCTCGGTCGACATTCCCGAGTCGAACATTCGGCAAGGGTTCGAGGTCAACGTCACGGGGCTGCTCGCCCTCACCCAGGGAGTCGCCAAGCAGATGATCAACCGCGGGGCCCGCCACATCGTCTGGGTGTCCTCGCGGGAAGGCTTGAACGTCAACCCGTTTACCGGCATCTACTCTGCCTCGAAGCACGCGGTTGAGGCGATCGCCGAGACCATGGCCTACGAGCTGCCGAAATACAACGTCGAAGTCGCCACAGTCAACCCGGGGCCCTTCCTGACAGGCTTCAACGACGGAATGTTCCAGACCTGGGAAAGCTGGGAGGACGACCCGTCGCAGAGGCTCTTCGACCATTCCAGGCTCGCCTTCCCCCGCCCGCGATTCGACCCTGAAGCGGTCTTCGCCACGCTGACGGCTGTCGCCGCCGGAGAAGTCGACAGCTACCGCAACCTGGAGCCCAAGTCGATTCTTGAGGAGACCAAGCGCCTCCAGACGGTTCCGTGGGAGGGCAAGGTCACGGACGGCCTCGGGACCCGCCGCCCGGCCATCCAGCGCTCCTACGAGATGCAGCCCGAGACTCCCGTCGAGTGATCGCCTCCCGGGTAACCGCGAGTGGCAAGGCCGCCTGGGACGCGCCGCGGGCAGAACCCGAGTGTCAAAGCGGCCGTGTGCGGCACGGGAAGGCCGTGAACATGACAGCAATCGTTTGGTGAGAGCCGACCGTGGGCCTGGTGACGGGCCCTCACGCCGGCGTAGCCACGCTCGCCCATGAGCGCACGGCGCTCACGACAGCTGGAGGTACATCAATGCCTGTCAGGCCAACTGTGCTGCAGGATCGCTACCGTAACCGCGGCACGGCTTTCACGCTGGAGGAGCGGGCGAAGCTCGGGATCACGGGTCGGCTGCCGGCAGCCGTTGAGACTCTCGACGAACAGGCCGACCGCGCTTACGCGCAGCTGCGGCAGCAGCCCTCCAACCTGCAGAAGTACATCTACCTCAACGAGGTCCACGACCGCAATCAGGTGCTGTACTTCAAGCTGCTCGCCGACCACCTCGAGGAGTTGCTCCCTGTGGTCTACGACCCCACAGTCGGCGAGGCGATCGAGAAGTGGTCCGTCGACTACCGTGACTCGCGAGCGGTGTACCTGTCGATCGACCGTTCCGAGGACGTGAGGGCCTCGTTCGAGTCGCTGGGTCTTGGCGCAGATGATGTCGATCTGATCGTCGTTTCCGATGCCCAGGAGATTCTGGGCATCGGGGACTGGGGCGTCAACGGGACCGACATCTCCATTGGGAAACTCGCCGTCTACTCCGCTGCCGCCGGCATCGATCCCAACCGTGTCATAGCTGTGAACCTTGACGTGGGGACAGACAACGAGCAGCTTCTCAACAATCCGTCGTACCTGGGTAACCGGCACGCACGGGTCACCGGAAAGCGGTACGACGACTTCATCGCCCTCTACCTCGAGACCGTGTCCGAACTGTTCCCGAGCGCGCTTCTGCACTTCGAGGACTTCGGACCGTCGAACGCCCGGCGGATCCTGGTGGAGAACTCCGACAGATACCGGATCTTCAACGACGACATGCAGGGCACCGGTGCCATCGTCATGGCTTCAGTGTTTTCGGCTCTGAAGGTGACCCGGGGACGCTGGTCCGAGCAACGGCTCGTCGTCTTCGGCGCGGGCACCGCCGGCACCGGTATGGCCGACCAGATCCACGCAGCGATGCTGCGTGACGGTGCGACCCCCGAGGAGGCGAAGAAGAACATCTGGCTCGTCGACGTCCACGGCCTGGTCACCGATGACATGCGAGACCTGCCCGATCACCAGCAGGTCTATGCACGGCCGAAGTCGGAGGTGAGCGACTGGTCTGACGGTGAGATCGATCTGCTCACCACCGTCGAACACGTCAAGCCCACCATCCTCATCGGTACCTCCACCGCACACAACGCGTTCACCGAGGACGTTGTGCGCACGCTGGCCGAGGGCGTCGAGCGTCCGATCCTCCTGCCGCTGTCGAACCCGACGAGCCGTATCGAAGTCATGCCGTCGGATGCAGTGCCGTGGTCCGAGGGCAGAGCACTGATGGCGGTCGGTATCCCGGTCGAGCCGGTCCAGTACAACGGGGTCTCCTATAAGATCGGGCAGGCCAACAACGCCCTCCTCTACCCGGGGCTCGGCCTCGGAACGATCGTCTCGGGTGCCCGGCACGTAACGGATAACATGCTGCTTGCCGCCGCCGAGGCGGTGGCAAGCCAGGTCGATGTGTCGCTGCCAGGAGCATCACTCCTGCCACCGGTCGCGAACCTGAGGGCGTCCTCAGCGACGGTCGCGGTCGCCGTCGCCCGTGCCGCGGCAGATGACGGTGTCGCAACCAAGTCCCACGACGACCTCATTCAGGCTGTCCAAGACTCAATGTGGCAGCCGACCTACCCCACGGACGAACCGGAGGGCGGGCAATGAGCGACAACCAGTTGCCCTCTAAGATGCAGAACACGGCGATCGGGATCCAAGCCAGTGGAAACCGGCAGGAATTCGACAGCATGGGCACCGTCGAGGTGCCGGCAGATCGGTATTGGGGCGCGCAGACGCAGCGCTCGCTCCTCCACTTCTCCATCGGCGACGACCGGATGCCGAAGGAGGTCTATCACGCCTACGGCTACGTGAAGAAGGCGGCAGCGCTGGTGAACGCAGCCGCCGGGCGGCTGCCCGAGTGGAAGAAGCAGGCCATCGTACGGGCAGCTGAGGAGACGATCGCAGGGGAGCTCGACGACCACTTTCCGCTCTTCGTCTGGCAGACGGGGTCGGGCACCCAGAGCAACATGAACGTCAACGAGGTCATATCAAACCGTGCGTCACAGCTGCTCGGCGGCACGCTCGGGACGCAGCAGCCGATCGCCCCGAACGACGACGTCAACATGGGGCAGTCCAGCAACGACAGCTTCCCGACCGCGATGCACATCGCCTCCGTGCAACAGATCGACGAGCATCTCTTGCCTCAGGCCCGGGAACTCGCCGCATCCATCGAGGCAAAGGCCACGGAATGGGCCGAGGTCGTCAAGATCGGCCGCACGCACCTCGAGGACGCCGTACCGCTGACCGTCGGACAGGAGTGGTCCGGCTATGCAGCGCAACTGCACGCCTGCATCCAGGAAATCGAGCACAGCCGCCGCTGCCTGCTCGAACTTGCCCTGGGCGGCACCGCCGTCGGCACGGGGCTGAACGCGCCAAAGGGCTTCAGCCGGGACGTCGCGAACAAGATCGCCGAATTGACCGGCAAGCCCTTCGCCACGGCCGAGAACAAGTTCATGGCACAGGGATCCCTGGACCCGATGGTGCGGGCGCACGGGGCACTACGCGCACTGGCCGTGGCCTTGATGAAGATCGCCAACGACATGCGGTGGCTGGCCTCGGGCCCGCGCACCGGATTCGCCGAGCTGCTGCTTCCACAGAATGAACCCGGCTCCTCGATCATGCCCGGCAAAGTCAATCCGACCCAGTGCGAAGCCATCGTTATGATCGCAATTCAAGTGCTCGGCAACGACTCAGCAGTTGCATTCGCCGGGAGCCAGGGCAACTTCGAGTTGAATGCTATGCGCCCGGTCATTATAAACAACTTCATTCACTCCGCGCGCATCCTTGCCGACGGGATGGAGAAGTTCCGGGAATTCTCCGTCAGCGGCACGGAGCTCAACCGGGAAAGGATTGCCCAGTACGTTGACGAGAGCCTGATGCTGGTCACGGCGCTGAGCCCCGTCATCGGGTATCAGAACGCCGCACACATCGCCAAATCCGCGCTGGCCAATGGTCAGACGCTCAAAGAGGCAGCCCTGGCCAGCGGTCACGTCGACGAGAAGACGTTCGACTCCGTTGTCGATCCGCTCTCCATGGTCGGCCACGGCGTTGCCGGCGCCTGACGCGGAGGCTCCAGACGGCTTCGAGGAATACCCCGAGGCTGGAGAGGAAGTCACACCCAGCGTACTGATCCGCCGGGGCACCCCACGTCGCGGACGCGGGCTCCTGCCTGGCTTGTTGACAGAACTGCGTGGGACATTCCAAGGAAATGTCATGCCCTTCGTTACCGTGGGCCAGGAGAACTCTGGGCCGATCGGGCTGTACTACGAGGACCATGGATCGAGTCGGCCAATCGTGCTGATCGCGGGCTTCCCGCTCAACTGCCGGGCTGGGAGCGCCAGGAGCATGCGCTACTGACGTCGGGACGTCGGGTGATCACCTCCTACCAGCGGGGGTTCGGGCGCTCAAGCCAGCCGGTCACGGGCTACGACTACGACGCGTTCGCCGCGGGCCTGGACAAGCTGCCGTCCGCTTTGGGCCTGACCAACGTTGACCTGGCCGGGCACTTGATGGGGGGCGGCGAGATCGCGCGCTACCTCGCTGTCGGTGGACGCCGGCCTGGCCACGCAACTGCAGACCACCGCACAGCCGACCGCGCCGGGCTGCGACGCCGCCGTCCGGCGCCTGAGCGTGGATCGGGCACCGGACGGCAGACCCGGGCCGTCACCGTCGACCCCGTGACCGCCTTCCGTGCGGCCTTTCGCGGAATGGGAGGGCTGCCCAGCTGGGCAGCGGGGCCAGGGTCTCTGAAATCGCCGCCCGGTGGCAATATTCCGGCACGCCGGGACCTCGATGCTCGCCCTGCACCTGCTCCAGTCCGCGCTCGTGCACGTCAACACCCTGCTGGTGCGAACAGGTCCTGGCCGAACCGGCCTGGGCGAAGAAGCTGACCGACGAGGACCGGCGCGGCCTGACCGCGCTGTTCTGGTCGAACGTCAACCCGTACAGCACCTTCCGCCTGGACATGGACAAGCGCCTCGACCTGAGTCTCGCGGTGCCTCGCTCCCGCACCCCGGCGGAGACCGCTGGCCGATCGGCCACCCAGGTTGGAGGAGTCCAGGCCTCCGGATGATGGCCTCTTGCCGGTTGCCGATCCGATGCGTGCGGACGCCTACCGCCGGTCGCCACTCTCAGAGGCGGCCACCCACATGTTCCCACAGGTTGTCTGTTTCACATGGCGGGGCGCAGGGGGTGGCGTACAGGCAGTCCGGACGGCGCCACGAAACCGCTGTCGCTGCAGGCGCCAGTGGCCTGGCAGATTGCGTCGAGTACCGCCCCGACAAACGCAGCAGCGCCTGCGGAGAAGAAGGCTGCGGCGGCTGCCTGTGCGACCGTCGGGACGCTGAGACTCGTTGCCGTGGCGATCGCAATGATCGCGTCGAACTGTGCGATCCCCGCGGCGGCAGCTGCCAGACCTGCGGGTCCGGTAGCGATGCAGGCAGCGGCGACGAGCACGAACGTGGCGGCAGCACCTCCAGCGACAAGACATTTGCACAGTGTGCAGCTCAGCCAGCTCGCCCACGCCTCGTCACTGAGGGAGGACGCTCTACTGAATTGGACGGTCTTCAGCCACGCGGTGAACTGGTCTTGGCCGCTTGGTGCGCCTGACACGCTGTCACCCAGGTTGTCCATGGCGGAGTCCGGAAGCCCGGCCTGGCTCAGAACTTGCAAAGGATCCGTGTCCCAGGCCTCCCACAAGGGCTGCGCACCGCTCACCAGGAACATAACAAGCTGGACGATCGGGCCGACGTCACTGGCTTGGCTCAACAGTGGGTAACGCTGCCAACCGCCGTTCGTGATCTCCACCGTGTTGTCGTCGAGAACCGAGATGAGGACATCACCCACCACCTGGAGCTGCACGGAACCGTTGATCGTTAGGTTGGTCATGCCATTGGTCGTGCCGGTCGGAACCAGGGTCAGGGAACCGATGTCCCCGCAGGAGACGACGTAGCCGGCGGACTCGTCGGCGAGCGGTGTGCCCAATTGCTGCTGGCCGATGTTGGAACCGGACCCACCCCATACTCCACCGACTGGTTCACCGTTGGCCGCTGTGATGCTCTTGATATCCCACATGGCCGTGCACTCCCATTTCGTCGAAACAGCGTCTCGTCCTCAATGACCCGGAAGTCATCGGGTAGTCCGGTGGTCAGCCTCGCGGCCCGAACTCCTGGCGTGTCCGCGCCGGCCGCCTCGGCTTCCCCAGCGGCGGGCCTCCAGGTCGGCAGCACCCGTCGGCAGGCTGGCCAGTGCCATCACCCGCAGCATGCTGCTCTTGCCGGGATCCGGCCCTGGGCCAGGCCGCTGTGTTACTCCCGCCCCAGGCCCGCCGACGCATGCCGGTAGCGAGCGCTCCTCCGCATCTGCCAGGTCAGTCATGTCGTCGTCCGTGGTAGCCACGTAAACAGACTGCTGGGCCGGTGCCGGACCGGCGAGCCAGGTAACCCGAACGAATGACAAGCGGCAGCGCTTCGCCAAGAACATCGGTGCGGACGAGCTGGGCCCAGGCGGCGGGATGCAGTCGCTTCGCGGACACCGGGCATCTCCAAGACCCGCCGGCCCTGTGCTGGTGAAGCTCCGGCCGGGGGACATGTCCCCCGGCCGGAGCTTCACCAGCACAGGGCCGACTTCGCGGTACTCAGTTGGCTATGCCGACGGGGTGGACCTGGATCTTGTCGTCGTACGGACCGGCCAGCTTCAGCGCCTCCGCGGGCCACTTCAGGGACACACTGTGGGTCTCGTTGGGCGGCGTCACGATGATGTTGGTCGGGGACGCGAGGCTGTCGCCACTGAAGTCGACCTCGTACGAGATGCTGAAGGTGGCGGTGTCACCGGGCTTCAGGTCGGTGATGCGGGGCTGCTCACCGCCGCGATGGACAGGGGCGGACGTGCCATCGATGTCCTTCAAGTCGACGCCCGCGAAGCCCGTCGCCGAGCAGGTCTTCGCGCCCTTGTTGGTCATCTGAACGGTGACCTCACCCACCTTCTCGTCGGGCGAGCTGTCCACAGCCTCCATGATCAGGTCGTTCAGGGCCGCTGCGCTGGAGCATGTGCGGCCAGGGCCGTGGCCGGTCACACACATCACGTGTAGTAGGTGTCGAACGATCCGATCCATGACGCAGCCAACGGCAGGACGCACACCTGTACGCCGGCTGTGATCCAGCACCGACACAGGGCCGCGATCCCGGAGGTCCACCACGCCGTCGTGCGCAGTGCGCTCACCGCTCCGGCCTGATAGCCCTGCCCGGAGGGATCCGTCATCCCGGGGTAACCCATCCAGTCCTCTGTGAAGATGCCGTCCGACCCGAACACGATGACCGCCGACACGAGCCACAGATCGACCAGGAGGGCCGACACGGCGAGCACCACGTCAAGACGCAGGTACGCGTGCGTCGGCACCAGCAGCCGCACCGCCGGGTGTCCGTCGCGCCGCACCCAGTCCCGGGGCGAGATACGTACCAGCACAACGGCGGCGTACACCAGCCCAGCGACGGCCGCCGCCCACCCGCCCATGAAGACCAGTCCGAAGAACAACATCCCGAAACCCATGCCAGGCCAGATGCCGCACCGTTTCGAATGGTTCCCTCCACATCAATGATGCGGGGAAGCTGACGGGATGCGTCGAACAGATTGCCGGGTGTGCTACGGCGACCGCGGTGGGCACTGCCGGGTGCTCGTCCGGCGAAGACGGCAGTTGCTGGTGCGTCTGCGTGCCCTTGCGGATCACTCCCAGCAGTTGCTCACCGGGCAGCGGGTCACGCTGCCGGCTGGTCAGCAGCTCGCTCGCCCAAGCCCCGTTGGAGACTCAGAACGCGAGCAGGGCCCAGTCCCGGTTGTGGCCCAGCGCGGCGAACAGGTCGTTGAACCGGCCGTCGGGTATTCGCCGCGGCAAGCGGCGCGGCACCGAAGGTCGGTACCGGCCTCCGGTCGACTGCCGTGTCGCCCGGCCTGCGGCGCCCGGCCGACGGCGGCGCTCTCGCGCGGTGGGGAACGGGCTGATGATCGGCCCGTGCCCTCCTCCAGATGAAAGGCGTGGAACGACCGCAGCACGGTCTCGCAGTGCCCCTGGTTTGTGTCGATGCCGAGTACAACCCGGCCGGGCGCGGCCCGGCCGGTCACCGGATTCGGCGCCGCGGCCGACGGCAGGGACACCGGCGAGGGGGCGATCGCACCCGGGCTCTGGAGGCGCCCCATACCGTGAAGCGGCGATGCGCAATGGCGGGCGACGTGCCGAACGTCGGCGGCAGATGCCGCCAGGTCCAGCCGCTGGCCAGCGCGTACACCACTGCCGTGATCACGGCCCGCTCGTCACACGGAGCGGTCCCACCACCTTGCGGACGAGCAGCGAACGACGGCAGCAACGGGGCAGGCCAGCTCCCAGAGTTCATCAGGAACCAGACGCTTCGATAGATCAGGACCCACGACCGGCATCATGCCGCACGGACATCAAGTCACGTGAGACAACTCTAAGCCTTGATCGGTGCGGCCGACCTGGCGGCCTGCTCGATCTTCGCGCAGCAGGCTGCACGGGCTTCCTCGTCGATCGGCTTCTCGTTTTCGGCGCGCACCCCGGTCCGGCCGTCGAGGCCCTCGCGCAGGATATCGGCGTGCCCGGCATGCCGGATGGACTCGCCGAGTACATGGACCATGATGGCGAACAGGTTCGTGTTGGGATAAGGCTCCGGCCACCACGGCACGTGGCCGGGGGCGTCCAGGGGAAGCTCGTTGATCGTCGCGTCCGAGTGTTCCCACGTACGCCGGTAGAACCCGATGATCTGATCGCGGGTCTCGTCCTCGGTCGCCCACAGATCACTGCCGTTGGAGTCCTGCCACCGGGGCAGCGGTTCCGGGGAAGGGCGGTCGAAGACCTCGCCGAAGTACCTGGCCTCGACGGTAGCCACGTGTTTGACCAGGCCGAGGAGGTTGGTTCCGGTCGCTGTCAAAGGTCGGCGGGCGTCGTATTCGGACAAGCCGTCGAGTTTCCAGAGCAGCGCCTTGCGGTCCCGCCACAGTCTCCCGTGCAGGTTGCCTTTCGCGAATTCATCGATCATGCGGCATGAGCCTGCCATGGGCTGCTCGCGGTCTCAAGATCCCGTATGTGGTCCGCAAAAACGTGCTGAATTGCATCAGATACAACATTGCGCACGGTGACGGCAGCAGCATTGTCGCTGGTCGGCAGCCCTTGGGGGCAGCCCCGTTGTCAGGCTGATCACGGCGTCGACCTGGACCCCAGCACGCAGACTCAACAATGTTGCATTTGATGCAACAGGTGTGTGAGTGTGCAAGCGCCGGGTTCGGCACGTCTCGTGCTGGCGTGGGCCAGCTGTCTTCGACGCGATGCTGGAGGGGTGGGCGAGGCAGCAGTCCGCGCGGTTCCTGAAGGAGGAGACGATCCGCCCGCGGCTACGGCTGATCAAGCGGCTTGAGGAGTTCACCGGCCTGTACCCGTGGCAGTGGACCCCTGCGGACGGTGAGGCGTTCATCGCGCACCTGCGGAGCGGGGCCGATCCGATCCAGATGTCCACGGCCCGCACCTACGAGGTGACGGTCAGCCTGTTCCTCGAGTATCTGCTGGACGCCCGTTACGAGTGGATCGACACGTGCCTGGAGCGCTTCGGCGAGGTTCCCCAGGCGGTCTTCCACGAGGGCAACTCGGTCCTGCACACCGTCGAGTATGAGGCCGACCCGCGCCGCCGTCCGCTGACCTACGACGAGGTCCAGGCCCTGTTCGACGCCGCCGACGCCCGGCCGGGCCGGATACGCGGCCTGGGCCGCAAGGGATCCTTGTCCGCTTTACGCGATGCGGCCGTCCTGAAGACGATCTACGCCTACGGCACCCGCCGCACCGAGTCATCCAAGGTCGATCTGGCCGACCTGCGGCGGAATCGCAAGACGCCGCAGTACGGCAAGTACGGCAGCGTTATGGTGCGGTTCGGCAAGTCGAGCAAGGGGGCACCGCCGAAGCGGCGGACTGTGCTGCTGATCCCGGAGATGGACTGGGTCACCGACACCCTGGACCACTATCTGGCCGAGGTCCGCCCGCAGCTTTTCCCCACGGGCGGCACCCCGCTCTGTGGATCACCGAGCGGGTCGGCCGGCTGTCCCCGCGGTCGATCAACGAGGCATTCGTCGCCGCCCGCCGGGACGCCGACCTCGACCTGCGCTGCCTGAGGCACAGGTGGATCACACACGCGACTGAATTCGGCTATCCGGCCCGGTTCGTACAGGAAAACGTCGGCCATTCCCACGCATCGACTACGGCGATCTACATGAGCCCTCGGGAATTGCATCAGCCGGGCGAGAAGTTGCAGGTCGCCTGGTCGCGACGGGAATCGGAAGGAGTTCGCGGAGCCTACGAGCTGGCCTTCTGAGCAGGGGTGTTGCCGAACCGATCCCTTCTGATGCATGATCTGCCCTCCAGAAGGGATGGTCTGGAGTGGTGCATCAGCGCAAGGTGGCCCTTGCCGGGGCGGCCCATATGGAGCTCGTCTCCGGGGTGGTCCAGCTGCGTCCCGAGGACGCAATGTTCGACGCGATGCTGCGGGGCTGGCGTGCTCAGTAGAAGTCGCGGGGACTGAAGGACGAGACGATCGACCCGAGGGAACGGCTGATCCGCCGGTTCCTGGACTTCACGAACGAGTACCCGTGGCGATGGGCGCCGGCCCACTTGGACGAATGGTCCGCGTCGCTGACGAGCGAGAAGCGCTTGGCGCCGTCCACGGTTCGCAGTTACCAGGGTACTGTCCGGCTGTTCACCGAGCTCCTCATCGACGCCCGCTACGGCTGGGGTCCGGCATGCGAGGAAGCCTTTGGCACCTTCCCGGTGGCGATCTGTCACGAGTGGAATGCCTTGCCTCACCTGCAGGATTACGAAGGCGACCCGGAGGCGAGGCCCTTCACACGGGAAGAGCTACAGCTCTTCTTCGACTACGCCGACGACCAGGTCGAACGAGCGGTATAAGCGAAACGCAAGGGCGCCCTGGCGGTCTACCGTGACGCCACCCTCTTCAAGGTGATCTACGGGTGGGGGCTTCGCCGGACCGAGACGTCCAAGCTCGATGTGGTCGACTTCGGCCGCAATCCGCAGGCTGGGCAGTTCGGCCGGTACGGCACGCTCAACGTCCGCTATGGCAAGGCGAAGCAGGGGCAGCCGCCGCGGCGGCGGAACGTGTTGTCGGTGATGGACTGGGCCGTCGAGGCGGTCGCCGACTACGTCGAGAACGTCCGCCCGCGCTTCGGATTCCCGGATCATCCGGCTCTGTGGATCACCGAGCGCGGGGGTCGCCTGCAGCCCGGCTCGATCAACGACCGGTTCGAGGCATACCGGGACGCCCTGAGGCTGCCCAAAGAGTTGACCCCGCACGGACTTCGCCACTCATACGTCACACATCTGACCGAGGACGGGGTGGACCGGCGCTTCATCCAGCAGCAGGTCGGCCACGAGTGCGACAGCTCCCTGGCCATCTACACGCACGTCAGCGACGACTTCATGAACACTTCCCTGCACAAGGCACTGGCCCCGGCGTTCGCCGGGGCCTGACGAGGAGGGACCCGGCGATGGCCGCCAAGCTCGACTACCACTGGCACCTGCGCAAAGTCATGGCCGACCGCGGGATGTTCTCCACCACCGACCTCCTCCCCCCGCTCGCCGAACGCGGTATCACCCTGTCCTCCAGCCAGGTCTACCGGCTCGTCGTCGAGCGACCGGAGCGACTGAGCCTGAAGATCCTCATGGCCCTGCTCGACATCCTCGACTGCACCATGGACGACCTCATCGAGCCCATCGCAGTTGCCGGGGCCGTGAAGAAGCCGAAGAAGGCAGCTGCCGGCGGCTCGGCGCCCGATGCGGAGGGACTCGGCGGACTGCGGTCAAAGAAGGCCCGGATCAGAGGAGTTGACCGGTCTTGATCACGGCTGACCAGCTGGATCGTGCCGTCACGGACCCGATCGGCCTGATCACAGACCTCGTCACCGATGTCGAGAAGGAACTCGGCGCCGAGACGATCCGGGCCGTGGTTACCGCGGTTGCGGGCGGCCGCGCGAAGTCGCGCCAGGTGGCCAAGGCCCTGGCGATGCGGTCCGCAGCCCTGACCGACGGCCGGTCCCCGGCGCCCCGGGCGATCGGTGATCTGCTCATCGGGCTCCGCAAGGCCGGCGCCTCGGCGATCGAGGCACCAGTCTGCGCGGAGTGCGGCAAGCAGCTGCGAACCCTCCAGCGCAAGGGCCAGGACTGGTACTGCTCGGTCTGCGGGCAGGAGAGAGCCGAGTGCACCGCCTGCGGCAACGTCAGACGCGTCGGCTTCCGGGACCGCAAGGGCCTGCCACGCTGCAAAATGTGTCCCGACACTGACGACCGCGATCCCGTCACGGTCGTCCACGAGCTGATCGCCACGATTGCTCCGGGCGCCAACCGTGACGTGGTCGCCGAAGCCCTCCGCCGGACGGCACCCCACCGTCCCCACTATCGCCAGCGAGTGGTCTGGGCCCTGGAGGAGAACCCTCGTCTGCTGACCGGAGAGGGCTGTCTGGCGCCGCATCGCGCCATCTTGAAGTTCGTCGACCTGCTACACGAGGCCGGTGTCGCGGGGATCGACCGGCCCGCCTGCCCTCGCTGCCAGCGGGTGGTCCGCATCGACAAGCCGCTCCACGGACAGCGAGTCTGCCGCAACTGCATCGCCAAGTCCCGCGTCGAAGAATGCGTACGCTGCGGAGCCCGGCGCGAGCCGGCCACCCGCGACGACCAGGGGCGACCGCTGTGTCCGAACTGCCTGATCACCGACCCCGCGAATGCCGAAGTCTGCATCAGCTGCCGCCGCGAACGACGGCGAGTGCAAACCCGCACCCCCGAGGGTCCTCAGTGCCCCAACTGCTGCCCCCTGCCCATCGTGGTCTGCTCCATCTGCGGCCGCACCGCACCCGGCATGCTCTCGACCCTCACCGGCCTGCCCCGTTGTCGCGGCTGCTTCCAACGCCAAGCCCGCTGCACCGCCTGCGGACGCGTCCGCGGCATCCACTCCGGCACCGCCGATGCCCCCGTCTGCGGGCCCTGCACCAAACCGGATGCCGAGCTCTGGCACCCCTGCCCCACCTGCGGGCAGGCCGAACGGCTCCGTGCTCCGGGGCCCTGTCGTCGCTGCACGCTCAGACAGCGGCTGCACGAACTCCTCGCCGATGGCACCGGTGCCATACCGCCGAAGCTGCAGCCCCTTCACGACGCTCTGGCCGGCACTGAACGCGCGGCCACCGCCATGCGCTGGCTGGCAGGCGGCATCGTCGCCACCGTGCTGTCCGATCTCGGCTCCGGCCGCCGCCCCCCTGACCCACAAGGCCCTGGACGAGCTCCCCGAGGGCAAGGTCGTCGAGCACATCCGCAGCGTCCTCGTCGCCACCGACGTCCTGCCCGCCCGGGACGAGCAGATGATCCGCCTCGAACGGCACATGAAGGACCTCGTCGCCTCGCATGTGACGGCCGAGGGACGGAAAATCCTGCACCGGTACGCAACCTTCCTGCGCCGGCTTCGCCGACGCAGCCGCGGCAAGGAGATCACCCACTACCAACTCACCGTCGCGCGACAGCACCTGCGGGCGGCCGTCTATCTCCTGGACTGGCTGGAAGGGCAGAACCTGACCTTGGTCACCTGCCGGCAGTCCGACCTTGAGCGATGGATGACCAGCGACGACATCCGCCTGCGCCGGGAGGCAGGCCACTTCGTGCGCTGGACTCTCGCCCAGAAGATCACCCGCGACCTCAGCTTCCCCGCCGAACGATGGAACGGCCCCACCCAGCCGATGGACGACGAAGCCCGCTGGGCCACCGCCCGACGCTTGCTGCACGACCACATGCTCAAGCCCGAAGACCGCCTCGCCGGCTTGCTGTTGCTCCTCTATGCCCAGTGGCCCGCCGCGATCTCCCGGCTCACCGTCAAGGACGTCGAGGAGAGGGACGGAACCGTCCGCATCCGCCTCGGCGCCGTCCCGGTCGAGCTACCAGAGCCCGTCGCCCAACTGGCCCTGCAGCAAGTCGAAGTCCGACGCAGCCATGCCGTCCTCGGCCGCACGGACTCTCCTTGGCTCTTTCGCGGCGGCCAGCCCGGCCGCCCGATCAGTGCCTGGGCCATGGGCGAACGGCTCCGCAACCTCGGCATCCGGCTCGCCGAAGCCCGCTCGACCGCTCTGTTCCAGCTCGCCACCGAGCTGCCCGCAGCCGTCCTCGCCCGCACCCTCGGCCTCGACATCACCGTCGCCGTCAAATGGCAGCGAGCCGCCGCCGGCGACTGGGCCGCCTACGCCGCCGAGGCAGCCACCGAACCAGCACCCAGGAGTGACATGCCTCTTCTTCCCTACGACGCCGTGCTCTGCGACATCGACGGCGTGATCCGCCATTGGCCGGCCGCCGACGAGCTGGAGCAAGAGCACGGACTTCCCATCGGCGCGCTCGCAGCCGCAGCGTTCGCACCCGCCCGCCTGCACCCGGCCATCACCGGGCAGATCACCGACGAGCAGTGGCGATCGGCGGTCGCCGCCGACCTCGCCGCCCGCCACGGATCAAAGGAACGAGCGGATGCGTCGGTGCGGGCCTGGTCCGCCCTCCTGCCCATCGTCGATCAAGAAGTCGTCGCGCTGCTCGAGAAGGTACGCGAGGTCGCGTCCGTCGCCCTGGTCTCCAACGCAACCACCCGGTTGGAGTGGGACCTGGAACGCCAAGGACTCGCCGACCTCGCCGATGCCGTCGTGAACACAGCGCGCATCGGCGTCGCGAAACCCGATCTTCGTGTCTACCGCACCGCTGCCGAGCGTCTCGACGCGGCGATCGACCGCTGCTTGTTCATCGACGACACCGAAGCCAATGTCACAGCGGCCCGCGAAGCCGGGATGACCGCCCTCCACTACCGCCAGCTCGAAGATCTACACGAGGCTCTGTCGCCGCTTCTCAAAGGATCGAGCTGAAGGGCATTCCGGGAGTTCCAATACCCGAGCCCACCATTACACGTGCACGACAACCACATCGAACAGACGTGGGCGGCGGCGAACCAGCGGGTCGCCTCCCGTCTGGGCCTGGGCTGAGGAGCAGGGTATGCGCTGGAACCTGCGGATGAAAGCCGCCGAGCGGGGGATCTGGAAATCCACCGAGATGCGCCGCCGCCTGGGGGAGGCAGGGCTGGAGATCAGCGGGCAAGATGTCCGCGCTGTGGCCGGGAACGCCGACCACCGTTCGGCTCGATGACCTGGACATCATCTGCGCGGTGCTGGAGTGCACCACGGCGGACCTGCTGATCCACGAGCCGGAGGTGGCAGCGGCCCGGCGCCCGAAGCCCGAGCCCCAGGCGGCGACCGGATCGGCGACGGTGGGTGCCGCGGCTGGGTCGCGCCGGACCCTTCCCCCGATCTGATGGCGCTGCCGAGGATGTACCCGCGGTGCCGAACACGGCCGGTGTCCACCTACGGGGCGAAGTACTGCCACCGGTGCCGGCCACAGCCGTGCGACCCGCCGCCGTGCCGCCAGTGCGGCTCGACAGAGGACTACTGGTCAGCCCACAAATGCCGTAATTGTTACCGCGGTTCGTCAGCAGAGCGTCCGGCGTCCTGCCCGGACTGCTTCGCCTGGGGGATGCTGCGTCGCTACGGCGGGATGTGCCTGGGCTGCCGAGGTTGGCGCCGGCTCAATCCCGGCACCGGCCCGTGCCGGGTCTGCGGCCGGGAGCTGTCCCTGCGCGATGGCGCCTGTCGTCTGTGCTTCAAGCAGGCCCAGCTGCTGCGGCGCCCTCACTGCGCCATGGTGCTGGAGGAGGCGAACCGGCACGGGCAGCAGCTGTACTTCGCCGACATGGAACGGCGTGTCCGGCTGATGACGCCGGGGCCGACCTGCCGCCGCTCCGAGCCGCCTCCAACGCCCCGCCCTTGCTCCTGCCGGTGAAGCATCGACAGCTGGTGCTGTCCCCGCCGCACGGACGGGACCTACGGCGCGGGCAGCAGCACGGTTTCCCCGAGGCGGACGCGCCCGAGGCGGCTGCGGCTCTGCAGGCCGCGGCCGACGACTACGCGCGACGGCACGGTCTGGAGTACTTCACCGCACAGGGCCTGGACCGCAGCCTGCGCATTCTCCTGGCCCTCCAGGACACTCCCGGCGCCCCGTTCCAGGCGTCCGACGTTCTGCTCCTGCGAGACCTGCATCTGCCGGCCAGGCCCCTACTGAAGCTGCTATCCCAAATCGACATGCTCGACGACGACCGCATCCCGCCGGTGGTGCCCTGGTTCCGCGAGCTCACCGCCGACTTCCCCGAACAGATGGCCGCTGAGCTGAAGACCTGGTTCGAGCTCATGCTCGCGGGCAGTACCACCGCACCACGGTAAAGGCACGATCGGCCCGGTGGATCCGGCGCATGGTGAGAGCCGCGCTGCCCGCCCTGCGCACGTGGGCAGAACAGGGCAAGGACTCTCTTCGATCCATCACCCGGGACAACGTCCTGGACGTCCTGCCCGACAGCGGAACGCCGCGGGCAACATGCTCCAGGGCCTGCGGCACATCTTCCGGCCTCTCAAGCGTCGGCGGATCATCTTCACCGACCCCACCACCCGGATCTTCTGCGGCATGCCGACCGCCACCATTCCTCTGCCGGTCGAGGTCACCA
This sequence comes from Streptomyces sp. NPDC007917, assembly GCF_042959105.1. NCBI lineage: Bacteria > Bacillati > Actinomycetota > Actinomycetes > Kitasatosporales > Streptomycetaceae > Streptomyces > Streptomyces sp. NPDC007917. Next base: position 19,870 of record NZ_JBIBKK010000033.1, read on the forward strand.
ACCTCCGCCAGGTCCTCCAGGACCAGGCGGCGCCGAAGGCGGCCCTGTCAGCGCTGGTCATCTTCCACGCACTCACCTTCAAGGAACTACGTACCGTCCTGACCACGGACCTGTGCGATGGAAGGCTATTCCTACCCAACCGCACCGTCCTGCTCGCCGAAGCCGTACGCGACCGACTAACGGCCTACCTGGACTACCGCAACAGCCGGTGGCCACGCACGGCCAACTCCCACCTGTTCCTGTCCCAGACCACGGCATGCGGCGTGGAACCCGTCAGCAACGTCTGGATCAACGACGTCCTCGGCATGCCCGCCCGACGCCTCCGCGAGGACCGCCTCCTTCACGAGGCCGAGGCCACCGGCGGCGATCCCCGCCGGATCTGCGATCTGTTCGGCCTGACCGTCGGCGCGGCCCTGCGCTACACCTCCACCGTCAACCAGACGGGCCTCGTCGAATACAACCTTCGCAACGCCGGCCACACCCGAGAACACGAGCCGATGACAGCTGACCTCGGTGCGTGCTGTCGGTCAGAAACGGGCCCCAGCAGCGTCGGCTCTGTTCTCGTACAGCTGCCGCCACCCGACAAGTACACAGTGACAGCGTCAGCGGCGAGACGCCGACGGACACACCAAGGACAAGCTCGAAGACCGACTGGCTTCCGCCTGCGCCTTGCAGAGCCCATCAGGGGTCACCTGGCGGGCGGTGCCGTGATCAGGTCCATGCCTGGGTAGCGGCCAGCGACGAAGCCCGCGGCTTCGTAGACCGGCTTCCCGGCCTCGCTGGTGTGCAGTTGGATGTAGTGGATGCCCGCCCCCTGGAGCCAGCCGACCAGCTCGTCCACGATGCGGCGTGCGTGGCCGCGGCCGCGGGCCGGGGCGTCGGTCACGATGCCGTCGAGGTAGCCGCGGCGCCCCTCGGGCCAGCGCGAACCGGGCAGATGGTAGGTGACCCAGGCCATGCCGCAGGCGACGAGGGGTTCGCCGGGGCCGCCGCCGACGACGAGGCAGACGCAGTCGTCGCGGCGGTTGATGCGCTCCTCGAACCAGTCGCGGGCGATCCGCCGCCACGGTGTGTCGGCCGGTCCGGGATCGGTGCCCAGGCTCTCCAGCGCGACGGCGCGCAGCCGGATCAGTTCCGGTATATCGGCTGTGGAGGCCTTGCGAGGCTGCATGTCGTGGCTCCTCTAGTTTCGGCCCGGTTCAGCGGGCCATGGTGAGCAGGACGCGGCCGAAGGGCCGCTCCTCGATCAGATGACGCTGCGCTTCGGCCGCCTGTTCCAGCGGGAACACGCGGGCGATGGCGGGGGTGATGCGGCCCGCGTCCAGCCATTCCAGCAGGGTCACGCGGGCGGCGCGGGCGACGTCCGGCGGGGTCATCGTGAACGTGTAGCCGTAGGCGGTGGCGTTCTTCCACATCAGGTCGGTGATGTTCACCGTGCCTTCGGTGCCGCCGGAGTATCCGACGCCGACGTAGACGCCGCCGTGTGCGAGGGAAGCGATGCAGGGACCGAGCAGCGGACCGGCGACGCCGTCGACCACGACGTCCACGCCCCTGCCATCGGTGATGCGCGCGACGCCGTCGGTCAGGGATTCGCGGGACAGGTCGATGACGTGCTCGTGGCCGGCGGCGCGGGCGGCTTCGGCTTTGTCGGTGCGGCTTGCGGTGGAGACGGCTAGGGATGCGCCGAGTTCGCGGGCCACCTCCACGGTGCCCATGCCGACGGAGCCACCGATGCCTGGCGCCAGGACGGTACCGCCGGCCTTCAGCCCGGCAAGTCTGGTCAGAACGAGGTAGGCGGTGCTGTATCCGGCACCGGCGAACAGCGCGCAGGCGGCCTCGTCGCTCACCCCGTCGGGGATCGGTATCAGCTGGTTGGCGTCCGCGGTCAGTTGCTCGCGCCAGGTGCCGTCGGTGCGCCAGCCGAGCCCGCCGCCGCCGACCACGACGCGCGCCCCCTCCGCCAGGCCGGTCGCCCCGGGGTCGGTGATCCGCCCCACCGCGCCGCCGCCGGGTATGTGGGGCGGCGTCTGGTGCAGAGAGGGGTCCATCCGGCCTGCCCTGATGGTGTTGTCGGCCGGGCTCACCTCGGCGTAGGAGAGCCGGATCGACGCCCGGCCGCCGGTGGCCGGTTCGGCCGGACGGTCCACAAGTCGCAGTTCCCCGTAGCCGCCGTGGCGGTAGTACTCGATCGCCCGCATGGCGTTCCACCTCCGTACGTCGGATCACGGGCCGCCCGGCGACCCTTGGTGATCCAAGTCAATGAAACAGATTCTGTTACAACTGCACGCAAGGGCAAGCCCCGGCCGACCCCGCTCGGCGGTTCAGCCGGAGCGGGCAGCCAGGGTGTCCCGCAGGACGTCCGCGATCGAAACCCCCGCGAGCTCCCGCCGGACGGCCTCCTCCGCGTCGACGTAGACGTGGCGCAGCGCGGGCTGGATGCCGCGGCCGACGGGGCACGCCTGGTTCGGTTCGCCGTGGTGCAGGGCGAACAGCGGCTCGTCGTGCACCGCGCGGAAGACATCGAGCAGCGTGATGGACTCCGGTGCGCGAGCCAGCGTCCAGCCAGCCCCCGCGCCGTGACGGACCGTCACCAAACCCGCCTTTCGCAGATCGGCGAGGCTGCGCCGGATCACGACCGGGTTGGTGGCCACGCTCGTGGCGATCTGGTCCGAGGTGACCACGTCGCGCCCGCGGCCGTGCACCAGGGCCATCCAGGTCAGCACATGGACGGCGACCGTCATCCTGCTGTTCGCACTCACGTCCTTCACCCCCTTGCTGTAACGATAACAGTTACAGCAAGGCTTCAGCCGGGGGGTCGGGTGGTTCGCATCGAAAGAACAACGAAGCACCCTCTGAGCTGCAGCAATGACGGACCACATGGGTGCCTGGGCTGGCGTTGGTTCGGTTCAGCTCTTCAGACCTGGGTGGTGACGGAGTCTCTCCAAGGTCCCGTCCATGAAGTCGCACCAGGCCAAGCATGCGGAGACGCCAAGGGCCGGTTGTACGCGGCCAGGGCGTTGGTGATCTGCCTCGTAGTCGAGCCGCCGGGGGCACCCGGCCGCGAAGTCCGGTAGCCGTAGGCGTCCCGGATCTCCCACGCGTGCTCGTACCGCCGCTGCAACCGCCCCCGTACTCCGCGTAGTGCGCGTCGTCCACGCCCAGCTGCTCGGCGACGAACCGCACCACCACCGCCGGCACCGCGTCCGGGTCTTCCGTCAGGAACGTCCCCAGCCTCCGGACCGTCCCCCACTGCACCGCCCACCCCAGCCGCGTCGCCGCACGGCGCGTCGCCGCACGGCGCTTCGCCGCCGCCAGCTCCAGCACCCGCGCGTCCAGGCGATAGAACTGCTCCAGCTCACCCGGCGACGGTTCCGCGGCGAACCGACCGAAGCGGCCCTCTTGCTCAACAGGCAGATACTCAACAGGCATGACCAGGACCGCAAGAGCCCCTGACCAGGCAAAACGGACCCGTCATCGAACCGGAACCAAGATCATCCCGCTACCGCTACAACCGGTTCCGATACCCCCCGCCCCCAGGAAGAGTCGTGCCCCGCAGCCTCGATGAGCAAGCGCGCCCAGTCTCACCGGGCGGCTGTTGCGACAGGCAGCGTGGACCTGGGCACGCCCCCACGGCCTGGGGCCCGAGCAAGAACGAAACAGAGAACCGGAACGGGCGGGGTCAGGGGGGTGTGAGTGTGTCGAGTTGTGCAGCGAGGTCGGGGTGGGTGGTGATCAGGTGGGGGCGGGCGGCCTCGAGGGGGCGGATGAGCTCGGCGGGGTCGTCGTGGGCAAGGGCCGCGTGGAGCTGGCTGAGCGGGAGGCGGGCCGTACTGGGAAGGTCGGTGAGGGCGGTGATCTGGCCGGCGATGCGGCGCAGGTCGGCCGCGTTGCGGCGGGCCCAGGTGGCGGTGGTGCGTTCGGCGGCTCGGCGTTCACGGGTGGCCTGGACGCGTTGTTCGCCGGTGGTGCCGGCGGGGCCGGGGCGGCCACGCAGGTAGCGGCGTTCGGCGGCCTGGCGGCTGGCGACGCCGAGGGGGTGAGCGAGGTCGGCCCAGCTGGCTCCCGCGTCGCGGGCGGTTTCGATCAGGCCGGTCTCCCATCCGGCGAGTTGCTCGCGCACCTGCCGCAGCAGCAGCAGGGAGGCCAGCGCCTGCTCCGGCCCGGGTTCGGGCGCATCCGGGGTGTCCGGGGACTCTCGCATGGCGTCGCGCAGGGCGTCGTCTATGGCATGCAGGGCCGCCGCGGCGGCGAGGAACGATGCCGGGCTGTGGGCATTCGTGCTGTTCGTGGGCGGCTGGTCGGCTGCGGCCACGGACACCTCCCTCGGATTGTCATCGAGTAGACGACATTGCGTTTGTCATCCATTGGATGACATGTTACAACGGTGTCAGTGAGGCGCATTGGCAGCAACTGCTGAACCCGCTGGAGGTGTTTTCACAATGTTGATGCGCACTGACCCCTTCCGTGAGCTGGACCGGCTGGCGCAACAGCTGATGGGCCCGGGCACCTGGTCCCGCCCGTCGGCGATGCCGATGGACGCCTACCGCGAGGGCGACGAGTATGTGGTGGCCTTCGACCTTCCGGGCGTTACCGCGGACGCGATCGACATCGACGTCGAGCGGAACATGCTCACCGTCAAGGCCGAGCGGCGGCCGGCGGCGAAGGCCGACGACGTGCAGATGGAGCTGTCCGAGCGGCCGCTGGGTGTCTTCTCCCGCCAGATCGTGCTCGCCGACACCCTCGACACCGAGCACATCCAGGCCGACTACGACGCGGGCGTGCTCACCCTGCGCATCCCGATCGCCGAGCGCGCCAAGCCCCGCAAGATCTCCATCGGCGCCGGATCCGGCCGCAAGGAGATCTCCGGCTGACACCAGCCGGACGCGTGCGGAGGACGGGCACCTGTTCTCCCCCTCACCCCGCCCTCCGCACCCCGTGGCAGTCCGAAGAAAGGGGTGGCGGCCGAGATGACTCTGCGACGCGAAGCGTTCCTCGGCCACGTTAAGGAACGCGGCGAGTGCGAAACTCTGGAGGAAGCCGAGCGCGCGGCCCGTGTGGTGCTCGCCCTCCTCGGCGCGCACCTGGTCGGCGATGTCCGCGCCCGGCTGGCGGCGCGCCTGCCTGAAGCGTTCGCCCTGATCCTGCTCAATCCGCTGCAGAGTGCCGAGCCGCTGTCCCCGGAGCGGTTCGTCCGCGCAACCGCCGCGTGGATCGAAGGCGCCACCGAGCAGACCGCGGCCTGGGACGTCAGCGCCGTGCTGTCCACCGTCGCCGACGCCGCCGGCGAGGATCTGATGGGCCAGATACTGCTCCAGCTCCCCGCCGGCTACGACCTGCTCTTCGGCCGCCCCCAGCCCACCTGATCATCCCGCACACCGGTGCCCGAACACCGGCCACAGCAAGAAAGGCAACCACCCCAGTGATCTCCGACCGGCACGCACCGTCCCGGCAGCCGCACGGGACGGCATACGAGCAGATGCTGGAGAAGGTCCGCTACGAGGGCGCCTACCCCACCCGCGAGAAGGCCGACGAAGCCGTCCGCCTGGTTCTCGCCGGACTGGGGCGCCAGCTGACCGGCGACGAACGCGTCGACCTCGCCGCCTGCCTGCCCTTGGAAGCCGCACGTGTGCTGACCGCGCAGATCCCCGACACCCAGCCGCTGACCGGCTGGGCCTTCGTCAAGGACCTCGCCGCCCGCACCGGCGCCTCCCTGGCCACCACCCGCTGGGACACCGGCTCCGTCTTCTCCGCTGTCGCCGCCCACGCCGGCCCCGATCTGACCGCCCGCATCCTCCACCAGCTCCCCACCGGCTACGCCCTGCTGTTCGGCCAAGCCGAACTCACACGCGCCGCGTAGACGACGACGTGCGCACTCGGGGCGGGCACGACGACCCCTGCGTCGCTGTCCGCCCTGCGCGCCCTGCGCCCCGAGGCGCGCGAGGAGAAGGTCGTCGTTCCTGGCCGAGGTCCCGGTCCCAGGGCCTCTCTAACGCATATCTGGGTCACCCACCCACCACGTCCGCCGTGGCCCCCTGACCTGCTCTTCGGCCGCCGCGATCAGCTTCGGCGCGCTCCGGCGCAGCTTGGCGCCATACGCGGGGGCGGCGGGGACGATGTCCAGGCGGTCGGTGTCCGCGTCGAACTTCACCATTTGGACGTGCCTGAGGAGTTCGGGCGCCGCCACGGCGAGGATGCTCTCCCATTGGGCGAGGACGCTGCCGCCGACGGCCGGGGCGATCATGGCGCGCTCGGTCATCATCAGGGAGATCGTGGCGGCGAGCCCGAGCGGCTCGCGTCCGTTCTGTTGTATCGCCCGGCCGTCCGGGACCGCTTCGGCTTCTCCTTGTGGCGGCCGTTCTTCTTCGCCGCTTCCCGGGCCGCGACCAGGGGCTGGCGCTCGAGGTCGACCCCGCTCAGCTTGGTGCTCATGCGAGCACCGCCCCGGCAGGGTCGCCCTCGAGCGAACGGGCGGCGAGCTCGGGCAGCCGGTCCGCCCACGGCGCGGGGCCGGCCGCCTCGGTGTGGTCCGCGGCCTGCTCGCGCAGCTGCTCCAGCCGCGCCTCGAGCAGGTACTGGGCGGTGCGCCCCGGGCGGTGTCGGCCGCTTTCGTCGCGGCGGCGACGGCGTTCGCGCCGTTCGGGTCGGCCCTGAACCAGCGGCGGTTCTGCCCGGGCGCGTGCGCCCGGCGGGCCTCCGCTTCGGCTTCCTCGGTGCGGCCCAGCATCGCCAGCGCGTTCTGCCGGTACTCCGGCGCCGCCTGCTCCACGGCCTGGAGCGCGGCGAAGGGGAGCGCGGATGCCGCCGCGACCGGGTTCGTTTCCAGTTCGTCGGAGTCCAGCAGCTCCAGGAACTACGCGCGGGCGGCCTCGATGTCGGCCCCAGCGACGCGCGGACGTGGGCGATGACGGCGGCGACGTCGCCCGGGTCGTCCAGGGCCGCGGACCAGGTGGCCGCGACCATGCCGGCCTCCACGATCAGGGCCTCGGTCCGGCGCCGGTAGCCGCACGCCTCGCACAGCCCGGCCGCCCGCTTCTGTCCGCAGTCCTCGCACGGCAGCGCCTGGCGGACCTCTCCGGCGGCCACCGCGGCCGCGCGCTCGCCCTCCCCCATCGGGATGCTGCGAAAACACCGCCTCCGGGCCCGAAACAGCCTCCACAGGGGCCAGGACCCGGCCGTACGCGTGGGCAACCGGCAACAGCATGACCCAGCCGCGGCCGTTCATCCGCGTTGTCGTCGCCTTCCGCTGCCGCGCCACGACCCCGGCCTCCGTCAACCGCATCAGGACCTTCCGCGCCCCGGACCCGGACGGCGAGCAGCCCAGCAGCCGCGCCAGCGTCGCCGCCCCCGCCCCTCCCGCTTCTTCACCGAGCCGCCGCACAGCTGCAGCCAGCCCGACGCCCGCGTGCTCAGCACCATCAGCAACAGCCCGAGCCGATCCGTCGCCGCACCCTTGCCCGTACGGCCGGCCAGCAACCCGGCCGGGATCGGCTCCTTGCCCTTCGGCGCCCAGCACGGCCCGAGCAGCGCCAAGCTCCGCGCCCAGAAAAAGGCAACCACCGCCAAGACCACGACGCGCACCGAGCAGCCCAAGCCATCCCAGAAGAAGGCACAGAGCTCGGACTACCGGGGCAAGGGGGCGTCAGGGCCACGACTGCCTGAGCCTCCAACCCATCGATGTACCGGCGGCGTGGGAGGTGGGTGCGCGCTGCGCTGGCGATTTGACGGGCCGCCGGCCTGGGAGTGTGCGAAGTAGCCCCGTCCTTCTTCCCGCGGTCGTAGCCGCGTGAGGCGGCCGGCACCGTCGCGGCGGCCCGCACCAACTGCACGTCGATGATTCCCGCCGTGGGCTCGGCCTCACGGCCCTCGCGCTCACGGACCTTCCCGCGCAGCCGGTCGTGGAACTCGGTGATCAGCCCGTGTTCGCGCCAGCGGCGGACGAAGGCGTAGACCCGGCCCCAGCCAGGGAAGTCCGCGGGCATCGCCCGCCCCCCTGACGACCGATGCCGGTCTCGAGGTCGTCACCACTGGAATTCCGATACCCCGCATGAACTCGCCCATGGGCTCTGGATACAGACCTGCCGCAGGGAGATGCTGGACCAGACCTCGATCTGGAACGGGAGCCACCTTCTCCACGCCCTGCGCGAGTACAAATCGTTCTACAACGAGCACCACCCGCACAGGGCCCTGAACTGCACGGAAGATTTATCGGCACCCGCAGTGTTCGGCAGGGTTGTGCTGGCACCCTGAACGGAGCAGGGGCGCAAGGCGGGCGGCGGCTGCCGTCGAGGGCGTAGAGCACAGCACGATCGGCCCACGAGAGCCGCGGGCGCTCGACCTGCCGACGCAGCACAGCGCCCTCATGGCGGAGAGCGAGGATCTCGAGGTTGTTCGCGGCGGGCGAGCGGCCCAGCAAGAGGAGGCAGCCCAGCCGGGGGCACAAGATCAGGTAGACCAGTCGCAGACCCACGATCAACGATCACGCCCCTACTTGGGCGATCACAAGATCCCAGGTCAACCACCCTTTCGCGATAAAGACACCGTTCAGACAGGCTGGCGACCCGGCGATCGGCGCCTCCTGCAGATCTTCCCTGTGAACGGTCCACTTCGATGCCTGTTCCCGCATGGGGCCGGCACCGCACGGATGGCAGCGGCACGCAGGTGCGCCTAGCCTGGAGGCTGCCGATCCCCCCGAACTTTCGGAGGCGGACATGGATGACCTCCGTTACAAGATGATCATGGCGTTGACCGCCGCGGACTTCGGCAACCCCCTCTGCGAGCAGGCGGCCGACATCTGCGCCGAGATCGCCGACCAGCACTGCACACAACTGCACGTCGCCGACCGGGGAGCCCCCGACGCTGTGCCGGCGGTGACGGTTCCGCCCGGCGCCCGGGGACGGCCGTGAGCGCGGCGGTACGCCGGGGGCGGAAAGGACGCATGCGATGACCGCTGCTCTGCAACCGACGGTGGACATCCGTCGCAGCCGAGAACGGTACAAAACACAGCTGTCCTGGCTTGATTCCAAGCACTCCTTCTCCTTCTCGCACCACTACGACCCCCAGAACACCCACCATGGACTGCTGCTGGTCAACAACGACGACATCGTCACCGCCGGCACTGGCTTCGAAACGCATCCACACCAGGACATGGAGATCGTCACGTGGGTGCTGCAGGGATCACTGGTCCACCAGGACTCCACCGGCCACGCCGGGCTGATCTACCCCGGACTCGCCCAGCGCATGAGTGCCGGGACGGGCATCCTGCATTCGGAGAAGAATGACTCCTGGCGACTTGAGGGCGTCAGTCCCCACACCGACCCCGTGCACTTCGTGCAGATGTGGGTCGTGCCGGACGAGGAGGGCATCACTCCCGGCTACGAACAGTTGGAGATCGATGATGCGCTGTTGCACGGCCGCCTGGTCACCGTGGCCTCGGGAATGGACCGGCATGCCGACGCATCGGCGATCCGCATCAAGAACAAGTACGCCGGACTGCACGCGGCACGCCTGAACCCGGGCGACTCCGTGCTGCTCCCCGAGGCGCCATTCCTTCACCTCTTCGTTCCCCGCGGCACCGTCACGCTGGAGGCATCCGGAAAACTCGAAGCCGGGGATTCCGCGCGCTTCACCGCAACCGGAGGCCAGAGGATCACCGCCGACGAACCCGCCGAAATCCTTGTCTGGGAAATGCACGCCACTGTCAAAGGTTGGTAAAATCCAACTCAGGCTCATGGCTCTTGGCTCGTCTTTTCATCGGGTGTGCTCTAAATGCTGCCGCGAGAAGGGTCGGCGGCAGAAACCCCTTTCCAGCGCGAGCTTTGAAAGCGGACGCTCGCGACGAGCATAACGATTCCGGCCGCTACTCCCACAGGAAGAGCTGTGGCGAGCTGGGCATGCAGTCCGTAGGCCAGGACGCCGACGTCGGCACCGATGACGACACTCGTGATCACACCAATACTGCCCGCAACGCTGAGCATCCGCTGAAACGGCTGTCGGCGCGGCGTCAACATGGCCACGGCCTGCTCGTGACCGGCCACAGCGAGGAGCAGGTCGGCCAGTTCGGGAACCAGTTCCGCGTACATGGCGCGAAGTCTGGTGATACGGATACTGAACTGCCAGTCGTCAATAGAGATCTCCAGGCAGCGAACGAAGGTGACCACACCCAAGAACGCCAGCGACGACAGCACCAGAATGTAAAAGGTGGTCGTCCCTGCACGGTGCCCGGCGCGACCGTAGAACCCGAGAGCAATGAGGCCGGCCGACAGGGCGCCGAGGAAAATGCTGGCCCGTCCGTTGGCTTCGCTGATCGTGGCGGCGCGTTGCGTCTGCATGTTGTAGTGCTCGGTCGTCAACACAGTGATCCAGGCTGATGCGGCCGCGCCGGCGGCACTGAGCCGCAGTGGTTCATTCGGGCCCGGATCTGGCGGCTGTTCCGGGCAGGATTCGGTCATGGTTGAGTCAATCTGCCGTCCCTTTGTCCATCAAGCATCAATTCTCGCACGCAGCGAGAGTTTCAGGAGTGTGTTGCGCTGCGTGGCGTAGGCCTCGATTCAAATCGTCACCGCAGCAAGACGCCTCCTGGTTTCCGGGAACGGCTGGTCAGCAGCCCATCACACCGTTAGGGCGCGCCTGGGGCGTGGGAAATGCTTTAGCGGGAACGTCCTGGTGAGCGGGGAGCGACCGGTTTCGGCACGGAAGCCGGGCGGGACGCGTTGTCCCCCAGCGCATGGCCGGCGCGTCGTGGGTGATACCTGCGGCCCGGGTCGCCAGGGCCGCGTCGGAGGCGTCCAGCAGCGCGACCGAGCGCAGGCGTGCCGCTCATAGGCCCGCGACCCATTCGGCAAGCCCCATGTCTGCTTCGGCAAGGCGCCCATACTTCCGGACCGCGGCCCCGGTGGGTGCCCATGCTGATGGCCTCGATGGTGCTGCGATGGTTCCTGGAGGACGTGCGGCGCAAGTCTCCCGACTCGCCGGCGCTGTTCGCGGACGAGTCCGGGGGCAGCCTCCATCGCGGGACCATCCGCAACCGCCTGCGCTATCTGATGGAGCTCGAAGGCCGCCCAGCCGCCGAGAGGTTCAGCCCGCATGCCCTGAGAAGAGCGTGCGCGACCCACAACTACGAACGCGGCGCCGACTTAACTTGGTGGCGATCCAGCAGATGCTCGGCCACTGGACGGTCAGCTCGACCATGCGTTATGTCCGGCCGTCGGCGACCTTCATCGAGGATGCCTATCAGCGTGCGGTCGCCAGCACTTTGGCCGAGCTGAGCAGGAAGGACACCACGGCGTGAAGATCCAATGGCGGCTGCGGATGACCGCCGCCCAGCGCGAAGTGTGGACCGGCACCGAACTGCGACGACTGCTGGCCGAGAAGGCCGGCCTGGAGCTGTCCTCGGCGTCGGTGTCCGCCCTGTTCACCAAGGAACCCTCACAGGTGAAGATGACCACGCTGGCCGCGTTGTGCACCGCGCCGGAGTGCACCCCCAACGACCTGATCGAGGTCGACACCACCCCCGTCGAGCGGCCGATCGCGCCCCTTCGCCCGGTCGCCGACCTGCCGCAGGCCGCCTCGGCCCGGGGCCGGTCGATGCCGCCCCTGTGGCGGCAGGCCGCGATGGGCAAGAAGCAACGGACTGCATCACCTGCGGCGGACCGGTCGGATGTCTCGACCGCCAGCACTGCTGCCTGTGCTGGCGCCGTATGAAGGAGGAAGCAGCCAAGGCCCCTTGCCCCTCCTGGGGTCTCGACCGTGTACTGCAGAACGACACCGGCCGGTGCATCACCTGTTCGCGCGTTGGTAAGGAATGCGGTCACCCGCTCCGGTCACCGAGGAACCAGCTGTGCCGGGAATGCCGACACAAGGCTGGCCAACTGGCTGGCCGGCGGACATGCCCACGCTGCGGAAAGCTGGGCTGTCTGCGCGAGAAGACCGGCTGGTGCGGTCACTGTTCACGGCCCCGGCCGGAGAAGAAGCCGCCGAGGATCTGCCGTGAATGCGGGCAGCTGCGGCGGCATTCCGGGCTGGGGTTGTGCTCGGCCTGCTGGCAAAAGCACCGCGGACCCAGGTGCGCCGAGCTCAGCCGGGCCTGAACCCCGAGGCGGAGGAGTCCGGGCGCGGGTCCAGCCGCCCGCTGGGCGCGTCGAACGCGACGGCGGCGACGCCTACGGCCCACTGCGGGGCACAGTCGGCCACTCCTGGAGGCGAGTCCGGAAAGAGTGACAGCCCATGGGATTCCCCGGGCGTTGACCGATGTTCCCGGCCAGCTCACCGGGTGTGCCACCATGTCGCCATGAACAGGCCCCGAGGTCGTTTGCGGACCGAGATGCAGCACGAAAGCGGTGCGGTGACGCCGTTGGAGCTCTTCTTCGACCTGGTGTTCGTGTTCGCGCTCACCGGGGTCACGGCGTTCATGGCCGAGGATCTCACCTGGCACGGGATGCTGCGCGGGATGCTCATCTTCGGGCTGCTGTGGTGGAGCTGGGTGTGCTACTCATGGGTGGGCAATGTGGCGCGCGCGGACGAAGGCGTCACGCGACCGGCGCTGTTCGCCGCGATGGCTGTGATGTTCGTCCTCGCGCTGAGCATCCCCGAGGCGTTCGACGACCTCCCCGGTGGGCTGCACGGCCCCGTCGTCGTCGCGGTCTGCTACTTCCTCTTCCGCGGCGTGCACCTGGTGCTGTTTTGGATCATCTCCGCCGATGACCCGGGGCTGCGCGGGCAGCTGCTGCGTTTCGCGCCGTCGATGCTCGTGGCAACCACTTTGCTGCTGGTCGCGGCCGGGACCGATGGGCCGACGCAGACTGCGCTGTGGGCGGCGGCGCTGGTGGCGGACTACCTGGGCAACTACCTGGGCGGGGCGCGGGGGTGGCGGCTCCGCTCGGCTGGGCACTTCGCCGAACGGCACGGCCTGATCCTGATCGTCGCACTGGGCGAGTCGATCGTTGCTGTGGGTGTCGGGGTGGCCAAGCTGCCGATCTCGTTGCCGATCGTGGCCACCGCGGTATTGGGGCTGGTCCTGTCGGCAGCCCTGTGGTGGTCCTACTTCGACGTCACCGCGCTCGCGGCCGAGCGGGCGTTCGCTGCCACGCCGGACGCTGACAGGCCCCGGCTGGCGCGCGACGCCTACAGCTATCTGCACCTGCCGCTGGTCGCCGGCGTGGTGCTGCTCGCGTTGGGGCTGAAGAAGGTCCTGGCGTACGTGGGCGACCCCGTGCACCACGACCTCGCCGAGCCTCTGAAGGGTGTCGGGCTCACCGCGCTGGTCGGGGGCCTCACGCTGTACCTGCTGGGACATGCCGGGTTCACGTGGCGTGTCCTGCACGTCGTCAACGTGCGGCACGCGGTGCCGGTCGTCGCGTTGCTGTCGATGCTGGGGATCGGGCCGCACATCCCCGCGCTGGCCACCCTCGCGGTGCTCACCGCCGCGATGGTCGGCCTGGTGGTGTTCGAAGCCACCCGCTTCGCCGAGGACCGCCACCGGATCCGCCACGAACACTGAACCCCGCAGGGCGACCCCTCAGGAACTGGCCGCCCCACATGGTTGCCGGTCGCCAGCTCCGGGAGCCCCGGCGACAGGGGCACGGCCCAGCAGGTTGTGGTGGTGCAGGCGTAGGGGTGGAGCCGCCTGGTATAGCGGGCGCCATCGATGGCGCAACTCGGCGGTGCAGGGGAAGGAGCCGCCCAGATCGTACGGCAGCAGCTTCGCGCGCCCCTCTCGAAGCCGCAGTGTGGTTGCCAGGGCGCGCCCTTGGCCTCGCCCGGACCGTACTCCACCGAGCCGAGGTGACCTGCCGGGTTACCTCGTTCCTGCGGGCGGGTCGGCGAACACCCCTTCCAGCATGCCGGTCGCCTGGCCGACCTCGATGAGATAACCGTCGGGGTCGCGGAGATAGCAGCGCAGCTCGGCTTTCCGGTCAATGGGCGGGGTGAGGAATTCCGCCCCTTTGGCGCTCCATTCCCGGTAGCAGGCGTCGATGTCGGCCACACGGATGTTGAGGAAGCTCGACGTGGTGCTGGGGTCATCGGGCGGCCGCAGCGTCACATCGGGTTTGTCAGGGGTCGGGCCGCCGCCGGGGTTCATGATGATCCAGCCGTTGGCGAGCTTGATGACGCACGGGTTCTCTTCCAGCACCACGGTGCCGCCGAGGACGTCCGCGTAGAAGGTGCGCGACCGGGGCACGTCCCGCACGGTCAGGAAGTGGGTGAGGAGCACCCCGGTGACCGGGGCAGGCAGGTCGTCTCGCTGCATTCGGGGGTCCCCTTCGCTGGCGTCGGGTGCTTCAGAACTCAACTACGAACCCACGCGTCGCTCCAGTCCATAGTGCACCCGTTTCCCGGCTCGCCGCCCTCCGGGGCGCAGAGCACAGATCGTCCACCGGTCGGCTGCTTCCGGCCCCTGCGGCCAGGGCCAGGGCCAGGGCCAGCCCAGGATCTAGCCCATGCTTGGGTGGGCGCCGCCCTTCGGGTCGCAGACGCGCGGCGGTTTCGGTAACCGTCACGCGGTCGCCGCGGAGCCGCCCGACCAGATCGATCGGCAACATCTCGCAGGCCCCGAGCCAGGCGGGTCACGTCATAACCGGCGTCGGTCACGATCTGGATGTCCGGACTCCCGGACTCCCGGACTCCCGGACAGCCACTGGCCGGCCGTGATGAGCCGCTCAACGACGTCGCGAGGACGGCCGGCGGCGACGGCGGTGCAGCGTCCGGGCCCGCCTCAACTCGGCCTTCATCGCCACCTTCTTTGTCGGCGGTGCCCTGGGCGTGACTCCAAGCCCGGTGCGGCCCGTCCTCACGGACTGCACCAGGCCAACGCCGCCGTGGGGTGCCCTCGCGGAACACGCCCGCACTCACCCTCGCGTGCAGTGGCAAGCGCAGAAGGTCTGTGTCGGCGGCGGGCAGCGTTCAGCATCGAAGTGGTAGAACCGGGATGATTCGGGCGGCCATGTTCGCATTGCTCGCTGCCGGCAGCAACGCCACGGGAACCGAGCTGCAACGGCGAGCGGCCCTGGGTGTGCCGGACTCTCCGGCCCGCCTCGGCCTCGTCCGACACCTCCTGCGCAGTCCGGCCTGGTTCGGCGGGATCCTGGGGAGCGTCTTTGCCGCGCTCTTTCAGGCTCTGGCCCTGAACGCGGGGACCCTGGCGGCTGTCCAGCCCGTCTTTGTCCCCGATCTTCCCCTGGCTCTCCTGGCCGGCAGCGGGGTTTAGGCGGCTCACCCTTGCCTCCGCCGTGAGACAGTCTCGCGCCCGCGAGCCTGTCCCACGGCGACTTCGCGACAGCTCCGCCGACCACTGCCGTGGTCCGCAGTGCAGCCGATCGCGGCACGGCGGCCACCACCCCAGCCCCCGGGCAGCGCGTTCCGCCCTGGCTCGGCGCACCGCCACGGCACGGGTGGTCTCAGCATCACGGCGGCGCTGGACGCGCGCTGCCTCGAGCGGGGCCGACTGGTCGTCCGAGCGCGCCTCCGCCTCCGCCTCCGCCTCCGCCTCCGCCTCCGCGAACCTACGCCGACTCAGCTCGCGCATCGCTCGGGTCTGCCGCTCGACTGCCTCCGCGATGGCCGGGTCGATGCGCCGCTGGGCCGCGGCAGCCTGCGCCGTGGTGTTTTGCTGCACTGGGTGTCATGGCCCGGGGACGGCTCGCCTGTCCTGGCGCCGCCCGCCTGCAACGCGGATCCTGCGCAGCGGTAGGATCTCGCGGTTCGTGCCGGAGGCGGTTGCCAGGCGGTTTGGGGACGAGCGCGGTGTCAGGTCGGAAGTGCGGGCACGCGTCGACGCCGCCGTCGGCGAGGGCCTGGACTCGGGCTGCCGGAGCTGATCTCGCGTGGATGAGCCTCCGGGTGTGTGACCCGCTTGACCGCGCCGTGCGGTCGATGCGCTTCCCCGGCCGGTCGGGCGGGCGGATCAGCGCAGTCCGGCGAAGAGATCGTTCTCGGGTACGGCCGCGCCGGTGGCGTCCTGGACACGTACGAAGGTCTCCATGCCCATCAACTCGCCGAACCTCTCCTTGCCCATCTTGAGGAAGAAGATGTTCTCGCCCTGACTGGCGTGCGCGGCCAGCGCGTCGAACTTCTGACCGCTGAACCCGGTCGTGTCCACCCACGTGGTGATCTCATCGTCGGGGAGGCCGATCTCGGCCAACGCGGCGGCCTCGGCAGGATCCGGCTCCGGCATGTCCGGATGAAACTCGCGCATGACCTCGCCGAACCGCTGCATCATCGAGCGGGGCATCGTGGTCCAGTACACCTTCGGGACCAGCGCGGTCATCTCCAGCGCCGCCATCGTGATGCGGTGGGCCTGGATGTGGTCGGGGTGGCCGTAGAAGCCGTTCTCGTCATAGGTGACGACCACATCAGGTCGGTAGTGCCGCATGAGTTCCGCGAGTCGGGCCGCGCCTTCCTGCACAGGGGTCTGCCAGAAGGATCCGGCGGCGTCGTTGCTCGGCCAGCCCATCATCCCCGAGTCGGCATAATCCAGCATCTCCAGATCGCTGACCTTCAGGACGTCACAGCTCGCCTCAAGTTCTTGACGGCGCATCAAAGCGACCGCCGCCGGATCGTGCCCGGGATCGCCCGGCTTGACACCCCCCGGCCCGTCACCGCAACCGCCGTCGGTACACGTCACGAGAACCGTCCGGATGCCCTCCGCCGCGTACCGCGCGAGGACCCCTCCGGTTCCGGTGGCCTCGTCGTCGGGATGGGCGTGTACTGCCATGAGCGTCAAGGGCCGGTCAGTCATGAAACAATCCTCCTGCAGAAATACGTCGTGGTCCAAGTGTGCGGTGGGTGTACCGCGCTCTTGGGGCCCGGATCCTGGTGGGGCGGGCGACCTTGTGGTCTCCGTGTTCCCCGCCCGTGCGGCGCCGGTCCCTCGGTCGATGCAACCGCGCCGACCGGACCGGCTGTTCCCGGCGCGGCCGCTTGGCCGCACTGGGCAGCCGCAGCGAGCCGGCCCTCCAGCCGCAATTCATCCACACCCCGGCCCAGCTGCTCCAGGCGATGCGCGCCATGCAGCTCGAAGCCGGCGGCCTGTCCCTGCGGGAGCTGGAGGGGCAAGGGGTGCTTCCCACGGAGGGACCGCCACGCCGAGGCCGGGGAGGTCCGGTACGGCGAGCACGCCGTCGGTGATGGCGAGTGGCTCGGTGAGCAGGTCGTCGCTCATGTCCAGGAAGTTGGAGAGTTCGCCCGGACGGCGGGCGGACGAGGCGTGGGCGGCGCCGAAGACCGCCGTGCACACCGTGCCCAGCTGGCCGTCGATCTGATTGCCCATGACGACCTCGGCGCCCATACCCTCGCACTGGAAGAGCACGCGCTGGGAGTGGGTGAAGCCGGTGCGGGCGGTCTTGATGCTGATCGCGGTGGCTGCTCCGTCCAGGAGCGAGCGGGTCACGTCGGCGGGAGTGGTGGCGGATTCCTCCGCGACGAACGGCACGGGGCTGTTGCGTACGAGCCGCCGGCGGCCCAGGACGTCGTCGGCGGGGCACAGTTCCTCGGCCAGCGTGATGCCGATCGCGTCGAGCTCTCGCAGGGCCGCCGCCGACTCGGAGGCGGTCCAGCCGCGGTTGCCGTCCACGTACAGCTCGGCCTCACCACCCAGGGCGTCGCGCAGGGCCCGGCACACCTCGATGTCGAGCCGGACCGGGCGGCGCCCGACCTTCACCTTGAAGGTGGTGATGCCGTACGTGTCCCGCGTCCGCTCGGCCTCCGCGGCCATGCGCTCCGGGGTGTCGAAGCCGAGCATGTGGGCGACCCGCATCCGGTCGGACCAGCCGCCGAGGAGTCGGCTGACCGGCAGCCCCAGCGACTGTCCCGCGATGTCCCACAGGGCCATGTCGATCGCCGCCTTGGCGGCCGGGTCGCCCACCGTGCGGTGCAGCCGGGCGTGGATCCGCTCGCGGGCGAGGACATCCATACCGGTGAGCTGGGGGGCGAAGATCCGCTCGATCACGCCGGTCACGGAGGCCTGTGTCTCGCCGTAGGTGGCCCGGGGGCGGCGGGGCCGAGGATCGCGTCGGCGTCGGACAGCAGCTCCAGCAGCCGGGCGCGGGCCGCGCGGGCGGCCTCCAGGGCCGCCCGGCCTCGGTGGTCTGGGGCGCCGCGGTCCTGGCCCTCGGCGCCGCCGCCTACGCGGTCCGGCGCCTACGCGGTCCGGCGCCTACGCGGTCCGGCGCCTACGCGGTCCGGCGCCTACGCGGTCCGGCGTGCGGTGGCCGCACGCACGCCGTGACCCGGTGGCGGTTAGACGGGCATCCGATCGGCGGGCCGGTCGGCGAGGTGGCATCGGGTCAGCGCCCGGCGGCCGAGGAGCACGGCGCCCAGCCCCAGCGGGATGGCCACGATGGCGCCGACGAGTCCGTTGCCGGTGCCGGGACCGCCATTGGAGGTGGCCAGGTGCAACACCGCAAGGGCCGTGCCGGCCATGCCCACCGCGATGGCCGACATCCCGCCGGTGCGCGCGTTGCCAGTGCTGATCCGGCCGTCGGCTCGGGCCAGGGCCAGCCAGCCGATGGCCAGGCCGAGCAGCCCTACCCCGAGGGCCAGGTTGGCCCCGGTCCGCCCGTCGCCGATGATCCCGCCCTCGGCGGCCGCCATCAGCGCTGCTGAAGCACTCATGCCGCTCTCCTCCTTCTCCGTCGCTGATTGCGAGGTTCGATGTGCCTTGAGCATGCGAGCCGGGCCCCCCGCCGGTCGTCCAGCAGGTGCAGGCACTTCCCGCTGCCGCCGCTGCGGGGAGGCGGATACTGCGGATGCGGCAGACGGCGCGGTGGTACCGCGCACGCGGTAGCCGACCGCTCGCCCATGAGCCGGACGCGCCCACAACCGCATCCGGCTACGGTGCCCCCATGGGCAAAGGACGGTTCGCTGTCCCGGCCGGGGTCACCGACTGGGCGATCGCTGTGGGCGTGGCGGCGCTGCTGCTGGGCACCGGGCTGTCCGGAACACACCCGTCCGGGGGCCGCGAGCTGCTCGGCTGTGCGCTGCTGGCGGCCGGCGGGCTGGCGCTGGCCGCGCACCGCCGGACGCCGCTCGTGGTCCTGGCCGTCACCGGGCTGTGTGCGGTGGGCTACCTGGGGGCCGGGTTCGAGGTGCTCTCCGTCGCGTACCTGGTCGCGGTCTACGGCGCGGTACGCGCCGGACACCGTGCCGTCACGCTGGCTGCCTCCGCAGGCCTGCTGGCCATGCTCCACCTCACGGCTCTGGTCTTCCACGACGGTCCCGCGCGCGAGGTCGTGGCGCGGGCCCGGAACACCCTTGAGGTCGCCTGGCTGATCGCCGCCTTCGCCGCCGGGGAGGCGGTGCGGCAGGCCGAACGGCGGGCGGACGAAGCCGAGCGCACTCGCGAGGAAACCGCCAGGCGCCGCGCGGATGAGGAGCGGCTGCGCATCGCGCGGGAGCTGCACGACTCGCTCACCCACCAGATCTCGGTTATCAAGGTGCAGTCCGAGGTCGCGGTCCACGTGGCCCGGCGGCGGGGCGAGCAGGTCCCGGAGGCCCTGCTGGCGATCCAGGAAGCCGGCCGGGAGGCGAGCAGGGAGCTGCGCGCGACCCTTGAGGCGCTGCGCGACGACGACACCACCCCACCGCACGGACTCGGCCACATCCCCAACCTGGTGAAACGGTTCCGAACGACCGGCCTGGAGACGACGCTGACGATCGCAGGACATCCGCATGCCGTGCCGGCCGCGGTGGGCCGTACCGCTTACCGGATCGTTCAGGAGTCGCTCACCAACGTCGCCCGGCACGCCGCCGCGACCACTGCCTCAGTGCTCATCGATTACCGGCCGGACACCCTCGCCATCCGTGTCGACGACAACGGAAAGGCCACCTTGCACCCCCCGCCGACGCCCGGCCTCGGGCTGCTCGGCATGCGCGAACGCGTCACAGCCCTGGGCGGCCGACTGCACACCGAGCCGCGCAGCGCGGGTGGCTTCACCGTCCAGGCCGAACTCCCCACGAACGGAGCCTCGTGATCCGTGTCCTGCTGGTCGATGACCAGCCGCTCATCCGCAGTGGCTTCCGCGCGCTACTCGACCTCGAAGACGACATCAAGGTGGTGGCCGAGGCCGCCAATGGCCAAGAGGGCCTGGTGCTCGCCAAGGAGCAGCTGCCCGACGTCGCTCTCATCGACATCCAGATGCCCGTCATGGACGGCATTGAAGCGACCCGGCGCATCGCCGCGGACCCGGCCCTGGCCGGCGTACACGTCGTCATGCTGACCAACTACGGCATGGACGAGTACGTCTTCAACGCGCTGCGCGCCGGCGCCGCCGGCTTCCTCGTCAAGGACATCGTGCCAGAGGACTTCCTGCACGCCGTACGCGTCGCCGCCCGCGGCGACGCCCTGCTCGCGCCCGCGATCACCCGCAAGCTCATCGACCGGTACGTCACCCAGCCGCTCCTCACCCGCGTCGGCACCGGGCTGGAGGAGCTGACCGGCCGCGAACGCGAAGCGGTCGCCCTGGTCGCCCAGGGCCTGTCCAACGACGAGATCGCCGACCGCCTGGTCATGAGCCCGTTGACCGCCAAAACCCACATCAACCGGGCCATGACCAAGCTCCACGCCCGCGACCGCGCCCAACTCGTGGTCCTCGCCTACGAATCCGGTCTGGTGACCCCGCGCGCCTCCTAACCCCCACGCGCCGTTGACCGGCCAGGGCGCGCCAGCGACTCGTCGCCCAGCGGAAGGCGTGGCATGCTTTCAGTTCCGGGCGCAGGTCGGTCTTGCCGGGCTTCTTGTCGGAGAAGACCTTCCGGCACTCGGCGGCTGTGAGGGCGTCGATCTGTCGTTCGAGCTTCTGCCCGCCGGTCGACACCCGTGCGTAGCCGATCTTGACCTCGGTGCGGACGAGCGGCTCGGCAACGAGGGGTTCGGGGTGACCGGACGGCTCCGGAGTGGCACTCATGATCCCGGGTCATGTCGGAAAACTGTGGTCCGGGGTGCTTGAATGACCCAGGTTTTCGAAGGCACTCTCGCCCTCGTCGGGCTGAAAGGCGGCCACGTAGACCAGGGCATCGACGACCAGCGCACCTGGCTGTTCGGCGTGCTGCGCGACCTCTCGGCCGCCATGGGCCACCCCGACCTCGACCACGCCGTACGCGTCCTCGTCCTGCTCCATGACGGCGCGTTCCAGGCCTCCGAACTCGACAACGCCAAGGCTGTCCGCGAAACACTGCGCCGCGCCGTCGACGAGGTGTTCCCCGCTCAGGACGGCTGACGACGGTCCGCCGCTGCGAGTGATCCCCGCTCATCGGGCTTGCCATCTGCCGCTTGTGGCTTCCATCGGACCGGGCACCGACCCGCAGCTCTTTGGCGATCACCGTGTTCGTCTCACCGTGCTCAAGCTCAGAATCGGTCAGTGACCGTCTGCTCAATGGTGGCGGCGCACCAATTCGCTGACTCATTACTTGTCGGTGTGCGGAGCTATCACGGGTAGTTCCACAGTGATGCGGATCCCGCCGGCAGAGCGCGGGGTGAGGGTGAGTGTTCCGTCGTGTGCCTGGGTGATGGTTTTGACGATTGTCAGGCCGAGTCCGACGCCTGCGTGGTCGGTGTGGATGCGCTCGGTGCCGCGTTGGAATGGTTCGGTGAGGGTCGCGACACGCTGCGGGGCGAGCTGCTCGCCGGTGTTTTCGACAGTGAGCACCACAGTCTTGGGGCGGATGCTGGTGTTCACCCACACGGTGCCCTGTTCAGGCATGTTGTGGACGATCGCGTTGTGCACGAGGTTCGTGGTCAGCTGCAGCAGGAGCGCGGGCGATCCGCTCGTGGGGGTGATGCCGCCGGTGGTCTCGATGGTGATGCCGTGCTTTTCCGCGAGGGGCAGGAGTGTCTCGGTGGCCTCTTCCACCACGAGGGACAGGTCGACGCGTTCCCTGGTGAAAGCTCGCTGCTCGGCGCGGCTGACCAGAAGCAGTGCCTCAGTGAGGTCGATCGCTCGGGTGTTGACGGCGTGCAGGCGGTCGATGAGTTCGCCGATGTCACGGTTCGGATCGGTGCGGGCCACGTCGAGAAGTGCCTTCGAGATCGCCAGCGGGGTGCGCAGCTCGTGAGAGGCGTTGGCGGCGAATCTTTGCTGTTCGGCGACGTGTACTTCGAGCTGTGCGAGCATCGTGTCGAAGGCATCGGCGAGTTCGCGGAACTCGTCCCTGCGGCCCGGTAGCCGGATCCGGTGGGAGAGGGATCCGGCCGCGGCCACGCGTGTGGCGTCCGTGATGCGGGTCAGGGGGGTGAGCATGCGGCCGGCGAGGATCCAGCCTCCCAGGAGACCGAACACCAGCAGGAACGCCATGACCACAGCTGCCCCCGACGCGAAGTTGAGTGCGAGCTGGGAGCGGACCTGCAATCCGCCGATGCCGGCTGTCACGTCGGGCAGGTCCCTGAGCAGGAAAACCCACACCGCCGCGACCATCAGGACACCGGCGAGCATGAGGAATCCGGCGTAGCTGAGGGTGAGCTTGAGGCGAACGCTCAACCCAGGCCCTCTATCCACGTGCTCCTCCTTCGTCTCCCGCCTCCGGTTGCGTTTTGATGCGGTAGCCGACGCCCGGCACGGTGGCGATGATCCAGGGTTCGCCGAGACGCTTGCGCAGGGCCGAGACGGTGATGCGCACGGCGTTGGTGAACGGGTCGGCATTCTCATCCCACGCGCGTTCCAGGAGATCTTCGGCGCTGACGACACCGCCTTCTGCAGCGACGAGGACGTCGAGCACCGCGAACTGCTTCCTGGTCAGCGCGACGTAGCGGCCGTCCCGGTAGACCTCGCGGCGGAACGGGTCAAGGCGCAGCCCTGCGATCTCCCGCACGGGAGGCCTGATGTGGGCGCGCCTGCGGTCGAGTGCTCTGAGCCTGAGTGCGAGTTCCTGGAGTTCGAAGGGTTTCGTGAGGTAGTCATCCGCTCCGAGTTCGAACCCGGAGGCCTTGTCGTCGAGCCGGTCGGCCGCGGTGAGCATGAGGATCGGCATGCCGCTGCCGGAGGCGATGATCCGTCGGGCGATCTCGTCACCGGACGGTCCGGGGATGTCGCGGTCCAGGACGGCGATGTCGTAGGTGTTGATGCTCAGCCTTTCCAGAGCGGTGTCGCCGTCACCTGCGATATCGGCCGCGATCGCTTCCAGGCGTAGACCGTCGCGGATGGCTTCTGCCAGAAAGGGTTCGTCCTCGACGATCAGCACACGCATGTCATCAAGGCTACGAGTCGGCACATATCGTCGGCATATCGAAATCCGCATACGTGCCGCCAACACCGAGCTGCCTTGACTGGCGGCATGCATCGAACACCGCCTTCAGTACGAACAACGAGCCGCCCGATGCGCTGGCTCTTGGGCGTCAGCCTGTACGTCGTCATAGCAGTGATCACCGCGGCCCTCGGCTACCAGGTGCCGAAGTCCTCGTCCCTCCGCCAGGCGGCAACGGCTGCCGCGGACGACGGAGTCGAGTTATGGGTGGCCACCGCGGAGACGTCTGCGCACGTGTCCGGGGACGCGGCCGACCTCGGGCGCTGCAACGCGACGGTGTGGCTGGCCGAGCACGGTGCCGAGTACGGGCTGTGCCAGATCTACCGGAACGAACCGTGGCACTACGAACGGCGCACCGATGCGGTCGACGGTGGCTGCCCGCGTGTATATGCCGACCCCACCCAGGACCCGAGGATGCAGCAGTGACCGGCAGTGAACGAGGACAGACGATGGTGCAGGTCGACACGGCGGAGCAGACCGGGCAGGAAGGCGTCGGCCGCCGGGACACCGGCTGCGGTGCCTGGCGCGCGGGCATCCGCCGGGTGATCCGCATCGGCTCCCGGCCGGGGCCCTGGAAGCGCGGCCTGGTGCTCGCGGCGCTGGCGCTGCTGCTGGGCCTGTCCATGCTGCTGCACGCGAAGATCCCGAACCGGATCGGGAACCTCGGCAGCCTGGTGGAGACCTTCCTGCCGTGGTTCGGCCTGTTCATCCCGGTGCTGCTGGCCGGGGCGCTGTGGCGCCGCTCCGCCTCCGCGGTGGTCGCGCTGCTGTTGCCGGTTGCGGTGTGGCTGAACCTCTTCGGCGGGCTGCTCATCGACAAGTCCCACCCGGGCAGCGACCTCACCGTGGTCAGCCACAACGTCAGCGCCGACAACCCCGACCCGGCCGCCACCGCCCGCGACCTGGCCGCCTCCGGCGCGGACGTGCTGGCGCTGGAGGAGATCACCCCGCAGGCGAAGCCGCTGTACGAGAAGGAACTGACGAAGGCGTACCCGCACCACACGGTGCAGGGCACGGTCGGGCTGTGGAGCAAGCTGCCTCTGTCGGACACCCAACCGGTCGACATCAAGATGGACTACGGGCCGCTGGCGGAGACCAAGCCGGTCGACATCAAGATGGCCTACACCCGGGCGCTGCGCACCACGGTGGCCACGGACCAGGGTCCGCTGGCGGTGTATGTCGCCCACCTGGGGTCCGCACGGGTGAATCCCAGGGTGGGCTTTTGGACAGACTCGCGGGATCGAGGCGCGCAGGCGCTCGGCAAGGCCATCGCCGCCGAGCAGAATGAGCGGGTGGTGCTGCTCGGCGACCTGAACGGCACCATGGACGACCGCGCGTTCGCCGACATCACCTCGCAGCTGCGCTCGGCCCAGGACGCGGCCGGCAACGGCTTCGGCTTCAGCTGGCCGGCAAAGTTCCCGGTGGTGCGGATCGACCACATCCTGGTCCGCGGCGTGAAGCCGGACAGCTCGTGGTCGCTGCCGGCCACGGGCAGTGACCACCTGCCGGTGGCGGCCGGAATCAGCTGGTGAACACCGCGGATGCGGGGGATGAGCCCGCTCCTGCCTGCCACCGGCGGCAGGCACGAGCGGTCGCGAGGCGGTGCTCAGCCGGCGGCGTTCAGGCGGTACGCCGCCCCGGGCTCCGTGTCGAAAACGATCAGCCCCGGCTCCGGGCGCCGTGTCCGGACCCGACGGCCGTGCGCGGTCACCTTCAGATCCGTCGCGGACCGCAGTGTCACCTGGTTGCCGGAGCGGGAACGCAGCTCGCCCGTCAGCAAGGCGCCCTGGCCCCACGTCAGGTCCACCTCGAAGCCACCGCGCGCCAGCAGACCGCGTACCCGGCCGTCGAGCAGGGCCGGCGGAAGCGCGGGCAGCAGATGCAGCTCACCCGCGTGGGACTGGAGCAACCACTCCGAAATGCCCGCCGTCGCCCCGAAGTTGCCGTCGATCTGGAAAGGCGGGTGCAGATCGAAGAGATTCGGCGCGGTGCGCTCGGGGGTGAGCAGGTCGGTCAGCAGCTTGTAGGACCGCGCCCCCTCCTCCAGCCTTGCCCAGAAGTTGATCTTCCAGGCGAGGGACCAGCCGGTGCCCGCGTCACCGCGCTGCTCCAGGGTCGTGCGCGCCGCGGCGAACAGCTCCGGGGTGCCCCGCTTGGTGATCTGGTTGCTGGGGTGCAGACCGTACAGGTGCGAGACGTGCCGGTGGTTCTGCTCAGGAGCAATCGCGTCCCAGTCCTCCTGCCACTCCTGCAACTGGCCCTGGGCACCGATCTTCATGGGCGGCAGTTTCTCGCGTACGGCCCGCGCCTCGGCCCGTATCCCGGCGTCCACGTCTTCGCCGAGGAGCTCGGATGCCTTGATGAACCCGTCGAAGAGATCACGCAGGATCTGGTTGTCCATGGTGGGCCCGGCGCAGATGGACACGTCCGTGTGGTGGGCGTGCTCCGGGGAGACCGCGGGGCAGGTAACGAGGTGTCCGCCGGCCGGATCGGGGACCAGGGTGTCGAGGAAGAACCGCACCGCGCCCCGGAGCACCGGATAGCGACGACGCAGCGCCTGCTTGTCGCCCGTGAACAGATAGTGCTCCCAGATACCGGTCGCCAGCCAGGCGCCGCCGGTCTGCCACATGCCCCAGAACGCACCGTCCACCGGTGCCGTGCCGCGCCAGGCGTCGGTGTTGTGATGGGTGACCCAGCCTCCGGCCCCGTACTGCAGCCGTGCGGTTGTGGCCCCGGCGACCGACAGCTCCGCGAGCAGGTCGAAAACCGGTTCCCAGCACTCCAGGAGGTTGGTGACGGGTGCCGGCCAGTAGTTCATCTCCGTATTGATGTTGATCGTGTACTTCGAGTCCCAGGACGGGCTGAGCGAGTCGTTCCAGATGCCCTGAAGGTTGGCGGGCTGGGTACCGGGCCGTGACGAGGAGATCAGCAGATAGCGCCCGTACTGGAAATGCAGGGCGATCAACTGCGGGTCGGCGGTTGAGGCGAAATTGGCCACTCGTTCGTCGGTGGGCAGCGCCGCCGCGTCGGTCGTGCCGAGGTCGAGTGCGACCCGCCGGAACAGGCTCTGGTAGTCGGCGACATGGCGCTTCCGGAGCCGTGCGTACGGGACGTCCGACGCGGCATTGAGGGGGGCGGTGGCGCGGGCGGCGTGGTCGCCGGTCGGGTTCCGGTAGTCGGTGTAGCTCGTGCCGACCGAGACCAGCAGGGTGACGGAATCGGCCCCCGTCACCGTGAGAGTCCCGTCCTCGCTGCTGACCGTTCCGCCGTCGGCCCGGGCGCGGGCCAGCGCCCGGAACCGTACCTGCCCGGTGATGCCCTCGCGGGTCTGTGACGTTCCGTCGATCGCGACGGTGATCCGGTCGGGCGAGGACGCGGTCACGGTCTGAGGGCTGTCGAAGGCCGCGGTGAAGGACACGGACCCCGGCGCGTCCGCGGTCAGACGCATGACGATCACCTGGTCGGAGTGGCTGGCGAAGCACTCACGGTGGTAGGTCACGCCACCCTGCGCGTAGCGCACGGAGGTGACGGCGGAGTCGAGGTCCAGGGTGCGCCGGTAGTCTCCGACCTCGCCCCCGGCGTCGAAGGCCAGTCGCAGGTTGCCGACCGTCTGGTACATCAACTCGCCCTTGGGGATACCGAGAAAGTCCGAGTCGATCAGGGACTGGGCGGCATCCCATTCCCCGGCGAAGACCCGCCTCCGGATCTCGGGCAGACTGGCCAGGGCCTTCGGATTGGCGGGCTCGTACGGTCCGCCCGCCCACACCGTGTCCTCGTTCAGCTGCAGCAGTTCACTCTCAGCGCCGCCGAAGACCATCGCCCCGAGCCGTCCGTTGCCGATAGGCAGCGCCTCCAGCCACGCGGAGGCCGGACGGGGATACCAGAGCACGAGATCGCCGGGTCTCGTGTCGAGCCCCGGTGCGCCCGACGCCGACGTCCAGCCGGCGTCGGGCCCTTCGGCCGCATACGCACCACTGGACAACGCCACGTCCGCCACACCGGCACCGGCCATGGTCGACCATGCAAAGAAATGTCTGCGGTCCATGCCAACAGCTTCAACTCATAGGATGTCTGCTGTCGACGGGCAGGTCCGACTTTCGATGGTTTTCGATACCGGACCTATCCGCCGCCCCCTTCCGCAGCACGGCTCGACACGATGGCCACGAACCTCACTACAGAGAAAGTCACAGGTGAGTGCCGCTTCGGGTTGGCTCATCCAGGTCGACGGATACCGCACTGCCAGCTCCACGCCCGCAGTCGGTGGAGCGCTTGCGCCGCTTCGCGACGATCAGTGAATGACCGGATGTTTGCCAGGCCGGCAGCATATCCGCGTGACCGTCTCGCCGGTGTACAAGATCGTCCGCAAGCTCTTGTCCATGCACGCGGGACACCGGGCCTGTCACCGACCACGACGTCCCCGCCGACGGCCGAGAAAAATCCGGAGCGAAGTGCTGGGCGTGTCGGTCGGTCCGGGTTCTGGCCCGTCGATGTGTGTGTCGCCGTACGGTCCCGGGCTGCGTCGGCGGCCTGTGACGTACCGCCATGCTCGCCGGACGCAGTCACGTTGTCTTACGGACTCGTGACGTGGTGGGCGCGGTCCCGTGGGGTGGCGGGGGTGCCGCCCTACCGTGGGCGCATGCGTGTATTGGTCACCGGCGGTGCCGGGTTCATCGGGTCCCATGTCGTCGAGGCGCTCCAGGCGCGCGGGCACGAGCCCGTCGTGTTCGATACGAGCGAGGACGTGGGTGCGGACGTGCGGGACCGGGACGCGGTGGTGCGCGCCCTGGCCGGGGTGGACGCGGTGTGCCATCAGGCCGCGATGGTCGGGCTCGGTACGGGGTTCGCCGACGCGGCGGAGTACGTCTCCCGCAACGACCTCGGCATTGCGGTACTGCTCACCGCCATGGCCGAGCAGGGTGTACGGCGGCTCGTGCTGGCCGGGTCGATGGTGGTCTACGGGGAGGGCCGGTACACGTGCGAGCGGCACGGGGTGGTGCGGCCGGGGCCTCGGACCGTCACCGATCTGGAGGGCGGGCGCTTCGAGCCGCGCTGTCCGGTGTGTGGGGAGGAGTTGTCGCCCGGTCTGGTCGCCGAGGACGCCCCGGCCGATCCGCGCAACGTGTACGCCACGACCAAACTCGCCCAGGAACATCTGGCCGCCGCGTGGGCACGGTCGACGGGCGGGGCGGCGGTCTCGTTGCGCTACCACAACGTGTACGGACCCCGGATGCCCCGGGACACGCCCTACGCCGGGGTCGCCTCCTTCTTCCGTTCGGCGCTCGCCCGGGGTGAGGCGCCGCGCGTGTTCGAGGACGGCCGGCAGCGGCGGGACTTCGTGCACGTACGGGACGTGGCGGCGGCCAATGCGGCGGCGCTGGAGGCGGATGCCGCCGTCGGTGTGCTCACCGCGTACAACACCGGCAGCGGCGAGCCGCACACGGTCGGCGAGATGGCGTCGGCGCTGGCCGTGGCGTACGGCGGGCCCGAACCGGTCGTGACCGGGGAGCACCGGCTGGGGGACGTGCGGCACATCACGGCGGACTCGTCCCGGTTGCGGTCGGAGCTGGGGTGGAAGCCGGAGGTCGGGTTCGAGGAGGGCATGCGGGAGTTCGCGCGGGCCGGGATGCGCTCGTAGGGCCCGTGGTGGGCCGGTGGAGCTGTCCGCGTTCAGGAAGCCGCTGCGGGCAGCACCACTTCGAAGCGGCAGCCGCCGGGGATGTTCCGGACCGTGGCGCGGCCCTGGTGGGCCTCCACGATGCCGCGGACGATGGCCAGGCCGAGCCCGGCGCCTGCCGGAGGCGTGCGGGCGTGGGTGCCGCGCCAACCGGTGTCGAAGACGCGGGGCAGGTCCTCCTCGGGGATGCCGCCGCAGCCGTCCGTCACGGACACCACCACACCGTCGGGCAGTCGCTCGGCGGCCACCATGACCGTGCCGTCCGCGGGGGTGCGCCGGATCGCGTTGACCAGGAGGTTGCCCAGCACGCGGCTCATCTCCTTGCCGTCCACCTCCACCGGCACCGGCTCGACGCGGTCCCCGACGAGTCGCACCCCGTGTTCGTGGGCCAGCGGATACACCCCGGCGAGGGCATCACCGACCAGGTCGTAGACGGACATCCGGGAGGGCGACAGGGCCAGGGTGCCGGCATGGATGCGGGAGAGTTCGAAGAGGTCGCCGACCATGTCATTGAGGCGTTCGACCTCGGTACGGATCTGCTTCAGGTAGCGGCCGGGGTCGGTGGCGACGCCGTCCTCCAGCGCCTCGGACATGGCGCGCAGGCCGGCGAGCGGTGTGCGCAGGTCGTGCGAGATCCAGGCGACGAGTTCACGGCGGGAGGACTCCAGGGCGCGCTCGCGCTCCCGGGACTCGGTCAGTTTGGCACTGGTGGCCTCCAACTCGCGGCTGAGGGAGGCGAGTTCGGCTGTGACCGGACCGTCGGGCGCCGTGAAGTCGCCGCCGTCACCGAAGGAACGGGCGGCGAGGGCGAGTTCACGGCTGCGCGCGACCACCCAGCGGCCCAGCAGCATTGCGGTGGCCAGGGAGACGACGGCCGCCATCGCGACCACCGTCGTGACCACGGACAGGTCGTGTGCGGACAGGAACATCGCCTGTGCCACGGCCAGTGTGCCCGCGAGCATCGCGGTCACGGCGACAGAGGCCACCACGGTGAGTGAGGTGGTCAGTGAACGGCGCCGCAGCAGCCGCAGTGTTCCCGCGCCGAGCAGCCCGGCCGCGGCGGCGCCGAGGAAGGCGTACAGGGCGATGAGGAGGGTGTCGCGCATGATCACTTCTCGCCGTCGTTCCGTGTGCTGGTGGGGTCGAAGCGGTAACCGACGCCCCATACCGTCTGGATCAGTCGAGGCCGGGCCGGATCGTCCTCGACCTTGTTGCGGAGCCGTCGGACGTGGACCGTGACGGTCGACAGGTCGCCGAAGTCCCAGCCCCACACCTCCCGCATCAGGTCCTCGCGGCTGTACGCCCGGCCCGGATGGCGGAGGAAGAACGCGAGCAGGTCGAATTCGCGCAGGGTGAGGGTCAGTTCGTCACCGTTCTTGGTGACGCGGCGGGCAGCCGGGTCGACGGTGAGTCCGGCCGCGCTGAGGGTACGCGTTCCCGCGAGGGGCCGCGTGCGGCGCAGTACGGACTCCACCCTCAGCACCAGCTCCCTCGGGCTGAACGGCTTGGTGACGTAGTCGTCGGCGCCCACCTCCAGGCCCAGGATGCGGTCGTCCTCGTCGCCGCGGGCGGTGAGCATGATGACCGGGACGGGGCCGCGCCCGCGCATCCGGCGGCACACCTCCAGGCCGTCCATGCCGGGCAGCATCAGATCGAGTACCACCAGGTCCGGCCAGTGCGCGGCGGCGCTGGCCAGGGCGGTCGGCCCGTCCCCCGCGCGGTCCACCACATACCCGGCGCGATCCAGGTAGCCCGAGACGACCTCCGCGACTGTGGGATCGTCGTCGACAACGAGGACACGGGCGTCCCCGGTCCCTCTGCCGGCGGCCACGTCCGCCACCGACTCGTACGGCTGCTGTTCCATACGGCCAGCCTCGCACCGCGCGCTCTTCCACGTCGCCCTCCAGCCGCCCGCGGGTACCGACGTCCGTGTTTCGTAAGGAGCCGGAGTCTGTTATGTACCTTTCGTGTTCGTAGGGTGAGAGCCGTGATGACCTCTTCCACACCCGAGGACGTCGATGTCGTCCTCCCCTGTCCGAACGAGGCCGAGGCACTCCCCTGGGTACTCCCCCGCATTCCACCCCGGTGGCGCGCGCTGGTCGTGGACAACGGCTCCACCGACGGCTCGGCGGACATCGCCCGGGAACTCGGCGCGACCGTCGTCCACGAGCCGCGCCGCGGTTTCGGCTCCGACCTCGGTCCCCTGCGCGCCGCATGCCGCGAGCCACTGCTCGCCCTCGGTCTGACCGACCGGCGCAGCGGCTACCCGCTTGAGATGGTCGTGCGGGCCGCCGACGCGGGCTGGCGTGTCACCGAGCACGACGTCCCCTGTCTGCCGCGCGCCGGTGTCTCAAAGGTGACGGGCACCTGGCGCGGCACCTGGCAGGCGGTACGGGACATGAGTCGCGTTCCGGCCGAGGCGCCCGTCGTACCCGCTGCGGCCCCAGCACACGCGGGAGGAGGCCGATGACCACCCTGCTCGTCATCGCCAAGGAACCGCGCCCGGGACGGGTGAAGACCCGGCTCACACCGCGCTTCACGCCCGAGGAGGCGGCGGCGCTCGCCGAAGCGGCTCTCACAGACACCCTGCGCACGGTGGCCACGGCACCCGCCCGGCGCCGGGTCCTGGTCCTCGACGGGGAGACCGGGCCCTGGCTGCCGCCCGGTTTCGACGTCGTACCGCAGAGTGCGGGCGGCCTCGACGAACGGCTGGCCGCGGCCTTCGCGGGCTGCGACGGCCCGGCCCTGCTGATCGGAATGGACACACCGCAGGTCACCCCGGGCCTGCTCACAGTGGACTTCGACGGGTGTGATGCCTGCTTCGGTCCGGCCGAGGACGGTGGCTTCTGGGCGCTCGGGCTGGCACAGCCGGACCCGGAGCTGCTGCGCGGGGTCCCGATGTCGACGCCCGCCACCGGCGCCGTTCAGCGCGCCCGGCTCGTCGCGGCGGGTCTGCGAGTGCGCGATCTGCCGAGCCTGCGGGACGTGGACACGCCCGCCGACGCCGAAGCGGTCGCCGCGATGGCGCCGCGCGGCTGCTTCGCCGCGGAACTGGCCCGGCTGCGGGCGGTCAGCGGTCGATGAGCACAGCGTATGAGGTGATGGCGCGGGACACCTCCGAGCACAGCTGGGCCGCCGACCCCTACGCCGACGCCCTGCGGGCCGGACACGGCCCCCTCTTCCTCCGCCGCGACGACGGCTGGCTGCTGCCCTTGGACGTGGAGCGGTGGTGTGCGCGCGCCGACGCCGTGGACCTGCGGATCCTGGACCGCTGTGAGGGTGCCGTCCTCGATGTCGGGTGCGGTCCGGGACGGCTGGTCGCGGAGCTCGCCGCCCGGGGCCGGAGGGCGCTCGGCATCGACGTCAGCGAGGCCGCCGTCGCCCACACCGTACGGCTCGGCGGGCAGGCGCTGCTGCGCTCCGTCTTCGAACCGCTCCCGGGCGAAGGCCGGTGGGGCAGCGCCCTCCTTGTCGACGGGAACCTCGGCATAGGCGGCGATCCGTGCGCCCTGCTCGAGCGGCTGGCCCGGCTCCTCGTCACCGGCGGCCTGCTGATCGCCGAGACGGCTCCTGTGGACATCGACGAGCGCGTCAGCGTCCACCTCGTCGGCGTCACCGGTGGTACCAGCGCCCTGGGCGCCGCCGACGCCCCGTTCCCCTGGGCCCGGCTCGGCACCCCGGCGCTGCTCCGGTACGCCCGCCCGCTGGGCTGGCTCCCCGTCGATCAGTGGTCGGCCGGTGGCCGTTGCTTCGTCGCCCTGCGCAGCCGCAGCACCAGCAGCAGCGCCGAGCCACCGAAGAACACGGCTGTGATCAGCAGCCAGCGGGCGAGGAAGCCGTCCCCGGGCAGCCCGGTCGTCGACGGGTAGTGGTCCGCCACCCGGCCGCTGATGAGCGGGAACCACACGAGCAGGAGCAGCCCTGACAGGGCGGCCGGGACCCGGACGTACATGGCCCACCCCCGGTGGCCGACCGCGCCGAGCCACCGTACGACCGCGCGGTCCGCCACCGCGTACAGCGGCAGCAGCACCAGATCGTGGACCAGCGCCGCCCCCACGAACCACAGCGCCACCTGGAACCAGTCACCCGCCAGCAGCCGCGTCCCCGCATACCCGGCCAGCGCGAACGAGCAGGCCAGAAGCAGAAGTTGCAGTGGGCTGCCCACCTTCACACCACGTCGCATCGCAGATCTCCTCGGAAGTCCCCTCACAGCCGGCCGAACCTCATCCGGGCGACCCACTTCGTATTGAGCACGCCCGGCGCCGCCGGCACGATGATCCGGGCCGGGTAGCCGTGGTCAGAGGTCAGCGGCTCACCGTTGACGTCCAACGCCAGCAGGGAGCGCGGGTCCCGTACCTGGTTGGCGCGCAGGGCCGCCCGCCGGAAGGCCCCGTGGCGCTGGAGGGACTCCACCAGAACATCGGGCGCCGCGTCCGCGTCATATCCCACCAGGGCGGCGAGATCCCGCAGCGGTACGCCCCGCCACCACTGGTCGGAGGTCGACCAGCCCTCCACACAGGCAATGGGCAGCGACGAACTGGACAAGGGAAGGTCCAGCAGCTCGGCCCGGCTCAGCCGGACAGTCCCAACGGGCCCGGTGACGGCCAGCTGCCACGCCTCCTCACTCGTCTCCGCGGCACTGATCCCCCGGGACGCGGCCGTCTTGTTGATCTGGAAGCCGCCGGGGCCGTCTCCTGGATCGGCTCCACCGTGCGGCGCGAGCAGGGCTGTCCGCCGCAGCGGGCCGCCGAAGCTCTGTCCTGCCGTGGTCCCGAACAGCACCAGCGCACCACCTCCGACCAGCCACAGCCCACCGCGCCGGGACACGGTGGGCTCCATGGGCCGCGGGGAGACCAGCGGGAACTCCCGCTGCGCGCCGGTCTCCTCCTGCGTGCTCTTGCCCTCCCGCATGCGACGCAGATTCCGTACGGCAGCCGGCGCCCGCAGCACCACGTGCACGAGGAACGCGGCGAAGAACACCCATGCCCCGTAGAAGTGCAGCGGGTAGAAGGAGCCGGGGAAGACGTAGTCCAGCTGGATGTTGAGCACGCCCGTGACGAATTCGAAAAGCGCGCCACCGACCAGCAGGAGCAGCGAGATCCGCTCCAGGGCATGGGCGAGAGACCGGGCCGGCGGGAGCGCGAACAGCTTCGGCACCACCGACCACAGCTTGGCCAGCAGGACGGGGATGAGCGTGATGCCGAGCGTGACATGGACGCCCTGGGTGAGCCGGTACAGCCAGGGCGGATCGGTCGGCCAGGCGAACAAATAGAAGCCGAGCAGTCCCTTGTCCGGGGTCTTGTCGTTGACCGGTGACAGGTCTGGGTTGTAGGCGGCGTACGACAGCAATCCCGTCACGAAGAGCACGGTGATCCCGCCGAGCAGCAGGACGCCGAGGACCGAGGTGAACCACGGACCGCGCAGCGGACTGCGCCAGAAACCGGGGGAGGTGGGCGAGGCGGGCGAGGTGGGTGGGGCGGGCAACCGTGACATGCGCCGACCGTAGGCCGGAACAACAGGGGAGAGGGGCCTTGGACACATGACGAAACGCTGACGTCCGCACGCGCAGCGGCATCGGCACGGTCCCCGCGGCCTAGCGTTTCCCCGTGACCCGTGATCTTCTCCGAGACCTTTACGCGGCCGTGGCCGCCGCGCTGTTCGTCGCGGCGGCCGCACTGGTCGGCACCGCGATCGAGCGGGAGCACGGCACCCTGCACGTGGGCTGGCCTCCGCTGTATGCCAACTGGGGGCCTCATGTCGGCCCCGGCACCCCTGCGGCGCTCGTCGTCGCGGTCGCCGTCGTGGCGTACGGCCCGCGAGTGGCCTCCCGGCTGCCGTGGCGGATGCTGCTCGCCACCGCCTGGGGCACGGCGATGGCGTGGACGTGGTCACTGGCGCTGATCGACGGCTGGCGGCGCGGGATCGCGGTGCGGCTCACGACCAGATACGAGTACCTACAGGTCATCGACCGCTTCCAGGACATCCCCGCGACGCTGCGGGACTTCACCCACCACATCCTGCTCCACTCCCCCGACCACTGGCCCGCACATGTGGCGGGCCACCCACCGGCGGCGACGGTCACATTCGTCCTGCTCGACCGGGCCGGGCTCGGCGGCGGGGGCTGGGCCGGAATCTGGTGCATCACCGTCGGCGCGGCGGCGTGCGTGGCCGTACTGGTCACCGTGCGGGCGCTCGCGGACGAGGCCCTCGCGCGCCGGGCGGCCCCGTTCCTGGTGCTGACGCCGGCCGCGGTATGGATGGGGACGTCCGCGGACGGCTACTTCGCGGCGGTCGCCGCCTGGGCCATCGCGTTCCTCGCCCTCGCGGTGACCGGACACCGGCCGCGGCTCACCGGTTTCGCCTCGGGGCTCCTCCTCGGCCTCACCTGCTACCTCTCCTACGGACTCACCCTCTTCGCCGTGATCGCGGGCGCCGTCCTGCTGCTCGGCCCCGGACGAACCCGTTCCCTGCCCTACGTCCTCGCCGGAGCCACCGTCGTGCCGCTCGTGTTCACCCTTATGGGCTTCAACTGGTGGGAGGCGTACCGACTGCTCGTCGACCGCTACTACCAAGGGGCCGGCGGTATCCGGCCCTACGGCTACTGGGTGTGGGCCAACCTCGCCTGCACGGTCCTGATCGTGGGCCCGGCAACGGTGGCGGCTCTGCGGCGCGCCGGCGCCACTCTCCTCCGTCCTCTCCTCGACACTCCCCTGCGTGTCCCGACACCCGACCGTCACGGCGCTTCCGTAAACGTCGGCTCCTCCCACCGCCGGCGTGTCCTGCCCCGGAAGGGCACTCTCAGCGCCTCCCCCGAACTGCGCCTCGCGCTGCTCGTCGCCGCCGCGTTCGCCGCTCTGCTCATCGCCGACCTGTCCGGGATGAGCAAAGCGGAGACCGAGCGCATCTGGCTCCCGTTCGCGATGTGGCTACCGGCCGCGTGCGCGTTCCTGA
The DNA here is from genome assembly GCF_042959105.1 of Streptomyces sp. NPDC007917. Lineage (NCBI taxonomy): Bacteria > Bacillati > Actinomycetota > Actinomycetes > Kitasatosporales > Streptomycetaceae > Streptomyces > Streptomyces sp. NPDC007917. Next base: position 55,724 of record NZ_JBIBKK010000033.1, read on the forward strand.
CCCGCCCCCGTACCTGGCTCGCCACGCAGGCCGCGCTCGCCCTGCTTCTCAATCACTTGCTGCTGACCGGCTGGTGACGCGGCCGCACAGCGGGAGGGCCTCCGGGGGACGGTGGTCTGCGCGTCATGGCGCCACAGGGGCGGGATGAAGCATCACCGCCACGGCACACTGTCCCCATCTTTCTACGGCGGACACGGTGGCCCTCGAACATGTCGGTGCGGCCTGCCCCGGTGGCGGCCATCCGCGCACCCGGCCGGGCCGCCAGCACCCACGACGAGCTCACAAGGCTGGTGACCAGCACGGCTCCGGGATGGTCCTGAGTAGGATCCTGCGGAGCAACCTGGCAGCCTCGATGGTGGTCGTCCTCGCCTCCTGCAGCCGCTAGCTGTGCGATGCCGCCGCCTCCGACGGCGCGCAGAAGACCGGCGACCTCATCCTCGACGCCCGGCTCCTCACCTCAGCCGCGGCCCAGCTGGCCGCCACCGCGACAGTCGTCATCACCCTGCACCCGGTGTTGCCGCCCCTGCTGATCGCCTCGATCATCCCGTGCGCATGGGGCGCCCTGCGCGGGGCCCGGATCGAGCACACCGCCCACCACCGCAACCTCGCCGGCTCCCGGCTGCGCAGCATCTTCCGCGCCTACACCACCGAACGCGACACCGCCGACGAGGTCCGCGCCGGCACCATGGCCGACCGCACTTGCACTCCTCGTGGCCACCGGGCAGATGGAGCTCGCCGCCGCAGAGACCGCCGCCCTGGCCGTACGGACCTCCGGCACGGCGCTGGCCACCACAGTGCGAGCCGGGGCCCGCCTGTTCCGCACCTCGCTGTCCCTGGACGACTGGGCCCGCTTCCTCCCTCTGGCCAAGCGGTGAACCTGCCGCCGGGGCACCGCCCAGATCCCCGAGGGCGGGCCGCAGGTGATCAGGGCGGAAAACATCTCCTTCACCTGCCCCGGCGCACATGCACCCGCGCTGGCTCGGCCGGCTCCACTCCGACCGCGTCATGCGTCGGCCGACACCGCCGCAGGGGCTAACGGCACCGACACCCAGGCGAGGCCCTCGCGCACCTCGTCCTCGGCAAGCCGAACACACACCTCTACATCCACCATCCGCCCCCGGTGCCCGTGTAACCGACCTTGATCGCAGGACAGTTACACGGGCACTGGAGTACGAACGGACACGCACGGCGAGGTCGAGATCAGGCGGCTTGTCCGAGTCGGCCGAGTACACCACGCTGAACCCCGAGCACGAGGGCTACCGGCGAGCCCAGATCACGCACCGATGAGTTTCCCGCGCCGCGCTGGTCTATACGCCGGACACCCACGGACGGAAGGCTGAGCCATGCGGAAACTGATCTACGGCATGAACCTGACCCTGGACGGCTACATCGCCGCGGCCGGCGACGACATCGGCTGGAGCGGACCGCCGAGCGACGAGCTGTTCCAGTGGTGGCTCGACCACGAGCAGGCGAGTGGCCTGTCGCTGTACGGGCGCAAGCTGTGGGAGACGATGAGCTCCTACTGGCCGACCGGCGACCAGCAGCCCAACGCCACCCCGGCGGAGATCGAGTTCGCGCGGAACTGGCGGGACACGCCGAAGGTGGTCTTCTCCTCGACGATCGACAAGGTCGACTGGAACACCCACCTGGTCACCGGCGACGCGATCGCCGAGATCACCCGGCTCAAGGCCGAGGACGGCGGCCCCATGAACATCGGCGGCGCAACGCTCGCCGGGGCGGCCATGCGCGCCGGGCTGATCGACGAGTACGCGATCGCCGCCCACCCGGTCCTGGTGGGCAGCGGCACGCCGTTCTTCACCGCGCTGGACAGCTGGGTGAACCTGAACCTGGTGGAGACGCGGACGTTTCCCGGCGGCGTGGTCCTGACCAGGTACGAGACGAGGCGCTGAGCAACCACGCACCCCAAACCCCACAGGCGACCGCTGTGGAGCCAAGGTGCCAGGCACCCGCCCTGGGTGACCCGGACTACCGCCTGAGCCACCCAACCGAGTGAAGCCCCTGAACTGCTGTCCTGTCGCGGTGCTGCTGCTCCATAGGGGCTCGTTGACCTGCATGAATGCCAGGTAGTTCGAGACTGCCGATGGCTGCCGATCTCAAACAGCCTGGCTTCGCGGAAGTCCCGCTCGCCGTGGAGACAGAGGTCCTGGCGATCGTCGGCCCCGTGACGACATTTGTACAAGACCGAGGGCCGGCAGCCCAGGCATCCTCCCGGGTATGGGTATCTACGACGGTAAGCATGTACACGGGATGCACGTGGTCCACGACGGCCCGCGGGAGGCGCCGCCGCTGGTGCTCATCCACGGATCGGGGGCCTCGGGCAGCTCCTGGGGCCCGGTAGTGCCGGCACTGGCCAGCCGGTACCACGTCATCCGGATCGACCTCCCGGGCCACGGTCAGTCCCCGCCCGCGCCGTCGTACGACGTCCCTGAACAGGCAGCAAGCCTGGCCGAGGCGCTCGATAAGCTCGGCCTTCGTCCGGTCACCGTGGCCGGGCACTCCAGCGGCGGATACATCGCCACCGCCCTCGCCGAACAGCGCCCGGACCTGGTGGGTTCGCTCGCACTGATCAGCAGTGGCCCGAGTCCCGACGCGCTCCTTCCGCAGCCCGTCCTCCTTCGGGTCCTGATCAACCCGCCGCTCGGCCCGCTTCTATGGAGAGTCCGTTCCGACGCGATGCTCCGCCGGGGGGTGACCGCGGTGTGCAACCGCCCGGTGGACGTCCCGGACGACCTGGTGGCCGAGGTACGGGGCATTGGCTACCGCACGTTCAGGACGGTGCTGCGCCAAAACGGCGCGTACATCGCCGAGAGGAGCGTACCCGCGCGCCTGACCGCACTCGACGTCCCGGTTCTGGTGATCTTCGGCGCTGCCGACCCCCGCTGGGATCCGTCTTCGGCGCACCACTACGACACGGTGCCGAACGCGCGAGTCGAGCAGCTGCCCGACGTCGGGCACTTCCCCATGCTCGAAGCGCCGGAGGCAACGGGGCAGTTGCTGCTGCGCTTCGCAGCGAGGGGCCGCTGACACCCATCGCCTAGCCTGGTGCTGTGAAGTGCACCGAATCACCACCTGACTGGGCGTCGGTGGAGGTCGCCGTGCCCCGGCAGCCGGGCCGGCTGCCGGGAGTCAGCATGGCCGGGTTCCGCCAACCTGCTCCGGCGCGCATGGATATCGCCATGGTCGCGCACCCCTCGGTCACTCTGTTCGTGGACCTGAGCGACGGAGACGGCCTTGTCTACGACGCTAACGGCCGGCGCGAATGCGGCAGCACGGTCGTTGGACTGGTACCGGGCGACCTTCGGCTCGGAGGCCGGGCGGCCGGGGGGATCGAGTGCCTCCAGATCCGGTTGTCACCGGTCCTTTCGGTTGCGGTGCTCGGCGCATCGACCGACATCAGCGGGACCGTGGTCTCCCTGGAGGATGTCTGGGGCCGCGACGCCGGGCGAGCCGAGGAAAGGCTGCGGGCCGCCGCGTCGTGGGACGAGCGGTTCACGATCGCAGCGGATGCCCTTGGCCGACGGATGAGCGCCCGCCCGTCGCTTGATCCAGAGGTGGCCGCTGCCTGGTGGCTGATGCTCACCAGCAGGGGACGGGTGCGCGTCGACAGCCTGGCGCACGAGGTGGGATGGAGCCGTAAGCGCCTGTGGTCCCGCTTCCGGTCCCAGATTGGCCTCACCCCCAAGCACGCCGCCCGGCTGGTGCGTTTTGACCACGCCGCCCATTTCCTCGCGGCGGGTAACGCCGCCGCCCAGGTGGCGGCCACAAGCGGCTACGTCGACCAGGCCCACCTCCACCGCGAGGTCAAAGCGTTCACCGGGGTGACACCCACCGCCGTAGCCACTGCGCCCTGGCTCGCCATCGATGACATCGCGTGGCCGACCTCGTTCGCGGACCTGACACCGTCGACGTCTCCGATGCGTCAGGTTCCGGCGAAGTGAGCTGAGGTCCCACGAGAGACGAGGCAGCGTCTCTCAGCACGTGCCCGGATGAGAAGCGGACAGCACGAACGAGAATGGATGGGAATCCGACAGGTTCAACGCGACAGGACAACTGCGAGTCTCATGGCAGTGGCATTACTGTCATCCATCTGCCAACTGCCGTGAGATTCTGCCAAGGCTTTTGAGACCCTACAACGCTGGTAGACCCCGGGGGGGCTGGGAGGTAGCCATGCGCCCCCTATGGAGCGGAGCCGTCTTCGGTCCGACGCCGACGCCGAACACGCCCGGCAGCTGCAGAACGAGCAGCACCGCCAGCATCCGGGCCGCGTTCGCCTTGCCCCCGGTCGCCGAAAAAGCATCCGAGGAGACCCTGGTCACCGCGGCGTCATCGGTGGAGGTCGTGCCGTTCATCCCGCCCGATGGCACGCTCGACGTCACGGGAAACCGCGGCGGCTGGTCGCCCCTACGACCGAGCGGTACGAGGCGGTCCAGCAGAGGCTGTCCGCAGGGATGTCGCTGGCCGCGATCCGCGGCGAGCTACCGCTGGGCCACTCGACCGTGCGGCGCTTCGCCCGCGCCCGAATCGTGCGCTGGATCATGACGCCCCCTGGGCACCTCGTCGACACCAACATGCCTGGCGATCTCGCACGCACGCTCCAGCATGGCTGGTGCCCAGTCCAGGTCGAGGCAGTCAACCGTCGGTGGGTCCCACTGGTGATCACCGTCGAAGGACCCCTCGGCGCGTGTCCGGCAGGCGGCGAGATACTCCGCAGAGAGTCGGGCCAGCTGCTGGGTGACGGCCATGACAACCAGTATCCCGGGGGCGTCCATCCCTCTTTCGAGCACCCAGTCCGTCACAACATCTTCGACAGAGCCGAATTACGTGCCCGCCGACAGCTGCCACGTCCGTGAGGGTGACTGCGGATGTCCCTCGCTGCGTGAAGAATCGAGCCGCTGCGTCGCGGATCTCTCGTCTCATCAACTCTTGCCGGGTCGCCACAGGCGGGAGGTCGCAGGCTGTTCATCAGGGGGGCCTCACTCACCCGAGGCCCCACGACAGGATCAGACGGTGAGGACGAGCTTGCCCTGGAGGTGACCGCCCTCGAGCAGCCGGTGCGCGTCGGCGACGCGCTCAAACGGGAACGTCTCCTGCACGTGGACCCGGAGCCTGCCCTGTTCGACGAGTTCGACGAGACCTCGCAGGCCGACCGGATCGGGATCGACCGCGATGCCGCTGAAGCGCATGCCGGCCGCCTCGTACTTGGCGATGAGCTCCGAATCCTCCTCGGCGACCGCCGTCACCAGGTGACCGCCCGGGCGGAGCACTTCGAGCGACCGCTCGACGGTGTCGCCGCCGATCGTGTCGAGCACGACGTCGACATCGCGGACCACCTCGGTGAAGTCCACCGCCGTGTAGTCGATCACCTCGTCGGCGCCGAACCCCTCGACGAACTTCCGCTTGCTCTCGCCGGCGGTCGTGATCACGTGTGCGCCGAACGCTTTCGCGATCTGGATCGCGACGTGGCCGACCCCGCCACCACCGCCGTGGACCAGGACGCGGTCGCCCTCAGTCACGCCGCCGAGATCGACGAGGCCCTGCCATGCCGTCAGCCCGACGAGCGGCAGCGCCGCCGCCTCAACGTGCGAGAGTGACGCCGGCTTGCGTACCAGGTGCACCGCCGGCGCCGACACTACCTCGGCGTACGCGCTCGCCGCCCGCGGGAACAGCGGCATCCCAAACACCTCATCGCCGGGCCTCAACCGCCACGTCTGCGGCCCCTCCTCGACCACGCCGCTGATGTCCCAGCCGAGGACGAACGGCGGCCGGCCGATCAGCGGGAACTCGCCGGCGCGTAGGCGTGCCTCCAGCGGGTTCAGCCCGATCGCCTTGACTCGGACGAGAACCTCGGTCGGGAGGGGCTGGGGCTCGGGTGCGTCCACGATGGTGAGCACCTCGGGACCGCCGAGCGTCTCCTGGGTAATGACTCGCATGACTCTCCTGGCTTTTTGGGAGGGGAGAAGAGAACCCAGGCTATGAATTTGATAGGAACCAGCAGGTACCTTTGGCGCCATGAGCGGTTTCGGTCCCGGTGATCCCTTCCTCGCCGACTGTCCGGGGCGTCTGGCGGTCGAACTCATCGCCGACAAGTGGACGGTGGTCGTGCTCTACGGCCTCAGTAAGGGCCCGGTACGCCATGGCGAGCTGATCGAACTGATCGGCGGCATCTCCCGCAAGATGCTCACCCAGACGCTTCGACGGCTCCAGGCGCACGGACTCGTCCGCCGCCACGCCTACGCCGAGGTGCCGCCCCGCGTCGAGTACGAACTCACCCCGCTCGGGTCGACGCTGATCGATCCGATCCACATGCTGACCGAGTGGGCGAGGGCAAACGGCGACGCGGTGCTCGATGCGCTCGACGCCGACCCCGAGCCGGTCCCCCATAGCGACTGAGGCCCTGCTAGGGCACTGAGTGCCCTCTCCGCCGCTACTCGGTAGCCGACGAGGTCTTCGTACTCCTGGAACCGCCCCTCACCGGTTACGCCGTGCGCGAGGCCGCATAAGCCCCCATGCTCCACGGCCGACCATCCCACGCTCCCGGCGCGATGCGCGGCGACCAGGGCAGGCGATACCCGCGGACGTTTCATAGGTGACCGCTCGTGAAACAGGCGATCACCCGGCTGTCTACCTGCGGCGATCATGTTTCATGAGTTGTTGCGAACGGCTGGACGCCTGAAACACCCTCATGAAACGCCCTGGGATCGTGAGCGACGACTTCAAGCGTGTGGAATCGCACGACTGCCCGATGTTCACCTGCCGCCGCCCCGGCGGGCTCCCCGCCTTCCGCTGGCGCACCGCAGGCATCTGCCGGCGTGGGCGACCCGCGGGTCGCCCACGGTGTCCTGCTGCTGAAGGCCGCCGGCGTGGCCTCCGCGGAACTGGTCGCGCACCGGGATACCTGGGAGTGACTCGCTACCCCTGGCCGTCGACCACAGCCACTTCCGCACCCCGCCTGCTGTCGAGGACATCAAGGTGAGCCGCGTCCAGACCGTCCTGACCGGACGCTCCCTCATCGCCCTGCTGATCGAGCTGTGGCACACCCGCTCCACCGCCACCCCACTAGAGGGTGGCTGGGCACTGGCCATGACCTCCTACAACCGCATCGCGGCCGAACTCGCCAACGTCGCCAGGCAAGGTGAAACCATCCACATCGTCCTGGACGACGGCCTCCCTCACAGGGCCGGCAACTGACGAGCAGTGCACGCCGATGAACGGACGACGGCCGCCCCGGATCGATCCGGGGCGGCCGTTCCCTGAGCGCCGGAAGGTCGCAAGGGATGCGGTCGCTGGGCATCGTGCGCGGCGGTCAGTTCACCTTCTCTCAAGGACCCTGAGGAAGGGGGCAAGGATACGCTCACAGTCATGGTGTTCCTTTGCGGGGTCCTCGAAATGCATGGGGTCTTTCGACTCCGCGTACTCCCCGCCCCAGCGGAGACGTGCGGTGACGAATGCGGCTACCAGCGGGAGAGGCAAGGTGAAGAGGCCTCTGGTGCACCATGTGAAGAGGATTTTGCTCCCATGGGCCTGCGCGTTCGCAGCGCCTTTACTGCCCTGCTCGGAGCCCACTGCGAGGGCAAGTCGGTCCCAGAGCAGGAACCCCTCTCCCCGGAGCTGCTCCGTCGCCTCGTTTCTGACGTCCGGGTCGAGGGCGGGATTGCCGATGATCGATTCAAGGCGTCGCCGTTCATCGATGGTGTCGCAGAGAAATTGCCGCAGCACTTCGGTCATCTTCACGATGCGGGAGTAGGAGAGCGAGGTTTCCTCGGGTGTACTGTCCTGAAGATGCTTGACGTCCACGGTCAGGGCCGACCCAGTAAATCGTAGCTGTCCGGAGGGGACCTGGGGGTCAATGAGTTCCGGGTCGTTCAAGAAGTCCAAAATAGCGTCCGCTGCTCGCGCAGTGGCGCCTTTAATGATCGGGTTGGTGGCACTTCGGATGTCGACGGCACGCCCAAGCATATGATTTGTGAACTTGTCGGGCCTGCCGACTCTCCCGGCCCGAGCACGCCACTCGAAGCTGCCGACGGTAACCGCTGTTAGCTGTTTATACTGACCTTCCTGGCGAAGCGTCCGCAGCTCGGCCCGGAAGTTTCTATCGACTTCTTTGAGTCGATCGCAAAACTCCCGAGCGACGAGAACCGGACTCCCCAGGAAAGTCCACTGCTGCAGGTTGAGCAGTGTGATCAGAGGTTCGGTGACTGCTTGCAGCATGAGCGGTCGGAACTTCTGGTACCGGTCGACGTCCCGGATCTCGTCCTTGACCGGCTGGGGCAGCTGTGAGAATTCCAGCTCGCAACCTCGTCTGTAAAGGGTGTACAGCTCTGAGACCTCCGCGTCCCAGAACTTCGGGTCATTCAGCAGTTGCAGGTATTTGTTCCGCACATAAGTGCGTGCCTGTTCCACGGTAAGACCGCACTGGATCGCCTGCCAGAGACTGTCTCTGTCCGACCAACCGAGGAAACGCACGACGCGGGTCAGCAGATCCTGGTTGTACAAATCCTGGCAGGTGGTCGGGGCCATGTCGGTGGCCTATGGCTGGTCGCGTAGCTCGATGCGGGCCGGCGGCGTCGCCGAGGTCTCGACTTCCACGTTCACGGAGCCTCGCTCGGTGCGGTTGTCCACCGTGATGGTCGGAACCGCCTGCCCATTGGCGATCAGTTGGTTCTCCAGGCGGAGCCGCTCATTTTCCAGTTGCCGTCGCTCCAGGTCCAGTTGGCGCTGAACCTCGATGTAGTCCTCCGCTCCCGAGCAGGCGCCGAGGGCGAGATCGGCGTAGAGCCCGTGGGTCGGGACAATGGTGGGCCACGGGTCTCCCTTCTGCCCGATGTTATCGCGAACCGCGGCGAGGTTGTTCGTGATGTCCTGCACGAGAGCGGAAGCGGCATCCTGGAGGCTGCCTGAGCCCTGACCATGGATGGTTTTGTTCAGGAAAGGGCCAGGAATGAGAATCGCGGTGTTCTGTGCGACTGACGGAGGTGCGCTGTCTCCGGTGCTCAGCGCAGCCGCACGCAGTTGGTGCGGCGGAATTCGGACGTAGCTCGGCTGGACTGCTTGGGCATAGCGGTAGGCTACTGCGGTGTACGCGCTGGAGCGGTCAGTACCGTTCGCTTCGGCGAGCGCGACAAGTTGCTGGGCGCTGTTCGGCAGGAAACTGTAGAGGAACTCCAGCGCCTCACTCTCGCGCTCGGGGTAGATCTCGTACCCCCAGCGGAGGGCGCCGGCCTCATCTGGTTCGATCCATCCCGGGGAGGGGCGAACGAAACGCAGTAAGGTGGAACGGAACTGCTCCCGTTGTTCCGACGTGATACGGGTCCCCGGGTTCAGGAAGTCGCCGTCGACCAGCGCCCCGTCGTACAGCGGTTTGGCCCAGGCCTGCCGTAGAACCTTGATGGGACTGAAACCGTTGAGGTCGATGAAACTGCTGATCCAGTCCTCGGAGCGGGAGTAGCGGATCAGGTAGCCGAGTGTGAGAGTCTTTCCGGGGTCGACGTTGGCGTACGGCAGCACGGTGGACAGCTCCACCTCGGCACCCAGCAGTAGGAGCGAGGCGTCGTAAAGGTTGAGCGTGTGTTTGAACTGCTGGATGATCTCGTAGTAGCTAGCCGTCAGTGTGTGCGCTTGGTTGACGTTCCGGATGCGTCGGGTCGTCTTGGACTCTCTGCCCTCCTCACGTGAGACGGACACACGCACTTTATGCGATGACCGATGCTCTTGTGCCGTCTGCTGCGAGCGGTCCTGCGTCTGCTTGGCGATAGCGTTCTGCATCGTGTCGACATCTTGCGACCAATTGGTCTCGACCGAGGCGGAGAACCCGAACCCCCCGTAACCCGCCTTCGCGTCGACCGATTCGTGTTCCTTGGACTCGGAGCGGTTCGTCACCTCGCTCGAGATGGAGCTGGTGTTCTTGATGTCGGATGAATTCCGCTGCTCTGTCTGGTCTTCCTGGTCCTGCTGCACTCGCGAGGTCTCCCAGGTTTTCACCTCAAGGGTGAGTTCCTCATTCGGCATCAGAGAGACGGACAAGGCCAAGTCACCCACACCGTAGCCATCAAGAACAATGTCCTGGCGGTACCTCAGCATGAGGAAGAGGTCCCAGGTGAACACCTTCGGAGGCGGCGGTGGAGGGAATCCGGGGGCCGGCGGTGCGCCCGGGGGACGCGGCGGGTTCGGCGCGGGACCTGGTCCCGGCGAGATCGGTCCGGGTTCCGGGACGCCCCCGCCTGTGGTTGGCGGCAGCCGTACCAGGGCCGTCCCCTCGCCCGGGATGGCGGCTGCGCGCGTCCAGTCCGACCCGCCGGCCAGACTTGGGCCGGGGTGATCCGGCTCGGACGAGAACGTGACGGAGGCGGGCAGCGAAGCGTCGGGAAACTTGACAAGCTGCCTACTGTAGACGCTTTCGTTAGCCTGCAGGGTTGCCAGCTGGAAGACCGACACGTCCAGCCGCGGTACGCACTTGCCACGATCGATGCTCCACGGAGTGAAGACCCCGCCATTCGCGCCATCCGGTTCCGCTGTCCCGGTGGACTCCTCCACTGCATCAGTCATGCCACTCCGCCACTCTAAGTTCCGCGCGCTGGTCCCTGTAGCGGCGTGGCATCCACCGCCAGCCGTGCGTCCAGCCTGCTGCCAGGAGTTCGGCGGCGCACGCCGAGCGGGCTGAGATTGCGCCTTTCCGGTTAGTGGGCAAGCCAGGGCTGATGCGTTCGCAGGTGCCGAGGTGGGCGCCCTGTCCTGAGTTGGTGGGTCTTGGGCGGGTGATCCGATTGGAAACGAGGGGCACGACCCAGATGATCAAGGTAGCTGAGAAGTCGCGTCGATGAGTGAAGAGAAGATGGGCCACACCCACGGCGCGAGGTGGGCCAGCCCGTGCCGGGCGGCGGGGAGGGCCGGGCGGCGCAGTGCGTACAACGACATGGCCACTCATCCCGATCCCTGCCGACCCCGGAGACCGTGAGCGGCGAATCCCTGGCGGACCGCCAGAGTTGCAGCGAGCAATGGCTCTGCCCCTGTGGGATGGGTCCGCCGAAGTGTCGATCGCGGACGCCGACTACACACGCCGCTGCCTCATGCGGTGAAGTGAACTGTGAGCGGGAGCCGCGGCGGCCAGGAGGAGCACGGTCAGCGCAGCGGCCGCCAGGCCGCGCGAGAGAGGGTTCACTCCCACATTGAAAAGCCACCGCACCGTTCACAGGGGCGCTGAGGGACAGAACTACACGATCGGGGTGCTGTACAGCCTCATCCCCAGGTAGTACCGGTCATGCGGTGCGCTCAACCGCAGGCCTGACGACTGAGCCACTCAGTCGCACACAGGTGTCCACATGGCAGTCAGCGGCCTCATCGACCTGTCGGGATGGCATAGGCGTGGGCGATGAGCAGGCCGCCGATCGCCGCGCCCGCCACACCCCTACCCCGGTTCCTCGTATCTCCTGACGATCCCCCCACCATCGGGGGTGGGGACGACATACCAGCCCAGCGGCGGGAAGTCCTCCATGGCCTCCAGGTCTCTCACCCGTACTCCGTCGAAGGAGGTGTTGCCTGTGAACGTAGTGCCATCGAAGTAGACGCCGCCGGCGAAGGTCGCGCCATCGAAGTCGACGCCGGCGGCGAAGGTCGTGGGGCCGAAGAAGGGGTGGCCGCCGAAGTTGGCGTCGCCGGTGAAAGTCGCGTCGCCGAAGAAGGCGTAGTTCGTGAAGACGGCGCCGAGGAAGGAGGCTTTGCCGTTGAAGGTCGCGTCGCCGAAGAAGGCGTAGTCCGTGAAGGTCGCGCCATCGAAGGTTGCCTCGGCGACGTGCCAGTTGCGGAAGTCCGAGTCGGAGAGGGTGGCGTTGGAGAGGTCGATCCGGATGCCCTCCCAGAATCGGGGGTCCGGTGCGGTAGTCTCCCGCTGATCTGCATGGCGGGAGACCGCGAGGTGGGCAGTGAGAATGCGTTGGGCGGTCAGACGTACCTGGAGTTCCTGGCGCCGCTGGTTGTCCGTCTCATCCGCATGGGCTACTGCCTGCGGCGGTAGCTCGGTTGCTGGAGCGGTCCTCTCGGGCGGGGCGTAGGGCATGCGCAAGTATGCGCAGATGACGTCCACGATGGTCTGGCGGTGGCCGGGAGCGGTCTGTCCCAGCCGCTCCAGCGCGTACAGCCCGCCCAGACGCACCGGGGCCTGCTCGCCGCCGAGCTGCTCGACGGCCTTGGTGTACAGCTCGGTGATACGCCGCTCGGCTGCGTCGTGTTCAGTCTCCTCAGTGGCCTTCTCGTGGTGGAACTGCCGACGAAAGGCCAGCAGCACCGTGAGCGCGGCACCCGCGCCGGCACCCGCGGCCAAACCGGTACGCACGACCTCGATCCGTAGTTTCGTCCGTTCGCCGACCGACTGCGTATGGGTGGTCTGGGACAGCAGCAAGGCGGTGGTGGCCCACACCGCAACCAGTACGGCGGCGGACGCCAGCAGAACCCACCACCAGCGGATGGGCGGGACAAAGCGCCCCGAGTGCAGCCGCGTTCGCCGGTACAGCTCGCCGGCTGCCACGGCACAGGCCAGAGAAGCAAGCACGAGGACAAGCGGGACCGGCGGGATGCGGCCGGCCAGGTCGACCAGCCGGTCCCAGGAAAATACGGCCACAACCAGCAGAACGCCCGAGACCACGGCCAAGCCATACGCGGCCACCCGCGCGACCCACACCGCCATTGCACATCCTCCGGCTGACCCAGCGCCTTCGGTCTCGAAGGACACCGTCCGTGACATCGCCCGCCTCGGACCGCACCGACTCGCCGTCACCCAGTGCGACCACCCGAGCAGGTCAGTGCTGAGACAGGAGCGCGGGAAGCCCGCCGGGCAGAAGAGAACTTCGAGGAGAGCACCCGGCACTGGCCCGCTCCCGCCACGCCTCCACACGATCCCTGGAGAGGTACGTGCGTCCCGGACTCGACGCCATCGCTCAGCATTCGACATCATCTCATAGCCCCTTTTGCCCTACTTCGGCGATCTCCCAGGAGAGGTTCGAGCGGGTCACACAGGCCAACACGGCCTCCGACATGACCGCGATCGACGCACAAACCCTGCCGTCGCCGGGCGTACGGAGCAGTGCATTCACTCTAAAGAGGGCATGTCATCGGATCCCGAGGCCAGCTACGACCGCTCAAGCCGGAACGAGTCACAGCCGTTCGGGCAGCGCCCGTCTCAGCCTGCCGCCTCTCATTCGAGGGCGTGTGCTGCGGCCTGAACGGCTTGGGCCGCCGAGGCGGCGGCCGTGACCTGGGGCCGTCAGGGCATCCGAGTGAACGGCATCACCCCCGGCGGCACCGCCACGGAGATGATCGACGCGTGGGAGGCGGTGTCCCCGGGCATCATCGAGCGCAATAAGGCGGCGACCCCACTCGGCCGCATGGCCGAGCCCCGCGAGGTGGCCGAGGTGGCCGCGTGGCTGCTCCTGGTCTGGTTGAGCAGATCCGTGCTGTCTGCCCACTGGTCCACGCTTCCCACGAGCGCCAACGTCTGAAGGTCTGGGTCCGTGACCGTCTCCGCAAGCGCCTGCGAGAAACGCTCGGCGCGCAGAACCTGGAACGGGCGCGAGTGGTAGGGCCGCCATGCGATCCACCCCCTAGTTGGGGGGTGACTCGTCGGCGAGTTGGTTGCTGCGGTCGATCTCCGGCATGTGCGTCTCGGCCCAGACCCGCAGGGCGGAGAGCGGTATTTCGAGGGACAGGCCGAGCTCGGTGAGCCGGTAGTGGACGGCGGGCGGCACGGTGGGTTCGACGCGGCGCGCGACCAGGCCATCGCGGACCAGACTCTGCAGGGTGACGGACAGCATCTTCTGTGAGATGCCCGGGATACGGCGCCGCAGTTCCGCGAAACGGAGCTCGTCCGGAGCCTCCTCGGCCAGCACCTTGACCGCCATCGACGTCCACTTGGTGCCGATACGGTCGAGCAACTGGCGGGTCGGGCAGCGCGGATCCAGCAGGTCACCGCGCTCACCGGGCCGCCGGCTGGGTTCGCCGGGCCTCGATGTGGTCACCCGGGGCTCACCACCTGAGGGGAAAGTGCCGTCTTGGACGGACCAGGTTAGTTCCCTAGCGTGACCTTGTCACTATTCCTCACCATTCCTGGAGTCCCTCCATGCCCGAGCTGCGACGCGTCCTCGCCAACGGTGTCGAACTGAACGTCGCCCTCTCCGGATCGGGCCCGGCCGTCCTGCTGCTGCACGGCTTCCCGCACACCTGGGAGCTGTGGACGGACGTCATGGCCGACCTGTCCACCCGCTACCGCGTCATCGCGCCGGACCTGCGCGGATTCGGCGCGAGCAGCCGGACTGCCTCCGGATACGACGCGGGCACCCTGGCCGAGGACGCCGCGGCGCTTCTCACCACGCTCGGCGTGTCCTCAGCCGCGGTCGTGGGCATCGACGCCGGCACGGCGCCGGCCTTCCTCCTCGCCCTGCGCCGCCCCGGTCTCGTCCGGCGCCTGGTCGTCATGGAGTCCCTGCTGGGCAGGCTGCCCGGCGCCGAGGACTTCCTCGCCGACGGGCCGCCGTGGTGGTTCGGCTTCCATTCCGCCGCGCCCAGCCTCGCCGAGACCGTGCTGGAGGGCCACGAGGCCGCCTACGTCGACTGGTTTCTGAACGCCGGCACGCTCGGCGACGGGGTGCGCCCCGCCCTCCGGGACGCCTTCGCCCGCGCATACACCGGCCGCCAGGCATTGAGCTGCGCGTTCTCGTACTACCGGGCCCTGCCCGAGAGCGCGGTACAGATCGAGCAGGCGGTCGCCACTGCCCGCCTGACGGTGCCCACGATGGCGCTGGGCTCCCGGCCCGTCGGTGCTGCCCTGGAACGCCAGCTCCGCCCGGTCACCGACGATCTCACCGGCCACGTCATCGAAGACTGCGGCCACATCATCCCGCTGCACCGGCCGCGCGCCCTGCTCACGCTGCTGCATCCATTCCTGGCCGATGAGGACGCGAAAGCAGCGTGACCGGGGTGGGGGCTGACACTCGATACACGCCCTAGTACTGCAACGGTGTCTATCGTGACTGCTGGCCAGGTGCGTCGTTGGTGTGGTTACGGGTGGGGATCTTGCTGATGTGCGTGTGTGGACATGTGAGTTGGAAGCGGTGCACGGGCGGTTCGTGCACCGGTTCAGCCGGTCGGAGCCGCGGGAGTCGGCGTTGGCCTATATGCGGGGCCCGATCGCTCCGTTGCAGCGCAAGAACGGCTGGACGCTGGCCGAGGAGGCGGGCCATGGCGGGCCGGACCGTATCCAGCGGATGCTGAACCGGATCGAGTGGGACGCCGACGAGGCCCTCGACGACGTGCGCCGCTACGTGGTCGACAACCTTGGTGACCGGGAGGCGGTGCTCATCGTCGACGACAAAACGGATCCTCCCAGCTCATCCAGCTGAGCCTCGCCGAGATCCGACGCCTGATCACCCGCCTCACCGGCCGCCGCCCCACCTCGATCGACCACATCCTGCACTGGTCGACATGGCGCCGACGACGCCGGCACCAAGCCCGAGTCAGTCACTGCAAGCGACGCGGACACAGCCCCTGAAAACTGCCCAGCACTCAGAACGGACACCGTTGCAGTACTGAGCCAGTTGAGACGATCTCTTAAGGGTCAGTGGTCGTAGGCGGTCAGCCCGCCCACGCGACCCGCCCTCTTGCGCGCCTTGCTTTTCCTGACCAACCTCGAAATCCACCGCTGACAGACGACCTACTCCGCGGACTGCCACCGACCACCAGCGCGTACACCCCGAGAACCGGTCACACCAGCCCCTTGACCTGCGACTTCAAGTCAGCGGAGACTCAGTGACCGTCGCGTCTCTGTCTATGCTGTCGACGATGTCAAGGATGAAGGCCGAAACGACGGTTGAACCAGAGGGTATGAAAGCACTGCTGGAATTGCGTGAGGTGGCACGGTCCTACAGCGGGTTCCGGGTGTTGCGGGGGGTGAGCCTGACAGTGGCACCGGGGCAGTGTGTCGCTCTCACCGGCAGTAACGGATCGGGCAAGTCGACCCTTCTCCGTCTGGCTGCGGGGCGCGAGCGGCCCACCTCCGGTACCGTCCTCTTCGATGGCGCTGTGATGAACGGCGACGAGCCGGCCGTACGGGCGGCGGTCGCCACGGTGATGGATGTCGACGCCTTCTATCCCGATCTGACGGTCCGCGAACACCTCATGCTCGTAGCGCTGGCGCATGGCCTGGGTGCGATGGCGCGCGACGCCGTGGCCGAGGTCCTGGCCGGTCACCACCTGGCGGACCACGCGGATCTGCTGCCGTCCGCACTGTCTTCCGGGCTGAGGCAGCAGATGCTGCTGGCCACGGCCTTCGTTCGCCCGCACGACCTGCTCATCGTCGACGAGCCGGAACAGCGGCTGGACGCCAGTGCGCGGCGGGAACTCGCAGACCGGTTGGCCCGGCACAAGGCACAGGGGGTGGCCATCCTCATGGCCACCCATCACGACCGACTCGTCGAGGCGGTCGCAGACCGTGTGATGAGATTGGCGGACGGGCAGCAGATTGAATCGGCGGGAGACGGGCGTGAGCGCGGAAACGCCTTCTGACGTGCGGTCGCCTCTCGCGCGGCCCGACGGCACCGCCGAGGTACTGCGATTCCTGCGGGCCGCGCGCAGTGAGCACCGGACGCAGCGGCGCAAGAGCGCTCTCTTCCTGGCTTATGTGCTCGTGCTGTTCGGCGGGGTGTGGGTCGTGCCCGCCTTGCTGACCGTGGCACGGGTCGGGCAGTCGAGTCGGCTCGAGGGCTCGGAACCGCTCCTGCAGGCTCTGCCCCTGTGGCTGCCGACCGTCCTCGCCTTGGCGTCGCTGCTCGTCGTGCGCAGCGCGGTGTGGCGGGGGCCGGTCGTCGCGGACAGTGCGACAGTGTCCTGGCTGCTGCCGCACCCCATCGCGCGCGGACCGCTCCTGCTGCCGAGGCTGGCGTCCTCGGCCACCGTGAGCGCGTTGCTGGGCGTGGTGAGCGGTGGTGTGCTCGGCTTCCTCATCGCCAACGTGTCGGGAGCCGCCTGGCTTTCTGTCACTGTTGCGGGCGTTTGGGCCGGGCTGGGCACCGGGCTGGCCGGAACCGGCCTCGGCGTCCTGATCGTGCGCCACGAAGGGCGATGGGAACGGCGGCAGCGCATGCTCTTCCGGGTTGCATGGTGCGGGGTCGCTCTACTGGGCCTGCTGTCCGTCATCGCCCTGGCCCGTGGGCTGCCCACGTGGGCGTCCACCGCCGTCTTGTGGCTGCTGCCCTGGGGATGGGCGGCCCAGCCCTTGACGGCGGCGGCGCTGGGTACGGCGCCGGGCTGGGCCCTGGCCATGCCGATGTGGGCGGGCAGCATCGCCGTGTCGGCTCTGCTGGCGGTGCGGGCCGTACCGGACATTCCCGCAGGGGCCCTGAGGCTGCGTGCCACAGTCGCCGACCGCATGGGTGCCTCGCTGTTCTCCTTGGACCTACGCCGGGCACGCTCCGCGATGCGCGTGCGGCAGCGGCGAGGGGCACGTCCCGCGTCGTGGGTCCGGCCGCCGCGCCGACCATGGCTGGTGCTTCCCTGGCGTGACCTGCTCTGCCTCGTGAGAGCGCCCGGTCGACTCGGCTGGGGCTGTGTGTGGTCCGCTCTGTCCACCGCCGCCCTCGCCTTCGCGTCCTCCCGGACCGGAGCGATCGCCACGCTGTCGTCCTGCGCCGCCGTATGGTTCCTGTATCTCGCGGCCGCACAGTTCGTCGCGCCGGCCCGGCTGGACAGCGACGACATGCGTCGCACCGCTCTGCTGCCCTACCGTGCGGGGACGCTGGCGCTGTGGCACGCGGTGGTGCCCGGACTGCTGCTGGCCGCTGCCACGGGGCTCGGCATTGCGGTGTGCGTTGTCGGGGGTTGGTGGACGCCCGCGCTGGCGGCGGTGCCGGTGGCGGCTCCGGCGAGCGTGGGAGCGGCACTCGTCGGCGCCTACCGGGGGCCGGTCCCGTTCCACCTGTTGGTGGGCGCCGAGACGCCGATGGGCAACACCGGGCCGATCCAGACGGCCGTCTGGTATTTGCGAGGGCTACTGGCGCTGATGATGCTCACCGGCCCTCCAGTGGCTGCCGCGGCCGCAGACGGGGCCTGCGGGCCACAGGGGGCGGCGTGGCTGCTCCTGGTCAGCGTCGCGGGCCTGCTCTGGGCCCGCCGGACCGCTCGGCGCCTGCACGGCTGACTCCTGGAACGCGTTCGGTAACGAGGTTAAAGATCAAGCTAGTACTCCAGCAGGACTCCGTTGTGCCTTTCTGTCGGTCGTGTTCAGCGGCATGGTGAATGTGTGGACGCACATGAAGTGAGCCGTGTTCGGGCGAAATTGCTGCTCTTCGTGGCTGATGTGTTCGCATCAGTGCCGCAGAAGGACCAGCGGGCCAAGGGCGACTGCCCCCTGCAGAAACTGATAATGGACGGGCGCCGCAAGTACATCCAGGCCATGGCCTCGCGGCTGCCGGACAGCAACGAGCAGAACCCGCAGCAGTTCGTGAACCAGTCAACGTGGGATCCGGTGCCGGTGCGTCAGCGGATCGCCGAGCGGATGGTGCTGTAGATCGGCCCGGACGCCTGGGCGGTCGACGACGTGTCGTTCCCCGCCGGTCGTGGTGGCGGATGCCGGCTATGGCCAGAACGCGGACTTCCGCGTCGGCCTGGCCGAGCGGGGACACGCGTACGTGGTCGGCATCCGCGGCGATATCACCGTCCAGCCGCACGACACGGTCCCCACGGCCCCCGCCTGGTCCGGCAACGGCCGCAGGCCCCAGTGACAGCGGTCGCCGGACAGGAAGCCTTCAGCGAGGTGGCCTGGCGGGAAGGCTCCCGCGCCCCGATGACCTCGCGCTTCCTCGCGACGCGGGTCCGGCCGGCCGGGGTGCGCTCGCGTCGGCCGGCCCAGGCAGCCGCGGTGGCCGGGCACGGCCGGTGGGACGGTGTCCTGCCCCAGGTGCGACTGCTGGCCCAACGGCCCGACGGCGAGGATGAACCGACTCGGTTCTGGCTGTCCGACCTGCCCGACGACACCCCGAGCGCCGACCTGGTCCGCCTGGCAAAGATCCGCCGGCGCATCGAGCACGACTACGCGAACTCAAGCACGGCCTGGGCCTGAACCACTTCGAAGGCTGCTCCTGGAGGGGCTGGCACCACCACGCCACCCTGGTCACCGCCGCCCACGCCTTCCTCACCGAACAGCGACTGGCCCCACAAGCCGACACACCCAACTCACCCTCTACCAGACCCTCGACGCCCTCCAGGACCTGCTGAACTGCTGGACCGGCACCTGCACCACCTGCCACCAACCCCTGCCCAGCAGAACCACACCAAGATCAAGACAGACCTAACGGAGTCCTACGAGTGCGTCGCCTGCGGCGACGTAACCGCTCTGGAGGGCCTCCTGCAGCAGGCCACCATCCGTTTCGAGTCGGCTGATGGACGGTGTTGTGACCGCGGGACGGATAGACACCACCGCGGGACCGCCGGGCGAGGCTGAGCCGTCGCCGTAGGAGGTCAGCAGCCGGTCGTCGTCGGCGAGTCGGCCGGGGCGCGTCAGGAAGGTCTCCCGCAACTGCGCGTTCCGGCGGAAAGCCACCGCTGCGATCAGCCAGGAGCCGAGTGACGGTGTGGCCGGGACGACAGGAGTGTCGGGAGCGAGGGATCTGCTCCTGAGGACGAGAACGTGCGTGGCTCCGTCGCTCAGAGCTCGTCGGTACGGGATCGACTCGGACAGACCGGCATCGTAGAATCGGCGGTTGCCAACCGTGACGGGGCGGCCGGCCAAAACCGGCAGTGCCGCACTGGCGCGCAACGCCATTCTCAGCGTGGACTCGTCAGTCAACTCACTGTGCAGGTCAACAGATTGCCCGGTTTCCAGATCCGTGGCCAGGGGGTGCAGCTCGATCCGGCTGGCGAGGACCGAGGAATAGTCGAGAGGAAACTGACTGATATACACCTCCTCGATCAAGGTCTCCACGTCGACCATCGGGCGTCCGCGCAGAAGATTACGCTTCCGGATCAGGGCCCTGGCAAAGCGCGGATCGACCCAACCGCGCAACCCCTCGGGCCGCGAACTGACCAGCCAGGCCGTCGAGATGGCGCCGGCCGACGCGCCGTAGACCGCGTCGAAGGCGTCCAGCAGCCCCAGTTCGTGCACGGCCAGGGCCATACCGGCCGACACAGTGCCCCGCATCCCGCCACCCTCGATGGCCAGCGCGACGTGATGGGGATCGGTTCGTGCCCCTGGGCGGCTCCCAACAGCCCGGCGTTCGAAAAGGACCTTCGTCAGTCGGCCAAGAGCCGAAGTGTCCTGCAACGGCTCCGTCACGTGCCCTCTCCTGGGGTGCGATACAAGTTCATCGTCAAAGGCTTCCACGACCGCGGCCCTGGTCACAGGTGAGTGGTCGCCAATGATTTACTAGATTCCGCCAGGCCGACATCCACTCGTTGACAACCCCCGATCGAAGGACGCGCTCATGGCCTACTGGGACGCACCTCGCGCACCCACCAGTGCCGCGCTTCTCGTCCGGATGGGCGCCGAGCGCGGAGTTCCTGTCGATACCTGCCTTCGTGGGACCTCGTTGCGACCAGATCATTTGGACGATCCACACAAGGAGGTCAGCGCCACGCAGGAACTGGCAGTCATCGGCAATCTCCTCAAAGCCCTCGACTACCCGCCCGGGCTGGGACTGGAAGTTGGGGCCCGATACCACCTGACCACGTACGGCATCTGGGGCTTCGCCCTGATCAGCAGCCCTACGCCTCGCAGCGCTCTCGACCTCGCCAGCCGGTTTCTGAGTCTGACCTTCGCCTTCTGTCATATCAGGGTCCGGGAACGCGAAGGAGAGATGCAGTTGGTCCTCAAAGGCTGCGACGTCCCACCCGCGTTGCAGCGTTTCGTAGTTGAACGAGATGCCACCGCTTTTCGCACCCTCCAGCGAGAGGTGTACGGCTCCCCGGTCCCCGGCAGCCGGATGAGTTTCACCTACCCGGCGCCCAATGACATCGACGCGATCACCGACATCATCGGGATTACCCCCTCGTTCAACGCCACGGAGAACGTCGTGGCATGTGACTCCGCGGTCTTGGACACTCTTTTGCCCCAGGCCAACGCGCATACCGCCGCCCTTGCGCAGGAGCAGTGCCGAGAACTACTGCAGAAGAGACTGGCCCGCACCGGACTGGCCGGCCAGGTACGTGACGCTCTGCTCATCCGACCCGCCGGCCCACCGACAGCAGACGAGGTCGCGGCGAGCCTGCACATAAGCGGGCGCACGATGCAACGCAAACTGGCTGAGGAGGGAACGTCCTTCCGCAACCTGATGAACGAGGTTCGCGAACGGCTCGCCGAGGAACTCCTCGCCAGCGGCCTGCCCGTCACGGAGGTCGCACGCCGCTTGGGGTATGCCGAGCTATCCAGCTTCTCCCAGGCGTTCCGGCGCTGGAAGGGCATGAGCGTCCGTACCTTTCGCACACAACAGGGCACCAGACGTGCGTGAAATGCGGAATGGGCTTCCGCTGGCGAGCCAGCCGGCCGAGGCCCGTCCGTCGATGATGCCACCCTTTCAGGGTGCGCCGAGAACCATCCGCTGGGATGTCATCGACGCGGAGTCCCGGATCGTGTGGTCTTCGCTCACATCGTGCTCGCGCTGGTCCACGGCTGCGGGGATGAGCGCATCACCACTCCGGACGCTCCGACCGGACCATCCGGCGGCGTGTCAGACAGTCGGCTGAACTGGGAGTGTCCGAGAAGGTGCACGCTCTCGCGCGCTCGAGGCGTACGACCGGATGATCGGCCTGGGGTTGAGCGAGCTTTCGGTGGACGGCTGCGTCACCAAGGCCCCGTCGGGGGGTGAGAAGGCCGGGCGGTCGCCGGTCGACCGGGGCAAGCAGGGGTTTGAAACGCTCGGTCGCCTCCGATGCCTGTGGTGTCCCGCTCAGGATCGTCTCCGACGGCGCCAACCGGCACGACTCAGCCCTGTCCCGGCCGACCCTGGAAGCCGCGAAGGAGCAGGTCGGCGCGGTGCCGGAGGCTGTGAACGTCAACCTCGACCGCGCGTACGACAGTGCAAAGTACCGTTCTTTGACAGCTGGGTTGGGGTTCACCTCCGAGATCGCCCGCAAAGGCATACCGGCCCCGATCCAGACCGGCAGGCGCTGGGTGGTCGAACGCGCACACTCCTGGATGAACGACTACGGCGAGCTCCGCCGTTGTCCGGAGAAGAGCGGGAAGGCCGTGGACTTCTCCCTCTACCTCGCCGCCACACTCGTCACCCTCCGCATGCTGATCCGCCGGGCAACGAACCGCTACCGCTGGGACGGCCGCCCCACCACCCGACGTCTCAAGTGATCCACTTGCCGGTCGTTCTCAGCCGTCCTCTACCACCTCCACGCGCGGTGTTCGCAGGTTTCTCGGGTCGACGCGCAGCGCGCGGCGGTCCGCGTTCCGCATCGCGATGAGGTCCTCGTCCCACCGTGCTTCGCGCAGTTCGGTGTCGGTGAGCAGCAGGTCCGCATCGTCTCGCCCGGTGGCGGCCAGGTGGCCGACGAAGCCGAACGGCAGCCGCTCAACGCGCCATCCCGGCCAGGCGGCGGCCGTGCGTGCTGTGAGTCGCGGAGGTACGGGCTCCGTGGTCCAATAGCGCAGTCGGCGCGCGGGGAGGTCGACGACCACGCCGGCATTGACGGTCCCTTCCATCGGCATGGGGTACGGGGCATGGGCAGGCAGCGTCTCGGTGAGGGACTCGCCGTGCCGGGCCAGCCACGGCACGACCTCGCGGATGGCCAGCTGGTGGTCCAACACGGTGTGATCGGCCCTGATGAGGCTCACCACCGCTTCGGCTGGCGCGACGAGGTCCGCGATGATCTCGCTGTGGAGCACCGAGATCCGCCACTCGACGGGGTTCCAGCCGACGAACCAGTCCTCCCGTGAGGTCAGCGGCACCGCGTCGGGCAGCGCCAGGCCCGTCTCGACCTCGGTGAAGACCGGCTCCCCCGCCACCATGTCGGCGAAATCCTCGCGTCCGCCCCAGGCGTACTCCACGTCCCAACCGTCCCAGTCCGATGCCATCGCCCGTCGCCGCACGTCACAGTCGAGGTAGTGGACGCCCGGCGGGTCACACCTGTAGTAGGTGTATCGGCGGGCGACCAGATCGAGGCCGACACCGCAACAGAAGCCCCCGTCCAGAAGACCGCGGGCACGGCCGTCGCCCACACGCGTGCCACCGCGAAGCACCGCCTCGACGAGGCGCACACGGTCGGTCGCGTCGGCAAGATCCCACAAGCCCCACTTCTCCCCCAGGACCCAACTCGTGCCGTCCTCAGCCCGCAGGGCATACACCGTCCAGCACCCCATGCCAGCACGATAGAGGAATGGGCAGGCCGTGCCTCCACCAGGCGAGCACCAAATGAGATGACCTCTCAGCCGACTCGGTGGCCTCCGAACTGGTTGTGCTCGATGGGCCTGCCCAGCACGGTCACCCGCCGCGCCTTCGTCGGATCGTGGCCCGCCTGAAGGCCCTCGCGCTCGATCCGGTCGGAGTCCGGGTGCCGGCCCTCCCACAGGAGCAGTTCGGCCTGCCGCTCGGTCACCACGTCCCCGGCCGCCGGACCTGCCGCGGCCAATCCCCGGCCCGTCCAGAACCCGAGCGGGACACCGGCTTCGTCCTGGACGGCCCGCAGCGGCTTGCCCGCGGGGCGGCGACCGTCGCCGACCATCACGCCGTGGCAGCAGTACGGCCACCCTCCCGGGCCGATCTTCTTTTTGCTGAGCATCCAGTCATGGAACCCCCGCGAGTGACCTGTACAAAAGCGCGATCCGGCGTGCTTCCCGCCGGGCGAAGGCCATCACCAGGTCTTTACCGCCCACGCCCGCCAGGCGGGCCGTCCCCGCCAGCCATGGAACGAGCCCTCTGCGGCCAGAGCTGATGAGCCGTGCGCATGCTGCGCGCCCGAAGGTGGGGGCAGCTCATTCGTCGAGGGTGAGCTTGCGGTTGGCGCGGGACCGGCCGACAGCCAGGTCGAGGAGCGAGCGCGAATTTCCGGGCTGGGCCGGTGAACACCCAGGAGGCGAGGAAGACGGTGACGCCTGCCGATGGCATCCCCCTCTTTGTCCGGCACTGCGAAAGGGGCCTGCCAGACAATCCCCGGCCCAGAAAACTCAAGGTCAGGCGAGGAACGGCCGACCCAGAAAGCCGGACGTCCGCGCCGTCGTACACGCCTTGGCCCGCGACATCACCATGCGCTGGTCAGCCAACGGAAGGAACGACACCCGTGCACATCCACATCCGGCTCCTCGGCGCCACCGCCCTCGGCGTTGTGCTCCTGCCGCTCGGCGTCGCCACGGATGCCGCCGGCGAATCAGCCTCGAGCGAACCGATCGCAGCATCGGCATGGCTGTCGACGTCCGCCACCGCATCGGGGAAGTTCCGAGACAAGCAACTGTCCCAGCTGCGGCGCCTGACCTCTGCCGACCGTCGTGGCCGTGAGGCGTGGAGCGTTGCCTGGCAGCGTTCTCTCCAGGGGGTGAACCCTTACCGGTTCGACTGGTCAACCGACTACTGCTCTGGCTCTCCTGACAAGCCCGGCGGATTCAACTTCAAAGGTCCGTGCCAGCGCCACGACTTCGGATACCGCACCTACAAGAAGCTCAATGCGTTCACCCGCGCGCACAAGGAACGCATCGACCTGGCGTTCCTCCAGGACATGCGGCGCATCTGCGACGTGCAGCCGGGATTCTACGAGCGACAGCGTGCTGGCTGCCGGAGGACCGCGAACACGTACTACAACACCGTGCGGCTCGCCGGAAAGCTATGAGCTTCCCATGACAACTCGACCTGCTCAAAGCGTCGACGCTGGCACGCTGCCGAAGGTGAAGCAGCGTTGTGCACGAAGTGGACGTGACGGCCGATCGTGCAATATTCGTTGAGCCGACCGTTCATTTGAAGGCACCGCGGGCCCGGGGTCTGTCATCCCGGGCCCGCAGCTCGGCCGGCTCTCCCACGACCAGGTCGAGGTCGGGCTTCGGGCAGATCAGCACGATGACCGCGCCACGTGTTGCGAAGCCACCACCGGCAGCGTGGCTACCGGGTTTTCCTCGCACCGCCGTTGACATTGAGGACTTGCCCCGTGATGTGGCGGGCGGCCGACGAGGCGAGGAAGGCGACCGCGCCCGCGATGTCGGCCGGGGTTCCGGGACGACCAGTGGAGGTGGCGGCGATCAGAGTGGCGCGGCGTTCGTCGGAGAGCTGGTCGCGGAAGAACTCGGTGTCGGTGATGTAGCCGGGCGCGACCACGTTGGCGGTGATGTCTCGAGGCCCGAGAGCGTCGGCGAGACTCAGGTTCCAGGTGGCAAGGCCCGCCTTGGACGCTCCGTAGGAGTCGGCTCCCTGGTCGGCCGCTATGGAGCCGATGTGTATGACCGCACCGCCCGGGGCGAGGCGGTCGTCGAGGGCCCGGGTCGTGAGGGCGGCACTGATGAGGTTCGCATCGAGATTGGCGCGGAAGTCGCGGGCATAGGCGGCGAGATCGGTCTTGCCGTCGGCATCGAAGACGATGTTGCCGCCCGCGTTGTTGACCAGCACATCGACACGCCCGGGGAGTTCGGTCACGAGCCGAAGGAGGGCCTTGGGGTCGGTGTGGTCGCAGACCAGGGGGCGGACGCCGGTTTCGGCCGCAAGGTCGTCGAGGGGACCGGGACGACGGCCGGTGACGATGACAGTCTCGTTCTGGGCGGAGAAATGGCGGGCGATGGCGCGGCCGATGCCTGTGCCGCCACCGGTGACCAGGATCGTGCGTGACATACGATGAGCCTCCAGATTCAGGCCTAAATTTAGACCTAAACATAACACGGGAGAGGATCGGCATGGCAAGTGATCCCACCACGCCAAAGAGCATGAGCTACCCGACGGACGGCGCCTCCACGTACCCCGTGCAGGACATCGCTGCCGCCTGGGAGCGCGAGCGGCCCGGCACGCCCGTTACGTCGATCGGGATCGTCACGCCCATCTGGCGGCTGGCGAAGCTGTTGGGCGACGACCGGCGGCGGGTCCTCGCGCAGGCCGGAGTCGACGCCGCGACCCTCGACCTGCTGAGTGTTCTGCGACGGAGCGGCGAGCCGTACACGCTGAGCACACGCGAACTCAGCCGGCGGTCGCTGGTCACCGCGGGCGCCATCTCGCAGCGCGTCGCCCGTGCGGAAAGCGACGGGCTCGTCACCCGCCGGCCCGGGCAAGGGCGGCCTCGCGCGGTCCTGGTCTCGCTGACCCAGGCCGGACACGACCTGGTCGAGACCACCGTCGACCACGTTCTAGGCCGGGAGGCCGAGCTGATCGGCGGTCTGACGTCCGAGCAGCAGGGCCACCTCACCGAACTGCTCCGGGTACTGCTCCAGCAAGTTCAGCACCGACTCGGCGACGACCGCATTTCCCATGTCGGCGATGAATGAGAGGCGTGTCGTCGGGCGGCGAAGTCCCGCGGGCGCCGATACGCCCAGCACGACGTGCACTGCGCCCCTTCACAGCGCCGCCGTGGTCGCCGCCTCATAAAGAAGCGGTGATTACCGCCGACCGGCAGCAACCACGGGCCGGTGTTCGTCACCCACCGCCGTCCTGGCCCGGGCAAGGTCATCAGCCAACGCGACGTATGCCAGTACTCCTGGCGCTCGCCGTCGGACGTCATCTCGGAGACGTACGCGGCGAGCCCGGCCGAGCTCGCCGCGCTCCAGCTGGCGTCCCCCAGCGCCGGCCGTTCACACACCAACGAACAGACGAAGGCCGCCCGGATCGATCCAGGCGGCCTTCGCGGCAAGAACGGGTTGGAGGGCGTCATCCGGGGACTACGGCGCCGCACCACCGTCCCCGAGCCGGCCTCCGCCAGGCCGCCGGATCTGGTCAACCGTCCGAAAGCGGCCTGATCCGCTACACGACCGGTTTCGTGCCTCCTGAGCCGAAGGCCGCCCCGCACCGGGTTTCGGATCAAGCCGCGCACGGAGGCTTGAGTGGCCACGGGCATGTCCAGATGACCGACGCCCAGGCCTCACTCGCCGAACCGTTGTACTCGCAGGCATACGCGGAGATCCTGCCCTTCGCACGCTGGACCCTTGCCGATTCATCGCATTTGCGGCAGGCGGTCTGTTGGTCGCCGCCGAAATGCCCCCATGGGACAGATCCGGGTTGAGGGCGCGACGACGAGCAGTAGGCGAGTAATCCCCCATCACCGCTGCTCACGGTGTGGGTGGCTTGGGCGGCGGCGATCGCTGTCGGTGAAGCTGTGAGGCTGGCGAAAGCAAGCCCGACTGCTGCCGCGCCCGCAGCGAATGGGGTGCAACGCGTGAAGGGCCGGAGGCGCGGGCTCAGTGATCTGCGCAAACTCATAACGCTCCTTCGGTAAAGACGTCGCGGCAGGTGAAATCGGTCTGCCGCTCGGGCCGTTTCTGTCTGGAATTCCGGGCACTTCAGGTGTAGCGGCCCAAGCATTGTTCGCCTTCGGAAGACTGGTACCGAAAAAACAACTCCTGAAAAATATGAGCACTGTGGCACAGCGGAATGCTGGCCGCGCCACGAACGGTCGCAGAAGTCACGTGATCGCGGACCTGGAATGAGTGCCCCAGGTCGAGCAGGACCCGACCGCCCTGTATGACGTGTTGGGGCTCGGGTCGCACGTCCGGGTACGTCCGGGGCGTCGGCTGTCCGCGGACAACTGGCATTGTCCGCCTTCGGTGCCGTGACTTCGTCGCCGACCTGGACGACATCCGACGGAGCTTTCACGGGGGTCCACGTGAGCTCTCGTAGGTGGACCAGCCCCTCGATTCCGTTGGCGACCTGGACGAAGACGGCAAGGCGGCCGAAGCGCGCCTCGGCGATGCCCGGTTCCTCCTCGACGAGCGGATGGCCGGCCCAATATCCTGCGCGAAGTATGGACTGGAGGTTCCGGTCGGCGGCGGAGGCCCAACACTAATGATCACCGGAGTCACCAGGGAGCCCGCAGCGTGATCGGCACCACGGAGGCCCTTAGCGGGGCGGCTGCAGTCGACAGTGCAGCACGAAGTGTCACGCGCCCGTTCTACGTATACGCCGTGCTCGCCAACACGCTGTTCCAGCGCGGCGTATTCGTCCTCTTCCTTCAGCAGCGAGGCTTCTCGGCCGGGCAAGTGGCCCTACTGCAGACACTGCTCTACCTGGTCAGCGGGCTTGCGGAGTTGCCGACGGGAGTCATCGCGGACCGAATCGGCAGGCGTGCCAGCATCGTGATCGGCCAGATGCTGATAGCTGGATGTCTGCTCGGCCAGGGGACGTTCTCCACCTACTGGGTGTTCCTGGCGCTGTTCATCGGGCAGGGCGTGGGCATGGCATGTGTGTCCGGCTCGGACACCGCCCTGCTGTACGACCTGCTCGTGCGTCGTGGTACAACGGCCAACTACGTCAAGATCAAGTC
This sequence comes from Streptomyces sp. NPDC007917, assembly GCF_042959105.1. Taxonomy (NCBI): domain Bacteria; kingdom Bacillati; phylum Actinomycetota; class Actinomycetes; order Kitasatosporales; family Streptomycetaceae; genus Streptomyces; species Streptomyces sp. NPDC007917. The sequence continues at coordinate 84,158 of NZ_JBIBKK010000033.1, forward strand.
CCGGTTCACCATGCTCGGGACGGTCACCTCGGGAGCCGCCATCGTCCTCGGCGGCCAACTGCAGCAGATCTCCTGGGGAGTCGTCTACGTCGGTTCGGCGGCGTGCCTCGTCCTGGCCGTGGTGGTGCTGATGTCACGGGTGCCCGAGATCCGCGGCGCGGACGCGGTGGACGAGCAGGACGGAGCCGAGGAGCACAGCGACGCCACAGCATGGCGGGCGATGCTTCGGGTCGCCACGCCGGCGCTCGTGACGCTTGTCGTGGTGTCCGGATTGATGCATGCGACTTTGACGCCGTACATCATCTTTGCGCAGAAGACCCTCTCCGATCAGGGAGCGGGCACCGCGTTGGTCAGCGTGGTCATATCGGCGGGATTCTTCGCCGGCGGGCTCACTCCGCTGCTGTCGGACCGCGCGGACCGGCGCATCGGGTATCGGGTCATAGTCCCGGTGTCCCTCCTGACGCTCGCCGCGGCACTCGGCCTGAGCGGCCTCGGCCTTGTCTGGGTCACCATCGCCGCGTTCCTGGCCCTGGTCGGGATTCCCGAGATCACCGCCGTGATCGTGGACAACGTGTTCAACGAGGCCGTGCCGTCGCGCCACCGGGCGAGCCTGCTGTCGATGATCGCATTCGTGGAGTCGGCGCTCATCGGCATCGGGTATCTCGTCCTCGGCGCGCTCATGGACGGGCTGGGCTCCAGTGTGGGCATGGCCACCTACGCCGCGGTCCCCCTGCTGGCATGTCTCCTGTGGCTCCCGGTGATCTTCCGAGGGGCACGGGTGACCACCGAGATCGAGAAGCCCGCGGGCCAAAAGGCATCCTGAAACAGACCATCTCGAGCAACGCCCTGCCCGATGGCAGAGGCGCGGCGCGGATCGTCCATGGTGAACGTGGCGAAGCCGTGCTCCACCAGTTCCCGCCAGGCGGCTTCGAGCAGGGCGGCTTCCAGTACCGCTCCGCGATGATCTTCATGAAAGCGGGTTGATTCACACATCCATGGTCGGATCGGTCGCGACGAGCCCGGTGGTGGATCGCCGGCGCCTCAACACGCCCCGTGGGTCGCGTGTCCTGGGCACATTCGGCCTTGTGACAGGCCACCGCGGCAACCGGGATTCCCTGGGCTGATCACTTCCCTGGGTTCTCGGTGCCAGGTCGGGGCAGGAGGGCGGCAATGAGCTCGGCGAACTCGCCGGGCGAGACGATGCGGATGCCAAGTTCTTCGGCCTTGGCGCGTTTGGCGCCGGCGCCCTCTCCGGCGACCAGGAGGGAGGTGCGCTTGGAGACGCTGGAGGAAGACCTGCCGCCGGCCTGTTCAATGAGTTCGTTCATCTGGTTGCGGCCGAGCTGTTCCAGTGGACCGGTCATGGCGCCGGTGACGACCACCGTCATGCCATGGAGCGGGCCTGCCGCCTCGGCGGCAGGGGCCGCAGCGTTGCCGGCAGGTGGAGTGGCGCCGGGTTCGGTCGTGTTCACCCCGGCGGCGATGAGTTTGTCGATGACAGGTGCAAGCTGGGCCAGCTCGGCGACAATCACCGGTGCCTTCTCGATACCGATGCCCTCGACCTGCTGCATCGCATCCGCGTCAGCGGCCCGGACCGCCTCCATGGTGGCGAAGTGGCGCGCGATGCGGCGGGACATCGACCGGCCGGTGCCTCGCACGCCCAACGCGCACAGCACCCGCGACAGCGGCCGAGTCTTGGCCTGCTCGATCGCGGCCAGGAGGTTGTCGGCGCTGGTGGGGCCCATCCGCTCCAGCGTCAGCAGCGCATCGCGGGTGAGGGTGAACAGGTCGGCGAAGTCGCTGATGAGGCCCGCGTCAGTGAGCTGGACGACTCGGGTCAGGCCGAGGCCTTCGATGTCGAGCTGGTCTCGGCCGACCGCGTAGGAGACGGAGGCGACCAGGTGGCAGTCGCGTCCGCGTTCGCACCGCCAGCGCTGCTCGGAGGCATCGATGCCGGATCCGCACTGCGGGCAGGTCTCGGGGAACACGATGGGCTGCTCGGCCCCGGTGCGCAGGTGGGCGACGGGGGCTTCGATGCGCGGGATGATGTCGCCGGCCTTGTAGACCATGACCTGGTCGCCGATGCGCAGATCGCGGCGGGTGATGTCGGAGGGGTTGTGGAGCGTGGCGTAGGTGATGACGGAGCCGTCGATCTCGACCGGTTCCAAAACGGCGCGGGGAGCAATGATGCCGGTGCGGCCCACATTCCATTCCACGTCCAGCAGTCTGGTGATCTTCTCCACCGCGGGGAGTTTCCAGGCGATGGCCCAGCGAGGCGCCCGGCTTCCGGATCCGGCGGCCTGCCGGTCGGCGGCCAGGTCAGCCTTGATGACGATGCCGTCGATACCGAACGGCAGGTCGGCCCGCAGGCCCGCGAGCTCCTCGACGCGGTCCTGGACGGCCATTACGGAGGTGACGGTGCGGCCGGGCACGTCAGTGGCTGCCGCCGTTTGCACACCCCATCCGGCTATACAGGTCATCACCTCGCTGTGGGAGAAGCCGGTCAGACGCTCCGCGAGCCCAGTGTCCGTGGTGGACAGAGGCAGGCAGCCGTAGCCGAAGAACGTCATCTCCAGCCGGTACGCACGGTCCTTCGCCCGCAGCGTGCCCGCCGCAGCGTTGCGCGGGTTCGCGAACGGCTCCCCACCATGCTGAGCACGCAGCGCGAGGGCCGTCTCGAACTGGACCGCGGTCATCAGCACCTCGCCGCGGACCTCCACCGTGACCGGCTCGGCCAGCTGACCGGGCAGGCCATTGAGAGTGCCGATCGCATGCGAGACGTCCTCCCCGGCTGTCCCGTTGCCGCGGGTGATCAGCTGCACCAGCCGGCCGTCGCGATAGCGCGCGGCTACCGCGAGGCCATCCAGCTTCGGCTCCACGCTCCATGCCTGAACCGGCCGGCCGATTCTCCGCTCCAGCGAGACGGCCCAGGCGGCGAACTGCTCGAGGGAGAAGACGTTGTCCAGACTCAGCATGGGCTGGGTGTGCGGCACCTCCCCCTGCCCAACTCCTCCGGCCACCTTCCCCGTCGGCGACCCGGGCACAATCTGCTCCGGATGGTCCGTCTCCCAAGCGGTGATCGCTCGTATCAGCCGGTCGTAGGCGTCGTCGTCCAGCGCACTGTCGCCGCCCCCGTAGTAGGCGGCCGCGGCCTTCACCGCGGTTTCAACGGCCTGCACGTACCCAGCGTCATCGGCAATCACAGCATCAGTGATGGTCATGACCGCCATCGTGACTGCCACCACTGACAACGCTGTGAAATCCGCAGCCTAAATGGCCGCCACCAGCGACAACTACACAACCGCCGCACGACACGTACGGCAGACAGGCGAGGCCAGGGCTTCGGGCCGACACTCAAACGTCAACACCGGCGGGCGCCAGCCATGGACCCGGCCGGGGAACAACCTGCCGGACACGCCGGCAGCGCCGCGACGGGCCAACAGTGACAGCGTGGTATCCGTGGTGTCATTTTGGAAGAGGTCCGGCAGGCGCCTGCGAACGCCTGCCGGGATACGTCCTCGTGGGTGATCAGGCCGCGCGGCGTCCAGAAGTACGGGAGCAAGGGATGGCCGTCCCTCATCCAGTAACTCGGGCGGTGCCCGGCCGGGTCACACTCGGGTGAGTACGATCTTCTTACCGCCGGCCCGCCCGGTAACCACCCGGGCGAACGCAGCCGGTCCCTCGCTCAGCGGCAGGGGTTCCGGTGCGAGTTTCAAGGTTCCTGCGGCGGCCTGCTCCGCCAGCTGGACAAGCTGCCTGGCGTTCGGCTCGACGTAGAGGTCCCAACTCGTGATGCCTCGTTCCTCTGAAGGCGCGTCCGAGGTCAGGGAGCACAGTCGGCCGCCGTCCCGCACCAAAGGCAGGGCGGCGTCCGCCGTGCTGGTGGCGATGATGAGGGCGGCGTCGAACCCGCCACGTACCTTGGACGACCAGTTCGGGTCGTGGTAGTCGACAACCTCCATCGCTCCCAGACCGAGCAGGCGCTCTGCGGCGGCAGCAGAGGCGGTCGCGGTCACCTCGATGCCCTTGGCCGCAGCGAGCTGGATGGCCAGGGCTCCGGTGGCCCCACCTCCGTTGGTGATCAGGAGCCGCTGTCCTCGGCTGAGGTCCAGCTTCTCCAGAGCCTGCAACGCGGTGAGTCCGTTGACCGGCAGCGCCGCCGCGTGCACGGCGTCCAGCCCGGGTGGGCAGGCTGCCGTGTGATCCGCGTTGATCAGAACGCGTTCGGCCCAGAAGCCGCTCCCCCCGGGCAGCGGGGCCTCGTGTGCGAGCACCCGGTCGCCTACGGCAAACCCGGTGACACCCGCGCCGACGGCCAGCACCTTGCCCGCGCCCTCCACTCCCAGCGCCGCCGGGGGGCGCAGCCCCACGTCCCAACCAGCGCCGTTCAGCAGTTGGTCCCACGGGCCGACTCCTGCCGCCTCAACCGCCATCAGGATCTGACCGGGGCCGGGAGATGACGGTTCGGGCAACTCCAGGAGGGCGACTTCCTGCTCAGCCCCGGACACTCCGCACGCCTTCACAGCAGATCTTTGTCCTCTCACTCAGTTCGGCCGACCGGGAGGTACGGGCCGGAATCCCAAAGCAGGCACCAGTGTCGCCCTCGGGATCCCCTGCAGAGGTCGCTTGCGGTCTCAGCCGCATTGGTGTCGAGCCAATGCGGCTAGTGACCCGGACATGTGGTCCATTTGAAGTGTGACTAACTGGGCCAATCGTGGAATGTTAGGCAGCTGCCGCTCACGCTGTCGCCGAGCACTCGTTCGCCGAGGCTGTCACCTCAAAGTGGGGTCACGACAGCCGCTTTACGGCGGAAAGACGGAGGGGCCGTAACGCGGCGGGGCCGACAGGCACCGTACATCCGGCCTCCCGGCACTGGCAGCGTGAGCACCCGCGGCTTCATCGCGGCGCTGGGCACATGGATGCCCTCGATCGGAACAGCTCCTCTTGCGCCGCGCCACCGTGCTGGGACAGCCACCAGGCGCATACAGCAGTGGGGGCTCACTCGCCCTCGGCGTACAGCTCCCGCAGCAGCTCCTCGTCCGCCACGCCCCGCCCCGCAGTGGTGTCCTCTGCCGCCATCAGCGCCGCCCTTGGTCTGTAGCGTGGTGCGCCGACTCGCCGTGCCAGGAACGCCACAGACTGGCGTAGGCACCGTCGTAAACAGGCAGCTGAAAGGCCGCCAATCATGAACCTGATTCGCGTTGACGAACCCATCAGCTCTATCGAAGCGCTTCGACCTTTGCGTGCTCGGCGCGCGCAAGATCGATCACCGTGCGCTCGATCTCGCGCAGCAGCGCCGATATCTCCTCGGTGTCGAGGTATTCGTCGTCCGCTTCGAGCGAGAGGTTGAGCCGGTCCAGGTGGCGCCCCAGGTGGATCATCGCCTGGACCCGAAGCGGGCCGGCGCCGATGGCGCGTGAATCGTGGTATTCGAGGGGCGTCGGGGGCGCGTCCTCATCGTGGCGCAGGAACGCGTCGGCGAGTTCGGGGCGCGCCGTGCGCGGGCTGGGTGCGTCGGCGTGCGAGCGTACGTCGTTGAAGCTGATCCAGGAGTCGGCGCCTACCTGCTCGATCAGCGCCTGCATGACATCCGGGTCATACGGGGAACGGCGCGCGGCGGCGAAGATCGCCCGGTCCACGCCGCGGATCTCGGCCACCGCGTCCGCGGAGTCGCCCGCCACCGCGATATAGATCGGCTGGGAGCGGTGGCCCACATAGGCTTGGGTCGCGGGCGTCCACCGGTTCCCGCATTCGATCTTGAACACCGCGCGCGGCGCGTCCAGCACCCGGTGCACGGCCGTGGCCGCGGCGACCATCGTGATCGCGCCCGAGGTGAACAGGCCGAGCCTGCGCCCCAGGTAATCGTGCGCCGACTGGAAGGAGTCCGTGCTCAGATGCGCGCCCTGGACCATCGGGACCGCCGGCGCGTGGCGCGGGGTGCGTAGCGGATTGTCCGCCGCGGCCAGGATGGCCGGGCGCATCAGTTCCCGCGCCCGCTCGCTGTGGGCGCGGGCGAGCGCGCCGCTCTCCTCGGCGGCCGCGGCGATCGGATCGAACGCGACCGGCTCCGGCGTGCGCCCGGACACGATCCGCCGCAGGTCCTCAATCAGCGCCAGGGCGCCTGTTCCGTCCAGGCTCACGTGCGACACGACGATCCCGAACTCGTACGCGCTCGCGCCGCACACCCCGAGGATGAACCGGACCGGCAAGTCCAATTCGAGGTCGAAGCGCCGGGACGCCGAGGCGGCCAGGTGCGCTGATAGCGCCTGCTCGCACCGCTCCGGATCGTCCTCGGCGACGATGTCCACACCGATCCGCCCGCCCGCGTCGACGATCTGCTCCACGACACCGCCGGACGGGTCGAGCCGGAACCGGGTGCGCAACGCGACGTGCCGTTCGATCAGGGTGCGCATGAAGTCGAGCGCGTGCTGCACCGTCACCGGACCGTCCGCGCCAGCCGGAAGACGGTAACGGAACCGTAGGTTCCAGTCGTCCACCGGGCCGAACCGCTGAATCTCGCCCCTGATATGCCGCTGGCCCCAGGTCGCGGCGAACGTGCCGCCACGCTCCGCCTGGAAGACGAGCTCACGTCGCGTGACAGCAGACCTCTGGCTCACTCACGTACCTCCCGTTCCTCGATACACGGCACCCTCACCGAAGCTCGGCCAGCAAGCGCGGGTGATCGGTGTCGCGCACATCCAGCAACTGCGGATAGAAGCAGCCCACCCCGGCGGCCTCGGGTCGCTTCGGCGGTTGAAAGCGAAGTCGAACAGGGCTCGTCCGCTCTGTCCGCCCGGCCCGCGCGGCGGGCCGGGTTGAACCAGTCACTCGATCCACGCCTTGCGATCCCGCCTCGGTCCGCCACCGGTCGATCAGATCGTCGTAGGTGACGTCCTCGCCGAACTCCCGGCGGTGGTGCTCCAGGTGCGGGTGCCCAGATTCGGCGACGAACCCCTGGATCACGCGCCGCAACTCCTCCGGCGCCACCTGCTGATAAAACCAGTACCACTCGGCGAAGCCATAGAAGGAGTGCGCCGGGCGGGCGAAGGCGGGCACCGAGTACGGCCCCCGGGGTGACCATGACCCCGAACTTGGCCTCGCGCCACCACGCCGGGGCGGCACCGGTACCGTCAAGCTCGAAGGAGCCTCCGGACGACCCGTCGTCCCAATCGTGGCCAGTCGCACGATGACGCGCGCGCCCTCGGCCAGCGTCTGCCACATCGAGTACCCCTAATTCGACGGCGAAGCCGAGACGCAGCAACGCCCGTGCGGTCTCCAGTCCGAGACCGCGCTCCGCGCCGGTCACCAGGGCAGTTCGCAAGGCTCCCCCCTTCCGGGAAACAGGGTGTGGACGCCAACGCCAAATCATCGGATCACTCGAGAACTTTAGCCAACACGGCAATCGGCCTGTCAATAGCCAACACGGCAATTGCCTGTGAATAGCCAACACGGCAATCGGCCTGTTAAGTTGAAATTCGGCAGACCGGAACGGAGCCCTCCAGGCGTGCGGAGTCACTTTGCAGAACGCGTCGTTTTCGACCTTCAATGGTGAAGCTCCAAACCTTCTGTCGAGCGACTCTTCTTTCCGACTTTGTCCCTTTCCTTGCCCAGTAGCTGGAGCAAGGGGCCTGTCATGAAGGTCGTGACCAGCGCCGACTGCCGGGCATCCAGAACGTGCAGGCGGGCCACCCCGTAGGCGGGCGCGGTCTTGCCGACGACCGCAACCAGCAGAATCACACCCAGCACAGCCAGGCCGTCCGCGCCCAGCACCGGAACGTTCGGCGCGCCGTCCCGCCGTGGCATGGCCAGACCGGCGAGGAATCCCCCGAAAACGGCATGGGGTCCGAGGGACTCGGTGACCCACGCACTCCCCAGAGCGAGGACCAGTGCGACCGGCACGGGGTCGTTCATGACGGCGGCAGGCCGTTCCAGCCACCAGCGCAGCACCGGCCGTACAACGGCGAAGAGTGCCACGTCCAGGAAACCGGCCGCCGCGATCGCCACCGTTCCCGCCGGTGTGCCGGCGGCGCCGCGTTCGCGCACGATGGCCGCCAGCACGGGCAGAGCGGTGATCGAGACCGCCACCACCATGAACATCGCGAACGAGCCCTGGTCCGCGTGGCCGGGGTCCACAGCGGAGAAAAACCGTCCGCACCACTCGACGACCGCGACGGCCAGGCGCTTCGGCGGGGAACAGATAGGTGGACGGATCGCTCGGAAGTCGGCCGAGCAGGGTCGGCCCCGAGGCGTGTGCCCGCGGAGAGCTGGCCGATGACGGCGGGCTGCCCGAGACGCCGGGCGAGGCCGCCGCACAGCCAGGACACCAGTACGACGAGCGCCACGTCCCCGAGGACGGTCGCGATGAGATGGCTCATATGGACCTCCCCACATTCTGCTCGTCGGCCTCTGCGAGGAACTCCAGGGCGACGGCGGTCAGACCGTCTCCGGCTCTGAAGACGGAGAGGTGGTCACCGTGCGGCGCGACATGCATGCGCGACCGGGCAAGGGCGGTGGCCACCGCGTGTGACCCCGCCGGATGGGCTGTCTGATCGTCCTCGCTGGTGACGACGAGCGTCGGAGCCTTGACCGCAGGCAGGGCGTCACGGACGTCCTCTGCCATCAGGGCGCCGTTGAGAAGGGAGTAGCGGTAGAACGTCTCCGCGTCCCGAAAGGGATGGAGCACCAGACCGGCGAGGTCCGGCGGCAGCTCGGCGGTCGTGTTCCGGGGCACCGCCGCGTGCACCATCGCCGCGCTCTGCCTGCTCTCCGCGGCGATGTCCATGAGCGCGCGGAGATTGCGCTGATGGCTGGTCTTCGGGGCATCCGTACCGAGTTCGAAGTCTCCGTGCCACAAACTCATCGACGCCACACGGTCGGCGTGTTCCGCCGCCACGCGCAGCGCGAGAACCGCGCCACCGCACAGACCCATCAGGTGGGCACGCGGTATCCGGTGGTGGTCCAGGACCGCCAAGAGGTCGCCGGCCTGGTCCGCGGCCCCGTGCCCCATCCGGTCGAATGTCCCGGCGTCCTCGCCGGTGCCGTGCGGTCCGCCGAAGAGGCCGCGGGTCTCCCAGGTCAGGACATGGTGGTCACGTCCCAGCAGTCCCAGCCACGCATCGCACAGTGCGGCCGGCATTCCGCACGCCGACACGATGAGTACGGCAGGACGACCGGGGTCACCGGCCGACCTCACCCGCAGCATCACCCCGTCCTGCGTGGTCACGCGTGTCGTGCCGGTGGCGTTTCCCTCGTGGGCAGTCATGGTGTGGACCCTCGCCTCCAGGCGTCGGCGGATCTGGTCGGCCTTCGCCGATCGCGGGCTGACGGCCCGCCGGCTCCTCGGATGTACCGGTTCAGGCGCGGCGCTTGAAAGCGTGGCCGCGGGTGGTCTCCGTCGCCAGACGGTTGTGGCCGTAGCGGTCCTCTCCGCTGACCAGGACGGCTCCGTACCGCTCCAGGCTGACGCTGCCGCCGTACTCCTCCACCACGTCCGTGTCCGGATAGACCCGCACCGACGTGGGAACGTAACGGCCCGCGAAGCCGAGCCTCATCTCCTGTGTGCGGCCGGCGTGCGGGAGTGAGGCGTGCATCAGTGTGGACCAGAACAGGATGGCCTCGCCCGGACGCATCACCATCGAGACCGCCTGGGACTCGTCCGGTTCCCAGTCCGGGTCCTTCTGCAGTTCCCGATAGTCGTAACCGAAGAAGCCGCGGCGGATGCCCTTCTTCCTCTCGTGGTTGATGCGGTCCGGGTCGTAGTGCATCCGTTTCGTCTCGTCGTAGAACATGGTCTGATGCGTGCCGGGGATGAACTGCAGACAGCCGGTTTCCTCGTTGGCCTCGGTGAACGCCGTCCAGACCGTGATCGTGCCGCCGAAGTCCTCCGTGCCCTCGGGCCACAGGATCTGCGGCTTTCCCGAGGCGTTTGCGAACGTGTCCGCCTGGTGCCAGTCCGTTCCCTCGTCGCCCGGGTACTTGGGGAAGAACTCACTGCGCCAGCACAGGACGTCGGGGCCGAGCACGCTGCTGACCCGGTCCGCGATCTGCGGCCTGGTGATGTGGTCGGCGAGCACGACGGAATCCAGATGACGGTCGTAGTTGGAGATGTTCGTGTTGCCGGACTCCGCTGCGTGTCCCTGATATACCGCCATGCTGCGATCCATGAGCTGGATGCGCTCCCTGCGCCAGATCCGGCGCATCTCCTCGACCTCGTACACCTTGAAAGGGCCGATGAAGCCCTGCTCGTGGAACTGCTTCAGCTCCTCGGGGCTCAGGGCGAACGAACGGTCGGCGGTCGGTGTGACGCTCATGCGGATACTCCTTCTGTCGCCGGTGCGTGAGTGGTGACGGCAAGGGACTCGACGGCGGCGGCCAGCCGCCGGACTGACGCGGTGTCTCCGAGCGAGGCGAGGTCGACGCTCGCGCCGAACTCGCGCTGCGTCTCCGCGAGGATTCGCGCAAAGGCCAGGGATGTCGCGCCGGCCTCGAAGAGGTCCTGGTCCGGTCGGATGTCGGACCGTTCCAGCACCTTCTCGACGATGCGGGCGACCGCGGTCTCCGCCGCGTTCGCCCCGCCGGCCGGCTGGTCGTCCGTTGCGGCCACGAGGGGCGGTGCGCCCACGGGCTCGTCGAGCAGGTGGGCGTCGAGAGCTGTGCGGTCGGTCTTTCCCTGCGGAGTCAGTGGCACTTCGGCCAGCAGCCGGTACACGGCGGGCCTCAGGTACAGCGGCAGCGACGTCCGTGCGTGCTCGGCCAGGCGTCCCGTCAGCTGTGCCACATCGGCGGTCGGTGCGGGCAGCACATAGGCGGCCAGTCGCACGTCCCCCTCGTAGTCGCGCGCGACGACCACCGCCGAGGACACCTCCGGGTGACCGGCGAGGCAGTGTTCCACCTCACCGGGCTCTATGCGGTAGCCGCGTACCTTGATCTGGTCGTCGGCCCTTCCGAGATAGAGCAGTTCTCCGTCGGCGCTCAGGGCCGCTCTGTCCCCGGATCGGTACCAGCGGCGCCCTGCCTCCTCCACGAACCGCTCGGCGGTCAGCTCGGGGCGGTTGAGATAGCCGCGCGTCACCCCGGGACCGCTGACCTGTATCTCACCGGGAGTTCCGGTCCCGACGACCCGGCCTTCTTCGTCCACCAGCCTCACGCGCATGTCCGGCAGCGGGACGCCGATCGGACTGACCTCCGGCTGCCGCAGGTCGGCCGCGCGAATGCGCCGTGCCGTCACATGCACTGACGTCTCCGTGATGCCGTACATGTTGACCAGCTCGGGACGGTCGTCGCCATGTCGCTCGATCCAGGGGCGCAGCGCGGAGACGTCCAGCCGTTCGCCGCCGAACACCACCAGCCGCAGGGCGAGCCTCGCCGTGTCGGGCCTCGACCCCTCGGCCGCGATCAGGGCCCGGAAGGCGGAAGGCGTCTGACTGAGGACGGTGACGCCCTCGGCCTCCAGGAGTTCCAGCAGCCGCTCCGGCGTCCGGACGGCCTCCTGCGAGACGATCACCAGGCGCCCACCGTGCAGCAGCGCGCCCCAGATCTCCCAGACGGAGAAGTCGAAGCCCACCGAGTGGAAGAGCGTCCACACGTCGTCGGCCCCGAATGCGAAGCGGTCCGCGGTCGTCGTGAACAGCCGCACCACATTGCCATGCTCGACCACGACCCCTTTGGGGACCCCGGTGGATCCGGAGGTGTGGATCACATAGGCCGGTTCGTTCTCCTGGCCGTCGTCGGGGGTTTCACGGCGGGCTCCGGCCCTCTTCTCTTCGGCGACCGTCTTGTCGTCGACCGTCTCTTCGTCGACTCGGACGACGCGCACGTCTCGGTCCGCGAACCAGGATGCGGTCCGTGTGCCGGCCACGACCGTGCGCAGCCCCGTGTCCTCCATGAGCAGGTCGAGCCGGGCCGCGGGGTGATCCGGATCGAGCGGCACATAGGCCCCGCCCGCCTTGAGGATCCCCACGAGCCCCACGATCAGGTCGACGCCACGCTCCAGGCACAGGCCGACGAAGTCTCCCCCGCCCACGCCCTGCGCCCGGAGCCGGGCTGCCAGCAACTGTGCACGCGAGTCGAGTTCGCCGTAGGTGAGGGAGGTTCCGCCGGGCTCGGTGACCGCGACGCGATGCGGTGCGTGCCGGGCGATGTCATGGAATATTTCATGCAGCAGCCCGCTTTGCGGCGAGAACGGAGACATGGCTGGTGGCACTGGGAACATCCTTTCTTGGGACGGTCCGGCTTCAGGTGCGTCTTCAGGATCCGGCCCAGGCCGTAGGCGGCGCAGGCGCTGTGGCCGGCCACCCCGTCGGTCAGCCGCAGTCCGAACGCCTCGCCGAAGTGGTCCTTGTGGTAGTTGACAGAAGCGATGGCCTGCCGCGTGCTGTCCCCGACCTCAGCGATCAGTTCCCACTTGAGGTGTTCGGACCGCTGTGCCGAGGCCAGGTATTTCCCGGTCCGCCCGAAGAAGGGATCGTTGGCGAGGCACAGCTCAACCTCCAGCCCCAGCCTCCGCAGTGTTGTCTGCGCGGTGGCCAGCGCCTGGTCACGCCAGCAGTCGGTCGCGATCGCGGATCCGTAGCGGACGCTCGTGTGCACGGGAAGGGAGCGCCGATGAAGAATCCGGCCGCCGGTCTGGTGACATAGCCCACCTCCGCCGCGACCTGACAGAGGTGGCGAGCGGCTGACCGGCAGTCGGCCAGTCCCGTTTTCCTTCAGGAACCCGATGTCCATGGCGAGTTCATCGGGAATTCGATGAAAAACCAACCGCCGTGCCTCGTCCGCCACGACATCGAACGGCGCATCGAAGTCGTGGATCCGCGTTGCCATGACCACTTGCGACACGATCTGCTCGTTTTTCGAGCGTGCCGATACTCCCAGCGCCGACGCCAAATGGTGGCTCAGCGAGAAATCACAGCCTCCCTCATGGCCGGGTTCCGGGCAGGGCAGAGAATCCGTCGTCTCGCAGCGCTCGTGCTCCAGGGTCTGCGCCTGCGCGAGGGGCCTCGTCCATCGGCGCACCGCTACCATCTGCGACGACGGCAGTCCCAGTGCCGCGGCCGTGTTATCCAAGTCGAGCGGATCGAATGCGACGTTCTCGCCCGCTCCCGTACAGGGAAGCCCCAGGTCGAGAAGCACAGCCATGACCACATCTCGTGCCGGGGCTTTCATCGGTTCCTCCTCACTTGGACGCGTTATCCGTCGGTCGTGCGAGTCAGGCCATCGACGAGGAGTCGCTGCCGCACAGTTCGGCCACCGTGTTCCACAGCATTTCCGGGGTGGTGAAGAGTCCTGGGTCCAGCACGTCGTCGGGGATGGATATTCCGTACGTCTCCTCAATTCCCAGTACCAGTTGCACCATGGCCAGGGAATCCAGTCCGTAGTCGGCGTTACGCAGGTCGGGCAGGAGCGGCTCATCGGGCTCCAGCAGTCGCAACGCCGCACGCATCAGGGCTTCGAACCGGGGGTCCCAGGGGGAATTCATGTCTGCCTCGCCTCTCATCGGGCAGCAAGTGCCCGGTAGTCGATCTTTCCGTTGCGCATCACGGGCATCTCCCGCAATCTCATCCAGTGCGCGGGCAGGACCAGCGCGAGTCTGCTGTCGATGAACTTCTGGAGCGACTTCGCCGACACCTCCTCGGCGGCCACATAGTGGATCCGCAGACGCTGGGTCTCCTGTCCCACCTCGGCGGTCACCGCGCAGTGCACCAGGGCCGGGTGCTGCCTCAGCACCGCTTCGATCTCGTCCAGTTCGATCCGCATGCCCCTGACTTTGACCTGCCGGTCCGCCCTGCCGAGGCAATAGGCGAGGCCGTCCTCGACGCGTGCCAGATCGCCGGTGCGGTAGAGCCGCAGCGTGGGGGAGCCGGGATCGATCTCGTCGTAGAAGAAGACGGGTGGGCGTCCGTCCTGGGCCTCGACGTATCCCCCGCCGACCGGCAGCCCCCCGACGAACAGTTCTCCTGTCTCGCCGGGGCGGGCCGGGCGCCAGCTCTCTCCCTGCTCGACCAGAACGTGGAGCGCCGTGTTCGCGATGGGCCGCCCCACGGGCAGCCGCGAACGCCGGGTGTCCTCCCGTCGCACTACATGCTGAGCCACGTCGTCGGAGCATTCGCTCATTCCGTAGGCGTTCATGAGGCGGGCGTTCGCAAAGGCGTCGAGCACACGGGCCGCGAGGCGCGGACGCAGCTCCTCCCCCGTCGCGATCATCCAGCGCAGCTCTGGGAGCGGGTCGCCATGTCCCCGGCGACGGAGATCCTCGACGACGAGATCGATCATGGTGGGGACCAACTGGGCGACGGTGACGCGGTGTTCGCCGAGGGCCCGCAGCAGGAGTCGGGGATGCGTCGTGTCGAAGTCGTCGATGACGGCCACCGTCGCACCCACGGTGAGCGCCGCGAGCATCTGCCAGATCGACACGACATACGTCGGCGGCGCGCTGAAGGCGACCACGTCGCCGGAGGTGAGCGCCAGGGCCTCGCCCATGTGCCGGAGGTGATTGATCATGCCGCGGTGTTCGACGACCGCGCCCTTGGGTGTTCCCGAACTGCCCGAGGTGTAGATGACGTACCGGGCCTGGTGGTCTGTCCAGCGGGGCGGGGTCCATGGCAGCGGTGACGGTTCGTGCCCGGCTGCCTCCGCGGTCCACAGCAGTTCGACCCGTGTGCCGGCCGCGGCCTTGAGCGGCGCGGGCGCGAAGTCCTGAGGCTCCGCCTCGGAGCCCTCCTCCTGCCCGGCCTCGTGCGTCAGCACGTACGCGCACCTGGTCTGGGCGAAGATCTGGGACAGACGCTCTGCCGGCCACCGGTGATCCACCGGGACATACGTGGCACCGAGGCTCTCCAGGGCCAGGAACGCGACCGGATGATCCAGGCTGCGTGGTCCCGACACCGCGACACGATCGCCCGGGGCACAGCCCCGCTCCAACAGGATCGCCCGCAATCGCACTACTTTGTCTCGGAGTTGGCCGTACGTCGTCCTTCCGCCGCTGCCGGCAAAGGCCACACGGTCGGGGTCGTGGTCGGCCAGCTCGTTCACGGTGTCGCAGACCGACGCCGGCCCCGGCACGCCGTCGCGCTGTGTCAGGGCGAGTCCGGCCGCCTCCGCGAGCGCGTGGGGAGACATGCCGAGTCCTGGCAGGGCGGATTCCGGTGCGGGTTCGGTTCCCAGATGCCTTGGGCGCATCGAGATGGATCTCCCCTCTCAGGTCTGCTCAGTCGAGGACCGTCTCCGAAAGCGACGTGGCGTACGCGTCGAGAAAGGCGTCGATGAAAGCGGGGCTGTAGCGGTTCGCGTCGTACCCGATCCCGCCGGTCAGTCCCGCTCGCGTCAGGTGGAGGCGGAACTTGATCCCGGGGGCCGCGACGCCCGGCCGTTCGCGTTCGTTCTCCTGCGCCTCGGCGTGCGGTTCGAGGACGGCGTCCCCGAGGAAGATCCGTTCGTCGGCACGCGGTTCCTGGTCGAAAATGAACATGACGTCGACGGAGGCCGGCGAGAATCCGGTCTCCCGCCAGATCCGCTGAGCACAGATCTCCTGATGCTCGTAGGCGTCGAGGAGGGCGGAACGGACCACGCGCACGAGCGGCCCGGGCCCGTCGTCCGGCGGCACGGAGACGGCGATTACCGCGAAATTCAGGACACAGCCGACGAGTTCCGCGACTTCGGGGGCGCCCCGGCGGTTGAACAGGGTGATCACCGCGACATCCGGCCGCTGGGCACAGCGGCCCAGCAGTCTCATGAAAGCGGCCAAGGCGATCATGTGCGGAGTCGCCCGGAACTTCTTGGCCGATGCCATCAGGGCGGTACCCACGTCCTCGGGCAAGGTGAATCTGCGGGTGCACCGTCTGTGCGGCGGGGGCACCTCTCCCGTCGGCAGGTCGCCGGGGATCCCGACAGGACGTACCTCGCGCAGCACCGGGCGCCAGTACGCGATCTCCGCGGCCGCCTTCGGCCCGCAGGCGACCCGCTGTTCCCGCGCGACCCAGTCGCGCATCTGCGGGGGCGGCGCGTCCACCGGTTCCGGGCCGCCGCGCAGCACACGCGCGTACTCCCGTGCCAGGTCCCGCCACTGAACGTCCACCGACCAGCCATCCGCGACCATGTGGTGGAGGGTCAGCGCGAGAACGAAGTCGTTCTCCGCCCGTCGCACGACACCGAGCTGCATCAGCGGGTCGCGCGCGAGGTCGAGGGGACGGCCGTGCTCGCGCGCCAACACCTCACGCAGGGCGGCGGGCCGCTCGGGCTCCGGTACGTCGCTGATGTCCTGTGTCCAGACGACCGGTTCCCGGGGGCGGCTGTGGATGATCTGGACCGGCTTGCCCGCCACCCTGCCGAAGTTGGTCCGCAGCGACTCGTGGCGCTGGGCGACCGCTCTGGCCGCCGCACCGAGCGCCTCCGCATCGAGCCTGCCGCGAAGGCTCATCGCCGTGGGCATCACCAGAGCGGGATCCGCCGAGAGCCGTTCACTGGCCCACCAGTGCCGTTGCAGGTCCGACATGGGGGCGAGGATGTCGGTGTCCGTGGCGATCGGGTCCAAGGCGGCCACCCCTATCGTTCCTGGGCCGGCTGTGCGGGCTGGGCCGCACAGACCTGCGCCATGTCGCCTATGACCGGGTGGTCGAAGATCTGCCGCACGGAGAGTTCGAGGCCGAGGGTCCGCTGGACCTTGATGGACAGATGTGCCGCCTGCAGTGATCCGCCGCCGAGTTCGAAGAAGTCGTCGTCCGTCCCGATCCGCGCCTCGGGCACGTAGAGGATCTCGGAGAGCAGTCCGATGAGCGCTCTCGCCGTTCCGGTCTCGGTGGGCCCGGACGCACCCCGGCCGCCGTCCGGCGCTTCCTCAGGACGGGCCAGGAGCCCGATCCCGAGATCGTCGAACTCGCCGACTCGGGCTTGCGGATCCGTGACGATCCGGTCGAGCACCAGGGGAAGGGCGGACGCCAGCTTCTCCATCACGGCTTGTTCGAACAGGCTGCCGGCATAGGTGAGCCTGGTGGTCAGTTCGCCGTCGTCGCAGGAGGCCGTCAGCGCCAGCGGGTAGTGCGGGGTGTTCTCGCCTCCGGGGGTGATCCGCAGGCCGTGGTCGCGCTGACGTGGCCGCCGGGGCGTTCCGGGGAAGTTCTGGAACGCGTATCCCGTGTCGCACAGTTCCCGCAGTCCGCACAGCCGCTGGATGGCGCCCAGCCCCATGAACTCGTGCCGCACGAGCCGGGCCTGCTCGCGCTGCAGGCGTCCGCACAGGTGCCCCACGGTCTCGGCGGGGTCGAGGCGGGCTCTCGCCGGTACCGTGTTCGCGAACATTCCGATCATGCGGTCGCTGCCGGGGAGTTCGGCGGGCCGGCCACCGACCGTCCTGCCGATGACGATGTCGTCGCTGTCGCGGAGCCGGCCCAGCACCATCGTCCAGGCCGTCTGGACGAGCGTGTTGAGCGTCAAGGAGCCCTCACGTGTCCAGGCACGCAGCCGCTCGGTGGCATGCCGGTCCATCCGGCGCTTCAGGTGGCGGGCGTCGAGCGCCGTGTTGCCGACCGCCCCGGGCGCCAGACGGCCGACGGGGCGGTAGCCCGACAGGTGCTCGCGCCAGGCCAGCTCGGCCGCCGCCCGGTCCTGTCCCGCCAGCCACGAGCCGTACGCCCGGTAGGGGTTGGGCAGGGCGGTCACTTCCGCGGGAGTGAGGGATTGGCCGTACGCGTCGACGACCTCCTCCAGCAGCAAGGCGCCCGACCAGCCGTCCAGGAGGATGTGATGGTACGTCAGGGCCAGCACATGGCGTTCGGTCCCGAGCCTGACCAGCACGCAGCGCAACAAGGGCGGCTTGGCGAGCTCGTGCCGACGGCGCTGCTCACCGGCGAGCAGCACAGCCAGCTCGCTCTCGCGCCGCTCCTCGGCCACCCCGGTGAGGTCCACGGTGGTCACCGTCTGCGGCGCGGCTCTGCCCACGACCTGCACGAGCTGTCCCGTGCCCGGGCGCATCCAGAACCCTGAACGCAGCGCGGGATGCCGGGCGAACACGGCCGTCGCCGCGTCGGCCAGCCGGTCGGGGTCGAGAGCCCCCTCGAACTCCAGGGTGTCCTGGAGCACGTAGGAGCCCTCCTCCCCCTCTCGGTACAGCCACTCGAAGTAGAGCCCCTCCTGGAGGGGAGTGACGGGGAGGACGTCCTCGATGTCGGAATGGGACACGGCTACCCCCTCATCTCCGCGGCGATGTCGTCGAGTTCCTCCTGGCTCGGCGGCGTCATGTCCGCGGAAGGCTCCACGGCCGCAGGGGGCCCGGCCGCCCGGTTTCCGGCGGCCCGCGCCACAGCGGCCAGCTGGCCCACCGTTCCGGACTCGAAGACGTCCTCGATGCCGATCTCCAAGCCGGCCTCGCGGGCCCGGGTGACCAGGCGCAGCGTGGTGACGCTGTCCCCGCCCAGGGCGATGAAGCTGTCGTCGGGCCCGACGGACGCGATGCCCAGGATCTCGGCGAACAGCCGTCGCAGCGTTTGTGCTTCGGCGGAGTCTTCCTCCGGTACGAGGTTTTCTGCGCCCATCAGCGGCTCCCATGCTGTCGACGGATCACGAGGAAGAGACACCCGCGGAACGGCCGTGCCACGAGTTCCAGAGGCCGGCATACGCTCCGCCCGCGGCCACGAGCTCGTCATGGCTGCCGAGTTCGGTGAGCCGGCCGTCCTCCATCACCGCTACGCGGTCGGCGTCCTGGGCGGTGTGGAGGCGGTGGGCGACGGCGATGACCGTCCGTCCGTCCAGCACCGCCGCCAGGGTGCGCTCCGTACGCCGCGCGCTGCGCGGGTCGAGCATCGCCGTCGCTTCGTCGAGGATCAGTGTGTGCGGGTCGGCCAGGAGCACCCGGGCCAGGCTCAGTTGTTGTGCCTGCGCTCCGTCGAGGTGGTGCCCGCCGTCGCCGAGTTCCGTGTCCAGGCCGTCGGGCAGATGCGCTGCCCAGTCGCAGCCGACCACCGCGAGCGCCTCGGCGAGTTCGGCGTCCGTCGCCGTGGGCGCCGCCATGGACAGGTTGTCACGCAGGGTCCCTATGAACACGTGCTGTTCCTGAGTGACCAGGACGACCTGGCGGCGCAGCAGCTCCGGCGGCAGCGCGGACAGCGAGACCCCGCCGACGCGCACCGACCCGCTGTCCGGCACGTCGATGCCGGCGAGGAGTCTGCTCAAGGTGCTCTTGCCCGCTCCGGACGGCCCCACCAGGACAAGCCGTTCACCGGGCCGTACGGTCAGGTCGACGTCCCGTACGACGTCGTGCGCACCGTCGTAGGAATAGCGCACGCGCGTCAGCTCGATACGGTCGTCGACCGGCTCCGCGCCGGGCGCCGTGGGGGCGGTCTGCCCCTGGGCGTCGAGCAGCACGCCGATGCCCTCCACGCGGGCGAACGAGGCCTCGCTGCGCTGCAGGAGTTCCAGCCACTGCAGGAGTGTGTCCAGCGGCTGGGAGAGCTGGCGCAGCCACAGGACGGAGGCGGTCAGCGCGCCGAGGCTGACCATGTCGTGCTCGTACAGCACTCCGCCGACCAGGAGGACGCCGACCACCGGGATGACGTAGGAGACGTCGACGGCCGGGAAGAGGACCGAGCGCAGGTGCAGCGTCCGCATGCGCGTCCGGTAGCAGGTGTCGATCCGTTCGAGGCAGAGCGCGATCTGCTGTTGTTCCAGCCCGAACGCCTCGATGGTGCGTGTTCCGGCAGCGGCACCGGACAGATGTTCGGCCAGGGCCGAATTGGCCTCCCCCTCCGCCAGATAGGCGGGGTGGGCACGGCGCAGGTACCAGCGCACGGCAACGGCGATCCCGGCGAAACCGACGACCCCGCAGACCCCGAGCAGCGGGCTGGCCAGGAAGACCACGCCGAGGATGAGCGGTACCTGGATCGAGGCGATGAAGACGTCCGGCCCGGCGTCACGCATGGCCGTTCCGACCGCACCGATGTCGGCGGTACCGCGGACCGCCAGGTCGCCGGTGCCGACCCGCTCCACCACGGGGACGGGGAGGGCGAGGATCCGGTCGACGAACCGCTCACGCACGCGGGCCAGTGTGCGTTCGCCGAAGCGATATCCCACCCGGCGCGCGTAGCGGACGAGGAGCAGCTGGGCGAGCGAGGAGGCCAGGATCAGCGCTGCCAGCCGGTCCACCGTGCCGACTCCCGCGCCACCGCGCACCTCGTCGATGATCCGGCCGAGAAGCCATGGCCCGACCAGGCCCGCTCCTACCGCCAGCGCGTTGAGGAGCACCATGGCGACGAAGGCCGTTCGGTCCTGGCGTACGAGTTCGGCGGCGGCACGCAGAATCCGCGGCCGGCCGGCTACGAGAGGTTCTCGGTCGGTTGAGGTCGCCGCGTGGTTCATCGCACGTTCTCCTGTGCCGTGTGGCCGGGAGCGTCGCTCCCGGCGTCGTCGGCAGGCTCGTCAAGACCCCGGGAGACGAGGCGCCGGTAGTCGGGGTGTGTGGCCAAGAGCCGGCTGTGGGGACCGGTGGCGGCCAGCCGCCCGTCGACGAGGAAGCAGACGACGTCCGCCCGGTCGAGCAGCAGCGGTGAGGTGGTGGTCACCACTGTCGTACGCCCTGCCCGGTGGGCGTACAGCCGTGCCGCGACGGCCGCCTCGGTGTGCGCATCGACCGCGGAGGTGGGCTCCAGGGCCATCAGCACCTCCGGTTCGGCGAGCAGCGCGCGTGCCAGCCGGACGCGCTGGCGCTGGCCTCCTGAGAGATTGCGTCCCCCTGCCTGGACGAGGGAGTCGTATCCGTCGGGAAGTCCCTGCACGATGTCGCGGGCCATCGCGGAGTCGACCGCGCGGTCCACACGGTCGGGATCCCGCTCCGAGCGACCGCGAACGACGTCGTACAACGTGCCGGGGAACAGGGCGGCCTCGTTCTCGGCGACCAGGATGCGTTCGCGGACCTGGCGCAGCGCGATCCGCGCCAGAGGGACACCGCCCCAGGTGGCGTCCGACTCGGCGAAGCGGCCGAGACGTTCCACCACGGCCACGGAGTCCGCGGAACGCGCGCTGACCAGAGCGGTGAACTGCCCGGGCCTCACCTCCACACCCGAGGCGGGATCGTGCAGTGCGGCGTCCTCCCCGGGGGCGTCGAGTCCGGCTTCGGGATCGGCCGTGTACGGTTCCAGGGCCAGGAAGCGGATGAGCCGACGCCCCGCCACCACGCCGTGGTTCAGGTCGTGCGCCCCCTCAATGAAGAATGACACCGGGACCACGAGCACCGCCGCATAGCCGTAGACCGAGACGAGTTCGCCCGCGCTGATGCTGCCCTCGGCGACCAGCCGCGCCGCCACCCACGTCACCGCGGCGAGGAACACGGCGGGCAGTCCGACGCCGAGCGCTTGGACCCAGCTGGTCATGGCACCGACGCGGTAGCCCTCGGCCTGCAACGTCCGCGAGTGGCTGCGGTAGCGCTCGGCGTAGACGTCCTTGCCCCCGATGCCCTTGAGTACGCGCAGCCCTTCCGTCATGTCGATCAGGCGGGAGGTGAGTCGCCCGGAGTGCTCCCGGTAGGTCGACTCCGCTCCTCGCAGCCGGCCCAGCAGCGGGCCGACCAGGACGACCAGTACCGGCACTCCGAGCAGGACGAGCACGGCCAGCAGCGGGGAGATGGTGAACAGCAGGACGGCTACGACGGCGTAGGCGACCACGGCGCCGAAGCCCGGGCCGGTGATGGTGAGGACATTCGCGATCTGCGCGATGTCGCCGAAGCCGATGGTGAACACCTCGCCCGACGAGACGCGTCGGGGCAGCATGGCGCCGAGCCGGGTGACGTGCTCCGTCACGATGCGCACGGAACGGAACGCCGCGTCCATGCGGATCCTTGTCATCGTGCGGTGCCGCATGATGGCGAACCAGGCGTTCAGCAGGCCGACGGCCAGTATGGCGCCGCTCCAGTTGACGAGTGCCGTGGTGTCACCGGCGGTCAGTCCGTCGTCGATGGCCCGTGAGAGCAGGTAGGGCGGCAGCATCAGCCCGACCATCCAGCTGCTGCCCAGCAGCGCACCGCCCGCCACCCGCTTCGACTGGCTGGCAACCAGCCACCACATGTACCGCAGTGGCCCGCGGATGTCCGGAGTTCCCGGATGCGCCGCGGGGTCGGTCAGAGCGCCGGCCGCACCGGCGGGACGGCCAAGTGGCCGGGCCTGCGCCTTCGTTTCGGTCCTCAACCTCGGTCTTCCCCCTCGATCGAAATCTGCGAATAATGCTTGCCGTTCGATCTACGCACGCCGGCCTCAGTGCTGGCGCCGGGGAGAGAGGAGACATTGACATGACGCGAAGCAAGCGGTGTGTCTGCGTCGACTTCTGACGGTTCAAGGCCCCCGATGTCGCGGCGCGGATCGAGTCGCAGTCCGCGCAGCGACTCGGGGGGATTTTCCGCCAGGGTCATCAGCCCGCCCTCGATCGAGGCGGCCAGGACCGCCGGCAGGTTGCCGGGCAGGAATTCGGTGCTGCCGCCCACGCCGATGAAGAGCCCGCTCTCCACCGCCACGGCGAGATGGAAGTTGGGGCCGATCCGTTGCTTGGACGTGCGCCAGGCGACGGTGGTCCGCGCGGGAGAGTCGGCCGACGGTTCGCCGTCGCCCTGACCGAGAAAGTTGTAATGGGAGGAGAAGTAGGTCGGGTCCGTCTCCTGGTGCCCGTCCTCGTTCAGCTCGTCCCTGAGGACGTCCACATCGAAACAGCCGTGCAGATAGGCGTTCATACAGGCGTGGTACGTGGTGCGCAGGAACATGTCCGGTGACATGTCGTCGTCGATCCGTATCGGCAGCGGGACGCATTGGTTCAGCGAACTCACCAGCGATGCCCATGGTTCGTGGAGCCGGTTCGCGGTCATGAGCCCCAGCGTGATCCGCTCACGCTGTTTGAGCCTGGCGAGTGCGAGGCTGCCCACGGCGAGCAGTATCGACTGAACCGACACGCCGGTGCGCCGCGAGACGGCCTGGGCGGCGCTCAGCCCTTCCCTGCTGTAGATCGTGGCGCGCCGGCGTGTGCTGGTGTCCCCGTGGTGCCGGTCCGCCGGCTCGAAGGAGCCCCAGTTGCGGGCCCAGTGGCTCGCGGCACGCGCGATCTCGGTGTCGGTTCGCTGGGAGAGCGCCAGGTCCACGGGGCTCACCTGCGGCCCCAGAACGTCTCCGTCGACGAGTCGGCGGAACTGGTGCAACAGGACGTGCAGGGCGCCGTTGTCCGCGGCGATGTGATGGATGACGGTGACCAGGTACAGCGGAATCCCCTGGTGTACCGCCACGAAGGCGCGCCAGGGCGGTCCTTCGTGAATGTCGACCGGCTCCGCCGCCCATTCGGCGGCCACCGCCCTCGTGGCCGCCTCGGTCGCTTCCGCCACTTCGACCGAAGGGACGGGAACCGCGTGAGGCGCGCGGACCACTTGAACAGGCCTGCCGTTGTCCGTGACATACGTGGTGCGCAACGACTCGTGCAGGGCGACCAGGCGCTGCCAGGCGTCCACGACGTGCACCACTTCGGCGCCCGGCGGCACGTCCCACAGACTCACCAGGTTCGCGACCGCCTGGCCGGTGGGTCCGTACGACTCCAGGGAGCGCAGTACGGACAGTTGGCCGCAGGTGACCGGGCCGGTCCGTTCGACGTTCACGAGATGCCTCCTCCGGCCAGGGCGCGGCTCATGGCCTCCAACACCCCCGTCTGCTGGGTGGTCAGGAAGAAATGCCCGCCCTCGAAGACCTGGACGTCGCACGGGCCCGTGGTGAGATCCGCCCACCCCTTGAGGTGCTCCACATCGACCCGTGGGTCCGCGCTGCCCCCGAACACCATCACAGGGCAGGTCAGTGGATCGCTCGGACGGTGGACGTAGCTGGTGAAGAGCGAAAGGTCGGCCCGGAAGCCCTGTTCGTCGCGCAGCCGGCGGCACAGCTCCCAGCAGATGATGGCTCCCATGCTGTGCCCGAAGAAGGCGAAGGGCCGGTCCAGGAAGGGGAGCAGTCCGGGAACGAGCGCTGTCATGAGCCCGTCGAGATCGTCGACCGGCTGGTCTAGGAAACGGTCCTCGCGGCCCGGGAGCTGGACCGCCAGCGCCTCGACTCCTTCCGGCAGCCCCGGCCCCCAGCCGCGGAAGACCGTGGCGCCGGCTCCCGCGTAGGGAAAGCAGAACAGGCGCGCCCGGGCCGGAGCGGTTCGGCCGGGTACCGGACGTAACCAGGTTCGGCCGTCCTGCCGGGGAAATGACTGCATGTGATGTTCCGTTCTCACAAGGACAAGGACGGAGCCGAACGAGCCCCGGAGACAGCGAACTGTCCAAGCAGGGTCTGCTGAATCTGTGTGGTGCCCTCGATGATCTCCATCACCTTGGCATCCCGGTAGTGCCGCTGTACGGGCGACTCTGCACCGATGCCCTGGGCACCGTGGATCTGTACCGCGTCGGAGGCGGCTCGCACGGCTACCGTCGAGGCCCGGTACTTCGCCATGAGGGTGTGGTGAGCGGCGTTGGTGTCGGCCCGCTCCTTGCTCACTCCGGCGTGGTGGCACAGCAGACGGGCAGCCGTGACATTCGTGAGCATGTCGGCGAGCAGCCGTTGTACGAGTTGGTGGTTCCTGATCTCGGTGCCGTACTGAGTGCGCTGTCCGCTGTATTCGACGCAGGCATCCAGGCATGCCTGGGTGAGGCCGACGGACCCCCACGCGGTGCTGTACCGGCCCAGGTCCAAGGCGCTGGACGCGACGAAGGCCAGACCGAGTCCCGGCCCGGCCACGAGATGGTCGACGGGGACGCGGCACTCGTCGAAGGTGAGGGTCCCCAGCATCGAGCCCCGGAGTCCGAGCAGCCCGTCGATGGGTTCCACCTTGAGACCTTCGGTGTCCTTCTCGACGAGAAACGCCGTGTGCCGCCCGTCGAACTGCGCGAAGACCAGGAACAGATCAGCGAGCTGGGCGAAGCTGATCCACTTCTTGGTGCCACTGAGCACGAACTCCTTGCCGGCCTCGACCGCGACCGTCTCGACCGCGGCGGCGTCGCTGCCCACATGCGGCTCGGTCAGAGCGAAGGCCGCGACGGTCTCGCCGGCCATGACGGACCGCAGCCAGCGCTCCTTCTGCTGTGGCGTCCCCCAGCGTTCGATCGAGTGCACGACCATGTCCTGGACGGCCACGAAGTTGCGTATCGACTGGCAGGCCCTCCCCAGCTCCTCGGACAGCAGCCCATAGTCCACCGGCCCCAGTCCGCGGCCGCCGGACGCCTCCGGGACCGATGCCCCGATGTACCCCTGTCCGGCCAGCGACGACACCACGTCACCGGAAATGGCCTGCTCCGTGTCGAAGCGATGTGCGTGCGGCATCAGCTCGCGTTCCACATAAGAGCGGAACAACCGGTGATTTTCTCTCTGTCCCGGGGTGAGATGGTTCAGCATCATAAGAGCGCCTCTGTGTTCCGTGCGCGACCGGTCAAGTTGGCCGGCACCACCTGCTCCGCCGAAATTCGCTGCTCCCTCGCCTCGACGCGGAGCGCGGCGATGGTCGCCGCAGCCGAATAGCAGACGTCCGCCCCCTCGATGTCCAGGAGCATCCTTCGAGCTTCCTCCATCCCCCGCCGGCTTACGGACAAAATGCTGCCCCCAGTGGCATGCGCGATGTCTCGCATATACGGGTAGCTCGCCCGTCCGTCCCCCGGCAGAATGGCTCGCGCGAGTCCTCTGGGGCGACTTATGACATCGCGGTCGGTGAGTTCGGCGCGCCCGCCCTGCCAGGCTTTCGCCATGGGGGCGCACGTGTCCTGCTGCATCATCAAAAAGCGAGGCATCGAGCTGATCCTGCCGGTGGCGAGGTACTCCTTCGCCCCCTTGTGAGCGGCCATCATCCCCATTCCGCTACTGATGGCCTGCACGATGACGTCCGGTTCTTGCGGCATGGTGTCGAACGCTTCCAAGTAGGCGATTTTCACTCCTTCTCTGCGCGCCCAGTTGAAGAACCCTCCCTCCCAGACGATCTCGCGTTCCGCGGCGAACTTCTGGGCCTCCCTCCTGGCATCCGAGTAGCCGCCAACCACCGTGTTCAGGGTTCGTGGCACCCGTCGGCCGCCGCGACTCGTCCTTCAACCACAGACGGGGCAACCCGATCGCCGCACCCAGCTCAGGCGCCGGCCGACAGGGAGTGCGGACACTCAGACCAGAATCCAGGAAGCCGGGCGCGACGACCGGCAGAAAGTCCAAATACGCAATCTCCGGCTGATCACTGTCCCTGAGACGTGCATTCTTCAGGTCAATACTGCGCTCCAAGGCGCCCAGGCATTCCGGACATCTATGTCTAAATTCCGACCCACATCGCCAACCACAACAAACGCACGTGAGGTGAAATTTCGACGACAGATCCGCACCGATACCCAAGGCATGCAACCGCACTTCCTGTTCGCCGCCTTCCTCCTCCGCTCAGCACCACAAATGTCTGCGCGGCGCTCACCAGCAGGGAGTCCGTTGGATTCTCGGAACTGCGCAATTAGGTTTGGAGCGGATAGAAGTCAAGATGGCAGAACTTCGCCAACGGCACCTCACAGAAGAGAGGTTGTTCGTGATCTCGTCGACAAGTCGTTCGAAGCGCTTCGACTCGGAATGCTTGCACGACACCGAACAGGAGTCAATGGATAGCTGGTGCTCTGACCGGAGAGGTTCGCCGGGGTGTCGGCTGGAACGGTTGGATAGGCGGCAACGTCCCTTCCGACCGTTGGAGCTTGGGACTTCTGCTACAACAATCCATCTGGCAGAATCAACAGGCCTCTGGATGCAGCCGCCCTCTATGCGAGTTCGGCTGAACAGCCGAACGTACGGGAAGGAGCTGCACGTTGGCAGTTGCCGGGCCTGCCGAAACCCCGAACACCCTTTGCTGACTGCGGCCCGGGGCCCAGTCCAGGCATACCTGCTCATCTGACACTGTTTGTCTTCAGCCTCCGAGCCGCATCGGCCGCGTCCCGTGGCCTCCAGGAGAAGACCCCCACCTCGATCGGGCCTCCGTGCCGCGCCCATGCGCGCGGCCGGGGACAGCACCGCAGCAGACCTCCACGGCGGAGCGGCGCCCAGCCGCGCCCCGCCGTGGGAAAGGCCAACTCCGCACTCGACCCCGCGAGGCAGCTTCACACATGACGCCCACGCCCTCACCACCGCCTGGATTACCGCCGATGTCCCCCGAGCACACCGGACAGTCCTTGTCACCCGTAGTCTTAGCCGCACGTCTCACGGGTGAGCTGGATCTCGAAGGTTTCGACACGGCCCTGCGCGCCGCGATGGACCGTCACCTGGCGCACGCGGCACGGCTCAGCACCGCCGACGGACGCCTTGCGCAGATTCCGGCGACCGACCGCAGGGTGGCACTGGCGCGTCATGATCTGAGAGGGCTCGGCGACGCGGCCCGGGCACAGCGTCTCGGCACGCTGACCGAGCAGACCCTGGCCGAACCCCTCGATCTCAGCGAGGGGCCACCGGCCCGCGGCCTGCTGATCCGCTGTGCCGAGGACGAGCTCAGAGTAGTGCTGGTCTTCCACCGGCTCGCTGCCGATCCCGCCTCGGCCGCACGCCTCCTGCAGGCAGCACTGCTCCCCGACGCGACGGCGGACAACGGCGCCGATCCCGCTGTCCGCGCTTCGGCCCGGTTGCCGGAGCCCCTCCCCCTCGGCACCGGCATCGACGATCCGCCGCCTTCGTGGCCGGGGAAGCCCCGGCCCGGGCCCACGGAACTCCCCCTGGACCGGCCCAGGCCCGCCGAGCGTGATCTGACCGCCGACGCGGTGCCGTTCGGGGTCTCCGCCGACACCACGGCAGGACTGCGCCGACTGGCGCGGGAGTGCGGTGGCAACCTCGCGCCGGTGACGCTCGCCCTGTATGTGGTGCTCCTGCACCGGTACGGCCAGTCCGCTCCGGTGGTCGACGTGACGGCGCCCGGCCGGCCCGGGCGGGAGGCCACGACGGTAAGCCGCTTCGAACAGATCGTGCCCGTCCCCTTCGAGGTGACCGGCGAGCAGAGCTTCCGGCAGTTGGTCCGGACGGTGGCGCGCGCCACGGCGGGGGCGTGCGAGAGCGTGGCGGCCGACCCGTGCGAAGGGCCGGCGGGCCCGCCCGGCACCGGCTCCTCGCCGCGCTGGCCGGCGTTCTCCCACCGCCGTGCCGCCCGCCTGTCCGCCCCGGCGGGGCTCACCTGTGAGGTCCTCCCCATCCACGACCGTCGCATCGCCGGGGACATCGCCCTGCGTCTGTCGGGCGAGGAGGACGGGCTGAACGGACACCTTCTGGTCGCGCGCGACGTCTTCGACGAGGGCACCGCGCGCCGGGCGGTCGCCCACTATCTGCGTCTGGCGGACGGCGCCGCCGCCGACCCCGACATGCCGGTGCGCTCCCTCCCCCTGCTGACCGCCGGGGAGGAGGAGACGATCAGGTCGTGGAACCGCAGCACGACCAAAGTGCCGGACCTGACGTTCCCGCAGGTGTTCGAGGCCTGGGTGGCGCGCAGCCCGGCTGCGCCGGCGGTCAGGGCCGAGGACGTGTGTCTCAGCTACGAGGAACTCAACAAGCGGGCCAATCAGTTGTTCTCGCTCCTCGACGAGCACGGGGTGGGACCCGAGACGACCGTCGGGCTCTGTCTGGAACGCGGTGCCGAGCTGGCCGTCGCGGTCCTCGGGGTCCTCAAGGCCGGCGGAACGTATGTACCGGTGGACCCCAACGACCCCCCGGCACGGCAGGAGGCCGTCCTCGACGACGCCGGTGCCCGGATCGTCGTGACGCATTCCGGCGGGTTGCCGCCGGGATCCGGCGACGGGCGGCACGTCGTCGAGCTCGACGGCGAGTGGACCGTGCTGGACGGACGCCCGGCGCACAACCCGCCGGCCGGACGGCAGCAGCCGTCGGGCGCCGCTTATCTGCTGTACACCTCCGGGTCCACCGGCCGCCCCAAAGGGGTGGTGATCGAGCACCGGCAGCTGATGAGCTACGTCTGCGCGGCCACCGAACGACTGAGGATCGAGGAGCCGCTCAGCTTCGCGATGGTTCAGCCGTTGACCGTGGACTCCAGTGTCACCTCTTTCGCGCTCCCCCTGTGCACCGGCGGGGAGGTACACATGATCACGCGCGAACGCGCCCTGGACGCCGACAAGTTCGCCGAGTGGTGCCGGCAATGGCCTGTCGACTGCCTGAAGATCGCCCCGTCCCATCTGCGGGCCCTGCAGGTCTCCGCGCACTTCACCGCGCTGCTGCCCCGGCGGCTCCTCGTCGTCGGCGGTGAGGCGTCCGAGTGGAGATGGCTGCGGGAGCTGCAACGACTGGCCCCCCATTGCAGGATCTTCAACCACTACGGTCCGACGGAGACGACCGTGGGCGTGCTGACGCTGGCCGTCTCCGATCACCCGGACGCCGAGTGGGCCACCGCCCCGATCGGGGTCCCCCTGCCCAATACCCAGGCCCATGTGGTCGACGGCACCGGCGGACCGGTGCCGTTCGGGGTCGCCGGGGAACTCCTCATCGGGGGCGGGAACGTCGGCCGCGGATACCATCGCGCGGACGACCTCACCGCCGCGTCCTTCGTCCCCGACACCCTCGGGGGACGACCCGGCAGCCGTCTGTACCGCACCGGCGACATCGTGCGGCGACTGCCCGACGGCATCATCGAGTTCCTCGGCCGCCGCGACGACCAGATCAAAATCCGCGGTTTACGCGTGGCGCTCGGCGAGATCGACGCCGCGCTCACCAGCTGCGCCGCGGTCCGGCAGGCGGTGACCGTCGTCAGGGAAGACCCTCCCGGGGACCGGCGGATCGTCTCCTACCTCGAGTGCGTCGAGGAATACCTCGGGCCGGGCGGCACCCCGTCACTCGACGTGGACACCGTGGAGCGGCATCTCAGGGACCGGCTGCCGCCGCACATGATGCCGCAGGCACTGGTGCCGCTGGCGAAGCTGCCGCTGTCCAAGCACGGCAAGGTCGACCGCCGGCAGCTGCCGCCTCCCCCCGCCCGGCCTGCGCCGTCCGCGCCCACCCCCGCGAGGAACAGGCTGGAACACAGCGTCCTGGAGGCCTGGCAGGGGATCTTCCCGAACGACGAGGTGGGAACGGAACAGAACTTCTTCGACCTCGGTGGCCACTCCTTGCTTCTCGTCGAGCTTCAGCACCGGCTACGGCAGACCACGGGCAAGGACATAGACCTGCTCGACCTGTTCCAGCACACCACCGTGCGCGCCCAGGCCGAGTTCTTCGCGCGGCGGCGAGAGCCCTCGGCCGCTCCTTCGGCCAGACGCGAGGAAGCGCAGCGCAACGCCCTCCTGAAACGCCGCCAACAACAGCTTCGAGCCAAGCGAGGCCAGCATGAGTGAGGACGTCTTCCAGTCCCCCGAGGATGCCGAGGACAGCCTGGACATCGCGGTCGTCGGCATGGCGGGCCGGTTCCCCGGCGCCGACACCGTAGAGGCCTACTGGAGCAACCTGCGGGCCGGCGTCTGCTCGGTCACCCGGTTCGACGACGACGAACTGTCCGCCCGTGGGGTCGACACGGACACCTTGCGCCACCCCGACTTCGTCAGGCACGGCTATGTGCTGGAGGGTGCCCGCACCTTCGACGCGACGTTCTTCGGCTACTCGCCGCGCGAGGCGGAACTCATGGATCCGCAGCACCGGGTCATGCTGGAGTGCGCCTGGGCGGCCATGGAGAGTTCCGGCCACGACCCCGGGCGGTACGAGGGTGCGATCGGGGTCTTCGCGGGCGCCGGGCACAACACCTACCAGCTCCACAACATCGCCACCCAGCCCCGTGCCGCCGAACTGCTGGGCGAGAAGCAGGTGGTGATCGGCAACCGCTCCGACTACCTGAGCAGCCGGATCTCCTACAAGCTCGGTCTGGAAGGTCCGAGCGTCAACGTCCAGTCGGCCTGCTCGACATCGCTCGTCGCCGTCGCCGAGGCGTGCCAGTCGCTGCTCGCCTACCAGTGCGACATGGCCCTCGCCGGTGGCGTCGCGGTCGACGACACACGGCGCAACGGCTACCTCTACCGCCCGGACGGCATGCTCTCCCCGGACGGATACTGCCGTACGTTCGACGCACGGGCCCAGGGCACGATCGGCGGCGACGGCGTCGGGATGGTCGTCCTGAAACGTCTCAAGGACGCGATCGCCGACAACGACCACATCCACGCGGTGATCAAGGGGAGCGCCGTGAACAACGACGGCGCCAGAAGGGCCGGATTCAGCGCGCCGAGCGCTCTCGCCCAGTCCGACGCCATCCTCACCGCGCTGGCCGACGCGGATGTCGAACCGGAGACGATCGGGTACGTCGAACTCCACGGCACGGCCACCCCCCTCGGCGACCCCATCGAGTACCAGGCGCTCGCGGCGGTGTTCGACGGGGTCCCCACCGGCACCTGTGCGGTGGGGTCGGTGAAGACCAACATCGGGCATCTCGACTCCGCAGCGGGTGTCGCGGGGTTGATCAAGGCGGTACTTGCGGTCGAACACGGTCAGATACCCCCGTCGCTGCACTACGAGACCCCGAACCAGCGGATCGACCTGGAAGCCGGCCCGTTCTACGTCAACACCGAACTGATCCCGTGGCCGCGGCGGGACGGCCCACGCCGGGCCGGGGTCAGTTCCTTCGGGCTCGGCGGCACCAACGCCCATGTCGTCCTGGAGCAGGCTCCGCCGCCCCGTCCGCCCGCCGACGAGGCCGACAACGGCGCCGAGCACCTGCTCGTCTGGTCCGCGAAGAGCGCGGAGGCGCTGGAGTCGGCCACCGATCTGCTCCACGACCACCTGCGCACCCACCCCGAACACTCCTTGGCCGAAATCGCGTTCACCCTCAGGGAGGGCCGCAAGCACTTCCCCCATCGGCGGATGCTGGTGAGCACGAGCAGGCAGGACGCCCTCGACGCCCTTGCCGCCCGTGACGACGGCCGACTCCTGACCGCCGTGGCCCCCGCTCTTCCGGACCGCCCGGTGGCCTTCGTGATCGCCGGGTTCGGCGGTCAGTTCCCCGGCATGGCCCGCGAACTCCACGAGCGGGAAGCCGTGTTCCGGGCGGCGCTCGACCGGTGCGCGCACCTCCTCGATCCCCTGCTCGGCCAGGACATCCGCCCGTCGCTCCTCGATGACTCCGCACCACCGGGGGCGGCCGCCGGGCGGCCGGCGGGCGATCTGCGCGGCCTTCTGCAACAGCCCGAGCTCAGCGAGCACCCGCTGGACCAGCCTCTGCTCGGCTATCCGGCGGTGTTCGCCCTGGAGTACGCCCTGACCGAGCTCTGGGCGCATTGGGGTGTCGTACCCGATGCCATGATCGGCCACAGCCTCGGCGAGTACGTCGCGGCGTGCGTCGCCGGCGTCTTCTCCCTCCCCGACGCCCTGCGCCTCGTGGTGGAACGCGCGCGTCTGATCATGCGGCAGCCCGAGGGGGCGATGCTCGCCGTGCCGCTGAACGAGGACGCCGTGGCCCGCTACACGGACGACGAGGTGTGCGTCGCCGCGGTCAACGGCTATCGCACCTGTGTGCTTTCCGGCACGGTGCCGGGCATCGAGCGCGTCAACGCCGAACTGGCCGCGGAGGGCATCGTGTCCCGCCGTCTGCCCACCCGGTTCGCCTTCCACTCCCCGCTGATGGACGCCGCGGTCGAGCCCTACCGGGAAGTGGTCCGCTCGGTACGGCTGAACCGTCCGGCCACACCGTTCGTGTCCGGCCTGACCGGCACCTGGATCACCGACGAGGAGGCCACCAGCCCCGACTACTGGGCACGCCACATGCGGCGCACCGTTCGTTTCGCCGACGGCATCGCGGCGATCTGGTCCGTACCGGACGTCGCCGTCGTCGAAGTCGGCTCCGCTCCCGCGCACACCTCGGACGTCCTCCGGCATCCGGCTGCCGCGACATCCGCCGACCGGGTGGTGATCCCCTCGTTGCCGAGGGCGCTGCACGGGGAGAGTGATCGCGCGTCACTGCTCAGCGCCGCGGGACGGCTCTGGCTCGCCGGCCGCCGGCACCCGTTCCCGCCCTCCCCGTCGGCCAGGCGCGTTCCCCTGCCCACCTACCCCTTCGAACGCCGGACCTACTGGCTGGAACCCGGCTCCCGAAAGGCCGTTGACGACACCGCGCGGCAACGGCACGGCTCCTTGCCCCAGTGGTTCTACGGCCAGTCCTGGCACCGGCTCCCTGCCGCTGCCCCGGCCGCCGAAGGGGACCTCGCGGCCCAGCGGTGGCTGATCTTCGTGGACGGCGCCGGTGTCGGTCGCGGTCTCGCGGCCCGGCTGCGGGAACTCGGTGCGAGCGTCCGCTCGGTGGCCGCCGGTGGTGAGTGGAGCGACAGCGGCGACGGCGAGTACGTTCTCGATCCCGCGCAGGCCTCCCATTTCACCAAGCTGGCCGCGGCTCTGCGCGCCCAGGACGGTATCCCGGAACGCGTCGTCCACTGCTGGAGCGTCGGGGACGACGCGCACCGCGCGGTGGAACCCGGTGACGTCCAGAGCCTGCTGCGGCGCGCCTTCGACAGCCTGGTCCACTGGGCCCAGGCCACGGAGACGGAACTGATGGCGGTGGCCCAGCGCTGGGACGTAGTGTCCACCGAGGTGCACTCGGTCGTGGGCGACGAGGAACTCTGCCCGCCCAAGGCCGCGGCCCTGGGTGTCTGCAAGGTCCTGGCGCAGGAGTACCCGTCGCTCGACTGCGTCCACCTGGACCTGCGCCTGGACGGCGCGCGAGATCCCGCGGCCGTGGCCGGACACCTGCTGGGCGAATTGGCCCGGCCGGCCGCCGACCGCGTCCTCGCCCTGCGCGGACGCCACTGCTGGCGGCCCGCGTACCTCACGACGCCGCTTGCCCCCCGTACGGCCTCGCCGGTCAGGAAGGACGGGGTGTACCTGATCACCGGCGGCCTGGGCAAGATCGGCCTGGTCGTGGCGCGTGCCCTCGCCGAGCGCGACCGCGTGAGGCTGGTCCTGCTCGGCAGGACGGGACTGCCGCCCAGGGAAACCTGGGACGACGAGCACCATCCGGCAGCCGTCAGGGACGCGATCCGTGCGGTGCGCGCGGTGGAGGAACTCGGCTCCCGGGTGATGGTGGTCTCCGCCGACGTCACCGACCCGGTGGCCATGATGCAGGCCAAGCAACGGATTCTTGAGGAGTTCGGCCCCGTCAACGGGGTCGTCCACTGCGCCGGAACCACCGGGTCGGCCGCGCACCGGGCCGTCTCCGAACTGGGCCCCGAGGAGAGCCTGTGGCACTTCGGCCCGAAGCTCTACGGCACTCAGGTCCTGCACGAGGTGCTCCAGGACCAGCAGTTGGACATCGCGATCATCTGCTCGTCCATCGCCGCGCTGCTCGGCGGGCTGGGTTTCGCCGCCTACGCCGGGGCCAATGCCGCCCTGGACGCGTTCGCCCAGCTGCGTCATGGCCCGGGCCGGCCCTGGACGAGTGTCGACTGGGAGGCCTGGTTCTTCTCCGATGACCGGGACCGCACCGAACTGGGGGCTACGGTAAGGGAGTTGGCCTTGACTCCGGACGAAGGCCGCCAGGTCTTCGACGCCCTACTCGACGCCGTGCCGCAGCCCCAGGTCATCGTCTCCACCGGTGATCTCCACCGGCGCCACGCGTTGTGGTCGGCGCCCGTGGCGGACGCCCCCGCCACGAGGGTCCGCCGGCATGAACGCCCCAATCTCCGCAACCCCTTCGTCGCACCGGTCAGTGCGACGGAATGCCGGATAGCGGAGATCTGGCAGGAGACCCTCGGCGTCGAGAGCGTCGGGGTGCACGACAACTTCTTCGAACTCGGGGGGAGTTCGCTGCTGGGTCTCCAGGTCGTACACCGGCTGCGGCAGGACCTGGGCGCGTCCGTGCCGCTGACCATCGTCTACGAGGGGCCGACCGTGCGCACACTCAGCGCCCTGGTCGACGGTGGCAGGGAGGAAGGATGAAGGGCCTCGACGGCGGTGTGGCGATCGTCGGGATGGCGGGGCGCTTCCCCGGCGCCGCGGACCTGGACGAGTACTGGCGCAACCTGCGCGACGGCGTCGAGTCGATCGTCACCCTGACCGACGAGGAACTCACCGCGGCGGGAGTACCACCGGAAACCTTCAACCGACCCGACTTCGTCAAGGCCGGACCACGCTTCCAGGACGCCGGCCTCTTCGACGCCGAGTTCTTCGGATACACCGCCCGCGAAGCCCAGCTCATGGACCCCCAGCACCGCCTCTTCCTGGAGACCGCCTGGCAGGCACTGGAGAACGCCGGCTACGACTCCGCACAGTACGACGGCACCATCGGCGTCTACGCCGGCGCCGGAACGAACCGGTACGTACAGCGTGTCTACGCTCGGCACGACCTCGCGGAGACGGTGGGCCTCACCCAGATCCTCCTCGGCAACGAACTGGGGTTTCTCGCCACCCGGGTGTCCTACAAGCTGGGGCTGACAGGACCCAGTGTCTCCCTGCGCACCGCGTGTTCGACGTCGCTGGTCGCCGTGCACACCGCCTGCCGGAGCCTGGCGGCCGGCGACTGCGACATGGCGCTGTCGGGCGGCGTCCATGTCGATCCGGCTCAGGGGGCTGGTTATCTCCATCAGGAGGGTTCGTTCCTCTCCCCGGACGGCCATGTCCGCCCGTTCGACGCGGAAGCGCGCGGGACGGTCTTCGGCAGCGGTGTGGGGGTGGTCGTGCTGAAGCGGCTGGAGGACGCCCTCGCCGACGGGGACACCATCCACGCCGTCATCAAGGGCTCGGCCGTGAACAACGACGGGGCCATCAAGGTCGGGTTCACCGCTCCCAGCGTGTCGGGGCAGGCCGAGGCCATCGGCGCGGCCCTCGCGGACGCCGGTCTCACGCCGGAAGACATCGGATACGTGGAGGCGCACGGCACAGGGACGTCGTTGGGAGATCCGATCGAGGTTCAGGCGTTGGAGCGGGCGTTCGGCGGACGAGGCAACTGCGTCCTGGGCACCGTCAAGGGAAACATCGGACACCTCGACGCCGCAGCAGGCATCGCCGGCCTCATCAAAACCGTCCTCGCCCTCAAACACCACCTCCTGCCCCCCACTCTCAACCACCACACCCCCAACCCCGACACCAACCTCCACCACACCCCCTTCCACATCACCACCACCCCCACCCCCTGGCCACCCACCACCACACCACGCCGAGCCGGCATCAGCGCCTTCGGCTTCGGCGGCACCAACGCCCACCTCATCATCGAAGAACCACCCCCCACCCCCACCATCCCCGACACCTCCGACGCCCCCGACACCCCTGACATCCCCCACACACTCATCCTCTCCGCCCGCACCCCCCAAGCCCTCGAACAAGCCACAGACAACCTCGCCCACCACCTCCGCACCCACCAACCCAACCTCACCCACACCGCCTACACCCTCGCCCACGGCCGCCACGCCTTCCCCCACCGCCGCACCGTCACCGGCACCACCCCCGACACCATCGCCACCGCCCTCGAAACCCGCGACCCCCACCACACCACCACCCACCACACCCCCTACGACACACCACCCCTTGTCTTCCTCTACACCGGCCAAGGCTCCCAACACCCCCACATGGCCCACGGCCTCTACCAACACCACCCCGCCTTCCGCCACGCCATCGACGAATGCACCACCCACCTCACCCCCCACATCCACACCGACATCCGCGACATCCTCTGGAACAACAACCACACCCACCTCCTCAACCAAACCCAATGGGCCCAACCCGCCCTCTTCACCCTCCAATACGCCCTCACCCAACTCTGGAAACACTGGGGCATCACCCCCCACACCCTCATCGGCCACAGCCTCGGCGAATGGACCGCCGCCACCACCGCCGGCATCTTCACCCTCCCCGACGCCCTCTCCCTCATCACCCTCCGCGCCCGCCTCATGCAAAACCAACCCCCCGGCACCATGCTCCACGTCCTCGCCGACCGCGACAGCATCCAAGCCGCCCTCCCCCCACACACCTCCCTCGCCGCCCACAACGGCCCCCACGACTGCGTCATCTCCGGCCCACCCCACGCCATCCACCAATTCACCACCCACGCCCACCAACGCGGCTGGACCACCCACACCCTCAACACCCACCACGCCTTCCACTCCCCCCTCATGGACCCCATCCTCGACGAATTCACCACCGCCGTCGCCAACACCCCCAAAACACCCCCCACCACCCCCCTCATCTCCAACACCACCGGCCAACCCCTCACCCCCCAACAAGCCACCGACCCCCACTACTGGGCCCAACACATCCGCACCACCGTCGAATTCGCCACCAGCATCACCACCACCCACCAACACCCCGCCACCACCTACCTCGAAATCGGCCCCGGACACACCCTCACCAACCTCACCCGACGCACCCTCACCACCACCCACCACACCAAACCCCACACCCACACCTCACTCCCCCACCCCCACACCAACCACACCCCCACCCACCACATCCACAAAACCCTCCACCACCTCTGGCTCCACGGCACCACCCCCAACTGGACCACCTACCACCCCCCACACACCCACCACCACACCCCCCTCCCCACCCACCCCCTCAACCCCAAACACCACTGGATCGAC
>NZ_JBIBKK010000034.1:0-103774 GCF_042959105.1 Streptomyces sp. NPDC007917
CTGAAGTACCGGTACGAGTAACGGGCCGACCAGCGAAATGCTGAACCACCAGCCCGTCGAATCACCGGGCCAGCACGCCCCAAGATCAATCGCGGGGCAGCCCGTAAGTCCGGGGAATGACCCGGTGGGCGACCCCGGTTCGAGACACGCTCGAGGTCGAAAGCCGAAGAAACACACGAGTCGCGCAGTGCCACGGCGATCCTGGTTGGTGTCTTGGCATGACCACAGAGAGCACCTCCGTGCCGGTCGACCTTCGGAAGTACGACGGCAGTGTGAGCGTGCAGTGGACTGCTACCCGGCTTCGCGAAGACGAGCACGGCGTGTGGTTGAGTACGGCGCTAGGCGTGCCCGTCTCTTCGTCGACGGGTGGCTGGACCAGCCGGTTCGCATCGTGATGTTGGTGCCGCGCGGTGAGTGGTGGACGGCCAGGGGGTCCGCCCGGCCGGCCTCGCTGTCAGTGCTCTGTGGCATTATGCGGACGCGCCCCAGGGGAGTGGGCCGCGGTCTACTGATTGCCAGGGGGTTGAGGATGGGCGCGGGTACGGAGCCGGACGGCTCGTCGAGGTCCGACGAGGAGTGGGAGCGGTTTCTGCGCGAGTCGGTGGCGGGTGCCGTCGACGCGCCCAAGGAGCCGTCGGCGCGGGCCCGTGAGGTGGCAAGGCGGCTGCGCGCGGAGCCCGACCGCGGCCCGGAGGGCTGGCGCAGCTACACGCCC
Source organism: Streptomyces sp. NPDC007917 (assembly GCF_042959105.1). NCBI lineage: Bacteria > Bacillati > Actinomycetota > Actinomycetes > Kitasatosporales > Streptomycetaceae > Streptomyces > Streptomyces sp. NPDC007917. Next base: position 716 of record NZ_JBIBKK010000034.1, read on the forward strand.
GCGCGGCCCAAGCGGCGCACCGGCTGGTACGTGGTCGGGCTGCTGGCCTCGCTGGTGCTGCTGGTGGTGGCGCTCGCGCCGGGGCCGATATTGGACCTGTTCGCCGGCACCACTGACTCCTCGCCGCAGGCGGCCGAGACCGCCCGTCCGACCCAGGCACCCCCGGCGGAGCGCGCCCAACGCCCCACCATGGAGGAGCCGTTCCGCGGCTCGCCGGCGGCGAGGTGGGCGAGCGGAGCAGCGGGGATCACCGTGCCGAAGGCCACGGCGGTCGGCTGGATGAGCGCGGCCGAGGTCGAGCGGGCCCTCGCCCACAGCCGAGACTTCCTCGTCGCGTCCAGCCTGGACCGCGGGGTGCTGCGGGGCGAGCGCCCCGAGAAGGCGATTGCACTGATCAACCCGCACCAGAAGGACGTCCAAGACTTTCTGAGAACCGCTTTCCGAACCCCGAGCGAGAAGAACGACCCCCTCCTCCTCTTCAGCCGCTTCCAGCCCTCCCGCACCCACCTGGTCGGCGACGTCGTGAAGACCCGGGGCCGGCTCACCTACCGGGAGGGCGAGCGCGGCGCGCTCCAGGTGACCGCCGATGTCACCTTCGTCTACCCGGTCACCCCCGCGGACGCGGGCGGCGACGACGAGATCGTGCGCACGATCGTCCGGCGCGAGCTGGTCATGAGCTGGGACGACCCTGACAAGGTGATCACCGAGCCGGGCACGTTCTCGATCGTCTCGTACAAGTACGACATGACCAACGGCGGCTGCGGCGCCCCCACGGGCTACTTCACCCCGCCCTTCGGCACGGACCGCCAGGCGGACGAGACCGGCACGGAGGTCGACCCGTACGACCGCAGCGTGCCGGTCGGGCGGGCCGAGTCCTCTGGGGACGAGTGCGCGAGGGCGACGCGGTCCTAGCGGGCGGCACTCGGTGGCAGCCCTCCCCCGACACTGGGCCCGCCCGCCGGCCGCGCCGCCAATGGCGAGCCCCCGTTGGAAGTGAAGAACCCCCGGACGACGCGCCGCGGGCCCGGAGGAGTCCACATCACCCAGAGCACCGAGCACAGTGTTGGCGCGGCCGCTCTGCTCGCGATCGTGGTCGGCGCCCTCGGGGCCCTTAGCACTGCTGTGGCACGAGCGGATTTCCCGCGGTGCGCCCAGTTCCTATGTGGTCATTGGGCGGCTACGGCCTCGGTGGCTTCTGTCTCGTTCGTGACCGCGGGGTCAGTGTTCTTGGGACCGCGGAAGGCGATGTAGACGAACAGGACGCCCATGACGGCGACGCCTGCCCACATGGCCTGCTGCCATCCGTCGATGAAGGACTGTTGGGCGGCGTGAAGCAGGTCCCGCGCGTGTGGGCCGGCGCTGCCCGCCGCCTCGACGGCGTTGGCGACGCCTTCGCGGGCGGTGTCCGCGGCCCCCTGGGGGATGCCGTTCAGTCGGCTGTCGATGGCGCCGCGGTAGCCGTTGGCCAGCAGCGCTCCGAGCAGGGCGACGCCGAGTGCGGTGCCGAACTCGCGGGTGACGTCGTTGAGGGCGGAGGCGACGCCCTGCTTCGCGCGGGGCAGGGAGCCGGTGATGGCCTCGGTGGACGGGGTCATCGACAGGCCCATGCCGATGCCCATGGCGAGCATGCCGGGCAGGATCGTCAGGTATCCGCCGTCGGCGGAGACGAACAGCGCCATGAGGGCCAGACCGACGCCGGCCAGCGCGATGCCCGCAGCCATCGTCGGGCGGGGGCCGATACGTGCGGCGAGCTTGGGGGCCAGGCCGGAGGTCGTCATCATCATGACGGCCATGGGCATCAGCGCCGCTGTGGACTGCAGGCCCGACCAGCCGAGCACGGCCTGGAAGAACGGGAAGAGGACCACGGCGATGCCCGCCTGGACACCGAAGACCACCAGGAGCGTGATCGAGCCGCTGGCCAGGCCGCGCTCCCGGAACAGGCGCACGTCCAGCAGGGAGGCGTCGCGGCGGTGCAGCTCCCAGGCCACGAAGCCGATGGCGGCGATGAGACCGACGGCGAGGCTGATCAGAGTGGCGGGGGCGGTCCAGCCGCGTTCGGGGCCTTCCTGCAGGACGAAGATGAGGCCGACCACGGCGACGGTGGAGACCAGCGCGCCGACGGTGTCGAAGCGATGGGCCGAGGTCTCGCGGGAGTTGGGAACCGACGTCAGCGTCATGGCCAGGGCCACGAAGATCAGGACCACCGGCAGAACGAACAACCAGCGCCAGTCGGCGGCGTCGACGAGGAACGCGGAGAGGAACATGCCCAGGATGCCGCCGCCACCGGCGACGCCGGTCCACACACCGATCGCCTTCCCGCGCTGCTCCTCGGGGAAGGTGGAGGTGATGACGGCGAGGGTGATGGGCATGATCATCGCGGCGCCGATGCCGCCGGCCACGCGCGCGGCGAGCATGACCTCAGCCGACGGGGCCAGACCCGCGACAACGTTCGCGACGCCGAAGACACCCAGGCCGGCGATCAGCATGGGCTTGCGGCCCAGGCGGTCGCCGACGGCACCGAGCGGCAGCAGCAGCGCGGCCAGGGCGAGAGTGTAGATGTTGATGATCCACAAGACCGTGTTCTGCGATGCGCCGAATTCCACGGCCATGTGGGTCTGCGCGACGTTCAGCCCGGATACCGAGGCGATGACGGCCATCAGTGCGATGCAGACGGCGGTCAGGATGGTGCGCAGTTGCCGCGCATCGGGTGCGCTCTCGCCGTCGGCTTCAGTGGCTTGTACGCGCTGGTTCGTACTCATGAATTCCTCTCAGAACGGCATGCTGAGTCAGCGCCGGAGCAGGGCCGGTCGCCGAGTGAAGGGGGGAGAGTCCCGGCCACCGCGCGCATCGCCGAGTGCGGTCGAGCGATGGGCCGGTGCCGCGGCGGGATGACAGAGGGCGGGTGCCTCGCCCTGGCCTGCGGCGAGGGCAGCATCGGTGTCTTCGGTGGCCGGCGCGGTATCGATGTGCGAGCCGACCAAGGCGCCGGCCGCGGCGGAGGCGCCGACCTGGGCACTGAGGCCGGTGGCGTTGGCGGCCATCCACACGCCCGGCACCTCAGTGGTGGTCAGGTGCCCTTCCGCGAGGGTGCCGTCCTCCTTCAGGGAAGGGCCGTGGGTGAAGTGAACCAGGCAGATCCCCCTCGGCCGACGGGGCGGCGGGCTCGGCCGAGGCCCGCCTCGCCGACGACGATGCGGCCGATGAAACCGTGCATGGCCTCGGCGGGCGCGTTGCGCGGAGTGCCGCTGTCGATCACGACGAGCGGGCGGCGGGAGCGGGCGAGCATCAGCTCACCGTTCAGCCCCGCGGCACGGCCGCCGATCACCACCGCGTCGACGGTCCCGCTGGGCGGTGCGTCACTCGGGTATGGAGTCGTCACAGCCTTGGCTTCCTCACGTTCCTTGTGCGTGGCCCCGAAGGTTCCGGGCCGTCTGCACTCGACGCTAACCCTGGCTTGCACCTTGGGCATACGATGTTGCTCATGACGCAAGAAGATGGCGATCTGGACAGCCTCGTACGCAAACGGATCCGCGCTTTGCGGGTGGCGCAGGGCTGGTCTCTTGAGGAACTGGCCACCCGTGCCCACCTCAGCCAGTCCTCGCTGAGCCGCATCGAGAACGGCCAGCGCCGCCTCGCGCTGGATCAGCTGGTCACTCTCGCCCGCGCCCTGGACACCACGCTGGATCAGCTCGTGGAGACCGCGGCTGACGACGTGGTCAGCAGCCCGATGACCGACGGCGCCCACGGCTCGATGCGCTGGCTCGTGAAGGGTGACCCCGGCATGAGTGTGGTGCGCCAGCGCATGACCGAACCACCGCCCGAGAACCCGGCACGCATGCGTGCCCACCCGGGGCGCGAATGGCTCGTCGTCCTGTCCGGCACCGCGATCCTCATGCTCGGTCACCGCCGCTTCCGCGTCGAGACCAACCAGGCTGCCGAGTTCCCGACGATGATGCCGCACGCGATCGGCGCCGAGGGCGGGCCGTGCGAGATCCTGGGCATCTTCGACCGCGACGCGCGCCGCGGCCACCAGCGCGAGGGCAGCGACGGCGGCGCTCATGGTGCCGGTGAGTGACTGCGCGGGCGGCGCGACGGCGGCATCTTGCGCCTCGGGCAGCGCATCCGGCCATCTCCTTGCGCAAACCGGGAGCAGCCATGCCGCAAACGCATGACCGGCCTACGGTGGACGCATGAACCAAGCGCACCCGCACGGCCCCCACCACGGCGCCCACCACGGCCGCCACCAGGAGCACGACGCCGACGGCCTGGCGGAGATCCTCGACCTGGACGCCGAGGTCCTCGCCGAGCACACAGCCTCCATCACCGCATGGCTGCCGCTGAAGACCGACCCGCGTCAGATCGTGGATCTGGGCTGTGGCACGGGCACTGGCACCTTCGCCCTCCTCGACCGCTTTCCCGACGCGCACGTCACCGCCGTCGACACCTCCGCCGCACACCTCCAGCACCTGCGCGCAAAGGCATGCGCCCGCGGCCTGGAGGAGCAGGTGCGCACCGTGCAGGCCGACCTCGACGACTCCGCCTGGCCCGACCTCGGCTCACCGGACCTGGTGTGGGCGTCGGCCTCGATGCATCACATGGCCCACCCCGAGCGCGCACTGCGCAACGTCCACGACGCGCTCACGCCCGGCGGCCTGTTCGCCGTCGTAGAGCTGGCCGGCTTCCCCCGCTTCCTGCCCGAGAGCGCCCCCGAGGACCGGCCTGGCCTGGAGGAGCGCTGCCATGCCGTGACCGACCGCTTCCAGGCCGAGCGCATGCCCCACCGCGGCGCCGACTGGGGCCCGCTGCTGACCGCCGCCGGCTTCACGGTCGAGGGCGAGCGCACCATCGCCGTGAACATCGAGGGCGCCCGCAGCGAAGCGATCGGCCGCTACGCCCTCAGCGGCCTGCAACGCATCCGCAGCGCCGCCGCCACCGAGCTCTCCCCCGAGGACCTCACCGCGCTCGACCGGCTCCTCGACACCGGCAGCCCGCACAGCATCCTGCGCCGCGACGACCTGGCGGTGCGCACCGAGCGCACCGTGTGGGCCGCCCGCCGCGCCTGATCCCGGACGCCCCGGGTTGCCCGCCGGGCAGCCTCAGCGCCCAGCGAGTGCCCCGCAGGTGGCGGTCGCAGGTGGCGGTCGCACTTGGCAGTCAGGAGGGCTGGACTTGGTCGAAGAGGGCGAGGGCTTCGGCGGGGTCCGGGCTCACAAGGCGTTCCAGACCGGCCGTCGTGATCTTCGCCCACCTGCCGGCCCGTTCCCACATCTGTTCCTCGAAGGCGCGGACGGCCTCGTCCAGTTCTCCAGGGCCGGTGGCGATGGACTCGGCGAGTTCGGCGCCTTCCAGCATCGCGAGGTTCGCGCCCACCCCCAGTGGGGGCATCAGATGGGCGGCGTCGCCCAGTAGCGTCACCCCGGGGACGTGGGTCCAGGTGTGGGACACGGGCAGGACGTAGAAGGGGCGGTGGACGAAAGCGGTGCCGTTGCGGAGGAGGTCGAGGACAGGAGCGGCCCAGCCGTCGAACAGCGCCGACAGACTCGATCGCACGGCCTCGACGTCGGCCAGGTCCAGGTTCGCGTCCCAGTCCAGCGGCGCGCGGAACTTGGTGTACACCTTCACGTGGCCGCCGCTGTTGCGCTGGGCGACGAGGCTTCGGTTCACGCCGTACACAGCCATGGAACCGTCGCCGATCAACCGGGCGAGGTCAGGATGGCGGGTGTCGACGTCGTCGAGGGAGGTCTCGATCGAGGTGACGCCGGTGTAGTGCGGCGTCACCGACGAGACTGCCGGGCGGACCCGGGACCAGGCGCCGTCCGCGCCGACCACGAGGTCGAACGTCTCCTGTCGCCCGTCCGCGAAACGGACCAGCACGCCATCCCGGGCGCCGGGCACCACCTGCGTCACGCCCCGGCCCCACTGGACGTCGAGAGGGCCGAGCAGCAGGTCACGGAGTTGCCCGCGGTCGATCTCCGGATTGGCCTGGTCATCTGGACGGGGTCGCCAGTCGCGCAGGACGGTCCCGTCCGTGTCCAGGATGCGCATGGCCTGCCCCTCGGGACGAGACAGCGCCTGGAACTCCGCCAGCAGCCCCGCCTTGTCCAGCGCGAGTTGTCCCAGCCCTTCGTGCAGGTCCAGCGTGCCGCCCGGGGGGCGGGCGTCGGGGGCGGGATCGCGTTCGAGGACGGCGACGGGGTAGTCATGGCGGTGCAGGACGCGGGCGAAGGTAAGGCCGGCAGGGCCGCTCCCGACCACTGCGATGCGGTGTCTCATATCGATACACCGTATTGCCTCATTGCGGCGTATCGCAACTGTATGGTGTGACCATGACTGTGTGGGACCGGCCGGAGCCGCCGACTCGCCCCGTGCCGCTCGACCGTGAGCGGATCGTCGCCGCCGCCATCGCGCTGGCCGACGAGGGCGGGCTGGAGGCGGTGTCGTTGCGCAAGGTCGCCGCCCGGCTGGACGCCGGCCCGATGCGGCTGTACGGATACATCTCCACCAAGGAGGGGCTGCTCGACCTCATGGTGGACGAGGTCTACGCCGAGATCCTCCCCGAGGAGCAGCCGGGTGACTGGCGGGAGTCGCTGCGCGTCCTCGCCCACCGCACCAGGCAGGCCGCCCTCCGTCACGAATGGCTGGCCGACCTGCTCGGCGGCCGCCCGAGCCTGGGCCCGAACGGCCTCGCCGTGACCGAGGCCACGCTCTCCGCCCTCGACGGCCTCGCCGATGTCGACACCGTCATGCGCGCCGTGGAGACTGTCAGCGCCTACTTCATCGGCGCGATCAGGCGCGAGATCGCGAATCTGCGGGCCGAGCGCGCCACGGGCCTGTCCAAGCACGAGTGGCAGCGCGCCTCCGGCCCGCATGTGACGAGAATACTGGCCACGGGCCGATTCCCGGCGCTGTCCAAGGCCGTCTACGACGGCACGGACGTGGACGCGGAGACATCCTTCGCGACCGGCCTGGACTGGGTCCTCGACGCCGTGGCCGCCAAACTCACCCCGCCGCCGGCGTGACTGGCCGCGGACGGCTTCGGCCAGCGAGTTCACCGAGCACGAGGGGATCAACAGGGTCGGTTCACGGACGCGAAGGCGCCTCGGGCAGGCTGTGCGGTGAGGAAGGCGCCGACGTCTTCGTACGGCCCCGCTGTGCGTAACGGGCGACCGGGCCGACGGCGAGGCCCGCGCCGGCGAACAGCCCGCCCAGGACCAGCCAGCCGCCGGTGCCCCAGCCGATGAGCAGCGTGGTCATCACGACCGGGCCCAGCATCCGGGCGATCTGCGGGGCCATCCCGAAAAAGCCCTGGTACTGGCCCTGCCGGCCGTCCGGGGCCAGGCCGAAGCCGATCTCCCAGGCGCCGGCGCCGTGCGTCATCTCGCCGAAGACCTGCACGACGGCCGCGGCGAGCAGCACGGCGACGGCCACGAGGGCGCCCGCCGACGCGCCGGAGGCCGCGTACACCAGGCAGGCCGCGAGCATCAGCACACCGGCCCGGGCGGTGGCGCGGGCCGCGGTCGCCAGGTCCGTCACCTGGTGGGCGACGCGCACCTGGAAGACGACGACGCTGAGCATGTTGGCCACCAGCACGACGGCCGCCATCGACTTGGGGGCGTCGGTGCGCTCCACGATCCACAGCGGCAGGCCGAGGCTGAGCAGTGGCATGTTCAGGTAGAGGACCGCGTTGAGAAGTGTCAGCAGCGCGTACGGACGGTCACGGAGCACCGCGAGGCGCGGCTCGCCCTGGACGCGGGCCTCGGACGGGGCGGGCGGCACTTCCGGGAGCCGGCCGAGGATGAGGACGGCGCAGAGGAACGCCAGCGCGTCCAGGACGAAGACACAGAGGTACCCGGGCTCGGTCCCCACGGCCAGCGCGATCCCGCCGGCACCGGCGCCCAGCGCCAGCCCGCCGTTGAGGCTGGACTGCAACTGGGCGCGGACTCGGGTGCGTTCGTCGGCATCGACGACACCCGCGAGCAACGCCTGGCGGGCGGAGGACAGGCCTCCCTGGCAGCAGGCGTAGAGGCAGAAGACGAGGACGAACAGCAGGAAGCTGCGCACCACGAGGAAGGACAGCAGCGCGGCGGCAGTGCAGACCGCCAGCAGCCGCGCGGTGCGGCGCGGTCCCCACTGGTCGGCGAGGTATCCCAGCGGTACGCCGGCGAGCATGCCCGTACACCAGCCGATGGTGAGCGCGAGGCCGACGCGGGCGGCCGAGAGGCCGACGATCTGGGTGAAGAAGAGGGCGGACGTGGCGTAGAAGGCACCGTCGCCTATGGAGTTGGCGAGCTGCGCCTGTGCCAGGACACGCGGCGGGCCGGGCTGCGGCAGGAACCTGGGCACAGGCGCTCCTCGGGACGGCGGCGAGAACTGATCGTCGGCAGTCAACCACCGTGGTCAGTGGGGAGAAAGGGCCATTTCCCGGCTCGAAAGCTGGTCCACTTCGCATGCGCCGAGGCGTCAGCCACTCTCGTGTGCGCGCGGCACGCCCGGAGGTAAGCCCCGCCTCCCGTGTGCGCGGCCCCCGGACCGTCAGCGACCGGGATGAGCTCGGCCCCTTCCCGACCGGCCGCGCTGCCGCGGCTGAGCTTGCCGCAGTGATCAGGAAGGTCAGAGGCTGCAGCCCGCAGCCTGGTCAGCGCCCCGGCGGAGAACATCAGATCGTCGTACGACGGGCGATGCGGTACAGCACGTTCGGACGCAGGGGCCCCTCGGGCGCGGTGGGGTCGTCGAAGTCGTCGGCCGGGTCCCGGGTCATGCCGATGCGGCGCATTACCGCCTGTGAGCGGAGGTTGGTCGTCGTTGTCACAGCGAGGATTTCGGGAAGCTGCAGAGTGTCGAAGCCGTAGGCCAGGACGGTCAGCGCCGCCTCGGTGGCGTAACCGTGGCCCCAGGCCGAGCGGGCAAGCCGCCAGCCGATCTCCACTCCGGTGAACGGCATGCCGTCGTCCACCTGGTCCAAGCCTGCGAAGCCGATGAACTCGCCCGTGGCCTGCACCTCAACCGCCCACCACCCGTAGCCTCGCTGGTCGAACTCGGCCTGGAACTGCGCCACGCGGGCATCGCTCTGTTCGCGGGTGAGCAGGTCGCCCAAGTGCTCCCGCACCTCGGGATCGGCATTCATCGCCGCCCACGGTTCAAGGTCGGAGTCACGCCATCGACGGAGGACGAGGCGATCGGTACGCAATTCAGCCATGCTGCCCAGCCAACGTGAGTGGCGGCCCCGAGGCAAGGCCTTTTCCTTCTGGGCGATACCGCCGTCCAGAGGCACAGGACCCGCTCCCAGGATGAACGAAGAGACCACCGACCCGGCGAACCTGTGCGGTCACCGCACAACTAGGGCCTGTCCGACCGGTCATCGGCCGGGCGGTCCGCCCTGACCAGCCACGACGTGCTGAGCAGCCGGACCGTGCCGTCCGCCGCCTCATGGCCGTGCAGATGGTCCGTCAGGGTGCGGCGCGCGGCGGCCCGTGCAGTGGCGTCGATCTGCTCCATCAGGTGGCGACCGGGTCCCGTCCCCAGCAAGAACTCCGCCGCGTCCTCGGCTCCGTGTCCCCATGCCCCGTACGCCTGTGCCTGGGTGATGGTGATGCCGGTGAATCCGGTTGCTGTGAGGATGTCGCGGATGCGGTCCGGGGCGGCCAGCGAGAACATGCCGGGCAGCCCCGGCTGCCCGAAGTCGCCGAGCGTCACGAAGTCGCTCAGTGATGCCACCGCCGCCACCCACTCGTTGAGCGTGGCATCAGCCGGGCAGACGAACGCCAAGCGCCCGCCGGGCCGCAGCGTCCGGGCGACGTTGCTGAAGGCCGCCAGGGGGTCGGCGAAGAACATCACCCCGTAGCGGCTGATCGCCGCGTCGAACGCGCCCGCCTCAAAGGGGTGTGTCTGCGCGTCGCCTTGTATGAAGGAGGCGTTGGTGATTCCCTCTCGCTCAGCGCGGGCCCGTGCCTCGGCCAGCATCGGGCCGGAGAGGTCGAGGCCCAGTGCGCGCCCTTGGGGTGCCCGGAGCGCGGCGAGGCGCGTCGTCTGCCCGGAGCCGCAACCGAGGTCGAGGGTCCGGTGATCCCCGGTGATTCCGGCGGCATCGAGAAGCGGCTCGTCAAAGCCCTCGTTCACGGCGTTCCAGCGGTCCTGGTTGTGGGCCCAGTGGGCCCCTTCGGAGCCGTTCCACGCCTGTGACTGCTCGGTGTTGACGATGTCCGGCACGACGGGTGCCTCCTGTAGCGGATCAGAGAATGGGCGTGCGCCCAAACAGTATGGGCAGGTGCCCAAACTGGCAATCCCCGCTACCATCAAGGGATCGCGCCCCCTTGAAGGCGGCGAAGGCGGAACGGAAGAGAGGGTCATGTCACCGCGCGGAGTGGCGACGCCGGACGTACGCGAGCGGCTGTTCGCGGCCGCCGAGCGCGTCGTGGAAAGGGACGGGCCCGGCGCGCTCACCAGCCGGTCCGTAACCACCGAGGCGGGCTGCGCCAAGGGACTGTTGCATGCGCACTTCGCGGGGCTCGACGAGTTCGTGGCCGAGCTCTGCCTCGACCGGTTCGCGCGAACGGCGGCAAAGGCGCAGGAACTGTCGGGGCTCGCCGGACAGGGCACGGTGGCCCGGAACCTTGAGGCTGTCGCTCTCGCGCTGTTCGACTCCGGCGGTCCCGCCATCTCGGGCCTGGCCATGACTCGCCCCGCCGCCGCGCTTCGCATCCGCGAGGCCCTGGAAGGCGGGGCGCCCGGCTTCACGACGATCCAGGAGGCCATCACCGCCTATCTGAAGGCCGAGCAACGGCTCGGCCGGGTGGCGGAGACCGTCGATCCGTGCACAGTGGCCCTCGCCATCGTCGGCACCGCGCACCACCTCCTGATGACCAGCTGGCCAGGCACACCTGACCCACGGCCCCCTATGACGCGCCTGGTGGCGGCGTTGGTGGACGGTTAGTCAGGAGGGTCGGCCCGGAGGCCGAGGGCCCATGAGAGACAGGCGGCTGCGGCCGACCCGCACCCCGTCGGTGCTGGTCGCGCGAGGACGCGTCGACGAGCAGCTGGGAAAGGTCGCCGGCTTGACGTGATCCCGGGAAGCCGGGGCGCGACTCGCGCGGGGGTCAGCCCGCTGCTGCCGGTGCTACGACGCCGGCGGACAGGGCGTCGGCCCGCTGCTGCTCGCCGGTGGCGGTGAGGGGCGAGACGTCCTTGCCGTCGAGGACGGGGACGCCGGCCGCGCCCTTGCTCGTGAGCATCATGATGCCCAGCATCACCAACTGCTCGCCCAGCGACATGTGGATGTCGAGGGCCTGGGCCAGGAAGAGCGAACTCATGGTCAGGTAGATGGCGGTGCCGTCGAGGTTGAACGAGTAGCCGGTCGGGAGGGTGAGGCCCACGACCGGGCGGGAGGCGCCGAGGTGTTCCATCTTGCCGACCATGCGGGGCAGCACGGCCTCGCTGGAGCAGGTGGCGAGGATGATCAGGAGCTCTTCCTTGAGGTAACGGCAGAGCTTGAACAGGTTCAGGCCGGTGTAGCGCCTTCGAGGAAGAGCTGGCTCAACTGCGTGCTGTGCACCGCCGGTACAGGCGCGGCACCCGGGGGTCGTAGCTCCGGGCGTTCGCGCCGGACCCGCACAGAGCGTCCCGGAGCGGCGGGCTGATCAGTTGCCGGACCTGCCGGGTGGCCAGCGGGAGGGCCTGCTCTTCATCACCTCCTCACTCTTCCACGACGCCGGGCCCCGCGCTGCCCACGGTCGCCAGTCGCCGCACCTCGTCCGTGCGCGGCCTGCCCCTGCCGCGGGTTTGGCGGGTGCCAGTCGGCTATGCCGTCGAAGCCCCGTAGCAGCAGGCCAGGAACCAGCCGGCTGACTGCGGTCAGCGCGGCGTCGCGCAGGGCGACCGCGGGGGCGCTGGACAGGGCCGACATGCGGCTGGTGCGTGCCGAGCGGCGCACGATGTCCATCGTGCGGGGCAGTCGGTCGCGGGTGTACGCGGCCAGTGCGCCCGGCAGGTCGGCGGGGTTGGCGGGGTCGGCGGGGTCGGCGTGGTTGGCGGCGGCCAGGTGGTGGGCGAGGACGACGGCGTCCTCGATGGCCTGGTTGCCGCCCTGCCCCAAGGTGGGGGCCATCGCATGGGCCGCGTCGCCGATCAGGGCGGTGCGGCCTCGGTGGTAGGCGGGCAGCGGTTCGGTCTGGTGGTGGATGTCATGGCGCAGGACATCGCCCGGTTCGACGGCCGCGAGGACATCGGGGATCGGCCGGTGCCAGTCGCCGAAGAGCCGGAGCAGTTCGGCCTTCTCGTCGTCGGGCGCGCGCCCGTCCTCGGGGGTGAAGGCCGCCGCGTAGGCGTAGATGCGGCCGTCCAGGAGCGGCTGCGTGCCCCAGAACCGCCCCCGCCCCCAGGTCTCATGGGGCGTGAAGGGCTGCTCGGGGGCGGGGGCGAGGATGCGCCAGGTGGTGAATCCGGCGTAGCGGGGCCCGGGCCGGCCGGGGAAGAGGGCGCGGCGGGCCGCCGAGTGGATGCCGTCGGCGGCGACCACGAGTTCGGCCTCGAACTCCTCGTCCGCCACGGTCACGCGCGCGGGGCGGCCGACGGCACCGGGGTCGGCCAGTTCGGCGGCGGCCCCGGCGCGTACGCGGTCCCCGGGCAGCCGGGAGGCGAGCAGGCTCGTGAGGGTCGCGCGGTGGAGGAGGACGGTTGGGCCGCCGTACCGCGCGGTTGCCGCCGCGCCGTCCATCCGGGCGAGCCGGCGGCCGCCGGGGGCGCGCAGCTCGCCGTCGCTCCGCCAGGCGGCCAAGGCGCGTATTTCGTCGCCGAGTTCGATCACATCGAGGGCGCGTTGGGCGTTGGGGGTGAGCGAGATCGCGGCGCCGACGGGTTCCAGGGTGGCAGCGCGCTCCAGGACGGTGACGGCCCAGCCGCTGCGGTGCAGGGCCGCGGCGGCGGTGAGTCCGCCGACTCCGGCGCCGATGACGACGGCACGGGGCTGCTTCATGATTCCTCCCCAACTACAGGTGTAGTAACCGCCAAGCTACTACACCTGTAGTTGGGAGGATAGGTTGGGCACCATGACCGCTGATCAGACCCCCGCCGCCGCGGCCGGTGGATCCCGCGCCGAGCTCATCGCCGACACCGCCCTCGCGCTGCTGGCCGAGCGCGGCATGCGGGGCCTGACGCATCGCGCGGTGGACGAGGCGGCCGGGCTGCCCCAGGGCTCGACCTCCAACCATGCCCGCACCCGCGCCGCCCTGCTCACGGCGGCCGTCCGACGGCTGGCCGAGCGGGAGGCGCGGGTACTCGCACCGGACGAGATGCCGCACCCGGGCGGCAGCCCCCTCAGCACCGCCGGCGGCCAGGACGGCGACGCGCTCGACGCGGTGGCCGGCGCCCTCGCCCTCGCCCTGCACCGCACGCTGACCGGTCAGCCCGAACTGCTGATCGCCCGTTACGAACTGGCCCTGGAAGCGACCCGCCGACCCGAGCTGCGGGAGTTCTACGACACGGCCGGGCGCGGCTTCCGGGAGCCGCTGGAGACGATGCTGACGGACCTGGGATCCGCCGAACCGCGACGCCATGCCCAGTCGCTCGCCGCCTGGTGCGAGGGGCTGATGTTCCTCTGCGCCGCCGGAGCAGACCATGCCGCCGTGCCCGACCGCGCGGCGCTGCGCAAGGGGTTCGTGGAGCTGCTGCGCGGCATGCTGGGCCGATGACCCGTGGTGGACACGGCCCCGCAGTCCGCCCCGGACGGCGCGGGGCCGCCGGGGGGCGTGGCCTGAGCATGGGTAGTCCCGGAACGGAGGGGCCGGAAAGCTCAGTCGAACCCCCGGGACGCTACGCGCCCGGGGCGAAGAATCCGGCCAGGGCGCGGGCGACCGCCACGGCGTCGTTCTCCATCGGGACGTGCCCGGCGCCGGGAATGCGCACGAGTTGGGTATGCGGCATCTCGGCGGCGAAACGTTCCGCGTACGCGACGTCCTGGAAGCCGTCGTCTTCTCCCCACACCAGCAGCTTGGGCAGTTCGGAGCGGCGCAGGGCCGGTACCAGGTCGAGGGTGTAGCGGCTGTCCGCAGCGCCCGCCAGCGCCATCCAGGACCGCCCGACGCGGGGGCTGTGCCACGGATCGAGGTACTCGGCGATCTCCTCCTCACTCGCCGGGCGCCCCAGGGCGGTGGTGAGCGCCGTGCGCCGGGAGCCGAGCAGTTCCTCGACGGTCGTGGCCGCCACCACGTCGGGGTTTCGGTAGCGCGCGACGCCGGGCACCGGCCACGAGTCGTAGGTCACCGAGTTGACCAGGGCCAGCCGGGCCACCTCGGTGTTCCCACCGACCGCCAGGTGTTGCGCGACGGCACCCCCGATGTCGTGGCCCGCTATCCGCAGTGGCTCCTTCGCGCCGAGGGCGGCGGCGAACCGCTCTGTCCAGGCGGCGAGTGACGGCACGGTGGCGGAGTCGGCGTCCAGCTCGCCGGCCGAGCGGCCGAGGCCGGGCAGGTCGACGGCGACGGGCCGCAACCCGGCCGCCGCGAGGTCTGCCAGCACCGGCAGCCACACCCGGCTCCAGTAGGTGCCGTGCAGCAGCAGGACAAGCGGGCCGTCCGCACCTGGCGCGCTCCGCGCGGTGAGGAAGCTCGCGGGAAGGCCGTCGACATCGACGGCGTTGCGGGTGACGGGGATCGCTGGCATGACGCCTCCGGGATCGTGTTCTCATCGATGACCATGACCTTCCTGTTCTGGTGGAGGTCCCGTCAAATATCCTTTCGGGGATGGTGAGATGAGCCGGTCGGCATAGGCGCTGGTCGGCCGCCCGGTCTGGACGCGGGAGGCGGGAGAATTGAGGCTGTCGCAGTTGCGGGTGCTGCTGGCCGTCGCCGAGCACGGCGGCTTCACCGCCGCGGCGGAGCGGATCGGCATGTCACAGCCCGCCGTCAGCCGAGCGGTCGCCGCGCTGGAGGAGGACCTGGGAGCGGAGCTGCTGGTGCGGCGCCGGGACGGTGTCGTCCTCACCGAGGCCGGGCGGCGCGCCGTCGCGCGCGGCCGGGAGGCCGTACGCAACTTCGACCTGGTGCGCGCGGATGTGGCGCAGACCGTCGGACAGGTGACGGGACCCCTGCGGCTGGCGAGTCTGCCCAGCGCCACGGGGACGCTGATCGCCTCCCGCCTGCGCACGTTCACCGACCGCTATCCGCAGGTGCGGGTGAGCCTCATGGAGGGGTACGACCGGGAGGTACGGGAGTGGCTGCGGCGCGGCGCCGCGGAGGTCGGCGTGGTCACCCTCCCGGCACCCGGCCTGCACACCGTCCCGCTGGCCACCGACGCGATGACCGCGCTGCTGCCGCGCGGCCATGCGCTCGTCGACGCGGGCACCGTCGCGGTGGCGGCGCTGGCGCGCGAGCCGTTCATCCTGTCGACGGGCGGCTGCCGACCAGTGGTTCTGGACGCCGTGCGCCGTGCCGGGGCCGTACTCGACGTCGCCTTCGAGGCCGGCGAGCTGTCGGCCGTCATCGCCATGGTGGACGCGGGCCTGGGGGTGAGCATCGTGCCGACCCTGGGCCTGCCCACCGACCTCGGCGGCACGGTCACCCGTCCCCTGGACCCGCCGACCCCGCGGACCCTCGCCCTTGCCGTGGCCTCTGTCGACGACTGCGCCCCGGCCGCCCGTGCCTTCCTGGACCATGCCGTACCCACGGTCGAATGACCCCTCTCCGAGCGGGTGTCACCAAAGGGGCCGGCCTTCCAGCCGGCCTTCCCCCGGACACAGACCGCCGACGCACTCCAGACGAGCGGGCGCGGCGCCGCCGGATGACCGCACAGGCCCTTCCATCTGAGGTAGTCGATGTCGCCGAGGGAGAGGCCGTGTTACCAGGCCTGTTGACCGCCCGTGACGCCGGCGACGGACGCGTTGCTGTTGTCGGCCGCACCAGTCGCCAACGGCTCGCCCTCGACAACGCTTGCCAACTGACGGTGCCGCGAATGGACGACGACGAAGCCCTGGCAATGCTGGGCCGGATTCCGCCACAGCGCGGCGTCGTCACCGCAGCGGCGCGGCCGCGCCTCCCGGCAGCCGCAGAGGGCGCGCTCCTCACATGGCCGCTGCCCGGCCAACGACCCGCCCCACCAAGCCGGCGGCCCGACCGCTCCCGCAGCTGCGCGAGGAGTGGAAGGCCATTGCACGGGCGTTCCACGCTGCCGGCCCCGACCTCATCGGCTCTTTCCTCGAGCGCGCCCGCGCCGTGGTTGCCGCGGTCCGGGTTGCCCGCCATGGTCGACGTCGACCTGGCGGCCGTCGCCGTCGCCGTCACCGTCGCGGTGTTCGTGATGAACCGCAGCGGCCACGGTCGTTATGGGTGGCAGTGACGTACCCGCGCTCCAGGTGTCGACGACCACGCAATCCCCCACCGGCAGCGTCAGCTTCCCCGCCCAAACGTTCGATCCGGTCGAGCTCGGGTGCTTTCAACGCCCGGCGGGCACGGCCTCCCCGTCGCCGCGCAGGGTCCGCTCCCCTGCGTCGGCCAGCCAGAAGAAGACCGGGGGCAGGCCGAGCTCGATCACTGCCAGTGCGATCTGGAACCACTGCGGCCAGCCGTGCGCGGCGAGCGAGAGCAGCCGGCCCACGCCGCCCAGCAGGAATACGCCGGCCAGCCACCGCACCGCCCGAGCCGGGATCGGACGCTGCCGAGCGGTCCAGAGCCAGGCCAGCCCGTAGCCGACGAAACTGGCTCCCATGAACCGGCCCCAGCTGTCGACCGTCGCACCGGCGGAACCGGCCCCGGGGATCGCCGCGTTGCCGAGTGCCACATGGAACAGGCCGATCATCACGCACGCCCAGCCCATCAGCTGCGTGAGTGTGCGCAGAGCCATGGCCATAACCCCTCCAAGCCGTCTTGCCCGAGCTTAGTTGACACACGTCTACTACTACATTGGGCGTCTAGTTGACTCATGTCAACTAAGCTTCGTTCGTGCCTCCTCGCCAGCGACTCACCCCCGCCGAGCGCCGCGCCCAGCTCCTCGCCGTCGGCGCACGGCTCTTCGCCGCACACCCCTACGCCGATGTGCTGATGGAGGATGTCGCCGAACAGGCCGGTGTCTCCCGAGCCCTGCTCTACCGTCACTTCCCCAGCAAGCACGCTCTTTTCGCAGCCGTCTACCAGCAGGCGGCGGACCGGCTGCTCGCCGAGACGCGGCTCGACCCCGCTGACTCCCTGGTGGAACAGCTCATCCAGGGCATGGACGTCCACCTCGACTACTTCGTGGCCAACCGCAACGCGGTCCTCACCGCGAACCGGGTCCTCGCGGGCGACCCCGTGATCCAGACGATCATGACGAACGAGCTGGACACGCTCCGTGCGCGGCTGCTGGCCGTACTCCCGCTCGCGGAGGAGAGCGCCCGAGAGGCCGTGTCCGGCGTCCTGAAGAGCTGGCTGGTCTTCGTCCAGGTCCTCTGCGTCGACTGGCTGACCCACGAGACCTGCACCCGCACCCAACTGCGCGACGTCTGCATCGGCGCGGTTCTCGGCGCCCTCCGGCCGCTGCTCGCCGAAGACCCCGCCCCCGACTGGCCGTCACGAGGCGCCGACGCGGTTACCCAGGGCCTGCCGGACCACAACACGGAGGGAGCCTGATGGGCTGCCAGCGAGCCGGGCCGGGGCGGGCGTTGGGCCCATCAGCGGACGGTGATCCACGGGAGCCCGCTGGCCCTGCTGATTACCTCTGGCCAGGGGGCGACAGGCCGTCAGGTGATCCCGGGCCTGAAAGGTACGACAGGCAAAGGGGCTTACGTCTCCCCTGGCACCGTCACCGTCGCATCGATACGCCTCTGTCTCGTCCAGGAGGCCGTGATCAGCCCGCGTCCAGAGCGTCGGCTCGCTTTGCCAGAACAGTTGCGATGTCGTCCCAGTCCGGGCCGTGCATCCACAGATTCTCGGCCGCCTCCCGCAGCAGCGCCGGCTCCTCCGGCCGCTGCAAAAGCACCAGCCGATAGGCCAGATTCCGAATCCAGACCGGCAGGTAGCCATCGACCACATGGGGGCAGAGCTCACGAAGCATGGCGAGGATCGAATCCGCGTCAGCGAACGTCAACTCCTCGACGAAGTAGTGCTCACGGTGTTCGAGCTCGCACTCCGGCGTGGATCGATACTCATCCCCGTAAAGGCACCGGGCGTGCTCCGTCAGGGTGCTGTGCATGCACGGGAGCCTACGCCGCGATGGTCTGCCGGACCGCACTTAGAGGTCATCCCATGTGGTGCTCGCCTGATGGAGGCACGGCCTGCCCATTCCTCTATCGTGCGGGCATGGGGTGCTGGACGGTGTATGCCCTGCGGGCTGAGGACGGCACGCGCTGGGTCATGGGGGAGAAGTGGGGCATGTGGAATCTCGCCGACGCGACCGACCGTGTGCGCCTCGGCAAGGCGGTGCTTCGCGGCGGCACCCGCGTGGGCGACGGCCGTGCCCGCGGTCTTCTGGACGGTGGCTTCTGTTGCGGTGTCGGCCTCGATCTGGTCGCCCGCCGATGCCGCTAACTACAGCTGTGACCCGCCGGACGTCCACTACCTCGACTGCCACGCGCGGCGACGGGCGATGGCATCGGACTGGGACGGTTGGGACGTGGAGTACGCCTGGGGCGGACGCGACTCCTTCGCCGACTACTGGACCACGAAGCCCGTACCTCCCCGACTCACAGCACGCACGGCCGCCGCCTGGCCGGGACGGCGCGTTGAGCGGCTGCCGTTCGGCTTCGTCGGCCACCTGGCCGCCACCGGGCGAGACGATGCGGACCTGCTGCTCACCGACACCGAGCTGCGCGAAGCACGGTGGGACGAGGACCTCATCGCGATACGGAGCACAGACCGGCGCGCGCTGCGCGTCGATCCGAGAAGCCTGCGAACACCGCGGGTGGAGGTGGTCGAGGACGGCCGAGAGAGTTAAGAGTTGGCCTCATCTGTCTGCGGCAGCCGGCGAGCCAGGACATGGTGCGTTCGATCGTCCAGCGGTGTCGGCCGAGCCGGGTGGAGGATTCAATGCCTTTGCGTGCTATGCGGTGGGTGATGCCGCGCTTGCGGAGCCATCTGCGCAGGTGGTCGTAGTCGTAGCCCTTGTCGGCGTGCAGCTCGGCAGGCCGGCGTCGGCGCGGTCCCCGGCGCGAGCGGTCGGCGGTCCCCGGTCCAGCAGGATTCGGACCTGCCAGCTCCCCCTTTCAGCGCCCGCATGTTCACCGAGTCGATCGCACACCTGCTCCAGTCCAGCTCGCCGCGCGCGCCGAGTTCGTCCAGGACCAGGCGGTGGAGCTTGGCCCAGACCCGGGCCCGGCTCCACTCCGTGAACCTCCGGTGCACGGTCGGCCCCGACGGCCCGAACGACGCAGGCAACTGCTTCCACGTGCACCCTGACGTGGCCACGAACACGATCGCGGCCAGCACCTCCCGGTCCCCGTACCGGCGCCGCCCACCACCGTGCGGTCTCGTCCACCCTGCGGTCTCGTCGGCGCCGGCGGTACCACCCGCCCGGACAACTCCCACAGTTCATCCGGCACCAGCCGCTCGTCGTGTGGAGTCCACCCGCACCTCCATCGATGCGTTGTCCGCGGAGCTCACTTCCCGATCAGCGAGGTCACGGCCAGCGCGGCCGCAAGGCCGTCCTCGTAGCCGAGTACGGCGGCCACGCCCCGCACATCGGGGTCGAACGGGTCGGAGCCGAATCCGGCGCGAGCCCGCTCGGACGGGTGGATCACCACGGCACGGTTCAGGACCTGCTGACGCTCCGCGGTCGCGTATGCCGGCAACTCCGCCATCGGCTGGAGCACGATCACGTGGTCGGCGTCGCGGGCGAGTTCGGCATTGGTGAGCGAGAACGTTCCACCGTCGATGTAGTCCTCGCCATCGATGTGGGCCACCGGCCACAACCCGGGGACGGCGCAGCTGGCAGTGAGGGCGTCCACCAGACCGACCCCCGATTCGCTGGTGAAGACGGTTCTGCCGCCGTCAGCGCGCACAGCGGTGATGTCGAGCCGGCCTCCCGGCCAGCAGTCCTTCTCGACCCGTCGGGCGATCGCGGCACGGCGCCGGGACGGATCGACTCCGGAGCGCTCCCGGGACAGCCGCATGAGACGCTCGGTCTTCACCGCCGCGGAGTCCTCACTGCCGTGGATGGCCATGACGTCCGGGATCACGTCGGCCAGGGCTACCGCTGGGGCAAGCTCGTCGTTGCGACGAGTCTTGCGCACCGCCTTGTCGTACTCGACGCCCGCCGATCCAGTCTGGAGCGCGGCGGCCGCCACGGCGGCGCCGGCCGATGTCCCGATCACGTGGTCGACGGAGTCCAACCGGAGCACGCCGTACTCCTCAAGCGCGGCGAGCACCCCGATGGTCCAGCCGATCCCGGCGAGTCCGCCACCGCCGAGCACCACGGCCGTCGATTCGTGAGACAACAGCGTTCCCCTGCGTGTCGGTCCGTTGGGTCGCCTGTGTCCGACCTGGTGTTCAGTCTGCTCTTGAGATGACATGGAAATCGCCCTGATGAAGTGCCTGTTCGAATCTCGCACCCGGACGATAGACTCTGACACCGGTGTCAGAGTCAAGGCGCCAGGAAGCAGTCCTGCATATGTGGATGAAGGACATGGTCCAGCGCGCCGGCGTGCACGAACGGCTGCTGCGCTACTACGAGCGGCAAGGTCTTCTCGCCCCGAAACGGCTGCCCAGCGGTTATCGGGTGTTCACCGAAGTAGACGTGGAGACCGTGCGACGCATCCGCTGAGAACACGAGCGGATGACCGAAGAGATCAAGGCCCTTCGCACCTCCCGCTCCATGCTGGCCGCAATCCTTGCCGCCGCTCCCCAGCAGCCTTAAAACCCCTATCGGACTGAGTTCAGGCGTCGCCAGCAGATCAGCGCGCATCCCAGGGTGAGGAAGGCTTCGTTGATGTCATCGCGGATCTCCCAGCGGATCCGCAGGCGTCGGAACCAGTGCAGGTGGGCGAACGCGCGCTCGACGACCCGGCGTTGCCTGCCGAGCCCGGAGCCGTGCGCGGTGCCCCGCCGGGCGATCAATGGCTTCACGCCGAGCTCCCGTACTAGGCGGCGGCATTTGTCGTGGTCCTAGCCGCGGCCGCCGAGCAATACGTCCGGGCGACGCCGGGCCGGACTCCGGCCTGCCGACCGTCCAAGCCTGCACCCCAGGTCGAGGACACACAGGCGTATCGAAGCTGCGCTGCGTCGTTGACCTGCACGTTCACGACTCACCCACGTCGTGGCGCCACATGCGACAAGGTGGCGCCATGAATGGACTCGCGATGGCGCCACTCATGTGCCATCATGGCACCACGGGTAGCGCACCTCTCCGCCTCGCAGGCCGAGGGGTGCGCGTTTCGCGGAGTGAGCCGTCAAAGGGGTCGGATTATGGAGACAGCACAGAGCCAGGAGCAGGCGATACCGGGCGCCTTCACCGCCTTCGCCCGCTTCGTGCTCTGCGGCGGCGGGGTGGGAATCGCGTCCAGCTTCGCCGTGACGGCCCTCGCCTCCTGGATTCCCTGGGTCCTGGCCAACGCCCTCATCACCGCGGTCTCCACGCTCCTCGCCACCGAGCTGCACGCCCGCTTCACCTTCGGCGGGGGCGGGCGCGCGACCTTGCGCCAGCACGCGCAGTCGGCCGGGTCCGCGGCGGCCGCGTACGTGGTGACCTGCGTGGCGATGCTTGCCCTGCAACAGCTGGTCGCGGCGCCTGGCGCGGTGCTCGAGCAGGTCGTCTACCTGTCCGCTTCCGCACTCGCCGGCGCCGCGCGGTTCGCGGTGCTGCGCCTTGTCGTCTTCGCACGGAACCGCTCGCAGGTCGCAGCCACCGTACGCACCGCCCGCCCCATGCACGCGACCGTGGCCCGCGCCTCGGCCCCGGCCGACCCCGCGCTGCTCGGCTACGCCGCCTGACCGTACCGCCGGGCGGCGTGCCGCGCGGGTCGGTGGGCGGAAGACGCCCCGATGAGGCACGGGTTTGTAACTGGTCATCGGCTTGCCCAGCGGTACGCTCTCCGCCTTCAGCACTCCCTCGTCCAGGCCGGGCCGGGCCGGACCACCGCGCGGTGCCCGACGTCGACTCCGTTGACCACACACGTGCCGGGGGCCAGACCGCCCTGAAAGAAGCGTCTGGGCCCGCTCGGTCCAGACGCCGGTCTTCGATCACTCGCAGAGTTGGCCGCCCGACCGAGGCGGCGGCGCACCGTCTCGGCCTGGGGCTTCCACTGTCGGGTCGCCCATCGGCGCGCTCACCCGCGCGCCTTGACCTTTACGCACCCGGGCTGCTCGTGTCCCCGGACCGTGTCCTCGACTGCCTGCACATGCGCAGGACCCGGCGGGCGCCACGCCGCAGGCGCCGCCGCCCCGCGCCTGCGGCCGACCACGCCACCTCGGCTCCGCTCACCGCCGGGCGAGGATCGCGGCCAGGCCGAACTCGAAGCGCTCGTCGAAGGAGCCCGGGGAGAGATGGTCGAGGACGCGGTGGAGGGCGGGGTGGGCCGTGCCGGAGACCACGTTCGCCAGACGGCCGTCCAGGGGCCGGCGCTCGGCCGCCTGTTGCTCCTGGGTGAGGCCGAGGGTGAAGTAGCTGATCATCCATGTGGTCCAAGCGGCCTCGCGCTCGTTCAGACCGCCCTCCAGGAGTGCCGCGACGAGGGTTTCAGCGAGGCGCAGGGTGTGGGGTTCGGCGGCGTAGGTGCCGACCACGAGTGCGGCGCCGTCGCGGTGGGCGAGCAGGGCGCGGCGGTAACGCCGGGCCAGTTCCCCGGCGCGCAGGTCCGGCGAGGCCGGCAGGTCGTCGAACGGGATCTCGCCGACGATCGCGTCCGCCATGAGCTCCAGCATCCGGGCCTTGGTTTTTACATGCCACAGCACGGTGTTCATCCGTACGCCGAGCCGGTCGGCGACCGCCCTCGTGGACAGGGCGTCCAGGCCCTTCTCGTCGAGCAGCTCCAGCGCGGTACGGATCACCGTGCCGGGCTCAAGGCGGTCACCCATTTGCCTCTTGGTCATTGACCTAGTTTACTGCGGACAGAATTGTTGGTCACCGACCAAGAAGGATTCGGGCACATGGAAGCGCAGCACGTCGTCATCGCCGGGGGCGGCCCTGTCGGGCTCTGGCTCGCCGCCGAACTGCGGCTGGGGGGAATCGGGGTCACCGTCGTCGAGGAGCGCACGGAGATCGACCAGCGCTCCAAAGCGCTCACCATCCACCCGCGCACCATCGAGGTCCTGGCCTCACGCGGGGCGCACAAGCCGTTCCTCGCCGAGGGGTTGCCGATTCCGGGCGGCCACTTCGCCATGCTCGACGACCGGCTCGACTTCCACGACCTGGACACCCCGTTCCCGTACACCCTCGCCCTGCCGCAGGCCCGCACCGAGGAATTGCTCCAAGCGCACGCGCTCGGGCTGGGGGTCACGATCGTGCGCGGGCATCGCGTCACCGGGTTCGCCGAGACGAGGGAGTCGGTGACCGTACGGGTGCAGGGGCCGGAAGGGACGTACGAGATCAAGGCCGCGTACATCGTCGGCTGCGACGGCACCCGCAGCACCGTACGCACCACCGGCGGCATCGACTTCCCCGGCACGCCCTCCACCGTCCTCGGCTGGCTCGGCGACGTCACCCTCGACAACCCACCGCGGCCCGGCTTCAGCGCCTTCACCCTCCGGGGCGGGGTGATGGTCGCGCCGCTGCCCGGCGGGCGGTTCCGCATCGTCGGTGTCAGCCCCGACAGCCTCACCAGCGAGTGGCCCGGCGATCTCATGATGGAGGAGCTGCGACAGAAGACCATCGCCATCGCCGGCGACGACTTCGGCATGCGCGATGCGTCGTGGCTCTCCCGCTTCGGCAACGCCACCCGGTTGGCCGCCGAGTACCGGCGCGGTCGTGTTCTGCTGGCAGGCGACGCCGCCCACCAGCACTTCCCCGCCGGAGGAGTCGGTATGAACGTCGGTATCCAGGACGCACACAACCTCGGCTGGAAGCTGGCCGCGACACTGAACGGCTGGGCCCCGGACGGCCTGCTGGACACGTACCACGCCGAACGGCACCCGGTCGGCGCCCAATTGGCGGAACACAGCCGCGCCCAGACCGCTCTGATGACCACGTTCACGCCCGAGGGCCTCGACCTGCGCTCACTGCTCAGCGGGATGGTCGCCACCCAACCCGCTTTCAGCCGCGCGCTGTCCGAACGGCTCACCGCGCTCGCCGTCAGCTATCCCACAGCGGACCCGACAGCCCACCCGCTCACCGGCACCCGCGCCCCCGACCTGGCCTTCACCGGCACCGACAACGGCCTGTTCGCCCTGCTGCACCCGGACGCGTACCTTCTGCTCGACCTCACGGCCGACGGCTCACTCGGCCACCGCGCGCTGCCGGGGCTCGCCGTCCATGCGGGAACGCTCGACCGGCCCCCGGCCGCCTGGAGCAAACCGCGTGCCGCGCTGATCCGCCCCGACGGGCACGTGGCCTGGGCCGGCGAGGAGCGGGACGACGCCATGCTGTCCGCAGCCGTGGGGAAGATCATCGCCACCGTCGTGGCCGGCGAGCGATGAGGGGAGGGCGGGGCCGAGCCGCTGCCGCCGAAACCGACAGGGCCGGCACCGGTATTCGGTCCACGGCATCCACGGCGTCCCGGCATGAACGTCGGCCACAGGCCGCAGCCGCACAGGGTCCTCGCTTGCGTCTCGTTCCAGATCATGGTTTACGGACAGCTCCGGCCCTGAACTGGAACCCGAGCGCAGCCGACATGGTCCGCGGCCACAGGAAGGCCCGGCCCGTGGAGCGCTGCGTGTTCTCTCAGCTGGCGTGGAGGATCCGGAAGCGATCGGGTTTTGCCGGATCTCGATCAACGACTTGGACCGGCGCCCACGCCCATTGCCAAACGCTGATGCCTGGCGTGCGGGAGAACTGGATCTGCCCGCGGGTGCCTTCGACTGCGACGCGCGGCCAGGATTCGGCAGTGTGCGCCCGGTCCGCACCGTGAGAGCGCAGCACATCGGCGAGGACGGCGACCGCATCGTAGCCCTCGAAGGCGACGAAGGAGGGCGCTTCGGCCAGCCGCTCGCGCAGGGCCGTCCCGACTCGTGCGCCGAGGGGGGTCAGGCGCTCGGGCAGGTAGCGCAAGAACGGGATCGCGGCGCTGTCGTCGCCCAGCGACGTCGCCCATTCGGCGAACTCCGGTTGCCCGGCCGGAGCACCGATCATGGTCTCGGCGAGGCGCCGGTCGCGGCGGACAGACTTGACGATCGACACGGCCGGCTCCGGGTGGCCGACCAGAAGAAGGAGGGCTGTCGCGCGATGGTCGACGAGTTCGTCGCACACCGCCGCGGGGGCGAGCGCGCGCATGTCGAGTTCGATGACGGTGCCGCCGCGTGGAGTGAGGTAGTCCCGCAGAATGCCGGCTCCAGATGCCCAGTAGACACTCGGCTCGGCCGCTACGGCGATGCGGCTGTGGCCCGCGCTGAGGAGGAAGTCCGCGTAGATCTGCCAGCCGTGCGACTGCGCCGGGGCGAGGCGCGCGACCCATTCCGTTGGCTGTTCGGTGAGCGCGTCCAGAACCGCTGACGAGCAGAGGAACGGCAGGCCCAGGGCGTCGGCCCGGGCAGCAGCGGCGCGAGCGACGACGCTGTGATACTCCCCCACCAGGGCAGCCACGCCCAGGTGAGCCAATTCGTCTACGGCCGCCGCGGCCCTCTGTGGATCAGCCGCGGTGTCCCGGACCACCAACTCGAGTGGCCTTCCGACGATCCCGCCGGCGCCATTCACGTCGCGAACGGCCAGTTCGAGTCCAGCGAGCAAGTGTCGGCCTGCCTCGGCCCAGCCAGGCCGGGTCAGCGGAACGAGAGCGCCGATCTGGACGGCTGATCCGTGAGTCCGCTCCGCTCCGGGCGGCGATGGTGGCGTATTCATGCGGTGGCGTCTCCCGGGTGACGATCCGGTTGTAGTGTGCCCGGATCGCAGAGTGAACGTCAGTGGCGCCGAGAGTAGCCGAGCCGACAATGGCCGGCTTCGGCGCCCCGTCCGTGGCCGTCAGCCGTCCTTCGCGCCGCCGATCAAGGCGTCGGAAACGGGACGGCGAGGGCTTTGTGCGGTGCCGTTTCGTCGCGGTGAACCAGTTCGAAGGACTCGGGGACTCCCGCCCTGAGAACGGTTGCCGAGCTCATGAGCCTGCTCGCGCCCGGCGGTAGCAACCGCTGAGCCGCGTTCCTCGCTCCTTCTCGGTGGCAATGGCGGAGGCGGACACGAGCGTCGCGGCGGCGAGGCTGCCCCAGAGGGCGGCCGGGCCGTGCGGGGCGAGAGTGGTGATGGCCGCCGGGGAGACGGCGAGGCCGAAGCCCGTGGAGAGCTCGAAGCGGGCGAGGGTGCGTCCCATGGCATGGGGCGGGGCGAGGGCGGTGACGAGCGCGGTGGCGCTGCCGGCGTAGATGATCTCGCCGATGGTGCAGACCACGGCCACCATGGCGACGGCCGGGGCGCCCCAGCCGTGTCCCAGTGAGGTGGCCGCGAGGAAGCCGAGGTAGGACGCGGTGAGTACCACACCGGCGAGAGCCAGCACGGTTCGCCGGGAGAAGCGGGACATCAGGACGGTGACCGGAACCTGCAGGGTGACCACCAGCACCGTGTTGGCCACGAAGATGGCCGCCGACCACACCGGGGATGCGTGCAGCTGTGTCACCAGGACCAGAGGGAGCGCGATTTCGGGGACGTTGAGGCAGAAGACGTAGATCACGTTGGCGGCCAGCAGTGCGCCCATCCGGGGTGCGGGCTCGTCGTCTCTGTCCTTGGCCGGGGTAGCGGCCGGAGGCGCGTACAGATGGACCGACCACACCAGGGCCGCCGCGGCGAGATAGGCGAGGCCGGTGACGGCTGCCAGCGCCTGCAACGCGGTGGTGCCGCCCGCCAGGCATGCGGTGGCGAGGAGCGCGCCCACGCCCAGGCCGGCGTTGCGCAGGGCGCGGCCTCCGGCGAGGGCGGCGTCGCGTTCCCGGCCGTGGGCGACCGTCGCCACGAGAGCGGCGTGGGCGGCCGGCCAAGCCTGGTTGCCGATGCCGAGGAAGAGCGCCGCCATCGCGAAAGGCCACACGTGCCCCGCCGGGGTGACCAGCAGCAGCGCCACGCCCGCCACCCGCACCAGCATCGACGCTGCCACGACCGTGCTGCGTGCGCCCCGGTCCAGCCATCGGCCCACCGCGGGCATGCACACCAGACCCGCGACGACGCCGACCGTCATGGCGGTGCCGGTGACCGGCGCGGACAGCCTCAGTACGGTCACCCCGTAGAGCAGCAGAAAGGGCCGCAGCAGGCCGGTGCCGAGCGCGTCCACGGCCAGGGCGAGGGCATAGCGGGGGCCTCCGGAGGCGCGGACGAGGGCGCGGGGCTGGATCTTGGTGGTGGTCGCCATGGCGTCAAACGGTGCGTTCGGCGACCGGGCCGGGCACGTCGGTTGACGGATACCGTCAACCGACGCCGTCGCCGTCCGTCCGATCAGTGATGATGAGGGGTGACGTTGAGGATCGACATCAGCGGCCTGCCCACCGAGCGACTGCGGTTCGCCGCCTCCCCGCTGGCCGAGCTGACCGCGATGCTGCACGTGCTGGCCGAACCCGGGCACCATCCGCAGCACGCCGGCTGGGCCGCGGACGTGTGGGCCGGGCTGCGGCCGGAGCTGGCCGAGCGGTTGCGGGAGGCGGAGTTCCTCTGGCGTTCCTCACAAGCCGACTTCCTGTTCCCCGCCCGCCCCCGGCCGACCCTCGCCGAGGAGCTGGACGACGTGGACCGGATCGACGACGAAACGTATGTGACCGCCGCGCTCGTCACCACGTGCGGCGGCAACCGGATCCACTTCGCCGCCCGGTCCCCGCTCACCGACGCCACCGCGCGCGAGCGGGCCCTGGACCTGGCCCAGGCCCGCGGCGCACGGCAAGAGGCCTTCGCGGAACGGCTGCTCGCGGACCCGGCCGCGGTGCGGGCGCGGGTGCGCCATACCCTCGAGCAGTGTGCCGAGGCCTTCTTCGACGCCACCTGGACGGGCGTCGCCGTGCGGCTCGCCACCGACCTGCGTCTGAAGAACGACCTGCTGAAGCGCCAGGGCACCGGGGCCGCACTCGCATCGGTCTCCGGCGCCGTCACCCTGGCACCGGACGGCGACTGCATCATCGTGGACAAGCTGCAGGACAAGGCGACCGCCGCCCACGGCGCCGGGGTCACCTTCATCCCCAGCGTCTTCGGCAGCCCGCACCTGGTGGTGGTCCACGCGCCCGGGTGGCAGCCGGTGGTGCAGTACCCCGTGGCCGAGCCGAGTCCATCGGAGCCGGTATCGCTGGAGACGGTCACACTACGGCTGGAGGCACTCGCACACCCGATACGGCTACGGCTGCTGCGCACCCTGGCCCGCGGCCCCCACACCACCGGTGAACTGGCCCATGTCTGGGAACTTTCGGCCCCGGAGGTTTCCCGCCACCTCGCCGTCCTGCGCCGCGCGGGCCTGCTCACGGCCCGGCGGCACGGCCGATACGTCCGCTACACCCTCAACCTGCCCGATCTGACGGCGCTGGGCACCGACCTGCTGGCGGCCGTACTGCGCTGAGCAGCTTCGCCCCGCCCCAGAACGTCGTCGGTCGCGCCCCCGACCCGCCACGCCCGCCACCGCTCGTCGGACGACATCGGCGACGATGACGTACGGTCACCACCCGACGCGAGTACCTGCGCGCCGCCGCGGCGGCCCCTCGGCACCCTGGCGGCTACGTACCGTCAGCTGCACCGGCGTTTGCGTAGGCCGGAAGCGGCGGATCGGTCACTATTGAGTCCATGACACGTGAGGTTCAACGGGCGGGGGACTGCTTCGTCTGCCGGAAACACAGGGATTCCACACTGATGCCTGGAGGGCCGGTCCACGAGGACGACCTTGTGGTGGTCTCGCACCTGTCTCCGCGGGCTCCTGGGCAGTCGGAGGAGGTCTACCTGGGACACCTACTGGTGGAACCGCGTCGGCACGCGGCGGGGCTTGCCGATCTTACTGATGAGGAAGCCGGGCACATGGGGCGCTGGAACTCCGCGGCCGCCCGAGCCCTTCGGGACGTTGCAGGTGCTGAACACGTCTATGCAGCTGTGGTCGGGGATCAGGTGCCTCACCTGCATGTTCACCTCCTGCCACGCTACCCAGGCACTCCTCGGCAATATTGGTGGACAAGTGTTGACGAGTGGCCAGAGGCCCCCCGGGGCGGTGAGGAAGCCGTCGGCGAACTCGTTGAGCGTCTGAGCTTGTCATTCAAGATCCGGGCGTCGAACGCGACTCGAACTTGACCGGAGTTCAGCGGAGATGACCGCACGAGGGATGAGCGACATGCGGATCTTCTGTCCGAGCCCGGAAGTCCTGGCCAGAAGCCGGGATGGGAGGATCCTGCTGACAGTTTTTGTACGAGGAGGCAAGGTGGACGACCGCTCGAAGCATGACCACTCCGACTGGGAAGCGGTCGTGGCCACAGCTCGCGAGCGTGCCCGCTCGCGGCAGGCCCTCATGGTCGAGCGCTTCGGGCTGTCGGGGGACGTGCAGTACGACTGGTCGATGGACGACGCGCAGATCACATGGTCGCGCGACGGAGAGGTATTCCTCATCGGCCGACTCACGGTGATCGGCAGCGTCAGCCTTGCCCAACAGACCTGGCTGTGGTCCTGGGCGAACGAGTCGCTCCCGCACGCCGTCCTGGGCGGCATCGAGCGGGTTCGGCGGTTCGGCGAGGAGAACGGCTACCCGTCCTTCCCTGGCCGGGCTTTACCTACCATCCCGAACTCGTCGCCGAGGCACGGATGGTCGCGGCCTCCGTGCTCGACGCCGAGGGGCTGTGGACGGAGTCGATGGACGACGTGCAACTCCACTTCATGGTCCACGACCTGGTGCTCGCTGCCGAACGACAGTGATGGGTGTAGTTCTTTCCCGGGGGTCTGCCGGGGACCGGCTTGCCGATGAGCGCGACCGGGATGAACAGGCTGAGGTGGCCCAGCGCCATGGTGAGGTGCCAGATCGCCTCGTCGTCGTAGTGGCGGGACACCCTGGCGAACAGCTCGTCGGAGACGCGCTCCGCGAAGGGGTTCGGGGTGAGGACGGCCTCCGCGAGTTCCAGCACGACGCGTTCGGCGTCGGTGAAGTAGGGGGCGTCCTGCCACGTCGCCACGGCGGTGATGCGCCTCTCCTCCTCCCCGGCCTTGCGCAGGCCGTCGGTTATCCGGACGCAGTGGTAGGTGCTGCCGACGATCTGCGAGGCGCGGAGCAGCATCAGGGTGATGGTGGTCTGTGGAACCGGGATGGCGGGGTCGCTCCTTGAGTGCCCTGTCAACGGGTAGCCCGGCCTGGTCGGCCGCCAGGGCGGTGCCCTCGTGACGGTGTACTCCTTCGACGTCGCCGACGACCACCCCGTGCGGATCCGGCCAGTCAATGCGGAAATGCGCTCGAAGCGCAGTCTAGGGAAATCATGCGTTCATCCATGACCGGTTGACAGAAAGATCCGACGGATGTGACCTTGGATGTGGCCGTTCGAACCGGAACTGCTTCACCGTGCAACGTGTAAGACCCGCCACAGTGAAGTCAAAACCTGGGGAGACATCGTGCGCGTACAGGTCGCAGGCATACGCACGCTCGACGTGCGCATGTGTGGACGCCTGGAGTTCCGAGCGCGAAAGCTGCTGGGCCCCCTGTGTTGATTGCTCCGGTTCCCGCAGTTCACAGCCCCTTTTTCGCGGCCAGTCACAGACATGGGCGGCGCTGCCGCGCCGTGTGACTTTCGCTTGCTTTTCCCCGGGAGTTCATCGGGGCGCGCTTGAATGCGGCAAGCTACTCAGTGGATTTCATTCTCGCTGGGTTATGGATGCTGCCGTGGTGCGTCGCTGCCCATGACGCGGGTCCGATGACGCCTATACCTCCATGACCGCCGCATTAAGCGACGGACACCTCTGCGTGCCGAATCCCTTGTGAAAGGAGTCACCCCATGGCGGCAGCCGACGGCCGATTACACGAAACCCGGCGGCCTCTTCTCACCTCGTACCGCCGGGGACCGACGCCACAGCCCCTCACCACCGTGCTTCTCCACCCCTCCGGCGGCTCGCTCGGGCAGTACCTCGGGCTTGTGGCGCATCTGACCCGCCACCGGGGCACGGTGCACGGTGTGCGCGCGGCCGGCCTGGACGCCGGCGAGCTGCCGGACGACTCCGTCGATGCGATGGCCGACCGCTATCTGCGCCTCCTCCGGAGCCTTTCCGCCCCACCGGACCTGCTGATCGGCTGGTCGCTCGGCGGCGTCCTCGCCTGGGAACTCGCCTGTCGGCTGGCCCGGGAGGGGCGGGAGCCGTCGGTCGTCATGGTGGACAGCTTCGCCGAACCCTGGTCGGCCTGTCATACGGCGCGGGATGAACTGCTGGCGCGTATCCTGCACCGCTCCCCGGCGCCCGAGGATGCCGGGGACCCCGAGGCCGGGGAGCGCGCGGCCAGGACCGCGGCGGCCCATCTGACGGCGTCCGCCGTGCACCATGCCACCCCGGGATACCCGGGCAGCACACTGCTGCTGGCCTGTCAGGGCGAGGAGCGCTCGCACCAGATCGCCTGCTGGAGGCGTAGAGCGCCCCGGCTCACGGTCCATGACCTCGACTGCGGCCACTTCGAGGTGTTCCAGCCGGCCCACTTTCCCCGGGTGCTGCACCACCTCGACGCGTTCCTCGACGCCTTCCTCGGCGCTCCCCCGGACGCCGCTCCCCCGGACGCCACTCGCGGCCACGCCGTGCCCGCAGAGCCCGCAGAGCCCGCACCGCGGAGTTGAACACACCGCTCAGGGATCACAAACGCGCTGGTTCTCCCAACAGGAGCCGCCCAATGAGCCCGGTATCAGCCCATCTATTCGATTGCATCCAGGTCAATCTGGCCGCGCTGGCGGAGCGCCGGTACGGCGAGGGCGCGGGGCTGCGCCTCGGCGCCGTCCTCAGATTCCAGCCCTCCCCCGGACCGGACGGGCTGCCCACGGTCGAGCGCACCGTGAGGCAGCACCTGGCCGACGCGCAGGGACAGTTGGGTCTCTCCGCGCGCACGATCTCCCACGACCGCCCGCTCGACCTGATCGACCCGGGCCCCGCCTGTTTCCTCGTCGCGGACGCCTACTATCTGCCCTGGGTGCCCTACTACCGCAAGCAGCACATCGAGCACAGCTTCCTGCTGCTCGCACGCGACCGGGACACCGTCACCGTGGAGGACAACTACTTCAACGAGACGCCGTGGGGCAGTGCCCGTCCGGGCACCTGGCACGTGCCGAGCGGCGACCTCGCCGACCTGCCCGGGTGCGCGGTGGCCGCCGAGCTCGTGGCGGTGCCGACCCCGCCCGCCGACGTCACGGCGCGCCGGGAACTGGCGCCCCCGGACTCGGTGGACCGCTACGCCGACGCCTACGCACGCCATCCGCAGCGGGCCGTCGCCCTGCGCAGACTCACCCTGGAGACGTGGCTGCTGGCCCGCTCCCGGAAGCTGCATGCCGCGTTCCTCGGCGGGCAGGCACAGCAAGGACAGGCACAGCAGGGCGCTCTCCCGACCGCCCATCAGGAGCAGTCGGCCGCCTGGGAGGCCTTCACCGAGCAGGTGTACCTGGCCTCTCGACGAGTCGACCGCGGCCGGGCCGAACCCGCCGGGCTCACGGACCGGCTCGCCGAACTGCTCCATGCCGACCGGGCCGCGTTCGCCGCCCCGCCCCCGGCTCCCGCACCGGAGCCGGACACCGGCGCCGGCGTCTTCTCAGAGCGGGAGCGGGAGCGGGAGCGCCGGACGGTCGCGGAGGTGGCCGCGCGGGTCCTGGGAACGGATCCGCAGCCGCTGCTCCAGGGCGCCTCGCTGACCGATGTCCCGGGCTTCAGCTCCTTCCGCGTCGTGGAGATCATCGAGCGCCTGGAGAGCGAGCTGGCCATCGAGTTCCCGGCCGACGACCTCGTACCCGAGAACCTTCACCACATCGACGCGATCTGCCGGATCGTCCGGCGGTCGGCCCGGCTCGCCACCTCGGCGGCGGAGCCGTTACCTCGTGAGGAGACACGTTGAACAGCGGTCCGGCACCCTCCCTGGTTCATGAGATCCTCGACCAAGCCGCTCGGCAGTGGCCCCATCGCCCCGCCGTGACCTGCGGCGATGTAACACTGACCCACGCCGAACTGGCCTCCGTCAGCCGACGGGTGGCCGCCCGGCTCAGCGCAGCGGGCGTGCTCCCCGGACAGCGGGTCCTGGTCGGCGCGGCCAACTCGCCTCTCGTGCCCGTCGTGGTCCACGCGGCCTCCCGCGCCGGCGCGGTGCTCTCCCTCCTGCACGAGCAGGTACGCGGGCCACAGCTCGCCCACATCCTCGACGACAGCGAACCGGCGCTGCTGATCAGCGACCAGGAGGCGAACCTCGCGTCCGCCGCGGACAAGGGCATACCCACGGCCGACGCCCGGGACCTCGTCCGGGACGCCTTCGCCGGCGACCACCGCGCCGCTGACGCGGACAGCGGGGAGCCGCCCGCGGTCAACCGGCTGACGGTCGACCCGGTCTCCATGATCTACACCTCCGGCACCACCGCACTCCCCAAAGCCGTGGTCAGCACGCACCAGCAGGTCCTCTTCGCCGCCACCGCGATCCAGCGGGTCCTGTGCTACCGCCCGGACGACACCGTCTACAGTCCGCTGCCGCTCTCCTTCGACTACGGCCTGTACCAGCTGTACCTGGGCGCCCTCAGCGGAGCCCATGTGTGGCTGGGCCGGCCGACCGAGATCGGCCCTCCGCTCCTCACCCATCTGACGCGCTCCCGGGCGACCGTACTGCCCGCCGTTCCCGCCGTCGCCGACGCGCTGGCGCGGCTGCTGCACCGGTCCGGACAGCGCAACCTCGATCTGCGGCTGCTCACCAACACCGGGGCCGCCATGCCCCAGCAGACCCTGGAAGAACTGCGGTCCGCCTGCCCGAATCTGCGCGTTCAGCTGATGTTCGGCCTGACCGAGTGCAAACGCGCCACCATCATGCCGGTGGACGGCGACCTGGCGCGCCCAGGCTCCAGCGGCCGCGCGCTCCCGGGCACCGAAGTGTTCGTCATCGATGACGAAGGCAACCGGCAACCGCCGGGCACGACGGGCGAGATCGCCGTCCGAGGGCCGCATGTGATGAGCGGCTACTGGCGGCGTCCCGAGCTCACCGCGCAGCGTTTCCACCGCGTGGAGGGCCTGTTCCCCGAGCTGCGCACCGGCGACTACGGCTGGCTCGACGACGAGGGGTACCTGTACGTCACCGGCCGCCGGGACGACCTCTACAAGGCCAGCGGGTTCCGGGTCGGCGCCGCCGAGGTCGAGGCGGCGGCCCGCCGGGTGGCCGGGGTGCGCACCGCCGCGCTGCTGCCCCCCGACGGGCCGCGGCCGGCGCTGCTCTTCGTGACCGGGGAGGTGACCCCCGCCCAAGTGCTGCACGCCATGCGGGAGCAGATCGAGGAGTTCAAGATCCCGCCCCACTGCACGGTGCTCGACGCCCTGCCGCTGACCGGCAACGGCAAGGTCGACCGCAAGGCTCTGGCCGCGCTGGCCCTGGAGGCCCACGATGCCCGTCCTCAGTGATCCCTCACCGCTGGTCTTCCCCCTGCCCGAACTCGCGGGCCTGCCGTTGCCCGCCTACGTCTACGACCTGGCGCAGGTGCGGCGCAACCACGCCGCGCTGGTGGCCGCCCTGCCCACCGGGACCGGCCTGTTCTACTCCCTGAAGGCCAATCCGCACCCCGCGCTGCTGACCGAGTTGCGCGCCCGCGGCGCCCGGGCCGAGGTGTGCTCGACCGGGGAGCTCGACGCGGCCCTGGGGGCGGGCTGGCCCGCGGAGGAACTGCTGTACACCGGGCCGGGCAAGTCCGACGCCGAGGTCGGATACGCGCTGGGCCACGGCGTCCGGATGTTCTCCGTGGACTCGCCGCACGCGCTGGACCAGGTGGACCGGCTCGCGGCCGGCCGCGGTGTCACCGCCCGGTGCCTGTTACGCGTCAACGACGACCAGCCCGTGCCGGGCCAGGGCCTGGCGATGACCGGCGTGGCCTCCCAGTTCGGGGCCGACACCGGGTGGGTGCTGGCCGAGCCCCGCGGCTTCGCAGGCCGGCCGAACGCCGCCGTCACCGGGCTGCATCTGTACATGGGGACCAACCTGGCCGGTGTCGCCGAGTTGCTGGGCCAGTTCGCCCGCTCGCTGGGGACCGCCCGCCGGCTGGCGGACGCGCTGTCCGCGCACGGCGCCCGGCTGGACACCTGGGACCTCGGCGGTGGCTTCGCCGCGCCCTTCGCGAAGGCCGGTGGCGCCGCGGATCTGACCGGGCTGCGGGAGCCCTTGGAGGGCCTGCTCGACCGGGAGGCGCCCGGCTGGCGCCAGGGCCGTCCCTCCGTGGTGTTCGAGTCCGGCCGTTATCTGGTGGGCACCGCGGGGGCACTGGTCACCGAGGTGCTCGACGTCAAGAAGTCCCACGGCCGGGACGTGGTCGTCCTGCAGTCGGGGATCAACCACCTCGGCGGCATGTCCGGGCTGCGCCGGCTGCCACCGTTGTCCCCGCATCTGCTGAACGCCGAGGACACTCGCCAGGGCGCGCCGCTTGACGCCCTCGTCGCCGGGCCGCTGTGCACACCGCTGGACACCTGGGCCCGCAGCGCGCCCCTGCCCCCGGTCCGCCCCGGCGATGTGGTCGCCGTGCCGAACGTGGGCGCGTACGGCCTGTACGCCAGCCTCGTCGCCTTCCTCGGCCATCCGCTGCCCGCCGAAGTCGTCGTCGACGGGGACCGCCCCGGCCGTGCGCCGGAGGTCTCCAGGCTCGTCCTCACGCGCTCGGCCGACCCGGCCCCCTTCTGAATCTCGCTGAACCTCGCTGAACCTCGCTGAACCTCGCTGATCCCCGCTGAACCCGCCGCACCCCACGGAACCCGCTGACTCTCACCGAATCTCGTTGCACCTCTCCGAAGGAGTAGCCCCTCATGGACCCGCGATTCACGGACGTACTCACCCCGTATCTGAAGTTCCGCGGCGACCGGCCGATCGGCCCCGATTCGGATCTGCGCGCCCTCGGCCTTGACTCGATGCAGGCCATCGAGCTGCTCTTCGCCATCGAGGACACCTACGGCATCTCCCTGCCCGACGAGGCCATGAACGACGCCACCTTCGCCACGGCGGGCAGCCTGTGGAACGAAATCGACGCCGTCCTCTCCGCCCGGCAGGGCCCCGGCGACACCTCCGTGGGTGCCGTATGAGCGCCCCGACCCTCAGCGACAGCCGTGCACACACCCCACGGCCGCCCGGCGCGGTGCCGCTCGAGGAGCTGACCCGGCAGGTGCTCGCCGTCGCCGGGGAGCATGTCGCCCGCACGGACGAGGACGCCGCCTTCCCCGTCGAGGCGCTGGAGGAGATGCGCCGCACCCGGCTGCTCGGGCTGCTCGTCCCGGCCGAGTACGGCGGTCTCGACGGCGACGCCGGCGACATGATCCGGGTGAGCGTCGCACTCGGCCGCACCGATATGTCCCTGGCGATGATCTTCGCCATGCACTGCCAGCAGGTGGCCGCCGTGGTGCGGCACGGCCGCCCCGCGCTGCGCGAGCGGCTGCTCCCCCTCATCGCCGAGGGCCGCCGCTACCTCGCCTCGGTGACCACGGAATCGGCCAAGGGCGGTCATCTGCTCAGCTCCGAGGCAAAGCTGCGGGCGGCGGACGGCGAACTGCTCGTGGACCGCTTCGCCCCCATCGTCACCGGAGGCCAGTACGCCGACGGATTCCTGGTCACCATGCTGGCCCCCGGCGCTGCCTCACCCACCGAAGTGAGCTTGGTCTACGCCGACCGCGACCAGCTCACCGTCGAGCCCGCCGGCGGCTGGGACCCCCTGGGCATGCGGGCCAGCCACAGCACCCCGCTGCGCCTGACCGGACGGGTCCCGGCCGACCAGGTCATCGGTGAGGACGGTGGCTTCCGCGCCATCGCCACCGCCACCTTCGCGCCGTTGGCGCACCTGGGCTGGTCGGCGGCGTGGCTCGGGACGGCGGCCGGCGCCCTGTCACGCGTGCTGCGCCTGCTGCGCTCGCCCGCCGGCCGTGGCCGCGCCGACCTCGACTCCGAGCTGCTGCTGACCCGGCTCTCCCGGGCCCGCCAGCGGCTGGAGACGGTGCACGCCCTGCTGGAGCGCGCCCGGCAGACCGTCGTCGGCACCCCGGACCTGAGCCGGCCCTCCGTACAACTCCAGCTCAACTCCCTCAAGATCACGGCGGCGGAGGAGTGCCACCGCGCCGTCGACGACCTCGTGGACGCGGTGGGCATGCGCCACGGCTATCTCAGGGGCTCGCCGACCCGTCTGGAACACGCGCTGCGCGATCTGCGCTCGGCCGCGCTCAACTACAGCAACGACCGGCTGCACCTGGTCGACGGCAAACTCGCGCTGCTCGACCCGGAGGTGCGCTTTGCTTGAGACACCCCTTGAGACACCCCTCGAGACCTCCGGCGCGACCTCCCTCGGCCGGGCGCCCGTCACGGCCCCCTCCGCGGCCGGCTTCGCCCAGCGGGTGGAACACGCCCTGGAGCCCCTGGCGGAAGAGGCCACCGCCGCGGAGGTGTGGCGGGCCCTCGGGGCCCACGGCATCCAGCAGGAGCTGTACCGCACCGACGCGCCCACCGGGCCGGTGCCCGACGCCGACCGGCTCGCCGCGCTGCTGACCGCGGTCGACGCCCGCGGGGACAACGGTGTGACGTTGAGCGTGCTCGTCCAGACGGCAAGCGCCCTGCCGCTGCTCGGCTCCGGCACCCTCGCCCCGGCCCTGGCCGCCTACCGGCAGGCGCTGGCGGGCGCCGCGTCGGTGGCGCTGGCCGCCACCGACGCCGCCGCCGCGGGCTCGGACCTGACCGCGCTCGGCACCGAACTCACCGTGGGTGGAGAGGAGTTGACCCTGCGGGGCGGCAAGCGCTGGGTCACCAGCGCCTGCACTGCGGATCACCTGCTGGTTCTGGCGCGGCACCGGCCCGGCCGCCACTTCACCAACTTCACCTGGGTCCTGGTGCCCGCCGACGCCCCCGGGGTGACGGTACGGCGCGCCGACAGCCACCTGCTCACCGCCTCCGGCACCGGCCATGTCGACCTGGACGATGTCCGGCTGCCGACGGACCACCTGATCGGCGGGCCGGGCCGGGCCATGGCCTCCTTCGCCCGCCACATGGCGACCGAGCGGCTCGCGGGCGCCCAGTGGGCCGTGGCGCTCACCCGCCGCGTCCTGGCCGAAACGCGGCGGCGGTTGGCCGACCGGAGCGTCGACGGGCAGCCACTGTGGGACCACCCGGCCGTCCGGCAGGACTTCGCGTCCTGCCTGGTCCAGGTGGCGCAGCTGCGGGCCCTGCTCGCGACGACGACACCACAGATCACCCGGGACCGTGACCTGGCGGCAGCCGGGCTGCTCAAGGCGGCCGTCGGCCAGAGTGTCGACGCGGTGCTCAGCCGCTGTGCGCAGCTCCAGGGAGCCGACGGCCTGGCCCGGCGCGGCGCGGCCCACATCCGCGCCGAGGCGGCGGTGTTCGGCCTCGGCGGCGGCGCCACCGAACTCATGCTCGCGCAAGTGGCGGACCGAGCGGACACCGTCCTGGAGGAGCTGACGCCATGCCGGTGAACCGCGCCGCTCGTCGCCGGCCCGTTCACGACCCGGCCACGGACCGGTTGTCCGGCCCGCCGGCGCCAGAAAAGGATGACTCGTGAAACAGACCCTGTACGCCTGGTTCGCCTCGAGCGCGGCCCGCTTCGCCGACCTCGCCGCCCTGGAGGCCGGCGAGGAGCGGATGACCTACCGGGAGCTGTACGACGCGTCGGAACGGATCGCGGCGGCTCTGGTACGGGCCTGCGGCGGGCCGCCCCGCCGCGCCGGGCTGATCGCCGAGCGCACCCCCGCGACGTACGCCGCCTACCTCGCCGTCCAGCGCCTCGGCGGCACGGTGGTCCCGCTCGCGCCCTCGTCCCCGGCCGCGCGGACCGAGCGGATCGCCGCGTCCGCCGGGCTGGACGTGCTGATCGGCGAGGACCGGTCGACCGCCGTTCTGGGCCTGCCGGTGTTCACCCCGGATCCGCGCGCCGACGCGCCCGGGCCTGCTCCGGCGCCCGCCTCTGCCGATGACACCGCCGGCACCGCCTACATCCTGTTCACCTCGGGCTCGACCGGGGCGCCCAAGGGCGTCCCCATCAGCCACGACAACCTCTCCCCCTATATCGCCCACGTCATCGAGCGGTACGGGCCGGGGCCGGGCAGTCGGCTCTCCCACACCTTCGACCTCACCTTCGACCTGTCGGTCTTCGACATGTTCGCCGCGTGGGGCAGTGGCGCCACCCTCGTCGTCCCCACCCGCCAGGAGCTGCTGGCCCCGGTGCGATGGGCGGCGGACAAGGAGCTCACCCACTGGTTCTCGGTGCCGTCGATGGTCTCCTTCGCGCACCGGATGCGCGGCCTGCCGCCCGGGCGGCTGCCCGCACTGCGCTGGAGCCTGTTCTGCGGCGAGCCGCTGACGCTCCAGCAGGCGCGGTGGTGGGCCACGGCCGCGCCGAACAGCACGGTGGCCAACCTCTACGGCCCGACCGAACTGACCATCAGCTGTGCCGAGTACGTCCTGCCCCGCGATCCGTCACAGTGGCTGAGCCCGGCCAACGGCACCGTACCCATCGGATCGCCGCACCCCGGCCTCGACCACCTCGTCCTCGACGACACCGGACGTCCGGCCGACACCGGTGAACTCGTCGTGCGCGGCGTCCAGCGCTTCGGCGGCTATCTGGACGCACACGACGACATCGGCCGGTTCGTCACCTTCGACGGCGAGCGGGCGATGCCGTACTCCGGGGACCGGCCGCTCACCGAGCACGACTGGTACCGCACGGGCGACCGGGTGACCCGCGGCGACGGACCGCTGGTGCACCTGGGACGGCTGGACCATCAGGTCAAGGTGCGCGGCTACCGGGTGGAGCTGGGCGAGGTGGAGGCCTGCCTGCGCCACCATCCCGGTGTCACCGACGCGGTGGTGGTGGCCCTGACCGAGCCGGGCGGCGAGGTCGTTCTGGAGGCCGCGTGCTCGGGCGTGGCCACCACCGATGAACTCATGGCGGCCCTGCGCCGGGGGCTGCCCGGCTACATGGTGCCGCGCGGTGTCACCGTGCTCGGTGAGCTGCCCCTCAACGGCAACGGAAAGCTCGACCGTAGGGCCGTCACCGCCATGATGAACGGCAGGCGCTCATGACCGCGGACGCAGCACAGAGCACCCGATGGCCGGTGGACCACGCGCCCGTCTCCTCGGAGGACTACCGCGGCGCCATCTCGCGGCTGCCCACGGGCATCACGGTGATCACGGCGCCCGGGCCGGACGGCCCGGCCGGATGCACCGCGAACGCCGTGTTGTCGCTGTCCCTGCACCCGCCGAGCCTGCTGGTCTCGCTCGCCACCGGCAGCCGTACGCTGGCGGCCGTGCTGGAGGCGGGGGCCTTCGCGGTCAACGTCCTCACCTGGCCCGACCGCGCGCTGGCGGGACAGTTCGCGACCGGATCCAGCGACACCCGCTTCCGCGGTGTGCCGTGGCGCCCGGTGCACGGCGTGCCCGTACTCGACCGCTCGGCGGTCGGCGCCGTATGCCGGATCCAGCAGACGGTCGGGCTCCTGGACCACACCCTGGTCGTCGGCACGGTCACCTGGATCCGTACGGGTGCCACCGGCGCGACCGTCCTGTACCGCCATCGGCAGCATGCGCTGGAGGACGAGCGGTGACCGGCCGCGCGCGCGTAGGCGCCGATCCGCGCGCTCCGGGGCCGCCGCCACGCCGGCGCACGGGTGAGGCTCAGAGCGGTCCGGGCGCCGCCGCGCCGTGCTTACGGCGCCGGTAGGCGGCCGAGTTGGCCTGGCTGCCGCAGCGCAGCTTGTCGCACCAGCGGCGGCTGCCGGCCCGCGAGCGGTCCAGGAACAGCCGGGTGCAGTCCTCCCTCGCGCAGCCGCGGATCATCCGGCGCTCGGGTCCGCCGAACAGCTCGCTCGCGGACACCGCGATGTCGGCCAGGGCCTCGTCGATACCGCCGCGATGTTCGAGCACGCCCACGTCCCGCAGCAGCGGCACCACCCGGGGGCGCGCCGCCACCCGGCCGATGGCGCGCAGATCGGCGGGGTCGGCGGGGGTGGCGCGCAGCACCGCGGCCCCGGTGCGGTAGATCGCCTCGCGCAGCTCGCGGGCGGCGTCCAGGGTCTTGGGGCCCGGGGCGTCCGCCCGCGCCAGCAGTCCCGACTGCCGGATCCAGTCGGCCAGGTCCTCCGGATGGGTCAGCAGTTCGATGCGCGCGGTGGTACGCCAGGTCAGCGTGGCGGCGAAGTCCAGGGCGAGGTGATCGCTGACGAAGTCGAAGTGCACGGCTCCAGTGTGACGCCGTCTGGCGCACCCCAGCAAGATCGTGAAATCATACCCTTAACCGATGACGCCCTGACCCGATGACCGGGTGTCGGCGCGACGGTCTCTGCCAGGCGAGGGTCTCTGACAGGAGGTTGGATCCATGCGCGAGACAGTGGCCGTGAGTCGAGCCGAGGGCACGACGCAGCGGGTTCTCGCCGGTGCCGTGGCCACGACTGCCGCCCTGGCGGTGCTGTGGGCGCTGCTGTGGGCCATGGCCTTCATCACCACCAAGCTCGCGCTCCACCACGCGTACCCCGCCCTGGTCGTCGGGGCGCGCTGCGCGCTGGCCGGGCTGGTCGTCGTGGCGCTGCGCTGGCGCCAACTGCGCGCGACGCCACGCTCGGACCTGGGACGCCTGACGGTGGTGGGGCTGCTGAACAACACCGGCTACCTCGGCATCATCGGCTTCGCGCTGCCGCACTTGTCGGCCGGGATGGCGGCGGTCCTCTCCTCCGGCACCCCTCTGCTGGTCCTGAGCGTCGGCGCGTTGAGCGGAAGCGGACGGCTGCGCCGCGTCCATGTCGCGGGTCTGCTGCTCGGCATCGCGGGCATCGTGCTGTCCGCGGTCGACCGGCTGGACGTCGGGGCCGTCACCGTGGGCGGTGTACTGCTCGGTGTCTGCGCGGTGGTGTCACTGGCCACCGGGACGCTGCTCACCCCGCGGCTGGTCCGGCCCGGCATCGACCCGCTCCTGGCCACCGGCTGGCAGGCCCTGACGGGTGCGGTCCCGCTGCTCGTACTGTCGGCCGCGACGGGTTCGCTCGTTCCGGACGAGGCGCTCGGGGCGCTGGCGGGGCAGATTCTCTTTCTCGCGCTGGGCGCCTCGGTGCTGGGCATGACGCTGTGGCTGATGCTGATCCGGCGGGTGGGGCCCGGCCGGGCGAGCGTGGCGCAGTTCATGCCGCCCCTGTTCAGCATCGCCCTGGGCGCGATCATCCTCGGGGAGCCGGTGACGCTTCTGGAGATCCTTGCGGTGGTGCCGGTGGCGCTGAGTACCGTCCTGGCCACCCGGCCATGACACCGGCCGTGCCGCTCCACCGACCCTTGAACGCAGCCTCGCCCCTGCCGAAATCCTGCCGCCCCTGCCTGTGTGATGTCGCCTGACATCGGAACGACCCCGAACCCACGACGGGGTTCGGGGTCATGCTGGCTGTGAGCCGAACGGGCCGTTGACGAGCGTGATCACATCGGTTTCCGGCGCGGGTCCGTCTGTGACGCTCAGCGTTGACCTGCTCAGTGTTTCGGGGAGCTCCCGTCCCAGTGGCCCGCGGCGGCGGTCTCGGTGACGAAGCTCTCGAAAGTCCTGGGCGGCCGGCTGAGGGCTCGTTCCACGCCGTCCGTAAGCGCGGCGCCCGAGCCGTTGCCGATCGCCACCAGGAGTTCGGTGAGCAGTCGCGCGACGTCGGGTGAGACGCCCGCGGTGACCTGGCGCTCGACGAAGGCCTCTGGGGCGATGTCGACGTGTCGGATCGTACGCCCGGTGGCTTTGGCGATGAGATCGGCGGCTTCACCGAAGCTGATCGCCCGTGGGCCGGTCAGCTCGTAGGTCCGGGTGCTGTGGCGGTCTTCGGTCAGCGCCGCTGTGGCGACCTCGGCGATGTCCTCGGCGTCGATGAACGGCGTGCGCCCGTCACCGGTGGGCAGGGCCAGGGTCCCGTTGAGGATCCCGGCCAGCCAGGGGCCCTCGCTGAAGTTCTGCGAGAACCAGTTCGGGCGCAGGATGGTCCAGTCGACACCGGAACCGCGCACGGCCTGCTCGGCGGCGTGCAGGGGATGATCGTCCTCACCGGCCCGCGGGGCGGACAGCAGCACCAACCGCCGCACGCCCGCGGCGACCGCCTCACTCACGAACCGGGGGATGCGCGCCTGGCGGTCCGTGCCCATCCGCAAGTCGGGCTCCACGAGATAGGCGGCGGCGACGCCGTCGAGCGCGGCTGCCCAGCTCGTCGGGTTGTCCAGGTCGAAGGGGATGTCGCCGCTGGTGCGGGACGCCGTGCGGACCGGCCGGCCGGCGGCCTTCAGGCGCCGGGCGATGCGGCTGCCGGTCTTGCCGGTGCCGCCGAGGACAAGGATGTTGGTCATGTCGTCCAGAGAACTCCATGAAGTCGTAGACGCTCCATGGGAGAACGTCGTCACTACCTTTGTAATCGTCTAACTGTGATCGTCTAACCTCGAGTTGTGGACGTCCTCAGCGATCTGCTGCACCGGGCCCGTGCCAGAAACGCGTTGGTCAGGAAACTGATCCAGCGTCCTCCGTGGTCGCTGGCCTTCGCCGACGCCCCACCGCTCACGGTTGTGACCACGCTTGTCGGCCACGCCTCGGTCCGGCTCGATGACGCGGGCACCGCACCGGTACGCCTGGCCGCGGGGGACATCGCCCTCATCACCGGACCCGGCCGGTACACGATCGCCGACGCCCCCACCACCGCACCTCAAGTCGTGATCCAGGGGGGAAAGAAACACCTCATCGACGGAGGCGAAGAAGCGCCGGCCACTCACTGGAGCCTGGCCCCCCGCACGTACGGCGACGGCCTGCCCGGGGCCACGGTCATGCTCCGGGGCGCCTACGAACTCCGCGGCGACGTGGGCGACCGCCTGCTGGACATGCTCCCACCTGTGGCAGTCGTCCCCTCCGGGCCCCGGACCCGCGCAGCGCTTGACCTACTGGCCGCCGAGGTCGCCCACGACGAACCCGGTCAGGACGCCGTCCTCGACCGGCTCCTGGATCTCGTGGTCGTGCTGGCGTTGCGGGCATGGTGCGCCGGCTCAGAGGCGGCGCCCGCCTGGTACCAGGCGCTGGCCGATCCCGCGATCGGCGACGCGCTGCGGCTGCTGCATGAGGATCCCGCCCATCGGTGGACGGTCGCCGCATTGGCCGCGAAGGTCGGGATGTCCCGCGCCGCTTTCGCCGCCCGCTTCAGGGCGCTGGTCGGCGAACCCCCGCTCGCCTACCTCACCGGCTGGCGGATGACCTTGGGAGCGGACTTGCTCCGTGACACCGAGGCGACCGTCTCCGCCGTGGCCCACGAGGTCGGGTACGAGGACGCGTTCGCCTTCAGCGTGGCGTTCAAGCGCGCCCGAGGCCTCAGCCCCTCGCTCTGGCGCCACCAGGTCCGGTCAGGTGCCTCTTCGGCCGGAGCGCGGGATCAGACGAAGGCCGTCTTCACACACCCGGACTCCCCGGGCGAGTGATCACGGTGGGGACATCGTTCGCCGGCCCGGCTCCCGACGGCGATATCGCGGGGGTGGTCCCGGCAGGGAT
This sequence comes from Streptomyces sp. NPDC007917, assembly GCF_042959105.1. Classification (NCBI taxonomy): domain Bacteria; kingdom Bacillati; phylum Actinomycetota; class Actinomycetes; order Kitasatosporales; family Streptomycetaceae; genus Streptomyces; species Streptomyces sp. NPDC007917. The sequence continues at coordinate 45,391 of NZ_JBIBKK010000034.1, forward strand.
CCGATCAGGGCCCCGCCACCGGGCCAGGGCCTGGTCGCGGATCACGGAACCCGGAACGCTCGTCGGTAGGCGCCCGGGGTCGTGCCCATCTGGGCGCGGAAGCGGCGGCGCAGGTTGACCGCGGAGGTGAGGCCGACGCGGGCCGCGATCGCCTCGACCGGCACGTCCGTTTCCTCCAGCAGGGTGCGTGCCGCGGCCACCCGCCGGGAGAGCAACCATGCACCCGGACTCGTGCCGAGCTGATCGGCGAAGCGCCGGGCCAGGGTGCGGGGCGAGACGCCGACGTGCGCGGCCAGGTCGTCCACCGACAGCGGGGTCCCGAGGCGTTCGTCGGCCCACTTGAGCAGGCCACCCAGCGCATCCCCGGGCGGTTGAGGCGGCGCGTACCGCGTCTGGCCGTCCTCGCGATGCGGCGGCAGCACCATGTGCCGCGCGAGCAGGGCGGCGTACGCGGCCCCGTGGTCGTGCTGGACCAGATGCAGGCACAGATCGAACCCCGCGCCCGCGCCGGCGCTGGTGGCGACGTCACCGTGATCCACGTAGAGCCTGTCCGGCTCCACGCGCACCCGGGGGAACTCACGCCGCAACTGCTCGGCGCGCGCCCAGTGCGTGGTGGCCGAGCGCCCGTCCAACAGCCCGGTGCGGGCCAGCGCGAACACCCCGGAGCAGATCGTGACCAGCCGCGCCCCACGCGCGTGCGCCCGCAGCAGCGCCCGGCGCACGCGATCGGAGAGCGGCTCCTCCACCGGCAGCCAGCCCGGGATGATCACGGTGTCTGCGGCCTCGAGCGCCGACAGGTCCTGCGACACGGACATCGTGTACCCGCCCGTGGTCGGCACTGGCCCGGGGATCTCCGTGCACGTCTCAAATGCGTAGTGCTGCGGCACCCCTGGCCGCGTCGTGCCGAACACCTCGACGGCGCAGCCGAGCTCGAACGTCGACTGCACCGGCCGTACCAGGACTACCACGCGATGCATGGCAGGAAAGTACCCCATGATGTCATCGCAGACTCTCTCCCGTCGCGGCCCACACACGGCACTGTGGCAGGCATGCACCCCGAGATCCTCGCGCAGGAGGGCTACACCTCCGCCTCTGTCGACGAATCCCCGGTCCGTGAGCTGTTCCCCGGGATCCGGCTGCGTCCCCTGTGGCGGGGACCGGCCGGCGCGCACGCCAACGTCCTGGAGATGGAGGCCGGCACCTCCTGGCCACGCCGCGACGTCCACGAGCCCGGTCCGGAGGAGGTCTACGTGGTTGCCGGCACGTTCAACGACGGAGCACGTGACTACCCGGCCGGCACGTTCCTGCACGCCCCGGCCGGATCGTGGCACGTGCCCTCGACCACCACCGGCTGCACGCTGTTCCTCTTCTACCCGGAGGGCTAGGCAGTGCTTTCCGAGCCAACTCGCCGGCCGGGCACGGCGGGACGCACGCCGATGCGGCTTCGCCAAGGCCGGCCGGCTACCGGCGCCGCGACATCGTCGAACGCGCGTCCCCTGGCTCCCGCTTGCGCCACTTGTCAGCCGGGCTCCACGCCAATTCGTGCGCTGTCAACGCAGCGCGGAAGGCCAGACAATGGGTGAGAAGTACGTCGTCGCTCAACCGGCGGTGTCCGAGACCTGTCCTGATCTCGCTGATCTGGCGACGTAGTTCTTGGTGCGCTTGCGCGAGCTGTCGGCTCAAGGCGACGACGCGGTCGCCGTGGTGGGAAGCCACGGATGGCAGTCCCTTCGGTTCCACACCTCCATGCCTGACGCAGTCCGTCACCGGCACGCGATGCTGCCATCATCTGATCACGCGACCGATGGAACAGCAAGCACCGCGGCCGTGGCGGGCCGTGGTGGCCCCGGCGAGGGCCTGCGGATGCTGCTGCCCATCGCCACCCGAACGTAAAGGGCTGGGCCTGCGGACCTCGCTGTGAAACGGTCAGTCAGTCGCCCAGGATCCGCTCCCACAGCAGCCCGTCCCGCCAGCTCCCGTCGAGAAAGATCGAGGAGTGCGCGACGCCGTACGGGCTGAACCCGTTGCGGCGCAGCACCCGTTGCGACGGCAGATTCTCCAGATTGGTGGACGCCTCAGCGCGGTGCAACCCGAGTTCGTCCGTCATCAACTGGAGTACAAGCCCGACGGCGCGCCCGGCGTGTCCTTGGTTTTGGGCGACGCCGGCGATCCAGTAACCGACGGAGCCGCGGCGAAGGTGCGGCTGCGGCAGGATGCCTCCGATGGTGACCTGTCCGATCACCCGGTCGTCGGCGAGTACCACGCCCGGCCAGACCGCACCGGCCCGGTATCCGGCCAGCAAGCCGTCGATCCGCTCCGCCTGGCCCTCCGGGGTGTAGAAGTCGGCCGGCTGGGCCGGTTCCCAGGGCCGGAAAGCCTCGAAGTCCCGCGCCCTGTGCGCGGCGATCGGGGCAGCGTCGGCGGGCTCTATCAGACGGATCCTGGTGCTGTTGTTGTGCATGGGCTGACCCTCGTCGCGGTGCGTCGGATGGGACCGGCCAGCCTATGCGAGCCGCGAGAGCCGACACGTCCGGCCGAGCGCCTCATTCTGAAACGATCAGTTAGGCGTCGGCGTCGGCACTCCCCGCAGTGGCGGGGAGGTCCGCGGGATCCCTGGCGCGGAGCAGATGACGAGCGATCGGAGCGTAGGCCACGGGACCCATTGCGCGGTCACCGGGAGCCGCTGTTCCCGGAAGGCTCCGTGGCTGGCCGGGGGCATGGTGTGGCGGCTGCCCGGGGTAGTTCCGGGCCTGTCCGGCGTCCTGTCATCGTGGTCGCCGGTCACAGCGGCGAGCGGTCGGAGGTCTGGCCGGTGGGTCGCGTGTGTGGCGCATGTCACCTGGCAGGGTGTCATGGCGATCGGGTCGCCGGTGTCTCTTGTGTGACCGCTTACAACACCAAGGAGTGCACAATGGCTGCCCGTTTGAACCTCTTCGGCAACCCCACCGCCACCGCGGCCAAGGCCGCGGGGCACTTCGGCTTGGCGAGCAAGACGATCCTTCAGGAGTCGACGCTGCCGGCCGCGACCCAGAAGCTGGTGCTGCTGCGCGCGAGCCAGATCAACGGCTGCGGTTATGCGACCGATGTGTGGAGCAAGACCGCCGCGCACGCCGGGGAGAGCCCCACCCGCGTCAACCTGGTCGCCACCTGGCGGGAGTCCACGGTGTTCACCGACGCCGAACGCGCCGCCCTGGAGTTGGCCGAGCAGGGCACCCGCATCGCCGACGCGGCCGGCGGGGTCAGCGACGAAGCCTGGTCGGACGCCGCCAAGCACTACGACGAGGATCAGCTCTCCGACCTGGTGATGCTCATCGCCCTCATCAACGCCACCAACCGCATGGGCGTCATGGTCCGGCAGCGCGGCGGCGACTACCAGCCCGGCCGACTCGGATAAGCCCCGGGTCATTGACCCCGGGTCATTGAGGCGGGCCAGCGGGAGATCGAACGGGTGATCGGCGGATCACCCTGAGGGAAAGCGCTCACGGGAGTCGGCCAGGACGCTGTGGCGGAAGCGTGGCTCGTCCCGCTCCATGACCAGGGCGTACGCGAGGGCGATGCGGCAGCGCATCGCCTCCGCCGCCTGACGGCCCGGCGGCTCGATCAGGGGCGGCAGCACGCGACGGGCCGGTAGCGTGCCGGGAAGCCCGGTGGGAAGTCATCGACCGGGGCCGCCCCTCGTTGTCCCCCATGTCCGCAGCCGCCGTCATCGAGCAGGAGAGCACATTGGCCACCACACCCCCGCAAGGCGTTTCCCTTCCGTCGCCCGAGCCCGGTGCCATGCCCCTGCCTCCGGAGCTCACCCCGGCGGCCGTCGAGCGGTGGCGCTCCTCCTCGGGGAAGGTGGTCGACTTGCTGGCCGAGGCGCGTGAGCTCGGCGGGATCAGCGCGGTGCGCCTCGGCCCGCGCCCCACCGTGCTGGTCACCGATCCGAGGGCGGTACAGCATGTCCTCGCCCTTCACCCCGGCCGCTACGTCAAGCGCTCCCACCGGGCCCGCGTGCTCGTTGGAGACGGGGTGCTCTCGGCGGTCGGGGAACCCTGGAAGCGACAGCGCCGCCTTCTCCAGGCCCAGTTCACCGGAGCGGGCATCCGCCGCTACGAGCAGCGGATCGTCGGCGCGGCGCGCCGCGCCGCCGGCCGCTGGGCGGAGTGCGCCCGTACCGGCGCGCCGACCGATGTCGGCGAGGACATGCGCTTCTTCGCTCTGGACACCATCTGGCGCTCGCTCACCGGCCACCCCCTCGACGAGACCACGAGCCGCGAACTCGCCGCGGTCGAGGTGGTCGGCGCCACGCTACCGACCACCCCCTCCGCGCCGGCCGACGCCGCCGAGCTGCGTGCCGCCGTGGCCGCGGACCTCGCGAGGATCGACGCCGTCGCCGAGCACGCGATCGCGGCCGCCCGCCGAGGAGAGGCGGGGCCGGAAGGCCCCGGCGTGCTGCGCGTCCTGGTGGACGCCGGCCAGACCCACCCCGAATACACCGACCAACTGATCCGCGACGAGCTGGTCACCCTGCTTGCCGCCGGTCACGAGACCACCGCCACGACGCTGTCCTGGCTGTATCTGCTGCTCGACCGCCACCCCGAAGCCCGCCGCTGGGCCCTGGACTCGGGGCCCGCGGGCTCACCCGAGCGCGAAAGGGCCGTCCGGGCTCTCGCCTCGGAGACCCTGCGCCTCTATCCGGCCGCATGGCTGATCCCCCGTCATGCCGCCGAGGACGACACCCTCGTCGGCTACCACATCGCGGCCGGCACGGACATCTTCGTGTGCCCGTACCTCACCCACCGCGACCCGGAGCTGTGGCCCGAGCCCGAGCGGTTCGCGCCCGAGCGGTTCGCCACCGCGGACGAGGGCCGCCCCTCCTCGCAGCACGGCGCGTACTACCCGTTCGGTATCGGCGCACGAGCCTGCCTGGGCGCGCAGTTCGCCATGCGCGAGATGACCGTGCTCCTGGAGCACCTGCTGCCCGCCTTCACCCCCTCCTTCCGTGCCGCCCCGACCTCGGCCGTCTTCGGGCTCACCGTCCGCCCCGACGGTCCGACGCCCGCCACGATCACCCCCGCTCCGGACGGCTCATAGAGCGCCCGGTCACCTGCGGCCGATCGACTCGCTTGGACGAGCCCGAACCCCCACCCGGTCTGCCGGGAGGCCGAGCTCGCGCCGTAGAAGCGGGTAATCCCACCGACCCGGCAGCAGACGCCCGGCGTGAATGGCTTGCCCGTGCCGCCGTCAATTGGGCATGGATCGGCGCCGCCCCCGCACTACTCGTGACCAGCAAAACCCACCCGCACCGCTCCGGTAGCATGTTCGAACTCACGATGATCTCCGTCATCGCCCGTCCTGCACCGGAAAACCACGCTATCCAGCACGATGAGCAACCTACTCGACCAAAACTAACAAATCGGCCAAACAATTGATATCCATGGCATCGCGGGTGTTTTCGCGAATAAACAACAGAATGACGTTCGCCGCGTGGCGCCGACCACGGACGATACTGTGGGCTGCGGCGGGTGTGGTGACCCTCGGGTTTTTCATCGCGCTGGAGATCGTCGCGCGTCACTACGGCCTTCCGGGGCCGATGACAAACCAGGCGAAAGAGGTAATTCTCGCCCCCAAATCAGGGCCGTTGCTGTACGCCAGCATGGCGTTGATGATGGTGGTGCTCACCTGGCGGCAACGGTTCATCGCGGCCGGTGTCGCGATCGGCATCGACATCGTCTTCGTGGTGGTGCGGTGGGCGGTCGACGCCAAGATCACCGAAGGCCATCCCTTCGGTAACGGCGCGTTGTGGGTGATGTTGGGCTATGGGGTCATCGCCGTCACCCGCCGCAGCGGCCGGGAACGTGTCCTGCTGCTGAAGGGCGTCGGTCTCGGCCTGCTGCTGGTGGCCGGCCGCAAGACCGGCGATACCTGGCTGCTCATCACCTCGAAGACCCGCCCGACCGTCCTCGACCAGTATGTGGCAACCGCCGATCACGCGCTGGGCAACCCGTCGTGGCTGGTAGGACGGCTTGTCAGGGCCACCGGCCCGATCGGCACCCATGTTCTCGACTGGGTCTACATCCAGCTCGCGGTGGCCGCGGTCGTCGTCTCGCTGTACCAGCTGCGCAACGTGGCGGTCGAGCGCCGCTTCCCGGGCCATTATCTGGTGCGCACCTTTCTGGTGATCGGCCTCGTCGGGCCGGCCATCTACATGATCTTCCCGGTGGTCGGACCGATCTTCGCCTATGGCCCGGGCGCCTACGGCACCGGTGGCCTGCACTGGGCGGTGGCCGACCTGTGGCCGCACACACCGCCGCCGATCGCCGCCCCGCACCCGATCCCGTACGACGACATCACCCCCCGGAACTGCATGCCCAGCCTGCACACGGCGTGGGCTACCGCGATCTTCATTCATTCCCGCAAGGGCCCACGAATTCTGCGATTCGCAGGTACCTTTTGGCTGATCGCCACGCTCGGCGCGACGCTGGGCTTCGGCTACCACTACGGCGTGGATCTCATCGCCGGCGTGGTGTTCACGCTCACGATCGAGGCAGCACTGCGCGCGCATGAGCGCGGCTGGGACCAGTCGGCAATCCAGCTGGTCGTCTACGGCACAGCGGTCTTCGCCGCGCTCTTGGCCTCATATCGCTATCTGCCGATGGAGATGGCCAGATATCCGTGGGTGTTCGGCCCCCTTCTCATTCTGGCGATGGCCTCGGTGATCTACGGCTACATAAGGACCACGAAACAGTGGGAGCCAAAGACCACACCAGTACTGCAGCCGGAGCCGCAACCCGAGCTGGTGTGAGGAAAGGCAGCGGAGCGGCGGGGAGGACGACGGGCAGGGCCTCCCGCTACCTCGCCCGCCCGGGCGAGGAGCCGCCAAAGGTGCGCGCCGATGACCCGCCGTGGCCGTAGGCGGCGGTCGCGATCCGGACGAACGAGCGGATCAGTGGGTTCGTGTCGCCCTCGTTCCATGCCGCCACCACACGGCTCGGCGGCATGTCGATCAGCGGCACCACGGTGAGCCCTTCCGGTGGCTCGTGGTCCAGGAGAGTCATGCCGACCGTGCCGTTCCAGAGAACGGCTTGCCGGCATTCCACGACGGCGCGCACCACCGGACCCTCGCGGGGCTCCCCGCCGTTCCAGTACGACTGCCAGAGGGGGTCGGTGCCCTCAGGGAACAGGAACCAGCGGCGGTCGGCCAGGTCGGCCAGTTCCAGGCTGTCGCGGCGGGCCAGCGGATCGTCGGCGCGCAGCAGCGCTCCCACCGGGTCGGCGCGCAGCTCGCGCACGGTCAGGCCGGTCTCGTCGAACGGCCCTCGGGTCAGGGCGACGTCGACCAGTCCCGCGTGCAGCCCGCAGGTGGGATCGGTCAGATCGGTCTCGCGGACGCGGACCTCGACGCGCGGGTGCCGCCGGTGGTACGCACCGGCCAGCCGGGCTGCGCCCGGGTCGGTGCTGTCCCCCAGGACGCCGACGGTGATGGTCGCGGCGCCGGCCGCCGCGGCCACACGTACGCGTACGCGGTCGGCCTGGTCGAGCAGGGCGCGCGCCTCATCGAGCAGTACCGCCCCCACCGCGGTGAGCGTGACACCGGCGGAGGACCGGTCGAACAGCATGGCCCCCACCTCGGTCTCCAGCCGCTTGATCGCCCGGCTCAGCGGTGGCTGACTCATGTGCAGCCGGGCGGCGGCCCGCCCGAAATGGAGTTCCTCGGCGACCGCCACGAAATAGCGCAGCGTGCGTAGCTCCATGGTCTGCCACGATACCCGTACGGTATCCGGTTGGCAGAAAGGGTCTTGGACAGTCGCCGTGCCCCGGCAGTGGAATCGAGGCATGGCTGACAAACCGAAGACCAGTGAGCTGATGGCAGACCCCGCCGTATCGGTGGTCGGTCCGGACGACGGTGAAACCATCCTTCTGGGCACCACGCGCATGCGCGTCCTCGAAGACGGCAGCAACACCGGGCACCGCCTCGGGGTCGCCGAGTCCGTCCTCGCGCCGCGCACGCCCGGACCGCCGCAGCACCGCCACTCCCAGCACGATGAGGGTTTCTACGTCATCTCCGGCACGGTGCGGTTCACCGTCGGGGAGAACGACTACGACGCGACACCGGGCACGCTCGTGATGGTCCCGCCCGGCGCCCCTCACACGTTCGCCAACATGACCGACCAACCCGCCGTCATGCTCAGCACTTTCACACCGGACCTGTACGTGCAGTACTTCCGAGACCTGCGGGACATGATGGGAGGTGGCCAGGCACTGACCCCACAGGCGACCGTCCGAACGATGAGCCGTTACGCCACCGAGCCCGCCACCGACTTCGCCCGGAAGCCGGAAGGATGACTCCTCGCCGGCCCGCAGGGCTGATCCGGGGAACGGTCTAGTCGTCGTCGAAGCCGAAGTCGTCGGAGCCGTCGGAGTCCTCGCCGAACCCGTCGTCGAATGTGTCGTCGCCGTAGTCCAGCCCGAAGTCCGCCACGGTCCACAGCCCGTGGAAGTCGAGGACACCGTCCGTATCGGGCACGTCACGCACGTCGGGCACGTCACGCACGTCGGGCTCATCGGGCTCGCCGGCGCGGCCCGGGCGCAGGCCGCCCGGCCCCGTGGCCCCCTCGTGGCGGCCCTCACCACTCTCGTGCCCCTCCCCCTCGCTGCCGGGCACAGGGGCGGTCCGCGACCGGGCCGCGCCGATGGCGCGGCGGCGAGAGCCCCACCCGCGGAGCTGCTGCAGGCGGCCGCGTACCCGCTCGGCGTCCTGCGCCAGGCCTCCGCGGTCGAAGGCCTCAGCAGCCTGTTCGAACGCCTGCCGCGCGAGCCGTATGCGGCGCTCCTGCAGGTGCGCCAGGCCGAGGTTCTCCCGCGCCCGGGCCTCCCCGCGGCTGTCCCCCAGGTCGCGGAACAGCCCGGCGGCCCGCTCGTAACCGGCCGCGGCGTACTGTACGTCGCCGCCGGCGCGCCGCGCGTCGGCGAGGTTCGCCAGCGACTGGGCGGCACCGCCGAGGTCGTGCGTCTGCTCGTGGAGCGTCAGGGCTTCGGCGTGGCAGCGGGCCGCCCGATGGTGTGCACCCGTGCGCTGGTGGAGGTTGCCCAGGGTGTCGAGGACGGCGGCGACCGCGGCCGGATCGCCACCGCGCCGGCAGATGGCCAGCCCCGATTCATACCGGATGATCAAGGTGGCGGTGTCCCGCTCCCGCGCGCGGTATCGGTCGAGGAGCGCGAGCACGTCGCCGATGACCGCCGCGGCCCCGCTGCGGTCATCGGCCAGCAGGAAGAGCGTCATGGCGTTGCCGTAGTACGGCAGAGCGGACGGGACACCGGACGACTGGGCGTGGATGTGGCCGAGTCGGCGTCGGCATTCCGCCTCCGCGCCCCGGTCCCCGGCCGAGTGCGCCGCAAAAGCGGCCACCTCCAGGACGGCCATCCGGTCGGCGGCTCGACCGCGAAGCTCGAGATATCCGGTCAGTCCCAGGGCGAGCTGTACGGCCGGGCCGTGTGATCCCACGGCCACCGCTGCGCGGACCGATTCGAGCAGGATCGGGCGGTGTTCGTCCAGCCACCGGAGGGCCTGCCGGACACCGGTGAAGCGGCCGCCCTCCGCGGGCGTGGCGTCCCGGGCCAGCCATGTGCCGGCCTCGGCGGTGGCCTCCATGTGGAACCGGAGCAACCGCTCGACGGCGTCCCTGCGCTGTGGCCCGGACTCCTCGGTCTGGGCCAGGTCGGCGGCGTAGGACCGCAGCAGCCCCTGGAAACGGTAACCGCCGAACCTCGGCCCGCTTGCCGCCAGCAGGCGGGCACGGCACAGTTCCCTGAGCCCCTCCGCCGCCTCGGCGACCGACAGCCCACCGAGCGCCGCGGCCTCCTCGGCTCCGAAGTGGGCACCGGGATACAGCGACAGCAGCCGGAACAGCCGGGCCTGCCCGGCGCGCAGCCGACCGTAGGACGATGCGCATACCACTCGGACACGGTCCGCTTGGGAATCCCGCGCCGACAGCCCCGGGGTGTCGTGCGACCGGTCGGCCGGCGCCGACACCGGCATCCGCCGGTCCGTGACCAACTCCCCCACGGCCAGGTCCAGCGCGAGCGGGAACCGCCCGCAGGCTTCCGACACTCCGCGGACCGCGCCCGGGTCACCGGCCGCCCTCCGGTCGTGCTCGTCCGCGGCCGCCAGCGCACGTACCACGAACTCGGCGGCCTCCGCGGGCCCGAGCGGGCCCAGGGCGTGATGGCAGGCCCCCGCAAGCGCGTCGCCCGTCGGCCGGTTGCGGCTGACGACGACCGCGCAGTTACGGGGATGCGGCGGCAGCAGCGGCTCGGCCTCGGCGAGCGAGGGGACATGGTCCAGCACCACCAGCACCGGCTTCCCCCGCCTGGCCAGCGTGCTCATCACGGACCGGTACTGGGCCACGCGCCCGTCGGCCGTGGCCGCGACCTGCGACGCGGACACTCCCAGCACGTGCAGCAGCTCACCGAGCGCGGTGAACACGGCGGTCTTCAAGGACGGCTCCGAGGCGCGGCCGAGATCCACGTAGATGCCCTTGACGTACCAGTGGCGTTGGACCGCCTCCCCGGCGGCGCGCAGCGCCAGCGCCGTCTTCCCCACCCCGGCCGGGCCCGACAGCACCAGCGCCCTGTGTTCTGCCGCCCAGGCCCGCTGCGCCTGCCGTCCGGCCGAGCGCGTGGTACGCGCATCCGGAGACGTTCTCGGAGCCTTACGAGGACTGAGGTCCGCCAGCAAGGCCTCACGTTCGCGTGCGCGGCCGACGAAGACATCCGGCCCGGGCGGCAGGCCGTCGGCCTCCCGGGAATCAGCCGGGAAGGCGGTGGCGAAAACACTGCTGCTGCCGCCCGTCTGCACGGCCGGGCCGAACGCCGTTCCGCTGAGCTCGTCGCGGACATCCCCCATGACGGAATTTCTAGCGCACCACGCTTCCGTCCGGCCGGCCGGCCCCGGACCAGCGCGACGAGATCACCCCAACGGCGCGGTCGGCCCCGTGCCGTCGGCCGGACCATCGCGCGGCGGCTCGTCTGCGGGGTCGTCCTGGGCCGGGGGTGGCGGCGGCTCCGCTGCCGCCAGGGTGGCCGGCATCGCGCCGGGCTTGCTGTTGACGTAGGTGGTGAGCCGGTGGACCTGCCGCTCCAGAGCCCTGATCCGGTCCACGATGTCCTCGGGCAGGTTCGCCATCAGTCTGCCTCCTCCAGATACAGGTCGGCGGTCTCCGGGCGTCCCCGTTCGGGGGCGGTGACCTTGATGCCGACCACGCGATAGCGGGCGTCCAGGCCCTCGGAGAACCACACGTCCTTGATCCGCAGCCGCACGGTCGTGCCGAGCAGCGCGGGCGTGGTGTCGGAGCCGAGGCGGATCCGGACCGAGGGGATGACCACGGGGCCGCGCAGGGCGGCGAGTTCGGAACGGGCGAACGCGTCGAGCGTCGCCTTGTCGGTGACGTTGCTGTGGTCGGAGGAGGTGTCCAGCCGGGGGAACCCGGCCGCGATCAGGTCCTGGGCCACCTGTTCCCCGGAGAGGACCGGGCTGCTCGCACCGCCCTCCGGGGTACCGCCCCTGGCGCGCGCGGTGGTCCCGCCGCGCGTGGCGTCGCGAGGGAAGGCGTACGACAGCACATCGCCCGGCAGATCCAGCATCACGGGCTGGCTGCCCACCCGGATCTTCGGCGAGCCGAGCTGGAGCAGCTTCACCCGACGCCCCGTCACCGGGTCCCGGTACACCGCGATCCGGTGCTCGAAGCCGGGTTCCATCGCGGCCAGCTGCCCGATCGCCTCTTCCACCAGGGTCTCGTCACCGTCGCGGTAGGCCACCGTACGGGACGCGCTCGGGGCCGTCGTCTCGTACTCCACCCCGATCCGGCCGCCCTCCGCCCCCTGCATGTACTCCCACAGCCCACGGACGATCTCCAGCTGGTCGATCGCGGAGAAGTTCAGATTCGCCCGGATGTAGCGGCGGCCCGCATACGAGTCGAAGGTGGCCGCCTGCAGCGCGACCGTCGTGCTGCCCCGGTCGTCCGTGGCCGGGGTCAGGGTCCATACGATGCCGCCCCAGCAGACCTCGCCCGCACGCTCCAGATAGACGGCGGTACGCCCCTCCACCAGCTCCCGGACGCGCCGGGCCATCCGGGTGTCGGGCACCGGCAGGGTCGCGGTGAGCGAGCCGGGTTTGCCGATGTAGTCGTCGTACTCCACGCCTTGCAGAGGCAGCACATCGATGGCCTGGTCGGTGCGCAGATCGGTGAACACGGCGCGGTAGCGGGCGCCCACGGCTCTCACGCCACGGGGTCGACGCGGATGAAACGGCTGTCGAAGTGCACACGCGTCCCGGCGACGGAGGACCGGTAGGCGGCGGTCGCGGTGTAGACGGCGCCGGGGGTGAGGTTCCCCACCGGGAAGCAGGTGGAGATGGAGGCCTTGCCCGCGCCGACGAGGATCGCCGCGCGGTCGTCGGAGGGGGCGAGCACCTCGGTGCCGCTCTGCAGCCTGATCCTGAAGGAGATGTACGCGGTGGCGTCCCCGTCGGCGGCCGTGAAGGCGCCGAAGGTGAGGGACACCCACCGCGAGGGCGGCGCGGTGAAGGTGGCGACGAGGGGGACGGTGGTGTCGATGGGAAGGACCTCGACATACGAGGTGGAGGTGGTGCCTCCCCAGTCCGCGGTGTGCATCAGCACCGCGTTCGGAATGAACTTCGTCCACTGGGCGCCGTCCCAGCGCTCCAGCCGGCCGCCCGCGTCACGGTACTGCCCGACGTACGCCCCGTTGTGCGGCGCCCCGCCCGCCGCGGGGACGATGCCGCCCAGTGCCGCGGTGTAGCGGCGGCGGTCGGTGATGGCGGAGGCCCAGGTGATGCCCTTGGCGGCGGACGCCCCGGCGGGAACGGCGATCTCGTAGAGCAGTTCGGCGTTCTTGGGCACGGCCGGGGCGGTCGGGGAACCGGCCGGGGTGCCCTGGAGGAGTTCCAGGGTGGTCTCGTACCTGCCGGAGCCGTCGTAGTCGTTGTCGTGGACCCGGACGACCAGCGCGTCCACACGCGGCAGGCTGGCGTGCCCGTCGGCGACGGTCAGCAGGGTGTCGGAGTCGACGGTGACCGGGTAGCCGCCCTGCGAACCGGTGGAGGTGCCCGCGATCCACACCTGCCCGGGCGAGAGTTTGGCCTGCATGCTGGTGGCGGCGGTGCCGGTGAGCTGCAGCCCGCCGAACACGCACCCGGCGCGGGTCAGCAGCGGCCCGGCGGACGCCATGCCGAGGCCGACGGCGAGCCGGGTGTCCTCGCGGGTCTGGCCGGTGGGCGGATGCCAGGCGGAACGAACGGTCATAGGACGTCTCCCACGGTGGTCACAGGGCTTCTGTCTTTCTCGTTGTGTGGTGGGTGGTGCGGTGGTGTGGTGTGCCGGTGCGCGGCGAGCTCACCACTCCGCGCGCCGCCAGTCGATCGTGGCGGTGGCGCCCGCCCCTCCCGACGCGGCCCGGAACGACAGCTGTGAGGTGCCGGGCGGCAAGGTGAAGGACTCCTCCGGAGCGCTTCCCGGGACGGCGGTGTGGCGGCGCGACGCGGTGCCGTTGAATGTCACGGTCCCCTCGGCGGTGTCCACGACGAGTTCGTCGTCCGGGGCCAGTGTGATCGCGTACTCCAGCCAGTCGCCGCCGACCCGGTTGGCCAGGCGCGGCCGGGTGCAGGGCCCGGTGAAGGTGATCACCGGATGGGCGGGGGCGCTGCCGTCGTTCTCGATGGTGAGGTCGCCCGTGGAACCGGGTGTGCCCCAGGCCAGTGGCCATGCGAGCGGCCAGGTCAGGCCCGGCTCCCGCTCGGGGAGCCCGGCGGTGTCCCGCCGGCCCACCGCCTCGTAGCGGCGGGGATCGCTCGCCTTCCACTGGAGCGTCATCTTCGCCAGGCGGCTCGCCGCGAACTGCCGGTCGGTGGGGACGACGCGCTGGGTGACGCGGGCCCGCACCGCCAGCGTCTCGCCGTGCAGCCGCACCGCCAGCCACTCCTCCTCGTCGCGCACGGCGGTGGCCACGCGCAGCGCGCGCAGGGCCTCCCGTACGGCCTCGGGCCCGCCGTCCGGGTCCGGCGCGAACCACACCTGCGCGGTGACCGTACGGGCCTGCGCCCACTGCGAACCCGGCCAGCCGCCGTGCCCGACCGGGCGGTCGGCGTCGGCGGTGTCCAGGGCGGGCAGCTCCTCCCAGCCGGTGAGCCCCTCGGCGGCGATCCAGTAGTCGGTGCCGGGGCCCATCAGCAGCCCGGCCCACTGCACCTGCCCATCGGCGGTGATCAGCGGCCCCGGCTCGGCGGCGGTGGTCGTCTCGCCGGCCATGTCACCCCCTGGCCTTCATCAGGAACATCAGATCCTCGGCGGTCTGCCGGGCGCTGGCGCCCGGGGCCTCGTAGTAGTGCTCGATGACGAACCCGCCGCCCGGCCTGCCCGCCATGGCGAGCCCGGGCGCGGGCCCGGTGCGGGCCAGCAAGGTGTTCAGCCGGTTCAGCGGCAGCACGGCCTCGGCCTGCCCGGCCTCGGCGAGCAGCGCGAGGGTGCCGCCGGGGCGGGGCAGCACGATGCCGCCCTGGGCGAGGGTGGGGATGGTGGGCAGGTTCACCCCGAACGACTTGCCGCCGATCCCCGGCACCCACGAGGGGACCGACACCTTGACCCGGTTCAGCGCCCCGATCGCCCGGTTGACCAGCCCGATCACCCCGTTCAGCGGCCCCCGCACCGCGCCGAGCACGGCGCTGAACGCGCCCCGGACGATCCCCGCCAGCCCGCTGAACGCGCGCTGGATGCCGTTCCTGGTGGCCCGGAACGCGGAGGGGATCTTCTCCGAGAAGAAGGACAGCAGGGGGCGGACCACGGCCATGATGGCGTGGATGACCGTGGTGATGATGGTCTTGTAGATGTTGAAGTAGGTCTTCACCACGGTCCAGATGACTTTCAGCACGACCGTGAACGCCGCCTTGATGGCGTTCCAGGTCGACTGCACCACCTGTTTGGCCACGCGCATCGTGGTGCCGATGACCTGGCCGATGATCCTGAAGGCCGCCTGAACGATGCGCTGGACCGTCTTGGACTGCATGGCCATGTCGACGAGCTTCATGATCAGCGGCATCAGCAGCGCCATGATGGCCCCGAAGACATTCG
Source organism: Streptomyces sp. NPDC007917 (assembly GCF_042959105.1). Taxonomy (NCBI): domain Bacteria; kingdom Bacillati; phylum Actinomycetota; class Actinomycetes; order Kitasatosporales; family Streptomycetaceae; genus Streptomyces; species Streptomyces sp. NPDC007917. The sequence continues at coordinate 60,519 of NZ_JBIBKK010000034.1, forward strand.
ACTTCATGGCGGTGTTCAGGCCCTTCTGGGCCGTGGTCACCCCCTGGAGCCCCGTCTTCATCCGCCCCATCAGCCCCCCGCCCGTCGCCGCGCTGCGGCCCGCGGTGGACATGGAACGGCCGCTCTTGGCGACGCTGCGCACAGCGGACATCTGCCGCGCAGCCGCACCACGGGCTCGGCGTCCCCGAGCGCGCCGGAACAGCGTCGCGCCATTCCGCCGACCTCGTCCAGCAGGTGCCGCATCAGCACCGGGTCGGTCTCGACCCGGTCCAGCAGCCCCGCCAGGCGGCCCAGCCTCACCTCGACCGATCCCTTGCCGGCGGGCGGCAGACCCAGCCGGTCGTGGACGGCCTCCTCGAGCTCCACCACACCGTCGGTGATGTCCCGTACGGTGTCACAGACCCGCATGCGCAGCGGCGTCGAGGGCCCGTGCCGGTCGGCGCCCCCGCGCCGCCGCCCGACCCCGGGGCGGTGCGGGGAGGGTGCCAACTCCGCCCGCAGCTCGGGGAACTGCCGTGCCAACACGGTGATCCAGTGGCTCGCTCTGATGCGGTCAGGGTGCGGAAGTGCGTCATTGCTCAACAGAACCCCCATGTCGTCAGCTCTTCGCCCAGTAGGAAGCGCCGGCGACGCGGAACGGTTCCTACCGGCCGAACGGCTGAAGGCCTCCGGCGCGGGCAGGTGTACGGCCCCAGCGCTCCGGCAGGACGGTGGCGTGGGGCTGTGTCCATACTTGAGGGAATGAGGGGCGCGGCCTGTCGGGGCGGTGCCGCGCCAGTGGCCACCGAGGGTGGAGGCCATGTGATCTCAAGCCTGCTTTCCGGGGCCGCCCGGAGTGCCGCGGGGGCGGTGGCGGCAGCGCCCGTGGTGTTCTCGGCGCTCGGGCGGATGCTGACGCCGCGGACGCGTCGTACGTGGCGGGTCCCCGGCGGGGTGCAGATCGAGGTCCGGTACGTGAGACGGCCCGGAGCGGCCGAGATCGCGCGTGGGCTCGAGGTCCGGCTGGGCGGCGTGCGCGGAGTGGGCCGGGCGGAGGTGAACGGGACGCTCGGCTGCGTGTTCGTCGGCTGCGATCCGGCCGGAACCGATCTGGACTCGGTCGCCCGCCTGGTCGCGGAAGCCGAGGAGGCGGCCGGTGCGACCGCCCGGGAGGCGGCCCGCGGGGAGGGCATGGGCAAGGCGGGCGCCGACGCGGTGCGGCTGCCGCGCGCGGTCGGATACCCCGGCGGCCCCGAGGCGCAGATCGGTGCCGCGGTCCAGGTCGCCGGGGGTTGTGTGGCCTTCGGCGTGGCGGTGGTGGGGCGGATCGCCAGGCTCCCCGGCCTGCAACCGGCCGTACCGGCCCTGTTCCAGCTCGCCGAGGCCACTCCACGGCTGCGTGACGCCGCCGCCCGCAAGCTCGGGGTGGCGGCTGCCGAGGCCGGCTGGGCGACGGTGAACCTGATCACCACGACGCTGACGTTCCGCCCGTTCGGCCCCGTCGTGTCCGGTCTCCTGGCCGCCGTCCGGTACACGGAGGCCAAGGCCCGGCGCCGGGCCTGGCAGGACTGGGCGCGACGGCTGGGCGGGCGCGAGGGGGCCTACCGCCACGATGCCGCTCCGGCCCACGAGCGGCCGATGCCGCTCCCCCAGGGGCCGGCCGGGCGGTACGCGCGTGCGGCTGTCCCGGCGGCGCTGGCGGGTTACGGCCTCACGGGCGCCGCGACGCGCAGCCATGACCGGGCGCTGGCCTCGATGATCGCGGGTGTCCCGAGATGTGCCTGGTCCGGCCTTGAGAGCTTCGCGACCACCGTGGGGCAGAGCGCCTCCGACCGGGGAGCCCTCGTGCTGCGGCCGGAGGCGCTGCGGCTGCTCGACCGCATCGACACGGTCGTCCTCGACGCCCGTGTGCTGGCCACCGGTGCGTGGACGGTCGGCACGGTGGTGCCCCTGGCGCCGCCTGCTGAGCAGCCCGATGAGCGCGGTGGTGGTGTGCCGTGCGCGGATGGCGGCGCTCAGGCGGGCGCCCCCGGCCGGGAGCGGGCCCCGGGGCGGCCCTCTGGTGGGATCGCGGTCGCCGGTCCGGACCTCGATGAGATCCACGCCGTGATCCTCGAGCTGATCGACGACACCGACCCGTCACAGCCGCAGGAACACGCCGCGTGGGCGCTGCGGCCGCTCGCCGAGCACCGCGCCGAGGAGGCGGGGCTGCCCGGGGAGGCGGCCGCCATGGCCGAGGAGTGGGCCGAGCAGGGCGCGAGAGTGCTGTTGGTCGTCCGGGAGGGCCGTCCCGTCGCGGTGGCGGGCCTGGTGCCGCAGTTGCACCCGCTCGCCGAGCACCTGGTGCGGGCGGCGCGCGGGTGCGGCCGGGTGGTGCTCGCGGGTGGTCCGGCCGGTTTGCACCGCCGCTTCGGACTGGACGAGGCCGTTCCCACCGGCGGCACCCGCACGGCAGCTCTGGTCCGCTCCCTCCAGGGCGAGGGCCGCGGTGTCGCCGTGGTCGCCACCCGCGCCCGCCGCGCCCTGGTCCAGGCGGATCTGGGCATCGGGGTGTCCGGTGGTCTGCGCCGGGTGGCGTGGGACGCGGATGTCGCCGCTCCGCCCGATGTGGCGTATCTGCTGCTGACCGCCGTGCCGGAAGCCCGCAGGCTGAGCCGGCTGTGTGTCCGGATGGAAGCGGTCGCCGCTCTCGCGGGTGGGACGCTGGCCCTGGCCGTTCCCCGGCGCGGCGCCTGGGCGCGTGCCCGCCTGGTGACCGACGGCATGGCCATCGCCGGGCTCGGGGCGGGTGTCTGGGCGGGGCGGGCGCTGCGCGGCCGTCCGGTCCCCGCCGCCGTCGAGCGGACGCCCTGGCATGCCATGACGGTACGTCAGGTCATCGCCCGGCTCGGCACGTCGGTTCGGGGGCTCGACGAGACCGAGGCCGGGCGGCGGCGACGGTTCGCCGGGCGCGAGGAGCCGACCGCCGCCGTCACCCTCGTCGGGAGGGTCGCGGAGGAGCTGGCCAATCCGCTCACGCCCGTCCTCGCGGTCGGCGGCGGTATCTCGGCGGCTCTCGGCTCCGTACTGGACGCGGTGCTCATCGGTGTCGTGCTCGCCGTCAACGCGCTCGTGGGCGGGGCCCAGCGGCTGGGCGCCGACCGCGCGGCGGAGCGGCTGGTCGAGGCGACCTCGGCCCGGGCCCGGCTGCGCAGGGCGGGCCGGCCGGGCGTCCTGGAGGCCTCCGCCGACCACCTGGTGAGCGGCGATGTCATCGAGTTGCGCGCCGGTGACGCGGTCCCGGCCGACTGCCGTGTGCTGGAAGCGACGGGTCTGGAGGTGGATGAATCAAGCCTCACCGGCGAATCCCAGCTCGTGCTGAAGACGCCCGTCCCGACGGCGGCGAGGGCGGTCGCGGACCGGCGGTCCATGCTGTACCAGGGCACGACGGTGGCGGCCGGCGGCGCTCTCGCCGTCGTCGTCGCCACCGGGACCGCCACCGAGGCCGGCAGCGCCGCTCAGGCCGCGCCGGCGGGCGGCGTCCCGGAAAGCGGTGTGGAACACCGCCTGAACGCTCTGGGCCACTGGTTCCTGCCCCTGTCCATCGCCTCGGGTGTCGCGCTGTTCCTCGCCGACCTCACCCGCAGGCGGCCCCTGGGCGCGGCCCTGGGCTCGGCGGTCAGCCTTTGCGTGGCCGCCGTGCCCGAAGGTCTGCCCTTCGTCGCCACCGTCGCGGAACTGGCCGCGGCCCGTCGGCTGTCCACCCGCAACACCCTGGTGCGCAGCGCGCCCACCATCGAGGCGCTCGGCCGCACCGATGTGCTGTGCTTCGACAAGACCGGCACGCTCACCGAAGGCAGAATCAGCCTCCAGCAGGTGTCCGACGGCCTCCAGCGGCGCCCGCTCGACGCGCTCACCCCGCGACTGCGCCACGTCGTCGCCACCGCGGCCCTCGCGGGACCTGCCGGCCCGGCGTCGGCGCTCACCCACCCCACGGACCGTGCCATCGCCACCGGGGCCGAGCGGGTCGGCGCCGCCCCGGCCCCGGAGGGGCAGGAAGCGGCGGACGGCTGGCAGCGTCTGGCGGAGCTGCCGTTCGAACCGGGGCGCGGATATCACGCGGTACTCGGCCGGGCCGGGGGACGGACACGGCTGGTGGTCAAGGGCGCGCCCGAGGTCGTCCTGCCCCGTTGCGAGCAGGTCCGGCGCGACGACGCCACCACGCCGTTCACCGCGAGGACGCGGGAGACGATCGACCGGGACATCGACCGCATGGCCCGACGCGGCCTGCGGGTGCTGGTGGTCGCCGAACGCGTCGGCCCGGGCGGCGTCGCCGACACTCACCCGGCCCTCGACGACACGGACGTGGGCGGGCTGCGTCTGCTGGGCCTGCTCGGGCTGGCGGACCCGGTGCGGGCCACCGCCGCCGAGAGCGTCCGCCGTCTGACCCGGGCGGGCGTACGGATCGTCATGCTGACCGGAGACCATCCGAGCACCGCCGCCGCGATCGCCGGTGAGCTGCAGCCGGACGAGGGGCTGCGGATGATGACCGGAGTGGAGCTGGACGCTCTCGACGACGCGGCCCTCGCGGAAGCGCTGCCGCGGATCTCGGTCTTCGCCCGGGTCACCCCGGCCCACAAGGTGCGCATCGTCACCACGCTGCGCTCGGTCGGCCGGGTCGTGGCCGTGACCGGCGACGGCGCCAACGACGCCCCCGCCATCCGGCTCGCCGATGTCGGCATCGCCATCGGCTCCCGGGCGACCCCCGCGGCGCGCACCGCCGCCGATGTGGTGGTCACCGACGATCGCATCGAGACCATTGTCGATGCCATCGTGGAGGGCCGCGCCATGTGGGCCTCGGTCCGCAAGGCGCTGGGCATCCTGCTCGGCGGCAACCTCGGGGAGATCGCCTTCGTCCTGACGACCTCCGTGTTCACCGGACGAAGCGCGCTCAACGCACGTCAGCTGCTCCTCGTCAATCTGCTCACGGACATGCTGCCGGCCATGGCCATCGCCGCGCGTCCCCCGGCGGGCAGAGCCGAGAAACTGCTCGCGGAGGGGCCCGAGGTCTCCCTGGGCAGAGCCCTCACGCGCCATCTCCGTCTGCGCGCCACCCTCACGGCGCTCGCCGCGGGCAGCGCGTGGACCGTCGCCCGGGCGACCGGCACCAGGGCCCGCGCCGACACGGTCTCCCTGGTCGCCCTCGTCGCCTCCCAGCTGCTGCAGACCCTCGCCGACGCGGGCCGTGACCCCGTGGTCGCCCTCGCCGCCGTCGGCTCTCTCGCCGCCCTCGCCCTGGTGGTCGCGGTCCCCGGCCTCAGCCACTTCTTCGGCAGCCGGCCCCTCGGCCCAGCAGGCTGGACGATCGGGCTGGCAGCAGCAGTGGCCCCCGTCGCGCTGCCCGCCGTCTGGCGGCTCCTCACCGCCCAGCTCTCACCGGCCCCGGACGGACACCGACGATTCACCTGATGGTCCCCTGCGCTCCATGCGTACGAAGCTCTGGCACCGCACAAAGGGAGACGTAAGTGAAACATGCACAAGAAAGGCTGCTGTCATGCCGCAGCTGTTCACCACTCTTCTCACCAAGGCGGCTGTCGCCGTACTCGAGGCGCTTGCGATGCGCCTGCTCACCCACGTCTGGAACAACTTCGCCCACCGCGGTCACCCGATGGCGGCCGCGGCCTGAGGCACCGCCTCCAGGAGGCACCGCTTCTGCCGGGGCGCAGCGCGGCGAGTACGGCCTTGGCGTCGGTCTCTGTCAGCCGGGCCTCCGCGCCGAGGCTGGTGGCGAAGGTGCGCTCGCCTCCGTCGTCGACGAAGGCGACGCAGAATCCGGTGTCCACCTCGGCGACCCGGTCCAACACCATCTCGATGCCCTCCCCGGCGAGGTCCGCCCGCACCCGGTCGCCGAACGGCCCCGTGCCGTGGGCGCCCGCGTACAGGGTCGGCAGGCCGAGGCGGCGGGCGGCGGTGAGGACGTTGAATCCGCCGCCCGTGGTGAGGTCGGTGTCCTGGGCCACGGTGTCGCCGCCGCGTTCGGGCAGTGCGGGCACGCGCATCACCAGGTCGACGATGGCGTTGCCGACCAGGACCAGCCGGCCGCCCGTGGGCCCGCCGGGGGCGCCGTCCCCGGCGCCGGGGTTCACGATTCCGTTCATGAGATCTCCCGCGTGGCCGGAGCGGACAGGACCTGCTGCTGGGGACGCTGTCCGGCGGCCTCTTGGCGTACGGTGCCGTCCAGCCTGCGCAGGAGCGCGTAGCCGGCGGCCGCGAGGGTCAGGGGCACGACCCACCCCAGTCCGTTGGAGCCGATCCAGCTGTGGGACAGCGGCCCGGAGAACCACACGTCGGTAGCGCTGGTGCTCGCCTCCGTGAACAGCAGGCCCACCACGATGGCCACCGCCCAGGCGTTGATCGGCACGGCGAGAAGGGTGAGGAAGGTGATGAACGGGCCGTAGAAGTCCTTGGCGATCAGGATAAGGCCGGCGCCGAACGCGGACGCGGCCACGAGTCTCCCGCCGGGGATCCGCCGGGGCAGATAACGGGCGTAGTCGGCGCCCGTGTTGGCCCACCCGATCCCGGTCCCGGCGGCGATCATGCCGACGCCCACGACCATCGAACTCACCGACCCGAGCGGGGCGTGGAACACCTTGCCCCAGTCCACGGTGGCCGCGAGAAAATCACCACCAGGTTGAGCAGGCCGAAGACATAGCTGGCCCACCTGTTGATCCACATGATGGTGGCGTGTCCGAGGCCGCTGATCAGCAGCGTGCAGCCGATGAAGACCAGCAGACACACCGCGGTGAGCACGGTGTTCCGCCGAATACCGAAGGCGACGTCGCCCAACGCCAGCAGGGCGAAGGCGGCCGTGGTGGTGTTGATGGTCTCCCAGCCGAGCCGGCTCATCCAGGTGACCAGCGTGGGGCCCGCGTTGCCGCGGCCCCCGAACGCGCTGGTGTCCGGAACCGGTTCGACGCCGCGGGTCTCACGGATACGACGCGGTCGTTCTGTCAACTACCCGTCGATAAATCGACGAGCTTGCACAACGGGCGTCACTGGCTGCGACAGGCCAGAGGCTGCGGGGGGGCGCTCCGGCGGGGGGATGGGCGGGCGTGTGGTCACTCGGCGGTGCCCGCGCGCAGCGCGAGCAGGGCGGTGGCCAGGGGTTCCAGGTCCAGGCCGTTGACCGAGCGCAGGGTGGCCAGCGCCTCGGCGGGCAGTGCCGAGGCCCCCCTGACGGCACCGGCGACGGCGCCCGCGATGGCGCCGATGGTGTCGCAGTCACCGCCGAGGTTGGCCGCCAGCAGACACGCCCGCCAGGGGGAGCCCTCGGCGAGGGCCAGTACGGCGAAGGCCGCGGGGACCGACTCCTGGCTGGCGACGCTGGTGCCGACCAGGTCGCAGACGCGGTCCAGGGCCTGGTCCTCGGGCAGACCGCGGACCAGGTCCACGGCCCAGCCGATGCGGGCGGCGATATCGGCACCGGCGACCCAGTGGCCCCGCTCGGCGCCGGCCTCGGCCGCCGCGATCGCCGTGGCGAAGGCGTCCTCCAGGTCTCCGCCGTCGACGCCCCGGCTCACGGCCGCCAACACGGCGGCCGCGGAGGCGATGCCGATGCCGGTGTCATGGGTGGCCTGACATGCCGCCGCCACCCGGTCAGGAACTCGTGCGCGAGCCGCAGCGGGTCGACGCGCCCGCCGTTCTCGGTCAGCAGCCGGCCGACGATGAGGGCCTGATCGGTGTCGTCCCTGGCCGAACCGGCGGGCATTCCGGCGCTCACCGGGTTGTCCGCCGGACCGGCTTCAAAGCCGGTGACGGCGCCGAACCGGGCGGTGATCGACCGCCGGGACATGATCTGGGTCGGCATGCCCAGGGCGTCACCCATGGCCAGGCCGTACAGGGCGCCGAGCGCGCGGTCGTGCTGGTGGTTCATTCGGGGCTTTCTGTCGGTGTGCGGAGGTACGTCGGGCCCGGGCCGGCTCACTGGGGCTGCTCGCCGAAGCCGAGGTGCAGTTGGAAGCGGCCGGGGTCCAGCAGGCTGGTCACGTGCTCGACGATCCGGCCGTCCGCTCCGCGGCTGACCCGGCGGGTGTTGAGCCAGACCTCTCCCTCCGGGCGACGGAGGAGTGTCGCCTCCTCGGCGGCCAGCGGCTTCACGGACGCCCACTCGTCGCCGTGCGTGGCCCGCAGTCCGGCCGCGGCCAGGGTCTTGGTCAGCGAGTCGTCGAGGAGCCCGCGGACGGGGACGTCGGCCAGCGCCGGGGCCAGCGGAACCCTGCTGCGCTCCAGCGAGACGGGTGTGCCCTCCGGCAGCACGCGCAACCGGTCCAGCGCCATGAACTCGTCGCCGTCCAGGCCGAGTTCGCCCGCCAGTCGGGCATCGCGCACCGCTTCGAGACGGAGCACCTCGGTGGTGATCCAGGCGCCCTGGTCGGCCAGGGCTCTGGTCCATCCCAAGCTGTTGTCCAGCAGGCTGCCGTCGAAGGCGACGAACGAGCCGACGCCCGCGTGCGTGGAGATCAGCCCTTGCTTGCTGAGCTCGTCCAACGCTTGGCGGACCGTGGTCCGGCTGACCGCGAAGCGCCGGGTGAGCGCGTGTTCGCCGGGCAGCCTGCTGCCAGGCTCCAGAGCGCCGCTGTGGATCTCGCGGGCCAGAACGCGGGCGATGCGCTGATGCTTGAGGACCTGTTCAGGCATGTCTGGAAGCTGGCCATACATGTCCAGTCCTGTCTAGTGCCAGTTCTTCCCCGACCTGCACTGCCACGCCGACCCCGCCCACGCGCCGGTGATCGCCCATGGGCAGGTTCCACATGGTGCGGCGGCAACCGGTGTGCGGTTCCTCCATTGTCTCGTTCGCCCGCTCCCCATGAGGATCTTGCGGCACCCGGCCCCGCGATCAGGAGATCCGCATGACCACCAAACCCCGAAAGACAGCGGAAGCGGAGGTGAGCGGCGGTGAAACCTGGCTCGCCCGGCTGGCGTTGCGGTTCACCCGCTTCTCCGAGAAGTGGCTGCCCGACGCTCTCGGATTCGTCCTGATCGGCACCTTCGTGGTCCTCGCCCTGGGGCTCGTGTCCGGGGAGAGCCTGCTCGGCAAGCCGAGCGACCCGGAAGCGACCAGCGGCTTCGGCCTGGTGGACGCATGGGGCAAGGGATTCTGGTCGCTCATCGAGTTCACCCTGCAGATGGCGATCATCGTGATCGCGGGCTACGCGGTCGCGGTCTCCCCGCCGGTCGCCCGCCTCATCGCCCGGCTCGCCGCCCTCCCTCGAACTCCGCGCGGCGCCATCCCGTTCACCGCCGCGGTCGCCATGGCCACCTCCTATGTGAACTGGGCGTTCAGCCTCGTCTTCACCGCCATCCTCGCCAAGGAGATCGCCCGTCGGCTGCCCGGAGTCGACTACCGCGCCATCGGGGCCATGGCCTTCCTCGGCCTCGGCACCGTATGGGCCCAGGGCCTGTCGGGATCGGCCGCGCTCCAGGTGGCCAGCGCGGTCTCCAGCCCCGCCGCGGTGCAGAAGATCATCGCCGAGGGACGTGGCAGCGGGGTCATCCCCCTGACCGACACCATCTTCCTCTGGCAGGGCATCCTGGCCACGGTGGTGGTCTTCGCGGTCGCGGTCACCATGGCGTGGTTCCTGGCCCCGTCACCGGAGCGTGCGATGACCGCGGAGCGCCTTGGTATCGATCTCGGTCCCGCGCTCCGCACGAAGAGCCCGGACTCCCGGCGCAGCCGCCCCGGCGAGTGGGTCGAGTTCAGTCCGACCTTCACGATCGCGCTCTTCGTGCTGGGCGTGTGGTACCTCGTCCGCCACTTCGCGCAGGCCAAGGGAAACGCGCTCAACGCGCTCGATCTGAACACCGTCAATCTGATCCTCATCCTGCTGGCCCTCATCCTGCACTGGCGGCCCGTGCACCTCGCCCGCGCCTTCAGGGAGGGGGCGCCGGCCGCCTCGGGCGTGCTGCTGCAGTTCCCCTTGTACGGCGGCATCTTCGGAATGATCGCCTTCACCGGGTTGCACCAGACCATCGCGGACTGGCTGGTCTCGGTGTCGAACGAGTACCTGTACCCGGCCCTCATCGGCGTCTACAGCTGTGTGCTCGGGGTGTTCGTACCCAGTGGCGGTGGCAAGTGGGTGGTCGAGGCGCCGTACGTGCTCGGGGCGGCCAACGAACTGCATGTGAACCAGGGGTGGATGGTCGTGGTGTACGACCTCGGCGAGGCCAGCGCCAATCTGCTCCAGCCGTTCTGGATGCTTCCCACCCTGGCCATCCTGGGTCTGAAGGCGCGTGACATCATGGGCTACACCTTCGCCATGTTCCTGGCGTTGTTCCCCACGGTGCTGGTCCTTGTGACGTTGCTCGCTCAGACCCTGACCTTTCCCTGACGGGGCGAAGGCGCCGCACGCAGCAGATAGGTGTCCATGATCCATCCATGCCGCTCACGCGCGTCTGCCCGCAACCGGCGGATGCGGTCGGACACTTCCCGCAGTGGACCGGCGACCAGCAACTCGTCCGGCGTGCCGAGGTAGGCGCCCCAGTAGATCCAGACGTCCCCCTCGACCTGGGTGAACGACTCGTGCGCATCGAGCATCACGACGATGTCCCCGTCGTCGTTCTGCGCCACGTCGGAGAGCCGGCGGGCCGGGGTGATGTGCACCGGCCGGCCCACCTGGTTGAGTGGGATGCGGTGCCGCGCGGCGAGCGACGAGACACTGCTGATGCCGGGGATGACCTCGACGGTCGAGGAGACGGAGCCGCGCGCCTCGATATCGGCGAGGATCCCGAGTGTGCTGTCGTACAGCGACGGGTCGCCCCACACGAGGAACGCTCCGGTCTCGCCGGCCGTCATCTCGTCGCGCAGCAGGCTCTCGAAGATGTCCGCGCGCCGGGTGCGCCAGTCGTGGACGGCGGAGGTGTAGTCGCTCCGGCCCATCGGGCGCCGGTCCCGGCTCGGGTCGTCCACTTCCACGACCCGGTAGGGCGCCCGCGCGTGCTCGTCCAGCATGCGGTGGCGAAGACCGGTGAGTGCGGACTTGTCGTCCCCCTTCCCGACGATGAAGAAGACGTCGGCGCGGCGCATCGCCTTCACTGCCCCGAGCGTCAGGTGGTCGGGGTCGCCCGCTCCGATACCGATGACGAGAATCCGGCGTTGCTGCGTGGTCATGGCAGGCAGTCTCGCAGGCAGGGCCCTGTACGGTGGCGCCCGGGTACGCGCGGCCAGATGGGGCTCACGGAGGAGATCTCGCCTTCCTCAGCACTCGATGACGTTGACGGCGAGGCCGCCTCGGGCGGTCTCCTTGTACTTGACCTTCATATCGGCGCCGGTCTCCTTCATGGTCTTGATGACCTTGTCGAGGGAGACGTGGTGGCGGCCGTCGCCGCGCAGGGCCATCCGTGCGGCGGTCACGGCCTTGACCGCCGCCATGCCGTTGCGCTCGATGCAGGGGATCTGGACGAGGCCGCCGACCGGGTCGCAGGTGAGGCCCAGGTTGTGTTCCATGCCGATCTCGGCGGCGTTCTCCACCTGTTCCGGGCTGCCGCCCAGCACTTCGGCGAGGCCGCCGGCGGCCATGGAGCAGGCGGAGCCGACCTCGCCCTGGCAGCCGACCTCGGCGCCGGAGATGGAGGCGTTCTCCTTGAAGAGCATGCCGATGGCGCCCGCGGCGAGCAGGAAGCGGACGACGCCCTCCTCGTCGGCTCCCGGCACGAAGTTGAGGTAGTAGTGCAGCACTGCGGGGATGATGCCCGCCGCACCGTTCGTCGGGGCGGTGACGACCCGGCCGCCCGCCGCGTTCTCCTCGTTCACCGCCATCGCGTAGAGGGTCACCCACTCCATCGCGCGCCCCGCCGGGTCGCCCTCGCTGCGCAGCGCCCGGGCGGCCGCCGCGGCCCGCCGGCGGACCTTCAGGCCGCCGGGGAGGATGCCCTCGCGGGACAGGCCGCGGGCGACACAGCCCTCCATGACCCGCCAGATCCCCAGCAGACCCGCGCGGATCTCCTCCTCCGTGCGCCAGGCCTTCTCGTTCTCCAGCATCAGCGCGGAGATCGACAGGCCGGTCTCCCTGGAGAGCCGCAGCAACTCCTCGCCCGTGCCGAACGGGTGGGCCCGCACCGTGTCATCGAGCTTGATCCGGTCCACCCCGACCGCGTCCTCGTCGACCACGAAGCCGCCGCCGACCGAGTAGTACGTCTTCTCCAGCAACGGCAGGCCGTCCGTGTCGTACGCGAAGAGGGTCATGCCATTGGCGTGGTACGGCAGCGAGCGCCGGCGGTGCAGGACCAGCTGGGTCGAGACATCGAAGTCGATCTCGTGCGCCGGGCCGATCTCGGCGCCGAGGAGGCGAACGCGCTGGGTGGCGAGGATGCGCTCGACGTCCAGCTCGGCCTGGGTGACGTCGACCGTGTGCGGCTCGTGGCCCTCCAGGCCGAGCAGTACGGCCTTGGGGGTGCCATGGCCGTGTCCGGTGGCGCCGAGGGAGCCGAACAGCTCCGCCCGTACCGCGGTGGTCTGGGCGAGCAGGCCGTCCCTCTTCAGCCGGGCGGCGAACATCGCGGCGGCGCGCATCGGGCCGACGGTGTGCGAGCTGGACGGGCCGATGCCGATGGAGAACAGGTCGAAGACGCTGATTGCCACGCCATACTCCGTGGGGTTGGAGAGGCGTGCCGAACGTGTCTTGGGCGCGCCCCTGGGGTCTTCGGCCGAGGGGGGACGGCCTGCCTTACGGGGACAAGAGACACCCCGTCTCGAATGGCACAACAAAGTTCGCTATACGCAACATGCTTCCGCTGCTCCAGGAGGTTGTCAAGCATCAGTACGCCATGACGCAAAAGACTGCGCGATGTGCAACAGAATGAGTGCGCAAGCAGCGCGCCACATCACAGTGCCGGCTCGTCCCACGGGCCCAGCATGAGGTCGCCCATGGCGTCCAGCCCGGCCGCGGCGGCGTCCAGGGACTGTTCGCTCCAGATGACCTTGCCGCGGGGGGTGTAACGGGTGCCCCAGCGCCGGGCGAAATGGGCGACGAGGAACAGCCCTCGCCCACCCTCCTCGGTGGTGGCCGCGCGCCGCAGGTGCGGGGAGGTGCTGCTGCCGTCGGCGACTTCGCAGATCAGGGTGTCCCGGTCGTGGAGCAGGCGGAGCCGGATGGGGTCGGCGCCGTAGCGGATGGCGTTGGTGACCAGTTCGCTGAGGATGAGCTCGGTGTTGAAGGCGATCTGCTCCAGTCCCCATGTCTCCAGCTGACGGGCGCAGGCGGCGCGGATGGCGGCGACGGCAGCGGGATCGGAGGGCACGTCCCAGGCGGCGACCCGGTCCGCGTCGAGCAGCCGGGTGCGGGCCACCATCAGGGCGATGTCGTCGCTGGGGCGGGGGCGCAGCAGCGCGTCGAGTACCGACTCGCAGGCCTGTTCCGGGGTCTGGCCGGGATGTGCCAGCGCGTCTCTCAGAAGCTCGAGGCCGGTGTCGATGTCGCGGTCGCGGTCCTCGACGAGCCCGTCGGTGTACAGGGCCAGCCGGGAGCCCTCGGGCACGTGCAGTTCGGCGGTCTCGACCGGCAGGCCGCAACCGAGCCCGAGCGGTGGTGAGACGGGTACCTCGGGGAAGGTGACGGTGCCGTCGGGATGGACGACGGCGGGTCCGGGATGGCCGGCCCGGGCGATGCAGCAGTGTCCGGAAACCGGGTCGTAGATCGCGAACAGACAGGTGGCACCGGTGACGCCTTCGCTCTCGTCCTCGGCGGTCTCGCTCTGGTCGATGCGGTCGACCAGCTCGTCCAGGTGGCTCAGGAGCTCCTCGGGGGACAGGTCGAGAGCGCAGAAGTTGTGGACCGCGGTGCGCAGCCGGCCCATGGTCGCGGCGGCGTGCAGGCCGTGGCCGACGACATCGCCGACGACGAGGGCGACCCGGGTGCCGGGCAGCGGGATGACGTCGAACCAGTCCCCGCCCACCCCGGCCTGGGCGGGCAGATAGCGGTGGGCCACCTCCAGGGCCGACTGCTCGGGCAGGGCGCGAGGCAGCAGGCTGCGCTGCAGGGTGACCGCCATGGCGTGTTCGCGGGTGTAGCGACGGGCGTTGTCGATCGCGAGCGCCGCACGGGCGACCAGTTCCTCGGCGAAGGGCAGATCCTCCTCCGTGAAGGAACCCTGGTCCGAGCGCCAGAAGTCGACCATCCCCAACGCCGTGCCACGAGCCCGCAGCGGCACGGCGATCAGCGAGTGGATCCCGAAGTCGAGGATGCGCCGCGCCCGCTCGGGGTCATGAGCCGGCCAGCCCGGTGCGGCACTCAGCTCGGGCTCGACCACGGCGTGGCCGCTGAGCAGCCCCTGTGCCTGCGGCATCGCCGGCGAGAATGTGATCTCCTCATCCACCGGGCACAGCGGATGGTCGTCCCGGACGCCGCGCACGGAGGTACGGCGCATGGTCAGGGGCGCGCCGTCCGGTTCCTCACCCCGTCGGACGTTCTCCAGCAGCTCGACGGTGACGAAGTCGGCGAACCGGGGGACCGCGATCTCGGCCAGTTCCTCGGCCGTGCGCACCACATCGAGTGTGGTGCCGATCCGCACCCCGGCGTCGTAGAGCAGTTGCAGGCGTTCCCGCGCCAGCCGAGCCCGGCCCGTCAGGGCGCGCAGCTCGGTGGTGTCCCTCAGTGTCGCCACGCTCCCGGCCGGCCCTCCGTGGGGGGCGGTCGGCCGCAGGTTCACCGCCAGCAGCCGCTCCCCCGCCAGGAGCACCTCGTCGGTGACCGCCAGGCCCGAGGTCAGCAGCGTGACGGCACGTGGCGCCAGGCCGAGGTCGGCGACGGGTCGGCCCGCCACGTCCCCGGGCAGACCCAGCAGTCGGCACGCCTCGTCGTTGGCCAGCAGCAGCCGCCCCTCACCGCTGATGACGAGCACGCCTTCCCGGACCGAGTGCAGGACCGCGTCGTGATGCTCGTACATCCGCGTCATCTCGGCCGGGCCGAGACCGTGCGTCTGTCGCCGCAGCCGCCGGCTCACCAGCGCCGATCCGCCCGCGACCAGCCCCAGCCCGCCGGCGGCGGAACCGAACAGCAGCGGCAGCTGTTCCACCACTTTCTCGTTCACGCTCTTGACCGAGATGCCGACGGCCACCAGACCGACGACCTTGCCGTGCGCGTCGGTGACGGGGACCGTCGTGTTCACGGCGCGGCCCACTTCGGGCGTGTAGGACGTGGTCTGGTACACCTTGCCGGCCAGCGCGTGCGCGTAGGGGCCGACGACGTGTTTGCCGATGAGGCGCGGGTCGGGGTGGGTCCAGCGGAAGCCGGCCGGACTGAACGCGATGACGTAGTTGACCTTGGACAGCTTCCGGGCTTCCTCCGCGCGCGGCTGCAGCAGTGCGCTGGGGTCGGCGGACTTCATGGCGGCCACCGTCCCTGGGGCGTGCGCGAAGGTCTCGGCTCCGACGAGTGAGCGCTGGCGGGCCTCGTGCAGGGTCGTGCTCCGGGCCTGCAGCACGAGGGCCGCCACCGCGGCGACGACGAGCAGCACGACGACCGCCACCTGCAGGATGAAGACCTGGCCCGCGACGCTGTGCGCGCTCAGCACGGAGGACAGGCGGGCCGGTGGCCGTGAGGCTCTCTCCTCGCGCCGGGATCTGGAGATGCCCATACCCCAAGTATTGGTGGCCGCCCGCACGTACTGGTCGCTACCGTTCCGGCGCCCCGCGTAGCGAGTATAGTTGCGCTATGGGCAACGACACTGCAGATAGCGAAACAACGGCGCCCGCAGTGCAGGGGGTGCAGTCCGTCGACCGTGCCATCAACGTCCTGGAGATCCTCGCCCGGCGCGGTGAGGCGGGCGTCAGCGAGGTCGCCGACGAGCTCGACGTCCACAAATCGACCGCGTTCCGCCTGCTCGGGGCGCTGGAGGCGCGCGATCTGGTCGAGCAGGCGGCCGAGCGGGGCAAGTACCGGCTCGGCTTCGGGCTCGTGCGCCTGGCGGGTGCGGTCACGGGGCGCCTGGACATCACACAGCAGGGCCGGCCGGTGTGCGAACGCCTCACCGAGGACATCGGCGAGACCGTCAACATCGCCGTCCTGCAGGAACACTACGCGGTCAACCTCTGCCAGGTGCGCGGCCCGGGCGCGGTCGGCACGCACAACTGGGTCGGGCGGCTCACCCCGCCCCACGCCACCTCCAGCGGCAAGATCCTGCTGGCCCACCTGTCGGCGAAGGAGCACGCCGAACTGCTCGTGGCATCCGGGCTGCAGAAGCTGACGCCACACACCCTGACCGCCCGGGCGAAGCTGGAGAAGGACCTCGCGGAGGCGCGGAGGCGCGGCTACGCGGTGACGCTGGAGGAGTTCGAGATCGGGCTGCACGCCGTGGCGGCCCCGATCCGTTCCCACCACGGTGAGGTCATCGCCGCCCTCAGCGCCTCAGGCCCCGCGTACCGCTTCACCGAGGAGCGCATGCACGAGCTCGCGCCCGTGCTGATCGAGGGCGCGGAGGAGATCAGCCGCCGGATGGGCTACGTGGGCTGAAGCCCCCGGTCGGGGCGCCCCGACGTGCGATGCCCGGCGGGCGGCGCGCACCGCCCGCCGGCATCCTCGACCGGCCTCTTTTCGGATCCGTGCTACTTCAGCCAGGCGCTGACCTTGTCGCGATTGGCCTCGACCCACTTCTTCGCCGCCGCGTCGTCCGACATCTTGTCCACCGCGATGTACTTGGCCACGGTGTTCTGGTCGTCGTTGGTCCAGTGGAAGTGCTTCACCAGGTTGTACGCCGGGCTGCCCGACGTGGCGAAGCCCGCACTGACGATCTTGTCCAGCTTGTAGACGGGATAGTCGCAGGCGATCTTGGCCGCGTCGGCGTCGCAGCCCGTCTTGTACGCCGGCAGGTCGACCTTGACCAGCGGCACCTCGGACATGAACCACTGCGGCTCGTAGAAGTAGCCGATCACCCATTGCTTGTTCTTCTCGGCGCTCCGGAAGGCCTGGATGAGCGCGGTCTCGCTGCCCGCGTACACCACCTTGTAGTCCAGCTTCAGGTTCTTCACCAGCGCCGCGTCGTTGGTGACGTACGACGGGTCGCCGTCGAGGAGCTGGCCCTTGCCGCCCGACTCCGAGGTCCGGAACTTGGACGCGTACTTGTTGAG
The DNA here is from genome assembly GCF_042959105.1 of Streptomyces sp. NPDC007917. Classification (NCBI taxonomy): domain Bacteria; kingdom Bacillati; phylum Actinomycetota; class Actinomycetes; order Kitasatosporales; family Streptomycetaceae; genus Streptomyces; species Streptomyces sp. NPDC007917. The sequence goes on from NZ_JBIBKK010000034.1 coordinate 77,596, forward strand.
GTTCTTCCAGTCGGTGATGTCCGGGTGCGCCTTGGCCAGCCACGGGGGCACGTACCAGCCGATGATGCCCTCGTTGCCGGTCTGCCCCGCGTCGACGGCGGTCTTCTGCTGGGTGATGTACTTCTTCTTCAGATCGTCGTGGCCCCAGTTCTCCAGGACGGCGTCGACCTCGCCGGTCCCGAAGCCCTGCCAGGCGATCTCTTCCTTCAGGTCCTTCTTGTTGACCGTACAGCCGAGGTCGTGCTCCGCCACGTACGCGATGACAGCCGCGTCCGCCTGGTAGCCCACCCACGGGTTGACGGCGAGGTTGAACGTGCCGCATTTGCCCGGCCCCTTCGCGCCCGCGGAGGAGCTTGTCCCGACCTTCGCTCCCCCGCACGCCGTGAGGGTGAGGCCGAGGACGGCCAGGCCGGCCGCGCCGGCTCTCCAGTGTCTTGCCATGATGTCGTGCTCCTTATGCCCGGGTGCGTCGCGCCGCAGCCTGAGTGATCCGGTCGAACATGACTCCGAGCAGTACGATGGCGACCCCCGCCGCCAGGCCCTTTCCGTACAGCTCTCCCTGCGAGAAGCCGGCCACGACGTCGTAGCCGAGGGCGCCCGCACCCACCAGGCCGCCCACGACAACCATCGACAGCACGTAGATCAGCCCCTGATTGGTCGCGAGCGTCAGGGCGCCGCGTGCCATCGGCAGTTGGACCTTGGTGATGATCTGCAAGGTGTTGCACCCGGCGGAGGTGGCCGCCTCCACGGTGGTCTGGGGCACGTTCCGCACACCGTCCGCGATGATTTTGATCGCGACGGGCGCCGCGTAGACGACGGCCGCGACGATCGCGGTGAACCGTGTGGCGCCGAAGAGCGCGAGGAACGGCACGAGATAGACGAACGGCGGCATGACCTGCGCGGCGTCCAGGGTGGGCCGCACCAGCCGGTCCACGAGCCGGTTGCGCCCCATCCACACGCCGAAGACCACGCCGAGCAGCATCACCAGCACCGTGGCCACGGCGGTCGACGCGAGTGTGGTCATGGCGTCCGACCACAGGCCCGTGCCGACGAGCAGCCCGACGCACACGACGGCGGTCGCCCCGGCGCGCCGGCCGCCGAGCACCGCGCCGAGCGCGACCAGGGTGGCGCCGACGAGCCACCACGGGGAGTCGGTGAGCAGCGTCTGGAACGGGTTGAGCAGTCCGTTGGTGACGGCGTCCCGCAGGGCGTTGGTCAGGCCCGAGAGATGGTCCTGCAGCCAGGTGGTCGTGGTGTCGGCCGCGCTCGCTATGTGACCGCCGACGCTGCCGTTGCCGGGGAACTCGGCCGCCCAGACGTAGGTGTGGGACAGGTAGACCAGGACGGCGGTCGCGATCCCGCCCGCCGCCAGCAGGGGCCGGCGCCACGCGAGGAGGTGGCCGCCCGTGCGGCGGGCCGTCTCGGTGCGCGCGGCCGCCGCCGTGGTGACCCGGTCGAGCACGATGGCCATGACGACAATGGCGAGGCCGGCGTTGAAGGCGGTGCCGACGTCGAGTGACTGCAGGGCCTGGACGACGGTCTTGCCGAGACCGGGGGCGTCGATCAGGGCGGCGATGGTCACCATGGCCAGGGCGGCCATGATGGTCTGGTTGACGCCCATGACCACCGTGCGCTTGGACATCGGCAGCAGCACTTTGCGCAGTTGCTGGGATCGCGTCGTGCCGAGCGAGTCCGCTGCCTCGACGGTGGTTCGGGGCACGGAGCGGATGGCGTGCGCGGTGATGCGGATGGCGGGCGGCGCCGCGTAGATCACCGTGGTGATCACCGCTGAGGCCCCTCCGATGAGGAAGATCAGGGTCAGCGGGGCGAGGTAGACGAAGGTCGGCATCGTCTGCATGAAGTCCAGGAAGGGCGTCATGATCCGGTTGAACCGGTCGGACAGACCGGCCCACACTCCGAGCGGGACGCCGATGAGCAGCGCCACGACGACCGCCGACAGGGTCAGCGCCAGCGTGTCCATGCTCTCCTGCCACAGGCCCTGCAGCCCGAAGAAGGTGAAGCCCGCCACGGCCAGGAGGGCGACCCGCCAGTTGCCCACGGCCCAGGAGACATAGCCGGTGAGTCCGACGACGCCGAGCCAGCCGATCTGCGGGAGCGGACGGCTGCCGGTGGGCTGGGAGATCAGCGACTGGACGAAGGTCAGCAGGTTGTCGATGACCAGGCGGATCTCGTTGAAGAAGTAGAGGAAGAGCGGGTTGGAGTTGCGGCCCGCGCCGATGGTGTCGTTGACGTCATTCAGCCAGCGGTGCAGACCGGTCAGCTCGGCCGCCGCGAGCGTCAGCGTCTGCCGTCCGCGCAGCACGGCGAAGAGCGCCAGCCAGGCGATCAGGATCGCCGCCACCACCATGGGGCGGCTGACCTTTCTGCGTACGGTCGCGGCCGACGCGGTCACATCGGCGGTGACGGCCATCAGACCCCGCCTTCCTGACCGGCGACGACGGACAGGATCTCCTCGTCGCCGACGATGCCGAGCAGCTTGCCGCCCTCGACGACCTTGACGGGCTTCTCGGCCGCGAGCACCGCACGGGTGGCCTCGCGCACGACGACGTCCGGGCCCAGCTCGGGTCCGTCGAGCTCGTCGTCCGGCTCCACGGGGCGCATGATCCAGCGCAGGGTCAGTACGTCGCCGCGCGGCACGTCCTTGACGAAGTCCCGTACGTAGTCGTCGGCGGGGGCGCCGACGAGTTCGTCCCCGGTGCCGCACTGAACCATCTTGCCGTCGCGCATGATCAGGATGCGGTCGCCCAGCTTCAGGGCCTCGGAGAGATCATGGGTGATGAACACCATGGTCTTGCCGACCTCGTGGTGCAGGCGGATGACCTCGCTCTGCATATCGCGGCGGATCAGCGGGTCGAGGGCGGAGAACGGCTCGTCGAAGAAGAGGACGCCCGGGTCGCCGGCGAGGGCGCGGGCGAGACCGACGCGCTGCTGCATACCGCCGGAGAGCTGGTCGGGGTAGGAGTTCTCGTATCCGGCCAGACCCACGAGTTCGACCACCTCCCGGGCGCGCTTGGTGCGCTGGGCCTTGCCCATGCCCCGGATCTCCAGACCGAACGCCACATTCTCGACGACCTTGCGGTGCGGCAGCAGGCCGAAGTGCTGGAAGACCATCGAGAACTTGCTGCGCCGCAGCTCGCGCAGCCGCTTGGGGTCGGCGCCGCGGATGTCCTCGCCCTCGAAGACGATCTCGCCGGAGGTGGGTTCGATCAGCCGGGTCAGACATCGCACCAGGGTGGACTTGCCGGAGCCGGACAGGCCCATGACGACGAAGACCTCGCCCGGTGACACCTCGAAGTCCACCTCGCGCACGGCCGCGGTGCAGCCGGTGCGGTCCATGAGCTCGCGGCGGGTCAGCCCGCACAGCTCCTTGGATTCCGGCACCCGGTCGGCCTTGGGCCCGAACACCTTCCACAGCCGGCGCACGGAGATGACCGGGGTGCGGTCCTGGGGGTGGTGGGACGTGCCGCGCCGCCGCGGCACCTCGGTCTGTGCTGTGGTCATGTTCGACCTCTTTTCGGCATCAGCCGCGGAACCAGTGCTGCGGCCTGGGTTGGATGTTCTGCCAGACGTGCTTGGGCTCTCGGTACTCGTCAAGGCCGGTCGGGCCCAGCTCACGGCCCACGCCCGAGTGGCCGAAGCCACCCCATTCCGCCTGTGGCACATAGGGGTGGTAGTCGTTGATCCACACCGTGCCGTGGCGCAGCCGGCGCGCGACCCGCTGGGCCCTGCCGGCGTCCTGCGTCCACACGGCTCCGGCGAGTCCGTACTGCGTGTCGTTGGCGATGCGGACGGCGTCGTCCTCGTCCTGGAAGCGCTCGACGGTGAGCACGGGGCCGAAGGACTCCTCGCGCACCACGCGCATGTCCTGCCGGCACTCGTCGAGGACGGTGGGCGGGTAGTAGAAGCCGTCTGCCAGCGCGGGGTCGTCGGGACGCTCGCCCCCGCAGCGCAGGACGGCGCCCTCGGCGAGTCCGGCGGCGACATAGGCCTCGACCTTCTCCCGGTGCCGGGCGGATATCAGCGCCCCGGTCTCGGCCTCCGGGTCGAAGGGGCCGCCGAGCCTGATGAGCCGGGCGCGGCGTACGACCTCCTCGACGAAGGCGTCGTGCAGAGGGTCCTCGACGATCAGGCGGGCGCCGGCGGAGCAGACCTGCCCGGAGTGCAGGAAGACGGCGGTGAGGGCGAAGTCCACGGCGGTCTCGAAGTCGGCGTCGGCGAAGACGACGTTCGGGTTCTTGCCGCCGAGTTCCAGCGCGACCTTCTTCACCGTCGTGGCGGCGGTGGCCATGATGCGCCGTCCGGTCTCCAGGCCCCCGGTGAAGGACACCATGTCCACGGCCGGGTCCTCGGAGAGCGGCGCGCCCACCTCGGGTCCCGCGCCCAGCACGAGATTGGCGGCGCCGGGCGGGAGCCCCGCCTCCTGCAGGGCCCGCATCAGCAGGATCGAGGTGGAGGGCGTGAGCTCACTGGGTTTGAGCACGATCGTGTTGCCCGCGAGCAGCGCCGGGGCGACCTTCCACGATGCCTGGAGCAGCGGGTAGTTCCAGGGGGTGATCAGTGCGCAGACGCCGACGGGTTCATGGGTGACCCGGCTGAGGGCGTCCTCGCGACCGGTGTCGACCACGCGGCCGGCGTTGGTGCCGGCGATGCCTCCGTAGTAGCGGAAGCAGGAGACGACATCGGCGATGTCGAACTCGCTCTCGACCAGGCGCTTGCCGGTGTCCAGCGACTCGGCGCGGGCGAACTCCTCGGTGTCGCGTTCGAGGATGTCGGCGGTGCGCAGCAGGAGTGCGCCGCGCTCGCGCTCCGGGGTGTGCGGCCAGGGGCCGGTGTCGAAGGCACGCCGGGCCGCGGTGATCGCTGCCTTGCTGTCGGGGCGCGTTCCCTCCGAGACCGTCCTGACGAGCGTGCCGTCCGCCGGACAGTGGATCTCACGGTGGCCACCGGCCACCGGATCGCGCCATTCTCCGTCCACATACAGATCTGCCACGGGCTGAGCCCTTCGAACGGAATTCGTTGCGCATCACGCATTGAATTGCTTGTGGTGGAACACCTTCACCGCATGGACGACAAACGTCAAGAGGGCGGCGAATCACGATTTCACTTGCACACGTCCGCGAAAGCGGCAGTTCGGTGTTGGGCGGCAGGCCCATGTCCCGCGCGACGCCGGGACGGTGACCACGGTGTCGCGCGGGGCGCGGGGAGGGGTTCGGCGCCTGCCTACCCGGCCTGCTCCTGGGCGTCGCGGTGCCGGTAGTACGCGGCCGTGGAGGGTGGCAGCGGGTCCTTGCCGAGGATCAGGTCGGCCGCCTTCTCGGCGATCATCATCACCGGTGCGTAGATGTTCCCGTTGGTGACGTACGGCATCACCGAGGCGTCCACCACGCGCAGCCCTTCCAGCCCGTGCACCTTCATGCTCAGCGGGTCGACGACGGACATCTCGTCGGTGCCCATCTTGCAGGTACAGGAGGGATGCAGAGCGGTCTCGCCCTCCTTGGCCACCCAGGCCAGGATCTCCTCGTCGGTCTCGACGGAAGGGCCGGGCGAGATCTCGCCACCGTTGTAGGCGGCGAGCGCCGGCTGGCTGAGGAGGTGGCGGGCCACCCTGATGGCCTCGACCCACTCGCGGCGGTCCTGCTCGGTGGAGAGGTAGTTGAAGCGCAGCGCGGGGTGTTCCCGCGGGTCCCTGCTCTTGATCTTCACCGAACCGATGGCGTCCGAGTACATGGGCCCCACGTGCACCTGGTACCCATGGGCACCGGCCGGTGAGGAGCCGTCGTAGCGGACCGCGACGGGCAGGAAGTGGAACATCAGGTTGGGGTAGGCCACGTCCTCGTTGCTGCGGGCGAAGCCACCCGCCTCGAAGTGGTTGGTGGCCGCGGGGCCCTTGCGGAAGAGCCACTGCAACCCGATGAAGGGGGCGCGCCACTTCGCCATGTACGGCTGCATGGAGACGGGCTGTCTGCAGGCGTACTGGACGTACACCTCCAGGTGGTCCTGCATGTTCTCGCCGACGCCGGGCAGGTCGTGGACGATGTCGACGCCGAGGGCGGACAGCTCGGCGGCGTTCCCGACACCGGAGAGCTGCAGCAGCTGCGGCGAGTTGATCGCGCCGCCGCACAGGATGACCTCGCGCGCCCGGACCTGCCGCGGCGCACCGCGCCCGTGCTGGTACTCGACGCCGACGGCACGCTTGCCCTCGAAGAGGACGCGGCTGACGAAGGCGCGGGTCCTGATGGTGAGGTTGGGCCGTTTCCGCACGGGCTTGAGATACGCCTTGGAGGCCGACAGGCGGCGCCCGCGGTGAACATTGCGGTCGAAGGGCGCGAAGCCCTCCTGCCGGTAGCCGTTGACGTCGTCGGTGCGGGCCTGGCCCGCTTCCTGGACGGCCTCGAGGAAGGCGGTGAACAGGGGGTTCGTCGCAGGGCCGCGCTCGAGGACGAGGGGGCCGTCATGGCCGCGGAACTCGTCGTCGGGGTCGGCCGCGAGGCAGTTCTCCATCCGCCGGAAGTACGGCAGGCAGTGTGCGTAGTCCCAGGTCTCCATGCCGGGGTCGGCGGCCCAGCGCTCGTAGTCCATGGGGTTGCCACGCTGGAAGATCATGCCGTTGATGCTGCTGGAGCCGCCCAGTACCTTGCCGCGGGCGTGGTAGACGCGCCGTCCACCCATGTGCGGCTCCGGCTCGGACTCGTACTTCCAGTCGTAGAAACGGCTGCCGATGGGGTAGGTCAGCGCCGCGGGCATGTGGATGAACACGTCCCACGGGTAGTCGGAGCGGCCCGCCTCCAGGACCAGTACCCGGTTTCCGGGGTCGGCCGAGAGTCGGTTTGCCAGTGCGCTGCCGGCTGATCCACCGCCGACGATGACGAAGTCGTACTGCAGAGGAGCCATGGTGCCTCGTCTCGCTCGCGCTGTAGATGCGCGACGGATGCTAATACGAGTATCGCCATACGCACTAGGTTGCGGTGCACGCAACTTGCGGAGGCGGGCGTCCGTTTTGACGGCCTGGACGTTGTGTATTCCGCGTATAGTTTCACCATGAGCAACTACACCCCGGATATCGAAACGGCAGGTCCCCAGACCGGCGGGGTGCAGTCCGTCGACCGGGCCATCAGCGTCCTCGAGATCCTGGCGCAGCGTGGCGAGGCGGGCGTCAGCGAAGTCGCCACCGAGATCGATGTTCACAAGTCCACCGCGTTCCGCCTGCTCGGGGCCCTGGAGGCGCGCGACCTGGTGGAGCAGTCGGGGGAACGCGGCAAGTACCGGCTCAGTTTCGGCATCCTACGCCTGGCGGGCGCGGTCACGGCTCGCATCGACATCACCCAGCAGGGTCGCCCGGTGTGCGAGCGCCTGGCCGAGGAAATCGGCGAGACGGTCAACATCGCCGTCCTGCAGGAACACTACGCGGTCAACCTCTACCAGGTGCGCGGCCCGGGAGCCGTCACCGCGCACAACTGGGTCGGCCAGCTGACCCCGCTGCACGCCACCTCCAGTGGCAAGATCCTCCTGGCCCACCTGCCCGCCGAGGAACGCGCCGCGCTGTTGACAGAGGCCGGCATGAAGAAACTGACCCCGCGCACGATGGCGTCCAGGACGAAGCTCGAGAAGAACCTCGCCGAGGCCCGGGAGCGCGGCTACTCCTGGACGCTGGAGGAGCTCGAGATCGGGCTGCACGCCATGGCCGCACCGATCCGTGACCGGGAAGGCCAGGTCATGGCGTCGATCAGCGTCTCCGGGCCTTCGTACCGATTCACCGAGGAGCGTATGCACGAACTGGCTCCGGTGCTGGTCAAGGGCGCGGAGGAGATCAGCCGCCGCATGGGACACCTGGGCTGAGCGCACCGACGACGCCCTCCTCGGACGACGTCCTCCTCAACGGAGGGCGGTTCTGCGCGTGGTGTCAGGACGCGGCGGTGGCGAGCTGCTTGCGCCAGCGGGTGAACAGCCGCGGCTGGTCCATCCCGAGCACGGCGACCGGCCTGCCGGCCCGCCGGTAGACGGCCAGGAAACTGCGGTCTTCGGTGGCGCCTTCCTCGACCGTCACACGGTCGGCCCCGGCGGCGTGGCCGACGAACTGGATCTTCACCCCGTACTGATCGGACCAGAAGTACGGCGGCCGGGGCACGCCCGGTTCCCTCGCACCGTGGGCGAGCAGCGTGGCCACGGCGGCGTCGGGGCGCTCCAGGGCACCGGTCCAGTGCTCGACGCGGCGGTGGGTTCCGGTGTGCGGGTCGTACCAGTTGGCGCAGTCCCCTACGGCGACCACCCCGGCCACACTGGTGCGGCCGTCGGCGCCGCACGTCACCCCGTTGTCGAGTGCGATCCCGGATCCCCGCAGCCAGTCGACGCAGGGCCTCGCGCCCACGCCGACGACCACGGCGTCGGCGGGAACGCTGCGGCCGTCCTCCAGCAGTACGGACTCCACCCGGCGCTCCCCGCTCAGCCCCTTGACCCCCACCCCGCACAGCAGCCGCACGCCGTGGTCGGCGTGGAGTGCGGAGACGACCCCGCCCATGGCCTCGCCGAGCGGTCCGGCCAGCGGTGTCGGCGCCGCCTCGATCACGGTCACGTCGAGGCCGAGGGCATGGGCCGTGGAGGCGACCTCGGCGCCGATGAATCCGCCGCCGATCACCACCAGCCGCCCGCCCCGGGCCAGTTGCTCCCGCAGGGCGCGGGCGTCGTCCAGGGTGCGCAGCACATGGACTCCGGCAAGGCCCTCGGTGCCGGGCAGGGTGCGGGCGGCCGCGCCGGTCGCGATGACCACGCCGTCGGCTCGTACCTCCCGGCCGTCGGCGAGCTCGATCGCCCGCCCGGTGCGGTCGAGTCCGGTGGCGCGGACGCCGAGCACCCACTCCGCCTGAAGCTCCTCGTCGTCCCTCTCCAGCGCCAGATCGGCCTCCCCGATGACGCCGGTCAGGAACTCCTTGGACAACGGCGGCCTGTCGTACGGGCGGTGGGCCTCGTCGCCGATGACGACCAGCCGGCCACCGTACCCCCGGTTCCGCAGCGAGCGCGCGGCCGACAGACCGGCCAGCGAGGCGCCCACCACGGCCACGGTTCTCACGCGGGGTCCCCGGCCAGGCGGGAGGCGATGCGGGGCGGCGGGGCTTCGCCTCGCGGCAGATCCGCGAGACGGCACGCGGGAATCATCATGACACCTCGGTGCATATAACGAAACGGATTGCGGTGTGCGCAACGCCAGTCTGCGGGCCGCGCCGAACCGTTGTCAAGGCGCCCACAGGCCCGGTCACACCGGCTCCGACGACGGCTCCCCGGGCGCGCCGAAGCGCCCTGGAAAGCGCGGCTGAGCAGGGAGAACAGACGCCGTACAGGGCGCACCGTCAGAGACGCCGCACACAGCCCTCGGGCAAGGCTGCCCCGGTGCCGCACAGGTGCTTGATGGCCGCAGCGAACGAATAGCAGTCGAAAAGCGCTGAATGCTCGCTGCCCGCTGCGGGCTTGGGGAGGTCGAGCACCTGCCACAGGCGGCCAACGTTCACTTCTGCCGTCTGCGGGGCGACGGCGTTCAGCCAGGGCCGAACATTGAGGAAATGGGCGCCGAGATACCCGTTCTTGACCTCTTCCCCCCGGGCTCGCACCCAGCCCACGTTCTCCCCGAGAACAACCATGTCGTTACCGTAGGAGAGCACCGACTGCCCCCGGCAGAACCCGAGGAAGTCGCCCAGCGCCTCTGCCGCGGAAGCACCCTCCCGGTCCACCGCCTCCTGGTCGATTCCGGTCAACTCGGTGAAGTAGGAAGACAGTCGCGGATTGACCACGGGTCGCACCAGCGCCTCGTACTCCTCGACGACGGAAAAGTCCTCACCCAGGCGCAGCGCACCGATCTGCACAATCTCACGAAGCTGCCCCGGCGCTCCCCAGTCCCGCTCGAGCGCACCCTGCCATGATGTGAATTCAAGGTCGAACACGACGAACGTAGACAATCCGGTCTCCCTCTCGCACAAGTCGCCGCAAGGCTAACGCAACTCCCTGCGCCGCCACCTCGCACGCTTACGCGTCGGCCTGGAGCTGCGCGAGCTCCGCCTCCAGGTCGGCCATGGCCCGGCACCCCGGCCCGCATCCACCAGCATCTGAACATGGGGTGACCTCCGGCCCGGCGCCTCGGCCCGGATGCCGGACACGGCGGTGCCGTAGGTGGTGCTCAGACCGCGGATCGCTCCGCTGGCTGTGCGCGGAAGCGCCCCGGAGTGGCTCCGAACTCCCTTTTGAAAGCGTGTGAGAGGGCGTAGGGGGTGCCATAGCCGACGCGGTGGGCGATGGCGGCCAAGGGCTCTTCGGTGTCACGGAGCAAAGTGGCGGCGAGGGTCAGGCGCCACCAGGTGAGGTACGCCATCGGAGGGCGGCCCACCAGGGCGGTGAACCGGCGGGCCAGGGTGGGGCGGGAGACACCCGCCTCGGCGGCCAGGCGGTCGTTGGTCCACGGGGCGGCCGGATCCGAGTGCAGTGCCCGCAAAGCGGCGGCCGTCACCGGATCGGTCAGTACGGCCGGCCACGCACCGGCCGCGCCCTCGGCCATCCAGGAACGGATCATGTAGACGAAGAAGAGGTCGAGCAAGCTGGGGACCGCGACGCACGACCCGGGCCGCCGTGCGTCCAGCTCACCGCCCAACAGGACGATCGCGGCGCGCAGTTCGGGGTGGCTGCCCACACGGTGCGGCAGATGGACGACCTCGGGCAGCTCCGCCATGAGCGGGTGTGCGCGGCTGCGGTCGAGCCGGTACTTGCCGCACAGCATCTCCACCTCTCCGTGCGCCGGTGGCTCCTGCGGCCCCCTCTCCTCCAGCCATCGCTCGAACGACACCGCCCGCTTCACGGCCTCCGTGTCGGCAGGCGAGTCGGCGATCACATGCCCCGTGCCGTGCGGGAGCAACACCGCGTCTCCGGTCCCGAGCGAGACCGGAACACCGCCGTCGGGAAGCAGCCAGCAGCTCCCTTTCAGGACGACATGGAAGCCCGCGCCGTCATACGGAGCGAGTCGCGCGCACCAGCTGCCGCTCACCCGCACCCGGTTCGAGGACGGCTGTCCGATCCGCACGGCCGCGATCGCGTCACTCACCACATCCACCGCGCCAGCCTATCCCGGACCACGGCGATGTGAGCCGGACGCGTATTGCGTTGAGCCTGACAAGCATTGAGGCGCTCTGCCGACGCTCCCTAGGGTCGAGGGCATGAACAGCGAGAATTCCCGGGGCAAGAGCGTCGTGTTGGGCGATGTCGAGGTCATCCGCGTCGTCGAGTGGCAGGCCCCGTACGCGCCGGCCCGCACCCTCGTCCCGGAGTCGACCACCGAGATCTGGACGGACAACGAGGACTGGCTCGCGCCGGGCCACTGGGACGCGGGCAGCGACAGGGTGGTGGTCGCACTGCAGACCTGGGTGTTGCGCAGCGGCGGACGAACCGTCCTGGTCGACACCTCGGTCGGCAACGGGCGCGAGCGGCCCGGCTCACCACACTTCCACCAGTGGCAGGGTGATTTCCTCGGTCTGCTGACACGGGCCGGCGTTCACCCGGAGCAGGTCGACGTCGTCGTCAACACCCATCTCCACGGTGATCACGTCGGCTGGAACACCCTCGGGGTCGACGGAGGCTGGGCGCCGACGTTCCCCAACGCGCAGTACCTGATCCCGGCCGCCGACGACTTCCATTACGGGCCGGACAACGCATACGGAAACGGTCTACGAGCGGACGACCGGCTGATCTACGAGGACAGCATCGCGCCGATCCACCAATCGGGCCAGGCCGTGCTGTGGGAAGACACCTACCGCATCGATGAACACCTCACCCTGGAGGCAGCCCCCGGCCACACACCCGGATCCTCGGTGCTTCGGCTCGAATCGGCGGGCGACCGGGCGGTCTTCGTCGGCGATCTGCTGCACAGCCCGGTGCAGATCCTCCAACCCCGCTGGAACAGCTGCTTCTGTCTCGACCCAGGACAAGCAGTGGCCAGCCGCCGCCGGATTCTCGAGCGGGCCGCCGCCGCCCGCGAACTGGTCGTCCCCGCGCACTTCGGCGGATCAGGCGCCATGGAGGTCCGCAAGGAGGGCGAGGGGTTTGTCCTCGGGCCATGGGCGGCCTTCGGCGCGGACAGCCCGGCGGCCCACTGATGGCATGAGCCGGGCCGAGGGCGACGGCCGGAGCGGCACCGGGTGCCACATACGGGAGCCCCTCGCGCTCGATATCGACCCTTTGGCGCAACCGATACCTCCTATTTACGGAGATTCTGCGGCTTATATTCTTCACCATCAGACGCGTCGCATCTCTTTTCTTTGGCACCTGGTGCCACTAACGTTCACGGGGCTTCCAGGATGCGATGGAGAGCCGATCGACGGCCCGACCGAACAAGGGGGACAGCGATGTTCCGGAAGATCCTCGTTGCCAACCGTGGTGAGATCGCGATTCGGGCGTTCCGCGCCGGCTTCGAGCTGGGCGCGAAAACCGTCGCTGTGTTCCCGCACGAAGACCGCAACTCGCTGCACCGGCTGAAGGCCGATGAGGCGTACGAGATCGGCGAACCCGGGCATCCGGTGCGGGCCTATCTGTCCGTGGAGGAGATCGTCCGCGCGGCGCGCGCAGCGGGCGCGGACGCGGTCTACCCCGGGTACGGATTCCTGTCCGAGAACCCCGAGCTCGCCCGTGCGTGCCAGGAGGCGGGCATCACGTTCGTCGGCCCTGACGCGGAGATCCTGGAGCTGACCGGGAACAAGGCGCGGGCGGTGGCCGCGGCCCGGGCGGCCGGCGTCCCGGTCCTCGGCTCCTCGCAGCCCTCCACCGATGTGGACGAGCTGGTCCGGGCGGCGGAGGAACTCGGCTTCCCGGTGTTCGTCAAGGCCGTGGCCGGCGGTGGCGGACGCGGTATGCGGCGGGTCGAGGACCGCAGGACGCTGCGCGAGTCCATCGAGGCGGCGTCCCGCGAGGCGGCCTCCGCGTTCGGCGACCCCACCGTTTTTCTGGAGAAGGCCGTCGTCGAGCCACGCCACATCGAGGTGCAGATCCTCGCCGACGGCGACGGCAACGTCATGCACCTGTTCGAGCGTGACTGTTCGGTGCAGCGCCGCCACCAGAAGGTGATCGAGCTGGCGCCCGCGCCGAACCTCGACCCGGAGCTCCGCCGGAGGATCTGCGACGACGCGGTGAAGTTCGCCCGGCAGATCGGCTACCGCAACGCGGGCACGGTGGAGTTCCTGCTCGACCGTGCCGGGAAGCACGTGTTCATCGAGATGAACCCGCGCATCCAGGTCGAGCACACGGTGACCGAGGAGGTCACCGACGTCGATCTGGTGCAGGCCCAGCTGAGGATCGCCGCCGGCCAGACGCTGGCCGATCTCGGGCTGTCACAGGAGAGCGTCCAGCTGCGGGGGGCCGCTCTGCAGTGCCGGATCACCACCGAGGATCCGGCCAACGGCTTCCGCCCGGATGTCGGCATGATCAGCGCGTACCGCTCGCCGGGCGGTTCGGGCATCCGCCTGGACGGCGGCACCGCCCACGCCGGCACGGAGATCAGCGCGCACTTCGACTCGATGCTGGTCAAGCTGACCTGCCGGGGCCGGGACTTCGCCACCGCGGTCGGCCGCGCCCGGCGCGCCGTGGCCGAGTTCCGCATCCGCGGGGTGGCCACGAACATCCCGTTCCTGCAGGCCGTGCTGGACGATCCGGACTTCAGGGCCGGGCGGGTCACGACCTCGTTCATCGAGCAGCGGCCGCAGCTGCTGACCGCGCGCCACTCCGCCGACCGCGGCACGAAGCTGCTCACCTACCTCGCCGACGTCACGGTGAACAAGCCCCACGGCGAGCGGCCGGCGCTGCTCGACCCGACCGCCAAGCTGCCGCGGACCCCCGACGCCGAACCGCCTGCCGGCTCCAGGCAGAAGCTCACCGAACTCGGCCCGGAGGGCTTCGCACGGTGGCTGCGCGCCTCGCCGACCATCGGGGTGACCGACACCACCTTCCGTGACGCGCATCAGTCGCTGCTGGCCACCCGCGTGCGGACGAAGGACCTGCTCGCGGTGGCCCCGGTGGTGGCGCGGACGCTGCCGCAGCTGCTGTCCCTGGAGTGCTGGGGCGGCGCCACCTACGACGTCGCGCTGCGTTTCCTCGCCGAGGACCCCTGGGAGCGCCTGGCCCAGCTGCGCGAAGCGGTGCCGAACATCTGCCTGCAGATGCTGCTGCGCGGCCGCAACACCGTCGGCTACACCCCCTACCCGACCGAGGTGACCGACGCCTTCGTCGAGGAGGCCACGGCCACCGGCATCGACATCTTCCGGATCTTCGACGCGCTCAACGACGTCGGCCAGATGCGCCCCGCCATCGACGCCGTACGGAACACCGGCACCGCCATCGCCGAGGTCGCGCTCTGCTATACCGCCGACCTCTCCGACCCGTCGGAGAAGCTGTACACCCTCGACTACTACCTGAAGCTGGCCGAGCAGATCGTGGCCGCCGGCGCACACGTGCTGGCGATCAAGGACATGGCCGGGCTGCTGCGCGCCCCGGCCGCGGCCAAGCTCGTGGCCGCGCTGCGCCGGGAGTTCGACCTGCCGGTGCACCTGCACACCCATGACACCGCCGGCGGTCAGCTCGCGACTTACCTCGCGGCGATCCAGGCGGGCGCGGACGCGGTGGACGGGGCGGTGGCCTCCATGGCGGGCACCACCAGCCAGCCGTCGCTGTCGGCGATCGTGGCCGCCACCGACCACTCCGACCGGCCCACCGGCCTCGATCTCCAGGCCGTTGGCGACATGGAGCCGTACTGGGAGACCGTACGCGCCGTCTACGCCCCGTTCGAGGCCGGTCTGGCCTCGCCGACCGGGCGCGTCTACCACCACGAGATCCCCGGCGGACAGCTGTCCAATCTGCGCACCCAGGCCATCGCACTCGGCCTCGGCGACCGCTTCGAGGAGGTCGAGGCGGTGTACGCCGCCGCCGACCGGATGCTCGGCCACCTGGTGAAGGTCACCCCCTCGTCGAAGGTGGTCGGCGACCTGGCGCTGCACCTGGTCGGGGCCGGAGTGGCACCGGAGGACTTCGAGGCCGAGCCGAACAGGTACGACATCCCCGACTCGGTCATCGGCTTCCTCCGCGGCGAGCTGGGCACCCCGCCCGGCGGCTGGCCGGAGCCGTTCCGCACCAAGGCGCTGCAGGGCCGCCCGGGCCCCAAGCCGACCCCCGGACTGTCCGCCGAGGACCGTGAACTGCTGGAGAAGGACCGGCGGGCGACACTGAACCGGCTGCTGTTCCCCGGGCCGACCAGGGACTTCGCCACCCACCGCCAGAACTACGGCGACACCAGCCTGCTGGCCAGCAAGGACTTCTTCTACGGGCTGCGCCCGGGCAAGGAGTACGCGGTGGACCTCGAGCCCGGTGTCCGGCTGCTCATCGAGCTGGAAGCCATCGGCGAGGCCGACGAACGCGGTATGCGTACCGTGATGTCCTCACTCAACGGCCAACTGCGGCCGATCCAGGTGCGGGACACCTCCGTGGCGTCCGACATCCCGGCGACACAGAAGGCCGACAAGGCCAACCCGGGCCATGTCGCGGCCCCCTTCGCCGGCGTCGTCACGCTCACGGTCGCCGAAGGCGACACGGTCGAGGCGGGCGCCACCGTGGCCACCATCGAAGCGATGAAGATGGAAGCCGCCATCACCGCTCCCAAGGCGGGCAAGGTGTCCCGTCTCGCCATCAGCCGGATCCAGCAGGTCGAAGGCGGTGACCTCCTCGTCGAGCTGGGCTAGGCGACAGGAAGTCGAGCGCGCCCCGTGGCCACGGCTCAGCCGAGGCGACGGGGCGTGCGGCTTGTGCCCACGTCAGGCGTCGAAGCGGTGGCGGGCGGCCTCGATGTGACCCAGGTACTGGTGCGTCCAGCCACACATCGCATCGACCGTGGCCCGCAGGGCCCGGCCCGGCTCGGTGAGGGTGTACTCCACCCGCGGTGGCACGGTGGGGTGCACCGTCCGCTCGACCAGGCCGTTGCGCTCCAGCATGCGCAGGTTCTGGGTGAGCATCTTGTGGCTGATGCCCTCGACCTCGCTCCGCAGCTCACTGAAGCGCAAAGTGCGCTCACCGAGGATTTCGATGATCAGGAACGCCCACTTGTTGGCGACGTCCGTGAAGATCTCCCGCGCCAGGGAATCCGCGCGCCTCAGGTCCGCTTCGTCGGCCGGGCTGCCCTTGAACCGCTTGGTCACCATAAGGTTCCTCAGTCACTGAAAAGTGCGTTCTTCCATGTCAGCGGCCACTCTCCTACAGTTCCTGAGTAACCACAAGAGATCGAATGAGGAGACAGGCAGTATGGCCATCACCCTGGTGAACCCGAGTGGATTGCCCAAAATCGATGTCTACCGGCAGGTGTCGATCGCGTCCGGGTCGAAGCTGGTCTTCATCGCCGGACAGGTCGCCTGGGACGCCGAAGGGGTCACGGTCGGCGAGGGCGACCTCGCCGCGCAGGTCGAGCAGTGCTACCTCAACATCGGCACCGCCCTCGCCGAGGCCGGCGGCTCCTTCGACGACGTGGCGAAACTGACCTTCTACGTCGTCGACTGGACGCCCGACAAGATGCCCGCCCTCCTGGAGGGGATCTCCCGGGCGACCGCGAAGCTGGGGGTCACCCCGGCCCCGCCGGCCACGCTGCTGGGGGTCGCGGCACTGGCCGTGCCCGACCTTCTCGTCGAGATCGAAGCCACCGCGATCCTCGACTGACGGGGAAGTGACGAAGGGCCGCTCCCGACGCTCGGGAGCGGCCTTTGGGGCGCTGCGGTCACGCCGTCCGGGAAGCCCCTGCACAAACCCTGCCCCGTCCTGTTACCGTCCTCCCAGTCGCCCGGGCCCGCCTTGGTCCGGGCCCGGCATTTCTCTTCCGCCTGGTGAACGGGGTGGCGGCGAGGGCGCGTGTCCCGTCCTTCCGCAGTCATGGACGTCCCTGGCGGGCTACGGGTCGCACCATTTTTTCGCACCCCGGCGGGGTGCCAGGCGCCGGCGACCTGGGGTGGCCCGCCCCGCCCGGTGGCGACGAAGGACTCCTCATGCCGTCCGCCACATCCGGCTACCGCCCGCTGCTGCGCGCCCCCGGTGCCGCCGCTTTCTTCCTCGCCGCCGCCGTGGGCCGCGTCGGCATCGCCATGACCGGCCTCGGCCTGGTCTGGCTGGTACACGCCCGCACCGGCTCCTACGGCACCGCCGGCCTGGCCACCGCCGGGTTCGCCCTTGCCGAGGCCCTGATCGGCCCCGCTCTGGCCCGTCTGGTCGACCGGTTCGGCCAGATCCGCGTCCTGCCGTTCTCCCTCCTCGCCCATGGCACCGCCATCGCCGGCGTCCTGGCCGCCACCTCCTCGGCCGTCATGGTCCTCTCAGCCGTCTGTGCCGGTGCGGCAGTCCCGCAGCTCGGGGCTCTCTCCGCGGCCCGCTGGGCCCACCTGCTGCGCGAGGGGCGAACCGGTGAACTGCACACCGCCTTCTCCCTGGAATCGTTGGCCAACGCCACCGCCTTCCTCCTCGGGCCCGTCCTGGTCACCGCGCTCGGTGCGGCCGGCAACGCGGCTCTGGCCAGCACCATCGCCGCGGCCCTGATCCTGGGCGGAGGAGGCGCCCTGGCCGCCCAGCGCCGCACCGCGCCCCGGCCCGCCCGCGGCCACACCAACGGCCCCCACTCCGAACGGACGCTGCTGCGGGCGGACTTCCTCCTCCTCGCCCTGCTCAACCTGGCCATCGGGCTCTACTTCGGCACCATGGGCGTCTCGGTGAGCGCCTTCGCCACCGGACACGGCGTGCCCGAGGCCGCCGCGCCGATCATCGCCGCCTCCGGCGTCAGCGGGCTGCTCTCCGGCTGGCTGTACGGGCTGCGCCGGTACCGCGCCCCGGCACATCTCCAACTCGTCATCGCCGCCGCCTACCTGACCGGCGCAGGGCTGCTGCTTCCCCTCGCACCCTCCGCGCTCTGGCTCGGCGCGGCCGTGGTGGTCACGGAGGCGGCGGTGCCGCCCACGCTCGTCCTGCTGAACGTCCTGACCGAGAAGTCCGTCCCCGCGACGGTCCTCACGGAGGCATTCACCTGGAACAACTCCGCCGGCGCCGCCGGTTCGGCGCTTGCGGCGTCCCTCGCGGGCCGCACTGCCGACGGCCTGGGCGCCTCCGCCGCCTTCACCCTGGCCCCGATCGCCGGGCTGGTTCTCCTCGTCCTCTCCGTCACCGCCCGGCGCCGATGGGCGTGAGCCACTGGCCGGCGGCGGGCTCAGGAACAGAACTCGGTGATGGTATCGGTGAGGATGTCGGTGAGGCGGTCCAGCGAGGCGAGGTCGACGTACTCGGTGGCCGCGTGGGCGCCCTCGCCGTCGACGCCGAAAAGCAAGCAGGGAATGCCCGCGCGGTCCAGAAGGGCGCAGTCGGTCCAGAAGGGCTCGGCCCGTACGACAGGCGGGTGGCCGAGGGCCCGCTCGGCATGG
This sequence comes from Streptomyces sp. NPDC007917, assembly GCF_042959105.1. Classification (NCBI taxonomy): domain Bacteria; kingdom Bacillati; phylum Actinomycetota; class Actinomycetes; order Kitasatosporales; family Streptomycetaceae; genus Streptomyces; species Streptomyces sp. NPDC007917. The sequence goes on from NZ_JBIBKK010000034.1 coordinate 96,069, forward strand.
CGGGTGAGGGTGCGGACGATGGGCGCCTCGGGGTCGGCCTCGAAGGGCTCGCGGTGCAGGCCGGGGGTGAGCCGGTAGCGGAAGTCGGGGACCGTGGCGGCGAGGTGGTCCAGGACGTCGGTCACCTCCCGCTCGACGGTCTTGGCGCTCTCGCCGGGGACGGTGCGGCGTTCCAGGGTGATACGGCAGTGTGCCGGGTAGGTGGAGGGTTCCTGGCCGCCGTGGATGACGGAGGCGTGGACGGTGCCGGCGCCCAGGAGGGGGTGGGCCGGGCCCTGCGCGAGCCGCTGTCCCAGTCGCTCCAGCGCGACCAGGAAGTGGCCGGCCTTGGCGATGGCGTCGATGCCCAGGTCGGGGCGCGAGCCGTGGGCGGCTCGCCCCTCGATCTCCACATCGAACCAGGCGAAGCCCTTGTGGGCGAGGGTCAGTTGGAGATGGCTGGGCTCGGTGACGATCGCCGCGTCGGCGGTGAAGGACTCCAGCACCTCCGCGGTGCCGTGGCTGCCGTGCTCCTCGTCGGCGACGCAGGCGACGAGCACATCGCCGCGCAGGGGGCCCTGGGCGGTGGCGCGTGCGGCGGCGACCATCATGGCGGCGATGCCTCCTTTCATGTCGAAGGTGCCGCGGCCGTGCATCTTGCCGTCGCGGATCTGCGGGTCGAGCGGGTCGCCGTCGTAACCGGCGAGGCTGACGGTGTCGAGGTGGCCGTTGAGCATGAGCGAGCGGCCCCCGCCGGTGCCGCGGGCGATCGCGACGAGTGAGGGCCGGCCGGGGTGCTTTTCCAGTCTGTGGACCTCGAAGCCGCGGGCGGTCAGCCATTGGCCGCAGAAATCGGCGATGACGGTCTCGCCGGCCCCGCCGGGGACGAGGGCGGGGTTGACGGAGTCGATGGAGATCAGCCCGGCCAGCAGGCGTCCGGGGTCAGGGTCATGGGCATTGGGAGCCGCTGGAGTCGAGGGGGTCTCGGGGAGCATGGGGGCCTTCCGACATGTCCGATGCCGCCCCGGGGACCGGGGGCGGGGTGGTGGCTGTGGCATACGGGGGTGGCGCTGTCGCCGAGCACCGTGCCCCGGCCGCCGTGGGCGGTGCGGCCCGGTGTTCTGCTCGGGCCGCGGCGGGGCGCTGTCGGCGGTCAGTCCTGGTCGGCCAGGCGAAGGAGGGTGGTGGCCAGGACGTCGATGCCGTGGGCGCACGCCTGGGGGGTGGAGTACTCGCGGGGATTGTGGCTGATGCCGTCGTACTCGCCGCGCACGAAGATCATGGCGGTGGGGCAGAGCGCGGCGATCTCCTGGGCGTCGTGGCCGGCGCCGGAGAGCAGGGAGATGTGCTCCAGGCCGTGGTCGTCGGCGGCCTGGGCGATGACCTTCCGCACACCCTCGTCGAAGGGTACGTAGCCGGTCCTCGCCATCCGCCGGGTGGCCGTCGACAGGCCCGGCCGGCTGTTCTCCAACTCGCGCAGGAACGCTGCCAGCGCTTCCTCGGCGCGGGCCATCTGGGCGTCGTCGGGGTTGCGCAGGTCGACGGTCATCTCGGCGCGGGCCGGGACGATGTTGGTCAGGTCCGGGTGGACGACCAGGTGGCCGACGGTGGCGCGCAGATCGCCGTACTCCCCGGAGTCGACCAGGGACCGCAGGTGGACGATGATCTGGGCGGCGGCGAGGCCGGCGTCGGCACGCAGATGGGTGGGGGTGGTGCCGGCGTGGGCGGCGCGGCCGTGGATGGTGATCTCCTGCCAGGAGATGCCCTGCACTCCGGTGACCACACCGACCGTGACGTCGTTCTCGGCGAGGACGGGGCCCTGTTCGATGTGGCATTCGACGTAGGCGTGGGGCGGGGCGAGGCGTACGCCGGCGGGGCCGGCGAAGCCGGTGCGGACCAGTTCGCCGCCGAGGGTGTGGCCGTCGCGGTCGGTCAGGGCGTGGGCGTACTCCAGGGTGAGGCGGCCGGCGGCCACGGCGCTCCCGAGCATGTCGGTGCCGAAGCGGACACCCTCCTCCTCGGTGAAGACCCCGACCTCGATCGGGCGGCGGGTGGTGATGCCGCGCTCGTTCAGGGTCCGTACGACCTCGATGCCGCCCAGGACGCCGAGGCAGCCGTCGAAGGCGCCGGCGGTGGCGACGCTGTCGATGTGCGAGCCGGTCAGGACCGGGGCCGCGGTCGGGTCGGTGCCCTCGCGGCGACCGTAGATGTTGCCCATCCGGTCGATACGGACGGCCAGTCCGGCCTCCTCCATCCAGGCGATGACCTGGCGGCGGCCGGCGGCGTCGGCGTCGGTGAGGGCGAGGCGGTTGACGCCGCGCAGGCCGGTGCGTTCGTCGTCGTACGCGCCGATCTCGGCGAGGTCCATGAGGGACTGCCACAGGCGGTCACCGTTGACAGCGATCTTCGGGCTTGTCATGGCATGTCTCCAGGGGGTTGGCGGAAATGGTGGTGGTGGGAGCGGATCGGCCGGCCGAGGTCGCGACCGCGAACCCGAAGCCGATGAGGACGACGCCCGTGGTCCGTCCGAGCACCAGGCGCCTCTTCGGCGTCTCGAGGACGCGCCGTCGTCATGGCCCACGCGGCGGGCAGCCCCGGCGGGAGGGTGAAGCGGTGGTTCAACGCGGGGTCTTTCGGGTGTCGTGCTCAGTGGTCGGTGGTGGAGTGCGGGTTGGCGGCCGCGCCCTCGGTGCTCAGCAGTACGACGACCGAGGTCGCGTCGAGCCCCAGCGCGCCACGGCGTTCCAGGGCGCCCGCGCCGGTGAGCACCGCGCGCAGACCGGCGAGTGTCGCGGCCCCGCAAGGGCCCGAGGAAACGCCGAGGGCGGCCAGGCGGGCGGCCGCCTGGCCGCTGTCGGCGTCGGAGACGGCGACAGCGGCGTCCAGCCCGCCGTGCAGGTGGGGCCAGGCGATGCTGGACGGGGTGCCGCAGTTCAGTCCGGCCATGGTGGTCTCGCCGGTGGTGACGCTGACGGGTTCCCCGCGGGTCAGGCTTTCCAGCACGCAGGCCGCGGCCTCCGGCTCCACCGACAGCAGCGCCGGGGCCGGCCCCGAGGGGTGGCTGCGGTAGTGAGTGATCACGGCCTGGGCCAGCGACCCGACGCCCACCGGGATGGAGACGAGGTCGGGCCCGGCGTCGACGCCCTGGGCCGCCAACTGCTCGTCGATCTCGGCGCAGAGGGTGGAGTAGCCCTCGACGATCCATCCCGGGATCTGCTCATAGCCCGGCCAGGCGGTGTCCTGGACCAGCACCGCGTCCGGCGCGGCGGCCGCCCGGGCCGCCAGGCGTACGGCCTCGTCGTACGCCCCCTCGACCTCGGTGACCTCCGCCTGCTCGGCGACGATGGCCGCCACGGCCCGCGCGTGCACACCCTGCGGGACGAAGACGTGGGCGTGCTGCCCGAGCAGGCGTGCCGTACGGGCCACCGCACGGCCGTGGTTGCCGTCGGTGGCGGTCACCAGGGTGACCGGACCCGCCGCGTGGCCGCTCGCGGCCCGCTCGGCCAGGGCGCGGTGGACCGCCCAGGACGCGCCCAGCGCCTTGAAGGCGGGCAGCCCCAGACGGCATGACTCGTCCTTGACGAACACCCGGCCGACACCCAACTCGGTGGCCAGCTGGGGAAGTTCGGTCAGCGGGGTGGGTGAGTAGCCGGCCAGCGCGGCGTGGAAGCCCCGTACCTCGGCGGGTGCGGGATCACACCGCCAGACACGGGCACCGGGCCGCACAAGCCACGGCGGCGTACGGGAGGAGGAAAGTTTCTCAGGCACACGATCAGGGTCCGACACCCTCCTGGGATCGGTCCAGCGAATGTTTTCGACCTATACTCATCGGAAAAACCGACTATTGGTCGGCGACCGAGAAAAGCTGTCGCTCCGTGACGGCGAGCAGAGCCGGCCGGGAGGAGCGTGAGCGGGCGATGTTCGACCTGCACCGCCTGCGCCTGCTGCGCGAGCTCAAACACCGCGGCACCCTGGCGGCCGTCGCCACCGCCCTGTCCTACGCTCCCTCTTCCGTCTCCCAGCAGCTCTCCCAGCTGGAAGCCGAAGTCGGCGTCCCGCTGCTGGAACCGGTCGGCCGGCGGGTGCGGCTGACCGAGCAGGCCGAGATTCTGGTCGCCCACACCGAAGCGGTCCTCGAACGCCTGGAGCGCGCGGAGGCCGATATCGCCACCTCCCTCGCCGAGCTGACCGGCACCCTGCGCATCGCCTCGTTCCAGACGGCCGCCCTGGCCCTGGTCCCGACCGCACTGAGCCTGCTGCGCGAACTGCACCCGCAGCTGCGCGTCCATGTCACGCACATGGAACCGGAGAAGGCCCTGCCCGCCCTGCAAGCCCGTGACTTCGACCTCGTCCTCGCCGAGGAATACCCCGGCAACCCCAACCCGCGGCCCGCCGAGCTCGAACAGGAGGACCTGCTCGAGGACCCCCTGCACCTCGCACTGCCGAAGCCGGCCGACGGCCCGGACACCGACGGCCCGGATGACAACGGCCCGGATGACAACGGCCCGATGGCGACGCTGCGCTCACTGGCGGACCACCCCTGGGTGATGGAACCCGAGGGCACAGCCGCGCGCCACTGGGCCATGACCCTGTGCCGCAACGCCGGCTTCGAACCCGACGTACGGTTCGAGACCACCGACCTGCTGCTCCACCTCCGCCTCGTCGAGCAGGAACACGCCGCGGCCTTCCTCCCCGACCTCGTCTGGAGCGGACAGCCGCCGACCGTCACCCTGCGGCGACTCCCCCGCGGCCAGCGCACGCGCCGCGTCTTCACCGTCGTACGCCGCGGCCGCAGCCGGCACCCCGCCGTCCTCGCGTGCCGGGACGCCCTCCTCCGGGCAGCCGCCCTCCGCTCCGAGCGGGCGTAGCTCATTGCCGACAGCTCGAGTGTCGGCCCGCCGACTCGGTGGCCGAGCGCTTCTGGGATCCTTCACCTCATGAGCACACCACCGGACGGATTGCCCATCTACCGTGTCCTGACCGGACCGGACGACGCCACGTTCTGCCGGCGTGTGAGCGAGATGATCAGTCTCGGCTACGAACTGCACGAAGGTCCCGCCGTCACCTTCAACGGTGAGCGGGTCATCGTCGCCCAGGCGCTGATCTGGCCGACACGGTCGTAAGGGGCTGCCGTGGCCCGGCGCCCACGGGTCTCGGCCGCCTCCGACCGATGTCTTCAACTCTTCGGCGATTACGGCTACATGCTGGAGTACCCGATCGCGCCTCTGTGCGCGGACGCGGTCATCATCGCCGAGTCCCTGGGGTTGTGAGACATGTCCGTGCACGACTTCTCCGGCCGGCCGGGCGTCGCCCTGGTCGCGGGCGGCACCGGTGGCATCGGGGCGGCCGTCGTCCGGCTCCTCGCGGAGCGCGGCAGCGACATCGCCTTCACCTATCGGGCCAACCGGGAAGCGGCCGACGCCCTCGCCGACGAGGTGCGGACGTACGGCCGCCGCGTCCACGCGCTGCGCGTGGACCTCACCGACGAGGAGGCCACCGCGCGGGCCGTCACCGACACCGCCGCGGCGAGCGGCGGCCTGCACACCCTGGTGTACGCGGCCGGGCCGCACGTCCCGATGACCCACCTCAGCAAGGTCACACCCGCTCGGTACCGGGCCCAACTCGAAGCCGACGCGGTGGCGTTCTTCAACCTCGTCCATCCCGCGCTGCCGCCGCTGCGGAGGAGCCGGGGCGCGGTCGTCGCCGTGACCACGGTCGCCACCCGCCGCTTCCCGGTCCGCGACGGGCTGTCGTCGGGCGCGAAAGGAGCGGTCGAGGCGGTGGCCCGCGCCCTCGCCGCCGAGGAGGGGCGCTACGGCGTCCGCGTCAACTGCGTCGCCCCCGGCATGCTCACGGACGGGATCGCGGCCAGGCTGATCAGCTCCGGCGAACTCGACGAGGACGCCCTCGCCGTCACCCGGCGCAACATCCCGCTGCGCCGGTTCGGCCGGGCGGAGGACATCGCGGAGGCGGTCGCGTTTCTCGCCTCGGAGCGCGCCGGGTTCATCACCGGCCAGGCGCTGGGGGTCGACGGCGGGTACAGCGTCTGATTCCGGGGCTCATGGGCCGCTGGGCACGGTCAGCCCCGGTCGCCCAGGTCCAGGCGGTCGAGCAGCCCGGCGGCGGTGAAGGCGGCGACCAGTTCGTCACGGCCCTCGGTGAAGTGCGCCCAGCTGTCGTAGTGGACGGGAACCACCCGGCGGGCGCCCAGGATCCGAGCGGCCTCGGCGGTCTGCGCGCTGTCGAGGACGATCAGCGCGCCGTCGAAGAGGACGGAGAAGCGGGGAGCCCCGGCGAACAGGATGGCGGTGTCCACCGGGCCGAACCGTCCGGCGATCTCCTCGACGAGGCCGAGCGAGGCGTTGTCGCCGCTGACGTAGACCGTCGGCAGCCCCTCCCCGGTCAGGACGAATCCGACGACCTGGCCGGTGACCGGTTCGACTTCCTCGCGCGCACCGGGCCCGTGGAGGGCGGGCACGCCCGTGACGGTGATCGTGCCGCCGCCGGGGCGGTCCAGTTCGACCGGCTCCCAGTCGGCCAGCCCCCTGGCCCCCGCCCCCAGTCGCTGTCCGCCCCCGGGCGTGGTCAGGGTCAGCGGGACGTCGGCGAGCAGGGCCCGGCCGGATTCGTCGAGGTTGTCGGGGTGTTCGTCGTGGGAGAGCAGGACCACGTCGATGCGGCCGAGATCGGCGGGCGCGGAGGAGGAGGGTGCCGTCTTGGTCAGCCGGCCGCCCGGCACGTGGTAGTCGCGGGGCTCGTCGAAGGTCGGGTCGGTCAGGAAGCGCAGGCCCCCGTAGTCGAAGAGGGCGGTCGGACCGCCGAGGACGCGGATGGGGATCTGCTCAGGGGTCGTACTGGTACCGGACATAGAAACCTCACGGATATTGAGCGGCTTATCCGTGAGTGACGGTAGCCGCGTCTCACGGATGAGTGCAAGCCGTACCATGACAGTCATGAGCGAGCCCCCGACCGCCGAATCCGTGCCGCCGCCCGCGCCGGGGGCGGAGGAATACCTCGCCCTCGACTTCGTCAACAGCGCCGTCGCGCTGCCCGGAGGGCACTTCACCGATCTCCTCGGCACCCCCGGGGACGCGAATCGGTGGCTCACCGAACACGGCCTCGCGCCGGCTGACGCCGGGGTGCAGGAGATGTGCGCGGCGCAGCTTCGCTCCCTGCGCGAACACCTCAGATCACTGTTCGCCGCGCGCGTCGCCGGGCTGCCGGCCCTGGCCCCGGCACTGTCCGCCGTCAACGACGCGCTCAGCAGGGCTCCCACGGCCGCGCTGCTGTACTGGGACGAGAAGAACGGCCCCTACCGCGCGGCCCCGTGCCCCACCAACGAGATCCTCGACCGCGCCCTCGCGACCCTCGCGGCCAACGCGGCCGACCTCCTCACCGGCCCCGACGCCGACCGCCTCACCAACTGCGGCTCCGCCCCCTGCAACCGCTACCTGCTGCGCCACGGGCGCCGCCAATGGTGCTCCACCCGCTGCGGCGACCGCGTCCGCGCCGCCCGCGCCTACGCCCGACGCACCCGGCCGGAAGCGTGAATCCATGCCGGCGGCCGTCGCGTTCGACCAGTGCGGCGGGAGGGCGTGGATCGCCGTGCGCAAACGGCAGGTGGCTGCCTTTAGGGCAAGGCCATGAAGTTACGGGCTGATCGGCTCTGTCAACAGGACGTCGATGCTGATGGTGGCCTTGTAGGTGCGTCGGTCGACGCGCAGGCT